>NZ_CP095376.1:5326666-5927500 GCF_023008405.1 Amycolatopsis sp. FBCC-B4732
ACCGCGAGCTGGCGGCGTCCGCGCGCGGAGCCGGCGACTTCGTCCCGGACCCGATCTTCCCGTGGGCGGCGAAGCAGCTGCGTCCCGGCGATCTGCCGTTCCTGGACGCCCTTCCCCTGACGGTGACGCTGGACGGCGTCCTGTTCTGCCACGCGACCCCGCGCGACGACGCGGAAATCGTGCTCGTCGACAGCCCGCTCGAACGCTGGGCGGAGGTCCTCGACGGCGTCACGGCCCGCACGGTGGTCTGCGGCCACACACACATGCCGTTCGTGCGGCTGGCCGACCGGCGGCTGATCGTCAACCCGGGCAGCGTCGGAATGCCCTACGGGGCAAGGGGTGCGCACTGGGCGCTGCTCGGCGATGGCGTCGAGCTGCGGCGCACGGAGTACGACGTCGAAGCGGCGTGCCGGTTCCTCGCGGAGCACTGCGCGTACCCGGCCATCGAGGAGTGGGCGGACTTCTTCGTCCGCGATCCGGCTTCGGACGCGGAAGCGCTGCGGGTGTTCAGCGGGCGCGGAACGAGTTCCACATGATGACCGCGGCGTAGGGCAGGAACTCGCGGCCGCGGCGCCAGAGCCACGGGATCCCCTTGAGCACCAGCCACCCCACGTGCCCCGCAGCGCTGGGTTCGACGCCGCCGCTGCAGGTGAGGCTCACCGGTTCCGGCACGGCGAACCCGGCCCCGGCGAGCAGGCCGGTGAAGCCTTCGGCGAGCATGCGGTGACCGAGCTCGGACGGGTGCAGGCGATCGACGCTCCACGACTCGAGCTCGTAGGCGCCGGGAAGCCGGTCGAGGTCGAGGCAGGGCACGCCTTCCCGGGCGACGACCTCGTCGATGGCCGCGTTCAGCTCGGCGACGCGGGCGCTGAGGGCGCGCTTGAGCGACGGCGGGAGGCGGAAGACCTTGCTGTGGTCGTGGAACCGGACGGGCACGACGGTCGTCCCGGCTTCGCGGAGCCGGTGGATCACCTCGGTGAGGTGACCGGCGATGCGGGCGGCGTCGAAGTCCGGCCGAAGGGTGTCGTTCATCCCGGCGACGAGCAGGGCGACATCCGGCCGGTGCGCGAGGGCGGCGGGCACCTGCTCGGTGAGCACGCACCGCATCCGCGCCCCGGTGAAGGAGGGATTCAGGTACCCCTCGGGCCCCACTCCCAGCGCGGCGGCGACCAGCGGGCCGACCCCGCGCCACCCACCCCGCCGGGGCAGCGGATCCCCGAGCCCGACAGCGGTGGAATCCCCGAGCACGACGAGCCGCCGCGCGTGCTTGGGCTCGGATTGCGGCTCCGGTACGGCGGCGAGCACGGGCCGGGAGGGTTCGGGAGTGACTTCGACACTCAGCACGGTCACGCCCCCGACCATCGGCCACGGAGGCTCACGGCCGGTGAGGACGAGGTAACGCGACTTCGACACCGGGCCTAATTCTTGACGCTCACCTCACGGGCGCCGGAAATGTCCCGTTCGCCGACGGAAGAGACCAGCGCCCCATGTTGGGGCGCTCGAGGTCAGCGGAACGCCGGGTAGAACGCCAGGTCGGCGTGCGGACCCAACCGGGCCGCCAGTGCCGCCGCCACCCGGGCCGCGAACTCCGACACCGCCGTCATCCGCACGTACCCCGCGTGCTTGGCCAGGTCCCGCCACCAGGTCACGAAAGCCGCCTCACGGCTCACCGGAGCCGCGTGCCGGGACAGATCCAGCGACGCCAGCTCCTCCCCCGTGATCAGCCACACCCGCAGCAGCTCGCTGGTCGTGAGGTGCTCGGCCAGCGCGTCGTCATCGGCGAACGCCGGCCAGACGCCCACCACTTCAGCGCGCCAAGCCGCGATCATCGCCTCGCTCATGCCCGCCGGGAGGGCCAGCGCGTCCGGCCAGCTCGCGAACGGCAGCCTCAGGTGCGCCGCGTCCACCAGGGCCGAGCGGACGCAGCCGTACTCGAAGTCCAGGAAGCGGACGCCCTCGCCCGTCACCAGGTTGTTGTCCGGGCTGAGCTCGACCGGGCTGAACGCGCGGAAGCCCGCCGAACGGGACTGCTCCAAGGCCGCCGTCACCTGGGCGTGGACCTCGGCCGGGACCGGGATGCCCAAGCGCTCCTGGATCAGGGACGGCACGGCCGCGCACAGCTCGTCGACCGCGCCCTCGTCGCCCTTCGCCGGGGCGCCCAGGCGGCGCAGCAAAGCGTTGAAGTCCGCTTCGCGGCCCGCGGTGCTCGCGTGCAGCCGCCCCAGCGACCGGGCCCAGGACAGCAGCGCGCGCTCGGCCGCGCGGGAATCACGCGCGTAGAGCTTGTCCTCGAGCGTCGGCGTGCCGCCGAGGTCCTCCAGGACCAGCGCGCGGTCGCGGCCGTCGTGGGCCAGCAGCTCCGGGCACATCCGCTCGTCCGGGGCCAGCGCCGTGAACAGCTGGTAGCTGACCGCCTCCTGGGCGAACGGGTCGGCGCCCGGGCCCGGCGGATCCGGGTAGTGCTTGACCACGACCGTGCGCGGCAACGCGAACGAAGACGACACCACCCTGGCGCGGACCACCGTCGCCGGTCCGCTCCCCGCGAGGTCCTCGGGGGCGACCAGGGTGATCGCGCTGCCGAACCGGCGCGAAAGAACAGACTCGCCCGCCGCGACCGCCGCGGCGACGGCGAGCTGCTCGGCTCCTGCCCCGACCCCAGCGTCGCCGGAGGAGGAGGTGTCGACTGTCATTGTCACCGACCCTACTCGTGACTGAGCAACCATGACTACTGACATCCGGACAAGAAGACGCATCCCACCCGGATACGGGTCACCCGCGTGAAAGCGGACGCATCCCCACCGGTGAACGTTGCCCATTCCGGCGCACGATCAACACAATGGCCGCTGCTGCAACGATTCCGAGAAGGTTGACGAGCAGCTGACCCACCGATTGGACGCATCGGCCCCACTCCCCCGCCACGGCCGCCACCATCGCGTAACCGGCGGCGGGCACGGTGGTCACGGAGATGAACACGCCCACCAGCGCGGCCGACTTCGCCGACGTCATGGCGAGCATCCCCGCCGCGCCCGCGAGCATCGCGACGACCAGGGACGGCACCCCGACGGAGAAGACGAAATCGACCTCGTTGTGCTGCTTGAGCTCGAACGCCTGCGCCCCGAAGACGTCGGTCACCTTCACCAGCAGCGCCCCGCCCAGCGTGACGACCATGGCGAGCGGGAAGCCGACCCCCAGCGCCGCGCCGGCCAGCCGGACGAGGTCCCACCGCCGCAGCACCAGGCCCACCGCCAGAGCGGCGAGCGGCCCGAACTCCGGGCCGACGACCATCGCGCCGACGATCGTCACCGCGGAGTCGGTGAGGACCCCGACCGCGGCGAGCAGGCAGGCGATGGTGAGGAACGCCAGGAACGTCACGTTGAGCCGCGACTCTTCACCCGTGCGGCCGAGCAGCTCCTGCCACACGACGGCGTCCGCGCCCTCGCCCGGCGCGGCCTCCTCCGCTTCGTCGGCGGCGTCGGACAGCGCGGTGTCGAGCGCTTCGAGCGTGATGCCGCCGGAGTGGTCGAGGCCGAGCCCGCACAGCGCCTCGACGATCTCGTCGGCCGCCTCGCGCGCGATGTCGGCCTCGACCAGGTCACCCGCCGGCTCCACGGCGGCACCGCGGTGCACGATCAGGTGCGCGGTGCCGGCGTGCGCCCGCAGGACGTCGAGCGCCTCGGCGGTCTGGTCCGGCGGGCACACGGCCCTCAGGTGCAGCACTAGCTCTGCGGGGCGGGGGCCGGCTTCGCGTCGATGCCGGCCTCCTTGCGCTGCTGCGCCGTGATCGGCGCCGGCGCCGCGGTCAGCGGGTCGTACCCGCCGCCGGTCTTCGGGAACGCGATCACGTCACGCAGCGAGTCGGCCTTGGCCAGCAGCATGACGATGCGGTCCCAGCCGAACGCGATGCCGCCGTGCGGCGGCGGGCCGAAGGCGAAGGCGTCGAGCAGGAAGCCGAACTTCTCCTGGGCCTCCTCCTCGCCGAGGCCCATCAGGCTGAAGACGCGCTTCTGGACGTCGCCGCGGTGGATACGGATCGAGCCGCCGCCGATTTCGTTGCCGTTGCAGACGATGTCGTAGGCGTAGGCCAGCGCGTTGCCCGGGTCCTGCTCGAACTTGTCGATCCACTCCGGGGTCGGCGAGGTGAAGGCGTGGTGCACGGCGGTCCACTTGCCGGAGCCGACGGCGACGTCGTCGCCGATGTCCTCGACCGGCGCGAACAGCGGCGCGTCGACGACCCACACGAACGACCAGGCGTCTTCGTCGATCAGGCCGAGGCGCTTGCCGATCTCGTCGCGCGCGGCGCCGAGCAGCGGCTGCGTCGACGCGGCCTTGCCGGCGGCGAAGAAGATGCAGTCGCCGGCCTGGGCGCCCGCGGCCGCGGCGACGTTCTCGCGCTCGGTCTCGGACAGGTTCTTCGCGACCGGGCCGCCGAGCGTGCCGTCTTCGTTGACGAGGATGTACGCGAGGCCGCGCGCGCCGCGCTGCTTCGCCCACTCCTGCCACGCGTCGAGCTGGCGACGCGGCTGGTCGGCGCCGCCCGCCATCACGACCGCGCCGACGTACGGGGCCTGGAACACGCGGAACGGCGTGTCGGCGAAGAACTCCGTCATGTCGGTGATCTCGAGGTCGAAGCGCAGGTCCGGCTTGTCCGAGCCGTACTTGGCCATCGCCTCGTGGTAGGTGATGCGCGGGATCGGCCGCGGGATCTCGTGCCCGATCAGCTTCCACAGCGCGGAGACGATGTCCTCGCCGAGCGCGATGACGTCGTCCTGCTCGACGAAGCTCATCTCGATGTCGAGCTGGGTGAACTCGGGCTGCCGGTCGGCGCGGAAGTCTTCGTCGCGGTAGCAGCGGGCGATCTGGTAGTACCGCTCCATGCCGCCGACCATGAGCAGCTGCTTGAACAGCTGCGGCGACTGCGGCAGGGCGTACCAGGAGCCGGGCTTGAGCCGGGCGGGCACCAGGAAGTCGCGCGCGCCTTCCGGCGTCGAGCGGGTCATCGTCGGGGTCTCGATCTCGACGAAGTCCTGGGCGTGCAGCACCTCGCGCGCGGCGCGGCTGACCTCGCTGCGCAGGCGCATGGCCGCGGCCGGGCCGCTGCGGCGCAGGTCGAGGTAGCGGTGCTTGAGGCGGATCTCCTCGCCGACGTCGACGCGGTCGTCGATCGGGAACGGCAGCGGCGCGGCTTCGGACAGCACCTCGAGCCCGGTCGCGAGGACCTCGATCTCGCCGGTGGGGATCTCGGCGTTCGCGTTGCCCTCGGGGCGCTTCGCGACCTCGCCGACGATCTTGACGCAGAACTCGGAGCGCAGCGCGTGCGCGCGCTCGGCCATCTCGCCTTCGCGGAAGACGACCTGGGCGACGCCGCTGGCATCGCGGAGGTCGATGAAGATGACGCCGCCGTGATCGCGCCGCCGGGCCACCCATCCGGTGAGGGTGACGGTCTGTCCGGCCTGTCCGGCACGCAGGGTGCCGGCTTGGTGGGTGCGGAGCACTGCGACTGCTCTCCTTCGAGATGGGCGTTCAGCGGCGGTTGTCGCCGCTCAAAGGCTAACGAACAGCCCAGCCTACGACGTCGGCAGGCTCGCCTGCGGCGGTGGGCAGCGGTGCCCGCGTCAGAGCACGAACCGGGGCCGGGCCTCCAGCGCCGCGACCAGGCGGTGCGCCTGGGCCAGGTAGGCCGCCACCTGGTAGATCCGGCCGCCCGGGTGCCCCACCAGCCAGCTCGCCGCGGCCGACGCCGAGGCGAAGAACGGCTGGCCCGCGCAGGCCACCGCGTCGACGTGCGCCAGGCCGAAGCCGAGGTCGACGGCCGCCACCACCGCGGTCGGCGGGTCGGCCTGGAGGATCCCGTGCGCCACCAGGTCGATCCGGATGTGGGTGCCGGTGACCGGGCAGACCGCGGCCGCGTGCACGCGCTCGCCGGTGGCGATGGCCAGCAGGAACATGTCGACCGAGCCGTCCGGGCCGGCGCCGAGGGTGCCTTCGGCGGGCGCCAGCCGGTGGTGCGCGCCGCGCGGGGCCGGGCCGGTCGAGACGAGGTCGCGGTGCAGCGTGAAGCCGATCAGCTCGACCAGCCGCCGGGCTTCGGCGGGGGTGACGCCGACGATCGCGGCCAGGCGGTCGACGCCCACCGGGTGCCGGCCGGCCCGGGTCAGCTTCAGCGCGGCCCAGGCGAGCCGGGCGGCCGCGACGCGATCGGTCTGCGAGGTCGTCACCGTCCGCTCCTTCCCGGGTCCATCCCTTCGACGTTAGGCGCCGGTGACGCGGGACGACAACGACACGATCGGACATTTTCCCGCAAGCCCAGGACAGCGCCGCGCACCGGGGCGAGGATTACGTCGAACGGCCCAGCGCGTCACCCGGATGGTCCACAATGGACCGTCAGAGCAGGCGCAGCTGTCCGGTGGGCGCGGGGGGTTCCGCGGCGGACGCCGGCTCGGGGTCGCGCGGGTCGTACCCGGTCTTCGGCGCCAGCCCGTGCCGCCGCAGCAACGGCGCGACGCGCTCCGCGAGCCGCTCCCGGTAGGCCTTCTGCACGTAGCTGCCCCGCGCGTACAGCTCCCGGTACCGCGGGACCAGCGCCGGGTACGAGCCGGCCAGCCAGCGGCCGAACCACTCGCGGGCGCCGGGGCGCAGGTGCAGCGGGAAGACCGTCACGCTCGACGCGCCGACGTCGGCGAGCTGCGCGAACAGCGCGTCGAGGGCCTCGGCGGAGTCGGTCAGCCACGGCAGCACCGGCGCCACCAGCACCGAGCACTCCAGCCCGGCGTCGCGGGCCTTGCGGACCAGCTCGAGCCGCGCCCGCGGGCTCGGCGTCCCGGGTTCGAGGCGGTGCTGGAGCTCGCCGTCGAGCAGCGCGATCGACACCGCGAGCCCGACCGGCACGTCGGCGGCGACGTCCTGCAGCAGCGGCAGGTCGCGCGCCAGCACCGTGCCCTTCGTGAGCACCGACAGCGGCGTGCCGGAGCGCGCCAGCGCCGTGATGATGCCCGGCATCAGCCGGTAGCGGCCCTCCGCGCGCTGGTAGGGGTCGGTGTTGGTGCCCATGGCGACGTGCTCGCGCCGCCACGACGGCTTCTTCAGCTGCGCGGTGAGCACCTGCGGTGCGTTGACCTTGACGACCACCTGGGTGTCGAAGTCGCGGCCGGCGTCGAAGTCGAGGTAGGTGTGGGTGTTCCGGGCGAAGCAGTTGTGGGACACCATGCCGTCGGCGATGAAGTCGCCGGTGCCGGTGGTGATGTCGAACAGCGGCAGCTGCAGGCCCAGCGGCTCGATCGCCTCGACGCGGCGGCGGCTCGCGCCGATCACCGCGCCGTCCAGCGACCGCTTCCAGGTCACCGCCGGGTTGCTCACGTGCAGGAACCGCAGGACTTCGCCGGCGCCGCCGAGCAGCCGGACCTCCTGGCGGGTCGGGAACTTCGGCACCTCGTCGACCTGGCGGGCGAAGCCGAACCGGGCGAGCGCGGCGGCGACGGCGTCGGTGATCTCCGGTTCGTCGTGCGCGAAGGTGAGGATGCCGCGGCCGTAGCCGCCCGCGATGTCGAAGACGCCGGCGAGGAACCCGCGCTGCCAGTGCGCGTCCGGCTCCGACGGCACCTTCAGGAAGCCGACGGACGCCCCGAAGTCGGGCAGGTACGCGAGCGCGCGGGCGGCGGCGTCCGGTTCCGCGGCGAACCCGCCGGAGCGCAGCATCCCGCAGAGGTAGCCGGCGCGGTACCCGAGCGTCTCGTCCGGCGTCGGCTCGAACCGCCCGACCCCGATCAGCTCGGTCCCGGGCTCGAGGTGCGGCCGCTGGGCGGCCCCGAACTTGCTGCCGGTGACGTGCTTCCAGCCCTTGTTCGTCAGGAACCGGTGATCGCCGCCGGCGACGAGCCGCGTGCCGTCCTCGAGGGTCACCCGGTACGCGGCGCGCAGGGTGGTCCAGTGCGCCTCCACGCGGGTCGGCACCAGCCGCCGGGCCGCGCCGTGGCCGCGGGTGCCGTAGATGGCGTCCCCGACCTTCAGCTCCGACAGGGCCTTGGTGCGGCCGTCCGCCAGGAGGATCTCGGTGCCGCCTTCGAGGCAGTACGTGCAGGCGTGGGAGCAGCCGCGGTAGGGGTTCACGGTCCAGCCGAAGGGCACCCCGGAGCCGGCGGGCACCTTGTTCAGCACCGAGCGCGCGTGCACCTCGTGAAAGGTGACGCCGTCGAATTCCGGTGACCGCACGGAACGCACCAGGCCCTCCAGCCCGGGCAGTGCCGGCTCACCCTCCCCTGCTCGCTGCCGATCCCATCGCACGCCGCCAGTCGAACATACGTTCTAGTCGAGTGTCAAACGGGTTCGCGGCAGGTGGATCGGGTGGTGCTGGTGTGGTTCTTGAGGCTGTCCGCCGGGGCCTGGGACGGGATGCGGAGCGGCACTCTCATGACACGCCGGCCGCGGGGGTCGCCGGCACGAGCGGCTTCCGGCCCGGAGCGTCACGAAGGGTCCTTTCGCGACGCCCGCGGCCGGGGCGGACGGCTCCGCCAAGGTCGCGGCCCACCACGTCATGAAAGGGTCGTTCATGTCGTCTGACGAGATGAACGACCCGTTCATGACATGCGCGACCCGCCGGTCAGGACGAGAAGCGGTCCAAGGCGCGGATCTTGTTCGTCGCGTCCAGCGCCGCCACCTTGTACGCCTCCGACAGCGTCGGGTAGTTGAACACCGCGTCCACCAGGTAGTCGACCGTGCCGCCGCAGCCCATCACCGCCTGTCCGATGTGGACCAGGTCGGTCGCGCCCGTGCCGAACACGTGCACGCCCAGCAGCTTGCGGTCCGTCGTGGACACCAGCAGCTTGAGCATCCCGTAGCTGTCGCCGGTGATCTGGCCGCGCGCCAGCTCGCGGTAGCGCGCGATGCCGACCTCGTAGGGCACCGACGACGACGTCAGCTGCGCCTCCGTCGAGCCGACGTAGGAGATCTCCGGGATGGTGTAGATGCCGATCGGCTGCAGCGCGCCCAGGCCGTTCGCCGGTTCGCCGAACGCGTGGTAGGCCGCCAGCCTGCCCTGGTCCATCGACGTCGCCGCCAGCGCCGGGAAGCCGATCACGTCGCCGACCGCGTAGATGTGCGGGACCTCGGTGCGGTAGTTCTCGTCGACCACCAGCCGGCCGCGCGCGTCCGCGCTCAGGCCCGCCGCCTCCAGGTTGAGGTCGCCGGTCATGCCCTGGCGGCCCGCGGAGTACATGACACCGTCGGCCGGGATGCGCTTGCCGCTGACCAGGGTCGTGATCGTGGCGTCGTCGGACACCGCGACGTCGGCGACCTTCTCGCCGAAGCGGAACGTGACGCCGAGGTCGCGCAGCTGGAACTTGAGGGACTCGACGATCTCCGGGTCGCAGAAGTCGAGCATCTGGTCGCGCTGCTCGACCACCGTCACCCGCGAGCCGAGCGCGGCGAACATCGACGCGTACTCGATGCCGATCACGCCGGCGCCGACCACCACGAGCGACGACGGGATCTGCTCGAGCCGCAGGATCTCGTCGGAGTCCAGGACGCGGGCGGCGTCGAAGTCGACGTGGCCGGGCCGCGCGGGACGGGTGCCGGTGGCGATCACGACGTGGTCGCCGCTCAGCGTCCGGCGGTCGCCCGGGTGCTTGCTCTCGACGACCACGGTGTGCGCGTCGGCGAACGAGCCGAGGCCGGGGATGAGGTCGACGTGGTTGCGCATCAGCTGCGCGCGCACGACCTGGACCTCGCGCCCGACGACGTGCTGGGTGCGCGCGAGCAGGTCGGCGATGGTGATGTCCTGCTTGACGCGGTAGCTCGCGCCGTAGAGCTCGCGCTGGTTCATCCCGGTCAGGTAGAGCACCGCTTCGCGCAGCGTCTTGGACGGGATCGTGCCGGTGTTGACGCACACCCCGCCGACCATGTCGTGCCGGTCCACGACCGCCACCCGCTTGCCCAGCTTCGCCGCGGCGATGGCGGCCTTCTGACCGCCGGGGCCCGAACCGATGACGATGAGGTCGTACTCGTGCTCGCTCACGACGTCGAGCCTGCGCACCCGGACGCCCCCGCGCAACCCCTCGCCGGTGAAGATCTGCGCACGACCGGGCCGCCGGGCGGCCACCGGACCAACGCCCTCACAGCCTTACCTCCGCCTCGAATTCTGCTTCCCTTGGCGCGCGGCTGGTCAGCCAGCCCCGTCACCTTGACATCCCACACGCCGTTTGGCGTTTACGGGTGACCGTTCATCGTTACCGCATGGAGTTGATCTTTCAAACGTGTAAGCCTTCTTCCAATGGATTCAAATCGCCGCCGAACCAGGAAGCATTATGACGTTCGCGACGACCCGCACATCGATACGAGGTAATGATGGAGCTGAGATTTCCGAACCTGGAAGACGACCCGCGTACACGCATCTTCATGCTCGAGGAACTCGACCTCGACCTATCACGCAACGAGGTCTACCGGAGCCGACGCCTGACCGAGGTCGGATGGCAAGCGTGGCCGGACATGCTCCGCGATGCCCTGGAACTTCACGAACCCAAATGGCTGGAACTGCAGAGCAAACAGCCTGGATACTGGATATCGCACGAGACGTACCGAAGGAGCGGCAAGGAGCACCTCAAGGCGGTGCCGTTCGACGCAGCACAGACGCTCGCAGAAAGCCAATTCATGCGGTACTACCTGCGCGCGGTCAGCCGTCGAGCCATGGACGACCACCGCCAGCTGGAGGTAGTCCGGCTCAAGCAGGTTCAGCAGTCGCGATCGGTGTCAGCACATCTGCTCGGATCTCCGGTCGCTCCGGCGCAGTTGCTCGACAGCCTGCGGCAAAATCAAGGGATCGACCCCTTCCTCCACATCCCTCCGGGGCCGAATTCCGGCCTCGGGGTCATTATCCTGCCAAACTGAGCTTGCCAACCGCGTACCGCAACCCGCGGCCACGTCGACGGACTGACATGGCCGGATGCTGCGAGTTCTCTACCGGGCAAGCGGGTGATCGCCCGGCGAGAAGTCCGATGCCGCACCGACGCGGCCAGTCGTACTCATGGCTCACTTGTCGGGCACGCTGGCCTTGCGGGCCCCGGCGCCTCGGGCGACCCCCGTTACTAGTAACGACTGTGTCGGCATGACATGCCGTCGAGCCTGCCCGAAGCCACCCTCAGCCGCGCAGGGTGCCGCGGCGCCGCTGCCAGTCCGTGACCGCGTCCAGGCCGGACTCGATCTCCTCGGTCAGCAGCGCCGTCAGCTGGGCCGCGACGTCCTCGCCCAGCAGCTCCCCCACCCGGTCCATCGACGACAGCGCTTCCCAGGGCGAGCCCGCCAGCGAGCCCGTCGTGACGCCCGGCTCGGGCGGCGTCAGCCCCTCCTCCAGCCCGAACCGCCCGGCCGCGAGCAGCGCCGCGAGCACCAGGTGCGGCTGGGCGTCCGCGCCGGCGAAGCGGAACTCCAGGCGGGGGTCCGACGGTGGCCCGGCGACGCGCACCGACGCCGTCCGGTCGTCGTGGCCCCAGCGGATCTCGCGCGGGGAGAACGGTGCCGTGCGCAGCCGCACGTAGCTGTTCCACGTCGGCGCCCACACCGCCGTCAGCGCCCGCGCGTCGCGCAGCACGCCCGCCAGGAAGCCGCCCAGCAGGTCCGGCGGCGAACCATCCACAGTGGACAGCGACAGGTGCACGTGCCCCGAGTTACCCTGCCCCGGCGCGGGTGCGGCCAGGTAGGACGCTTCCACCGAGTGGCGCGCGGCGACCCGGCGCACGATCAGCTGCTGCAGCAGCACGTCGTCGCACGCCGCCAGCGCGTCGCGGTGGCGCAGCACGACTTCGTACTGCCCGGGGTGGCACTCCGCACGCGCGGACTCGACACCCAGGCCGGCTTCGTCCAATGCGGACCGGAGGTCGGCCAGCAGCGGCGCCAGGCGTTCGGTGCCGCCGAGCGCGTAGTCGGTGCCGTGCGCGGTGAGCGGCCCGGCGGCGTCGGCGAACACGACCTCGTGCTCGATGCCTGCCGACGGCACCAGCCCGAGCCCCTCCAGCGCCGCGAGCTGCCCGCGCAGCACCTCGCGCGGGGCGAGCTCCGCGAGCTGGCCGGACGGCCACTCGGCGTCGCACACCACCGCCCACGTCCGCTCGCCCCACGGGATCGCCGTCGCCGGGTCCGGGCGCATCCGCAGGTCGCCGAAGCCTTCGAGGTAGCCGCCCAGCACGCCGGACGCCGGGAGCGGCTCCCGGTCCGGCGACCACGCGAAGACGTAGCTGCAGACGCCGTAGCCGTCGTCGAGGACCGAGGCGGCGAACGGCGCGGCCAGCTCGACCGCGGCGAAGCGGGCGTGCGGGTCGGGCACCAGCAGGAGCAGGCGCGCGCCGTCCTCGGCGAGCACCCCGCGCAGCACGGCCTTCCCCGCGGCCGCCGCGGCCTGGCGCCCGGCCAGTGACCGGGGGCCGGCCGGCCGCGCGAACGGCGTCACCACGCGCCGCCGGGGTCCGCGGCGTGCAGCGGGTTCGGCACCCGGCCCCACCGGACGTCGAACTCGTCGTCGCGCTCCACCTTGTCGAACCCCTGGCCGGCGAGGTGCTCCCGGTTGAGCGTCACGCGCTCGACGTCCGGCGCGAACAGCCGGCACGCGTCGAACCGCGCGGCCACGTCCGGGTTTTCGGCGCGGTAGCGGCCCACGACCTCGCGCACGAGCGCCCAGAACCGGGCCCGGGGCAGGCCGGTCTCGTCGAGCAGGACCTCGGCCCAGAACCGGAACTGGCCGGAGAACACCGAGCTGAACAGCGACTGCGCGAGCAGGTGCGCGGGCCACCGCAGCATGTCCGCGTTCGCCTCGGGCGGGAGCGACTCGTAGCTCCCGACCGGCTCGTCGAGCAGGTCGACGCCCTGGGCGAAGTCCTTGATCAGCACCCGCTGGGGGAAGCCGGCGGCGTCGACGACCAGGACCAGGTTCTGGCCGTGCGGGCAGAACCCGACGCCGTGGCGCAGCAGCCACTGCAGCAACGGCGTGAGCAGCAGGTCGAACAGCCGGGCCAGCCACGCCTCGGGATCGGCGCTCGCGATGAGGTGCGCAAGCATCGAAACGCCGTCGGGACCGCGGTACGGCAAGGCGGCGAACGAGATCGCGCGCTCCCCGTCCGCGAGCCGGATCGGCTCGCGCCACAGCGCGCCCAGCGTCTCGTGGAAGCGGTACGGCAGCTCCTCCAGGTGCCCGAACAGCGGGTGCGTCACCGACACGCTCGCGACTTCGCCGAGCAGCCCGAACCGGTACCGCTCGCTCAGCAGCGGGTCGGCCGCGCTGATCCGGCGCAGCCACGACGTCACCGACGGCCCGGCGAGCGTCGCCGCCGAGGCGAGCCCGCGGTAGACCAGCGTGTTGCGCACCGAGACCGCGGTCTTGACGTCGTGGCGGCCCGGCGTGGTCACGTTGCCCAGCGTCCGGACCGTCTGGTGCGCGCGGTAGGCGTCGGCGCTCTCCCCGAGGTCGACCACGACGCCGGTGGCGAGCTCGGCGGCGTAGAGCGTGCCGAGGATTTCGTCGGCCTGCCAGGGGTGCACCGGCACCCAGACGTAGTCCCCGGGCACCTTCCGGGCGAATTCCGCCCGCAGCGCCCCGAGTTCGGCGTCCAGGAGCGCGTCCCGGCTCAGCTCGTCGACGCAGCGGAACTCGGCGTGGTCCGGGTGGACGGCGAACCAGCGCAGCCGGACGTCGGCGCCCGCTTCCGGCGCGTACCGGGCGCGGTCGCGCGCGGAGAACCCGACGCGGCCCTTGTTCAGCACCAGCCGCGGGTGGCCGGTGAGGTGCCCGTCGGCGACGTCGTAGTCCATCGTGGACAGTGCGGCCGCGGTCGGGGCGCGCCGCAGCCGGGCGGCTTCGTTGGCAACGGTCGAAGTCAGCTCGGCCAGCACGTCGGCCAGCCGCAACCCGCTCAGCCCCAGCACTTCCCGGGCGTCCACGACGAGGGTGCGCGGGTCGGTGACCGGCTCGCCGGAGCGGCGCGCGCTGCCCGGTTCGACCGTCCAGGCGTCGAACGCGCCCCGCCGCGCCCGGAACGTGTACGCGGCACCGGGCAGCTCGAGCCGGTAGGAATCGCCGTCCCGGACGGGCTCCAGCAGGTGCTCGTAGGAGAGCTCCCCGAGCATCTTGTGCGCGATCAGGGCGCCGGCCGCGCGCCAGGTGGCCGCCTCGTCGAGGGTCACTTGTCCTCCAGGCCGAACGTGGTGAAGGCGGTGCGGTCGGGCAGTGCGTGCACGGTCTCGCCGCACACGGCGTTGAGGATCACGGCCGCCCGCCAGGCGCCGAGCCCGAGGTCGGGCGCGCCGGGGCCGTGGGTGTGCCGTTCCGCGTTCTGGACGTAGAGCGCGCCCGGCACGTCCAGGCCGACGCGGTAGCCGGCGTCCACGACCAGGCGGCCCCGGCCGTCGCGGTGGACGGCGTCACCGAGCCCGGCCAGCAGCGGGCCGGTCGGGGCCTCCGCGTACCCGGTGGCCGCGACGACGGCGCGGGTGCGCAGGGTGCCCACGCGGCCCTGCTGCGCGTGCGTGACGCGGAGTTCGATCCGTCCCTCCACTGTGGACGAGGAGACGACTTCCACGCCGGGGGTCAGCACCGCTCCCGGCGGGCCGGCGATGCTGCGGCGGTAGAGCTCGTCGTGGATCGCGGCGATCGTCTCGGCGTCGATCCCCTTGTACAGCTGCCACTGCGCCGGCAGCAGCCGGTCGCGGACGGATTCGGTGAGGCCGTGGAAGTACGCGGTGTAGTCCGGCGTGAACTGTTCGAGGCCGAGCTTCGAGTACTCCATCGGCGCGAACGCGGGGGTCCGCGCGAGCCAGCGCAGTCCGTCCACAGTGGATTTCGAGCGCAGCAGGTCGAGGAACACCTCGGCCCCCGACTGCCCGGACCCGACGACCGTGACGCTGTCGGCGGCGAGCAGCTTTTCCCGGTGCGGCAGGTAATCCGCGGAGTGCAGCGCGAGGACGTCCGGATCGGCGACGAGGCCGCGCAGCGGCTCCGGCACCGAGGGAACCGAGCCGACGCCGAGCACGACGTGGTCCGCGAGCACCGGTTCGGCCCCGGCGACGGTGAGTTCGAAGGCGTCGCCGTCCCAGCGGATGCCGGTGACCTCGTGCCCGAACCGGCACGACGGCAGCCGGGCCGCGGCCCACCGGCCGTAGTCGTCGTATTCGGCGCGCGGCGGGTGGAAGCGCTCGGCGAAGTAGAACGGGAGCAGCCGGCCGCGGTCGCGCAGGTAGTTGAGGAAGGAGAACGGGCTGGTCGGGTCGACCAGCGTGACCAGGTCGGCGAGGAACGGCACCTGCAGCGTCGCGCCCTCGACCAGCAGGCCGGGGTGCCAGCGGAACTCCGGGCGGGCGTCGAAGAACACCGCGTCCAGGCCGTCGACGCCGTCGGCCAGCGCCGCGAGCGAGAGGTTGAACGGTCCGATCCCGACGCCCGCGAGGTGGTGGCGCCTCACGAAGCGACCGGGCTTTCCCGGCCGGCGACGAGTTCGGCACCCGCGGTCGCGGCGATCCGGTCGAGCAGCGGCCGGTAGTCGGCGGCGGTGGCGTGCGGGTGCAGCAGCGTGAGCTTGAGCCACAACCGGCCGGCGCCACCGGGCCCGGTCGGCAGCGTGGCGCGGCCGATGACGGCGGTGCCGGCCTCGAGGAGTGCCCGGCGGACGCGCGCGACGAGTTCGTCCCCGCCGTCGGTGTCCGCGACGACCGGCCGCAGAACCACGGTGGACAGTTCCGGCCGGCCCCAGAGCCGCAGCCCGGGGTGCCGTTCGACGTTCGCCGCGACCTCGGCGGCGGTGGCGCAGCAGCGCTCGACGAGCGCGCCGAGCCCGTCGGTCCCGAGCGCGCGCACGGTGACCGCCATCCGGAAGGCATCCGGCCGCCGCGACGTCCGGATCGACCGGCCGAGCAGGTCCGGCAGCCCGGCTTCGGTGTCGTCGTCGGCGTTGAGGTACTCGGCCCGCACGGTCAGCGCGGCGAGATCGGCGGCTTCCCGGGCGGCGAACAACCCGGCGGCGACCGGCTGCCAGCCGAACTTGTGCAGGTCGAGGGCCACGGAGTCGGCGAGTTCGAGCCCGGCGAGCTTGGCCTTGAGGGCTTCACTGCACAGAGCGGTGCCCCCGTAGGCGGCATCGACGTGCAGGCGCGCTCCCGCACGGCGGCAGATTTCGGCGATTTCGGGGAGCGGGTCGAGGGTGCCGGTGTTGGTGGTCCCGGCGGTGGCGACGACGACGGTGTGCGGCGTGACGACCTCGGCGAGGGCGGCGGGCAGCATGCGGTCGCCTTCGCAGGGCACGACGATCGGGGCGGGCAGGCCGAGCAGCCAGGCGGCGCGGGCGACGCTGTGGTGGGCGTTGGCGCCGCAGATGGCTTGGACGATGCCGGTTTCGCGGGCGAGGAGCAGGCCGAGGAGGTTGGATTCGGTGCCGCCGGTGGTGACGACGGCGTCGGGGTTTTCCTGGTCGGGGTAACACAATCGGGCGATCCCGGCGGTGAATTCGCGCTCGAGTTCGCTGGCGACGGGAGCCTGGTCCCAGGAGTCCATGGAGGGGTTGAGCGCACTGGCGACGACATCGGCGGCAACGGAGACGGCGAGCGGCGGGCAGTGGAGGTGAGCGGCACAGGCGGGATCGGCGGGGTCCGCGGACCCGGCGGCGAGGAGCCGGCTGAGCTCTTCGAGGGCGGCTTCGGCTCCGACGCCGCGGCGAGGGAGGGTGCCGGTGGCGGGGGCGGGCTCGAGGGTGGTTCGCGGTGCGCCGGCGAGTTCGAGGGCGGTGGCTGCGGCCTGGTCGCGAGCCGCCGCTGGGCCGCCCAGCTCCGCTGAGCCAGGGCCGGCCGCCGATCCCCGGGCCGCTGCGGGGCCTCCCAGCAACCCCGCCGAGCCATCCCCGACCGCCGGTCCCCGAGCCGCTGCGGGGTCGCCGAGCAACCCCGCCGAGCCATCCCCGACCGCCGATCCGCGGGCCGCTGCCGGGTCGTCGAGCGGTTCCGCGCCACCGGGGGCGGCCGCCGCGGGGGTTCCGGGCTCGCCGTGCTCGGCCATCAGGGCTGCGGCCACCGCTGCCGGGCCGCCGGCCGGGATGGGGCCGCCGCGTTCCGCTGCGCCCGCTGCCATGCCGCGTAGTGCTGCCGGGATCAGCTCGGCGAGCCGGTCCGCGCCGTCGTGGCCACCGGCCAGCACGTCTGCTCGCATGTACCCGCCCTTCCTTAGGGTTGCCTTGCCTACGCTGAGCAACAGTACGGCGACCGACGGCTGCCTGTCACCCGGCCCCGTCCAGCATGCTCGACCGGGTGGCGGGGACGCGTCGGCCATCGGGAGTAGGTTCGGCCGCGGAGGTGATCACCGTGCCCGCGACCCGGTGGGACGTCCTGCTCGCCATCGGCGCCGGCGGCGCGCTGGGCAGCATCGCCCGCTACGGGCTGTCCGTCGCCATCCCGCACGCCCGCGGCGAGTTCGCCGTCGCGACGCTGCTCACCAACGCGCTCGGCTGCCTGCTCATCGGCGTCCTGATGGCCTTCCTCACGACCACCGCGCGCCCCCACCACCTGCTCCGCCCGTTCCTCGGCGTCGGCATCCTGGGTGGCTTCACGACGTTCTCCACGTTCGTGACCGACACCCTCGACGCGGCCACGACCGGGCGGATACTGGCTTCGCTGCTGTACGCGGCGGCGTCGCTGGTGCTGTGCCTGGCGGCGGTGGCCGCCGGACTGACGGCGACCCGCGCGATCCGGAAGGGACGCTGATGGAAGGACCGGCCACCCGCCTCACGATCTACCTCGGCGAAGCCGACCACTGGCACCACAAGCCGCTATACCACGAGATCGTCCGCCGAGCCCGCGCCGCCGGTCTCGCGGGCGCTTCGGTGCTTCGCGGCGTCGAGGGCTACGGCGCTTCGTCGCTGATCCACACGACGCGGATCCTGTCGCTGTCGGAGGACCTGCCGGTGGTCATCGTGATCATCGACGCCGAGGAGAAGCTCCGCGCGTTCCTGCCGCAGCTGGACGAGCTCGTCGGCGAGGGACTGGTGACCCTCGACCGGGTCGAGGTGGTCCGCCACGCGGGGCGGACGGAGTGACGCTGCTCCTGGTGGCCCTCGGCGGCGCGGCCGGCTCGATCCTGCGCTACCTGACCGACCGCCGGGTGCAGGCGTGGCGGGACTCGCCCTTCCCGTTCGGCACCCTGACGGTGAACATCGCCGGCTCGTTCATCCTGGGCTTCCTCAGCGGCTGGCTCCTGCACGGCGCGGAGCCGTCGTCGATCCGCGCCCTGGTCGCGGTCGGCTTCTGCGGCGGCCTGACGACATTCTCGACGTTCGGCTACGAGACGGTCCGGCTGTTCCTGGAGAAGACCCGGCTGTACGCGGTGCTCAACGTGGCGGTGACGGTGGTCGCGGGCCTGGCCGCCGGAGCCGCCGGGCTGCTGCTGGCCACCGCGGTGTGGTCGTGAGTGGGAAACCGGGTTCCAACCCTGTTTCCCACTCACGACTGGTCAGCGCGGCGCCAGGCCCCGCACCTGCTCGAACGGGTCACCGCCGGTCGGCAGGAGCGCGATGATCGGGGTCGTCAGCCCGTTGTCCACATAGGACTTGACCTGCTCCCGGCACGACTCCACGCTCCCGTGGATCACCAGCTCGTCCACCACCGAATCCGGGATCACCCGGTTCGCCTTCTGCCGGTCGCCGGCCGCCCACGCTTCGTGCATCGGGGCCAGTGCCTCGCCGCGGCCGAGCCAGTCGTGGAAGGCCGCGTAGACCGGGACCGTCAGGTAGCTCGAGATCAGCATGCGGCCCAGGCCGCGCGCGGCTTCCGCGTCCTCCGTCGGGCAGACGAAGATGCGGGCCGCCAGCTCCGCGTCCGGCCCGATGACCGAGCGCACGCGAGGCACGTCCGACGCCGCCAGCCAGTTGGTGATCGCGCCATCCGCCTCGCGCGCGGCCAGGCGGAGCATGCCGGGGCGCAGGGCCGCCAGCATGATCGACGGTGGCGGGTCGGCCGGGCGCTCCAGCCGGAACTTCGAGACGGCGAACGTGTCGTACTTTTCGCTCACCTTCTCCCCCGCCAGCGCCGAACGCAGGAAGCGCAACGTGTCCCGCGAGCGCGCGAACGGCTCCTCGAACGGGGCGGCGTTCCAGTTCGAGACGATCACCGGGGACGACGCGCCGATGCCGAGGACGAACCGGCCGGGCGCCAGCTCCGCGACCGTCGCCGCCTGCATCGCCAGCAGGCCGGGGCCGCGGGTGTACACCGGCACGATCGCCGTGCCCAGGCGCAGCTGGGGCGCCCACTGCGAGGCCAGCACGAGCGGCGTGAAGGCGTCCGTGCCCGCCGTCTCCGCCGTCCACGCGTCGGTGTAACCCAGGTCCGGCAGCTGCTCGACCAGCTCGCGGTGCGCGGCGAGCGGCACCCCGGTCAGCGGAATCGTGAGGCCCCAGCGGCTCATGCGTTCTCCTTGTCGACGGCGACGGCGGAAAGCTCGCGCAGCAGCCAGTCCACCTGCGTGCGCATCAGGTTCTCCGCGACCTCTTCGGCCTGCGGCGTCATGTGGGTCGCGCCCGCCAGCGGCAGGAAGACGTGCGGGCGCCCCTTCGCCAGCAACGCCGACGACAGCCGCAGCGCGTGGGCGACGAACACGTTGTCGTCGGCCAGCCCGTGCACGATGAGCAGCGCGCGGCTCAGCTCGGCGGCGCTCTCGATCAGCGAGTTGTGTGCGTAGCTCTCCGGATCGTCCTGCGGTGTCCCGAGGTACCGCTCGGTGTAGTGCGTGTCGTACAGCGACCAGTCGGTGACCGGCGCGCCCGCGACCGCCGCGTGGAACACGTCCGGGCGCCGCAGCACCGCCAGCGCCGACAGGTACCCGCCGTAGGACCAGCCGCGGATGGCCACGCGCTCGAGGTCCAGCTCCGGGAACCGCGCGGCCGCCGCCTGCACGGCGTCCACCTGGTCGGCCAGGGTGACGTCGGCGAGGCGCCCGTGGATCTCGCGCTCCCACACCGCGCCGCGCCCGGGCGTGCCGCGGCCGTCCGCGACGAGCACCGCGAAGCCCTGGTCGGCCAGCCACTGCGAGGTCAGGAACGCGTTGCGGCTCTGCAGGACGCGCTGGGCGTGCGGGCCGCCGTACGGGTCGAGCAGCACCGGCAACTTGCCTTCGCTCGGCTCGTAGCCGCGCGGCAGCAGCAGCGCCGCACGCAGGCCGCGCTCGCCCAGCGTCAGCCAGGTCAGGTTCGGCACGATCTCCGGGTCCACAGTGGACACAGAGATCGACGCCACCGGCGAGCCGTCGCGCAGCACCGAAACGCGCGGCCCGCTGTACTCCAGGCTCCACGACGAAAGCACGGTGACCGCGGCGTTCCCGGCCCCGTGGTGCACGCCGTCCACAGTGGACAGGCGACGCACCGACGAACCTTCCGTCCGGAAGACGTGGATCTGCGTCGGGTCGTCCTCGGAGGCGCTGAAGAGAATCTCCTCGCCGACGTCGAGCACCGCCCGCAGCTGCAGCCCGGCCGGGGTGACGGCCTCGCCGCCGACGAACAGCCGGTGGTCGCCGTCGACCATGCCCTCGGTGACCAGGCGCCCGTCGGGCGTCCACGCCGGGACGCCGCCGACGATGTCGATCCAGTGCTGGTCGGTCGCGGTGTGCACGACCGACGTCGAGCCGTCGGCGACGTCGAGGGCGAGCACGTCCATCCGCTTCTGGTCGCGCGGCTGGACGGCCAGCAGCGGCGCGCCGCCGGCCGACCAGTGCACCGAGGCCAGGTACTCCCACTCCCCCGGCTCGACGTCGACACGGGAGCCGTCCAGGCCGAGCACCGCCAGCGAAACGAGCGCGTTCGTGGTGCCCGCCGCCGGGTAGGCGACGACGGTGGCGGGGTTCTGCGGGTTGGCCGGGTCGGCGATGGTCCAGCGCGGCACCGGGCCGCGGTCCGAACGCTCGGCCAGGACACTGCGGCCGTCCGGGGCCCACCAGTAGCCGCGGGTGCGGTCCATCTCCTCGGCCGCGATGAACTCCGCGAGGCCCCAGGTGATGTCCTCGCCGTCCTCCTCGACGAGCACGCGGTCGTCGCCGGTGGCCAGCTCCAGCACGTGCAGCCGCCGGTCCTGGACGTAGGCGACGTGCGTGCCGGCCGGGCTGGGCCGCGGGTCGATGACCGAACCGTCGACCCGCAGCGTCACCTCGCCGGACGCGAGGTCCAGCGTGTAGAGCTTGCCCGAGAGCGAGAACACCGCGACCGTGAAGCCCGCGTCGACGCCGTAGTGCACGACGCCGCCGCCGGTCTCGCGGGCCCGCTCCCGACGCGCGCGCTCCTCAGCGGGCAACTCCTCTTCGCCGGGCAGCAGCTCGGCGGCGTCGACCAGCTTGGTCTCGGCGCCGGTGGCCAGGTCGGCCGACCAGAGGCTGTGCCGGGGGTCGGTGCCCGACTCCGCGCGCAGGAACAGCACGCGGGAGCCGTCCGGGGCGACCCGGAACTCCTTCGGCGCGCCGAGGGTGAAGCGCTGGGTACGGGCCTGTTTGCGGAGGAACGGGAGGTCGTCGACATCGGTCACGTCCGCACTCTTTCAGACGATCACTCCGGTACGCCAACGCCCTTCAGCTTGGCCAGCTCTTCCGCGACGTCGAAGCCCGGCTCCGGGTACACCGGCTTCAGCTCGCCGAGGGTCTCGATGAGCAGCTCGGCGACCGCCCAGTTCCGGTACCACTTGTGGTCGGCGGGCACGACGTACCAGGGCGCGTGGCCGGTCGACGTCTTCTTGAAGATGTCGGCGTAGGCCTGCTGGTAGGCCGGCCAGTGCGAGCGGGCTTCGAGGTCGCCCGGGTTGTACTTCCAGTGCTTCTCGGGCGTCTCCAGCCGGGCCTTCAGCCGCTTGAGCTGCTCCTGCGGCGAAATGTGCAGGAACACCTTGACGACGGTGGTGCCCGCGTCCGCCAGCTCCTTCTCGAACTCGTTGATCTCGGCGTAGCGGCGGCGGCGCTCGGCCGAGGTCAGCAGCCCGGTCACGCGCGGGACCAGGATGTCCTCGTAGTGCGAGCGGTCGAACACGCCGATCTGGCCCGCCACCGGCAGCTGCTTGCGGATGCGCCACAGGTAGTGGTGGCGCCGCTCGGCGGGCGTCGGGGCCTTGAACCCGGCGTAGCGGACGCCCATCGGGTTGACCAGGCCGAGCACGTGCGACACCGTGCCGCCTTTGCCGGAGGTGTCCATGCCCTGCAGCACGAGCAGGACGCTGCGGGTGCCGCCGCCGACCCCCTCGGCGTAGAGGGCCTCCTGCAGCGACGACAGCCGTTCGCCGGCGCTGTCGAGCTTGGCCAGTGCCTTGGGCTTCTTGCCGGGACCGACCGGGGCCGACCCGGGGTCCGGCAGCTCCGCGCCCACGCGCAGCGCGTCCCGGACCCGGCTACCTGCGTCGTTCTTCGCCATCCCGCGAAAGTACCTGCTCAGGCCGCGGCTTTCCTGGTGAAGGGTCCCGGCCCGCTTCCCGCAGCGTTTCGGGGGTCGACGCCCGGAAGTGCGCAACGAACAACGGGTGAAAGCAACGATTCCCGGCTGAATTCTGCGTGTCCTGCCTTTAACCTGAACGTATGACGACGTTCGCCGGCCGGGAGACCGCCGCCCCCTCCGCCGCGAGCTTCATCGAGCTCGACGAGCGGTGGAGCACGCACAACTACCACCCGCTGCCCGTCGTGATCGCCGAAGCCTCCGGTGCCTCGGTGACCGACGTCGAAGGCCATTCCTACCTCGACTTCCTCTCCGGGTACTCGGCCATGAACTTCGGCCACCGCCACCCGGACCTGGTCGCCGCCGCCGTCGAGCAGCTCGGCCGCGTCACGCTGACCTCACGCGCGTTCCACCACGACCAGCTGGGCCTCTTCTGCCGGGAGCTGGCCGAGCTCACGGGCACCGAGCTGGTGCTGCCGATGAACTCCGGCGCCGAGGCCGTCGAGTCCGCGGTGAAGATCGCCCGGAAGTGGGCCCACCGGATCAAGGGCGTACCCGACGGTACCGCCGAGATCATCGTCGCCGGCTCGAACTTCCACGGCCGGACCACCACGATCGTGTCGTTCTCGACCGACGAGACCGCGCGCGCCGACTTCGGCCCGTTCACGCCCGGCTTCGTCACCGTGAAGTACGGCGACGCCGCCGCGCTGCGCGACGCCATCACCCCGCGCACCGCCGCCGTGCTCCTGGAGCCGGTGCAGGGCGAGGCCGGCGTCGTGGTGCCCCCGGAGGGCTAC
Organism: Amycolatopsis sp. FBCC-B4732; assembly: GCF_023008405.1. Taxonomy (NCBI): domain Bacteria; kingdom Bacillati; phylum Actinomycetota; class Actinomycetes; order Pseudonocardiales; family Pseudonocardiaceae; genus Amycolatopsis; species Amycolatopsis sp. FBCC-B4732. The sequence goes on from NZ_CP095376.1 coordinate 5,349,867, forward strand.
TTCGCCGAGGTCCGCTCCGCCTGCGACGAGCACGGCGTGCTGCTGATCGCCGACGAGATCCAGTCCGGCCTGGCCCGCACCGGGACCGTGCTGGCGCTGGACCACGAAGGCGTCCGCGCCGACGTCTACACCCTCGGCAAGGCCCTCGGCGGCGGCATCCTGCCGGTGTCGGCGGTGGTCGGCCGCCGCGACGTGCTGGGCGTGCTGCAGCCGGGCGAGCACGGCTCGACGTTCGGCGGCAACCCGCTGGCCTGCGCGGTCGGCCGCGCGGTGATCCGCCTGCTGAGCACGGGCGAGTTCCAGCAGCGCTCCACCGAACTGGGCGCCCACCTGCACGCAAGGCTGACCGAGCTGATCGGGCACGGGCTGTCCGAGGTCCGCGGCCGCGGCCTGTGGGCGGGCATCGACATCGCCCCCGGCGGCCCGTCCGGCCGGGCGGCTTCGCAGGCGCTGTCGGCGCGGGGCGTGCTGTGCAAGGAGACGCACGAGCGCACGCTGCGCGTCGCACCGCCGCTGGTGATCACGCGTGCGGAACTGGACCGGGGCATCGACGCGATCGCCGAGGTCATCCGCCCCTGAACCACCCGGATGCCGCCGGCTGTGCCTCCCGCCCCGGCGGCATCCGGGAGCACAACGTCCCCTTCGGACGTTGTGCCCGGTATGGGATCAGGGGAATGGGTGGAGCGGCCGCTCGCCGGCACCGGCGGAGACACGCCCGCCGAGCTGTACGAGCAGGGAAAACGGCTCCGGGAGAAGACGCCGGCCGCGGCGCACGACCACGAGGCCGCGGGCGCGGACCGGCCGACGCCGGAGCAGTACTTCGAGGCGAGCAACGCCGGGCGGCTGCCGGAGCTGGCCGAACTGCGGCGGGAACGCATGCGCGCGTCGCCGTTCACGTTCTTCCGCGGCGCCGCCGGGCTGATGGGCGCCGACCTCGCCGGCACGCCGTCGGCCGGGCTCACCGCGCAGCTCTGCGGCGACGCGCACGCGGCGAACTTCGGGCTCTACGGCACGCCCGAGGGCAAGATCGTGATGGACATCAACGACTTCGACGAGACCGTGCCGGGCCCGTGGGAGTGGGACCTCAAGCGGCTCGCGGCGAGCCTGGTGCTCGCCGGCCGCGAGGGCGGCATCGGTGAGTCCGGCTGCCGCGAAGCCGCCGAAGACGCCGTGAAGTCGTACCGCCGCACCATCCGCGCGCTGGCCGACCTGCCGTTCCTGCGGTCGTGGAACGCCCTGCCGGACTCCTCGGTGCTGTCGAAGGCCCGCGCGGACGAGCTGATCGACGACTTCGCCGACGCCGCCGAGAAGGCCCGCAAGAACACCAGCGCGAAGGTCGCGGCGAAGTGGACCGAGCGCGTCGACGACCACCGGACCGGCCTGTCCCGGCACCGGTTCGTCGAGGACCCGCCGGTGCTGACGCACGTCGACGAGCGGACCGCCGAAGCCGTCGCCGCCGGCCTGGTGTCCTATGTGGACACCCTGCGCGAGTCGCGGCGGACGCTGATCACGCGCTACCGGCTCGCCGACGTCGCCTTCCGGGTGGTCGGCACGGGCAGCGTCGGGCTGCGCAGCTACGTCGCCCTGCTGCACGGCAACGACGAGGAAGACCTGGTGCTGCAGGTGAAGCAGGCGCAACGGCCGGCCCTGGCGCCGTACCTCGGCCTGCCCGCGGCGGAGCACGAAGGACAGCGGATCGTCGACGGCGCCCGGCTCGTCCAGGCCGAAACCGACATCCTGCTCGGCTGGACGACCATCGACGGCGAGCCGTTCATCGTCCGGCAGTTCCGCAACCTCAAGGGCGACATCGACCCGGCGGAGCTGGAAAAGGACCACCTCGACGACTACGGCCGCCTGGCCGGGGCGCTGCTGGCCCGCGCGCACACGCGGTCGCTGCACCCGAAGCTCCTGGCGGGCTACTTCGCCGACGATTCCGAGCTCGACGAGGCGCTGGGCGCGTACGCGGTCCGTTATGCCGACCGGACCGAAGCCGACCACGCGGAGTTCTCAGGAGCCTGAGACGAGTCCGGCGACGTCGGCCGCGCAGCCCCAGGCGAGGGTGATGCCCGCGCCGCCGTGGCCGTAGCAGTGCACGACGTCGCCGGTCCGCTCCAGCCGCACCTCGCGCCGGAACGGGCGCAGCCCGACCAGCGACCGCAGCACCCGCGCGCCGGCGAGCCGCGGTTCCAGCTCGCGGGCGCGGCGCACGATGTCGGCCGTCACGCCCGGGTTGGGTTCGGTGTCGCCGCGGCCCGGTTCTTCGGTGCCGCCGCAGACGACGTGGGTGCCGTGCGGGATGACGTAGGTCGCGCCCGGGCCGGACTCGTCGACCGCGAACCCCGGCAGGCCCGGGTCGGCCAGGTGCACGACCTGGCCGCCGACGGGGACCATCGAGTCGTCCCCGGCCAGCCGGCCCGCGCCGAGCCCGGCCGCGTTGACGACCGGGCCGAGGCCGTCGAGCGAGGTCAGCGGCCGGTACTCGATGGCTACGCCCAGCGCGTTCACCCGGTTCAGGAGCCAGTCCAGGTAGACCGGGGTGTCGACGAGCGCGGTGGTGAAGTCCAGCCGGTCGCCGTCGCGGACGGGGTCGGTCATCGCGGTCAGCCACCACGGGTCCGGGGCGCCCGGCGCCAGCAGGACGCGGCCGCGGCGGAACCGCACGCCGGGCGCGTCCTGTCCGCGCAGCACGGCGAGAGTCGCGGCGGTCCAGCGCACGATCCGCGGATCGGGACGGCGCACGGGCGGGTAGAGCACCCCGCCGGCGACGGCGGAGGTCGTCTCCCCCGGCGGAGCGGCGGCGGCGAGGACGACGTCGTGGCCGGCTTCGGCCAGCCGGTGGGCACAGCTCAGCCCGATGATCCCGGCCCCGGCGACGGTCACCCGCATCCCGGCATCGTGACGCACGGACGCGGCGGGCCGCACCGAGGGGGCCGGACCACCCTCGCGCGGGTGAGGCCGATCGATCCCACCCGCCACGCTCGCCGGCCCACCCCGCGGGGCCGCGACTACCCTCGCGCGGGTGAGGACGATCCGGGTGGCGGCCGCGGTCTGCGGTCTGCTCGCACTGCTGCTGGGCCTGCCCTTCGCCGGCGGGACCGCCCCCGGCACCGTCGACCGGGCCGCCGCCGCAGCCGTCGCGCACCTCGGTCCCGGCGTCGTCGGGGCCCTCGTGCTCCCGACCGAGCCCTACGTCGTCCTCGCGCTCGGCGTGCTCGCCGTCGTCCTCTGCCTCCGCGCCGGACAACGCCGGGAAGCCGCGCTGGCGCTCGCGATCCCCGTCCTGGCCATCCTGCTCACGGGCTGGCTGCTGAAACCCCTCTACGACCGCTGGAAGAACGACACCCTCGTCTACCCGAGCGGGCACACCGTGAGCCTCGTGGCCGTCCTGACCGTGCTCGTCCTCGTCACGCGCAAGGCCGTCGTGGTCGTGCTTTCCGCGCTCGCGCTCCTCGCGGCCACCGCCGGGCTCGTCGGGATGGGGTACCACTACCTGACCGACGTCGTGGGCGGGACGCTCTTCGCCGTCTCCGTCGTGCTGTTCAGCTGGCCTGCGCCGCGTCGCGTGCCAGTGCCGTCAGGCGGCTGACCGCGCGCAGGTACTTCTTGCGGTAGCCGCCGTTCACCATTTCCTCGGTGAACAGCGACGGCAGCGGCTCGCCCGAGACCACCACCGGGATCGCGCGGTCGTAGAGCCGGTCGGCGAAGGCCACCAGCCGCAGCGCCACGTTCTGGTCCGGGGCCGGGTGGACGCCGCGCAGGTGCACGCGGGTGACGCCGTCCAGCAGCCGCCCGTACCGCGACGGGTGCAGCGACCCCAGGTGCTCGCACAGCGCGTCGAAATCGTCCACAGTGGACCCTTCTTGCGCGGCGGCCGACTCCTCCAGCGCCTCGGCCGAAACCGGGGGCGGCGCGTCCGGCAGGCCGCGGTGGCGGTAGTCCGGGCCGTCGACGCGGACCACGCCGAACCGGGCCGAGAGCGTCTGGATCTCGCGCAGGAAGTCTTCGGCGGCGAACCGGCCCTCGCCGAGCTTCTCCGGCAGCGTGTTCGACGTCGCCGCGACGAACACGCCGGCGTCCATCAGCTCCTGCAGCAGCCGCGTGACCAGGGTCGTGTCGCCGGGGTCGTCGAGCTCGAACTCGTCGATGGCCAGGAGCCGGTGCGCCGACAGCCGCCGCACGGCTTCGGGGAAGCCCAGCGCGCCGACCAGGTGGGTCAGCTCCACGAACGTGCCGTACGCCTTGGGCGAGGGCACCGCGTGCCACGCCGAGGCCAGCAGGTGGGTCTTGCCGACGCCGAACCCGCCGTCGAGGTAGAGCCCCATCGGCCCGGCCGGTTCGGCCGGCCCGCCGAAGAGCTTGAAGCGCTTCTTCTCCTTGCGCGCCCCCACTTTCGCGGCGAACGCCGAGCACGACTCGACCGCGGCGGCCTGGCTCGGCTCGCCGGGGTTCGGGAGGTAGGTCTCGAACCGGACGGCGTCGAAGCGCGGCGGCGGCACCAGCGCGCCGATCAGCTCGTCGGCGGACAGCTCGGGACGGCGGCCGGTGAGGTGCGCGGGCATGGTCACGGAGCCTATCCGCCGCACTCACCCGTCCGGGCGCCCAGCCGCCCCGGTAGAGACGTGCTTCACGCCCGTGCTGGGATTGTCCCGTGCGTAGCGTGTGGCCCCTCTCGGCGGGCGAGCTGACCGGGGAAGACCTCGAAGAGATCTACGCCTACCCGGCGAACCTCGACCGGCCGTGGGTGCAGGTCAGCTTCGTCGCGTCCGCCGACGGCGCCGTCGAGGTCGACACGACGTCGGCCGGGCTGTCCCACGCCGCCGACCGGCGAATCTTTCTGCTCGGGCGCGACCTCGCCGACGTGATCCTGGTCGGCGCCGGCACCGCCCGCGCGGAGGACTACCGCGGCGTCGTCGCGGGACCGAAGCGCCTGGAGCGCCGTCGGCGCCTCGGGTTCGACGGCGTCCCGCCGATCGCCGTGGTGACCCGGACCGCGGACCTCGACCCCGCTTCCCGGCTGTTCACCGAGACCGTCGTTCCCCCGATCGTGGTCACCACGGAAACCGCGGACACCGCGGCGCTCGAAGCCGCCGGGGCGTCGGTGCTGCGGGCGGGCACCGCCGGCGTGGACCTGCCGCGCGCCCTCGACCTGCTGGCCGAGCGGGGCCTGCGCCGGATCGCATGCGAAGGCGGCCCGCGGCTGTTCGCGCAGCTCATCGCGGCCGACCGGATCGACCAGCTGTGCCTGACGGTTGCGCCGCTGCTCGTGGCCGGGACGGCGGACCGGATCGCCACCGGTCCCGGCAGCGTTCCCCGCCGGCTCGCGCTGGCGTCGATCCTGGTCGAGGACGGCTTCACGTTCCTGCGTTACCGCCGGGCCGCCGGGTGAGCGCCGACGCCGACCTGGCCACCCGGGCCGCGGCCGGGGACGAAGCCGCGTTCGGCGCGCTCGTGCGCGAGCACACGCCCCGGATGTACCGGGTCGCGCTGCGGATCACCGGCAGCGCCGCCGAGGCCGAGGACGTCGTGCAGGAGTCGTGGCTCGCCGCGTGGCGCGCGCTCGGCACGTTCCGGCACGAGTCCGCGGTGTCGACCTGGCTCTACCGCGTCGTCACCAACAGCGCGCTCGCCCTGCTGCGCCGCCGCAAGCCCACGATCTCGCTCGACGAACCGGCCGGACAGTCCACTGTGGACCTGGAACTGCTCGCGGTCCCCGGCCCCGAAGGCCGCGTCGTGCGCGCCGAGGAGGTCGACGCGGTGCTGCGGGCGATCGGCAGGCTCGAGGTGTCCCAGCGGGTGCCGCTCGTGCTGCGCGAGCTGGAAGGCCTGAGCTACGAAGAGGTCGCCGAAGTGCTCGACGTGAACGTCGGCGCCTTGCGTTCCCGGCTGCACCGGGCCAGGGTGGCGCTGCTCGCCGAGTTGAGGGAGCGGTGATGGCCGAGCAGACCGACCCCGAGCGCGACCCGCGCTGGGACGCCGTGCGCGCCGCCGCCCGGCGCCGCGTGCCGACCCCGCCCGGCCTGGTCGAGCGCGTGCTGCGGGCGGTCGCGCGCGGCGGGCGGACGGCCGTCGCGGTGCCCGGCGACGACGGTGGCCTGCGGATCACCGAACAGACCGTCGTCCGCCTGGCGGGGACCATCGCGGCCGGCCGGGCGCCCGCCGGGGTGCGCGTCTCCGCCGTGGCCGTCGAGGACGCCGTCGTGCAGGTGCTGGTGTCGGTCCGCTTCGGCGTCGTCGCCGACGAAGCCGCCGAAGCGCTGCGACGGGAGATCACCGCCGAGCTGTCCCGGCAGCTGGGCGTCGCGATCGCGGTGAACGTGCACGTCGTGGACGTCCACCCGGACTGAACATTCCCCCGATCGGGGGACCTTGCGTGAGGGATTCGCGCTCCCGGGCATCGTAAGGGCGAGAGACCGCCGCGAGAGGAGCCAGCACGCATGCACCCGGAACGGACCGAGAGCCCCGGCACGGTCACGCCGCTCAACGAGGAGGGTGCGGCCGGCCGCACCACGATCTCGTCGCTGGTCGTGCAGAAGGTGGCCGGGCTGGCCGCCCGCGAGGTCGCCGGCGTGCACGCGCTCGGCGGCGGCGGGGTGTCCCGCGCGATCGGCGCGCTGCGCGAGCGGATCCCCGGCTCCGGCACGGTGACCACGACCGGCGTGTCGGTCGAGGTCGGCGAGAAGCAGACCGCGATCGACCTCGACGTCGTCGTCGAGTACGGCGCCCGCATCACCGACGTCGCCCGCGCGGTGCGGCGCAACGTGATCACCGCGGTCGAGCAGATCACCGGGCTCGAGGTGATCGAGGTGAACATCGCCGTCAACGACATCCACCTGCCGGGCGACGAAGAGCCCGAGTCCACGCGGGTGGAGTGACCGCGCGCGGACCGGACGACCCGGAGGGCCGCGCGGCCTTCCGGGCCTTCGTGCGCACCCACCACCCGGACGTCGGCGGCGACCCGGCGGAGTTCGCGGCGGGCCTGGCCCGCTTCCGCGAGCCGGCGCCGGACTCCCGTTTCGACGCCCCGGTCGTCTTCGTGCCCCGCCGCCGCGGCCTCGCGGCGTTCTTCGCCCGCTTCCGCCGCCGCCCGCCCCGCGTGCGGTGACCGCCCCGCCGGGGCAAGCTTCCCCCCACCGCCCGTCCAAGGAGGACATGTGAACGCAACGAAGACCGGGCTCCTGGCCGGGCTGATCCTCGGCCTCGCCGCGACCCAGGGGTTCACCGCGTTCCTGGTGACACTGGCCGTCGGGATCATCGGCCTGGTCGCCGGCCGGGTCCTCGACGGCGAACTCGACCTCGGCGAACTGTTCGGCAAGGGCCGCGACAAGTGAACCGCGCCCTCGACGTGCCGCGCGAGCTCGCCGAACCGGCCGAGCGCGGCACCCTCACCATCGGCCACGCCGTGGTCCGCAAGGTCGCGCAGCACGCCGCCGACCAGGTGCCGGGCACCGCGCACGACGGCAAGAAGGGCGCGAAGGCCAAGGTCGGCGGCCTCGACAACGACGTCGACCTCGCGCTGGAGCTCGCCCTGCGCTACCCGGGCGCGGTCCGGGCGGTCGTCGGCGACGTGCGGGAGAAGGTCACCGAAGAGGTCGAGCTGATCACCGGCTACCACGTGCGGACGCTCGCCGTGACGGTGTCCGCGCTGCTGCCGGCCCCCGCGCCGCGGGTGCGGTAGCCGTGCGCCCGTTCGTCCGCATCCTCGCCCCCCTCCTCGGCCTGGCCTTCGCCGCCGCCGGGGCGGTGCTGGCGCTCGAAGTCGGCTGGCACTGGTGGCGCCCGGAAGCGGCGCCGCTGCTCGTGCCGTGGCCGCGCTGGCAAGCCGAACTCGGCGCGCTGGGCTGGGACGCCTACGCGGTCCGCGTCGGCGCCGGGGTGCTCGCCGCCGCGGGCCTGGTGCTCGTCTTCTGCGCGCTGGCCGCCGGCAGCCGTGCGGTGCGGCTCACCGACCCGGCCGAGGAAGTGAGCGTCTCGACGTCGCCGCGGTCGCTGGCCCGGCTGGTCGGGCTGACCGTGCGCGCGCAGGACAACGTCGCCGGCGCGTCCGTCACCGCGAGCGCCCGGCGGGTCCGCGTCCGGGCGAAGAGCACTCTGGAAACCGAGGGCGAGCTGCGGCCGCGGCTGCTGGCAACCGTGTCCGCCCTGCTCGACGAGGTCCCGCTGGCGCGGCGGCCGAAGGTGACCGTCGTCGTCGATTCGCCGAAGGACCACCGATGACCAAGTCCGTTGCCGCGAAGGCGCTTTCCCGGTCGTATGCGGGCGAACGCGTGCTGACGTTCCTCGTGGGGCTGCTCGCCCTGCTCGGCGGGGCGCTCGCGCTCGTCGTGGGGTTCGGCGTGCTCGGCGAGTACCGGGGCCGGCGGCCGCTGCTGGACCCGATGGCCGTCGAGTGGCTCGGGAGCCACGCGACCCCCGCGCGGATCGCCGCGATCGTGCTCGGCGTGCTGCTGTTCGTGCTCGGGCTGCGCTGGGCGCTGCGCTCGCTGCGCCCGGAACCGCGGCCGGACCTGGACCTCGACCGCACCGACGGCGCCGAGCTGGTGGTCACCGCGGCCGCGATCGCCGAGGCCGTGCAAGCCGACGCCGAACAGCTGGACGGCGTGAGCCGCGCCCGGGTCCGCGCGGTCGGCTCGCGCACCGCCCCCGCGTTGCGGATCACCCTGTGGCTGCACGAAGGCACCGATCTCAAGGGCGTCTGGGCCGGGTTGGACACGCAGGTGCTGGCCAGGGCCCGCGAATCGCTCGGCCTCGACGTCCTGCCCACCGCCGTCCGCCTGGAACTCGACACGACCGCGCCGAAACGCGTGCGCTGAGCCGGGCTTTTCCGCAGAATGCGGGCATGCCCCTACCGCTGCAGCCGCCGCTGAAGCCGATGCTCGCCAAGCCCGCGAAGGCCATCCCGGACTCCGGCGGCCTGCTGTTCGAGCCGAAGTGGGACGGGTTCCGCTGCCTCGTCTTCCGCGACGGCGACGAGCTGTACCTGCAGTCCCGCGCGGAAAAACCGCTCAACCGGTACTTCCCCGAAGCGGTGGCCCGGCTGCTGGAGGTGCTGCCGCCGCGGGTGGTGCTGGACGGCGAGCTCGTCGTCGCGCGGGACGGGCGGCTCAACTTCGACGCCCTCACCGAGCGGATCCACCCGGCCGAAAGCCGCATCACGCTCCTGGCGGCCGAGCAGCCCGCCGAGTTCGTCGCGTTCGACGTCCTCGCCCTCGGCGACGACCTCCTGCTCGACGAGCCGACGTCGGTGCGCCGCGACCGGCTCGTGGAGCTGGCGGGCGAGAAGTTCCCGCTCACCCCGGCGACCACCGACCCGGCCACCGCGCGGCACTGGTTCGAGCTCTTCGAGGGCGCCGGCCTCGACGGCGTCATCGGCAAGCCCCTGGACGAGCCGTACACGCCCGGCAAGCGCGTGCTGCTCAAGTACAAGCACGTGCGCACCGCGGACTGCGTGCTGGCCGGGCTGCGCTGGCACGTCGACGGCGGCCCCGGCGAACTGGTCGGCTCCTTCCTGCTCGGCCTGCACGACGAGGAGGGCGTGCTGCACCACGTCGGCACGGTCGGGTCGTTCCCGATGCCGCGGCGCCGTGAACTGGCCGAGGAGCTGGCGCCGTTGGTCACCGACGGCGAAGACCACCCGTGGGGCGGGCTCGCGAAGGGCGAGGGGCAGCGCATCCCGGGCGGGATCACGCGCTGGCGCGCCACCGAGCACGAGTGGGTGCCGCTGCGGCCCGAGCGCGTCGTCGAAGTCGCCTACGAGAACACCGAAGGCGGGATGCCCTCGCGGTTCCGGCACAACGCGCGGTTCAAGCGCTGGCGCCCGGACCGCGAAGCCGCGTCGTGCGACTACAGCCAGCTCGAGGAGCCGGCCCGGTACGACCTCGACGCCGTGTTCCGCGGCCAGGTCGTGCGGACCCGCTAACCCTCGTCCCACACCGGCCGTGCGAAGCTCGGCTGGCCCTGCCCTTGATCGTGCTCGACGTGAGGATCCCGCCCGTGCGCCGCCGCCGTTCCCGTGTCCTGGTCGCGCTGCTCGCCCTGGCCGCCGCCGCGGGGTGCGCCGCCGGGCCGTCGGTGCGCCCGGCGCTGGTCGAGAACGACGGGAAGACCACCGGCAGCACGCCGGCGGGGACGCCGTCGGTGCCGCTGCCGCCGCTGGCCGAACCGCAGTCGCCGACGGTGAAGTGGGCCGACTGCGACGACGACACCCGGCAGCGGATCGGCACCCCCGCGGTGCCGGACACCCTGCACTTCACGTGCGCGCGCGTCACCGCCCCGCTGGACGCCCCGGGCGAGCCCCGCCGGTCGCTGGTGCGGCTGCTGGCGCTGAAGGTGGGCAGCGGGCCGGTGCCGCTGGTCGTCGTCAACGACATCGACGGCGAACCGGGCACGGTCTACGCGGCGCGGCTGGCCGCGACGCTGCCGCCGGCGTTCCTGGAGAAGTTCTCGCTGGTCGGGGTGGATCGCCGCGGCACCGGGATGTCCGGCGCGGCCCAGTGCGTGCCGCCGGACATCCGCCACGACCTGATCGACGCCGACCCGGCCCAGGGCGGCCTGCAGGACGTGCTCGACGCGGCCCGCAAGGCGGGCCAGCAGTGCGCGATCGAGCTGGACGACTCCCAGACGGCGCTGGACAGCTGGCGCGCGGCGGGCGACCTCGACGAGGTGCGCAAGCAGCTGGGCATGGAGCGCCTGAACGCCCTCGGCCGCGGCGACGGCTCGAAGGTGCTGGCCGACTACGCGGTCCGCTTCCCCGGCCAGGTCGGCCGCGTGGTCCTCGACGGCGTCCCCGACCCGGGCGCGGACACCGCGGCCGTGCTCGACGCGGTCGCCGCCGGCGCCCAGTCCACATTGGACGCGTTCGGCACGGACTGCGCGACCCGCGGCTGCGCGCTGGGCGACCCGAAGGCGGCGCTGGCCGCGGTGACCGACCAGCTGCGCGCGAACCCCCCGCTGACCCCGGACGGCGTCGCGTTCGGCCCGGGCGTCGCGATGTTCGCGGTCTACTCGGGACTTTCGCAGCGCGCGCGCTGGCCGGAACTGGCGGACGCGCTGGTGGCGGCACGCGGCGGCAACACCGGCCCGCTGGCCGCGTTCGCGGCGCCGGTGCTGCACGACTCGCGCGCGCAGCCGTCGCGGATCGACGCGACGATCGCGACCCGCTGCAACGACAGCCAGACGCGGTTGTCGGCGGACCAGCTCGACCAGGTGGTGGCGGGGATGCGCGCGAAGTACCCGCAGTTCGGCGCGGTGGTCGCGCAGCAGCTGGCGTGGTGCGGTCCGTGGCCGGTGCGCACGGAGCCGTTGCCGGCCCCGGGAGCCCCGGGAGCCCCACCGATCCTGGTCGCGGCGACGGCGGCCGACCCGTCGACCCCGGGAGTGGGCAGCACGCGGGCGGCCGATCAGATGCCGTCGGCGGTGACGATCACCTGGCAGGGAGCGGGGCACGGCGCGGTGGGCGCTTCGCCGTGCGTGACCGACGCGGCGCGGGCCTTCCTGGTGGACGGGAAGATCCCGGCGAACGGAACCCTCTGCCCGGCCTGACGGCACGGGGTGAACCCGCGGCCGGCGAGGCAGCCCACCCGATGGAGGGCGCCGTCGCCGCAGGTCATTCCGGTCTGATGGTCAGGAGTCGCGGAGACCGGCGTTGAGCCGCGCCGCCTCGCGGGTCAAGTGCTCGACCTCCGCCACGTTCGCCGCTTTCCGGGCCGCCTCCACGTAGAGCTCCGCCGCCTTCGCCAGGTCGCCCTCGCGCTCGTGGAGGTACGCCGCCACCGCCGTGTACCGCGGCAGGTTCTCGTCCAGCTCGGCCAGCGCCGCCAGCCCGGCGCGCGGGCCGTCCGCCTCCCCCACCGCCACCGCGCGGTTGAGGCGCACCACCGGGCTCCCGGTCAGCTTCGCCAGCTCGTCGTACCACTCGACGATCTGCACCCAGTCGGTCTCCCCCGCGGTCGGCGCGTCGGCGTGCAGCGCCGCGATCGCCGCCTGGGCCTGGAACTCCCCGAGCCGATCCCGCGCCAGCGCGGCCTGCAGGATCGCCACCCCCTCGGCGATCAGCCCGGTGTCCCACAACGACCGGTCCTGCGCCGCCAGCGGCACCAGGTCACCGTCGGGCCCGAGGCGGCTGGCCCGCCGGGCGTGGTGCAGCAGCATCAACGCGAGCAGCCCCGCCACCTCCGGGTGGTCGATCGCCGCCGCCAGCCGCCGGGTGAGGCGGATCGCCTCCGCCGCCAGGTCGACGTCGCCCGAGTAGCCCTCGTTGAACACCAGGTACAGCACGCGCAGCACCGTCGCGACGTCGCCGGGCTCGTCGAACCGCACTCCCGAGACCGTCTTCTTGGCGCGGCTGATGCGCTGCCCCATCGTCGCCTCGGGCACCAGGTACGCCTGCGCGATCTGGCGCGTCGTCAGCCCGCCCACCGCGCGCAGCGTCAGCGCGACCGCGGACGACGGCGACAGCGACGGGTGCGCGCACAGGAAGTACAGCTGGAGCGTGTCGTCCTCGGCCGGCACGTCCCCGGGCGTCACCTCGGCTTCGACGACGTCCTCGCGGCGACGGCGGGCGGTCTCCGACCGGGTCTCGTCGAGGAACTTGCGCCAGGCCACCGTGACCAGCCAGCCCTTGGGGTCGCGCGGCGGGCCGTCCGCCCAGCCGCGGACGGCCTCGATCAGGGCTTCCTGGACGGCGTCCTCGGCCGCCGCGAAGGGAGCCCCGCGGCGGACGAGGACCGCCAGGACGGCCGGGGTCAGGCTGCGGAGCAGGACCTCGTCCACCGGGCCGGTCACTCCGTGATCGTGGGCAGCGGGGCCAGGCACGGGCGCAGCTCGAGCCACTCGTGGATCGGCTTCCCGCCCGCGCCCGGCGCCGCGGACAGCTCGCCGGCCAGCTCGAGCGCGCGCTCGTGGCTGTCGACGTCGATGATCATCCAGCCGGCGATCAGGTCCTTGGTCTCGGCGAACGGGCCGTCGGTGACCGGCGGGCGCCCTTCGCCGTCGAAGCGGACGAACGTCCCCTCGGGGGCGAGGCCCTGCTCGCTGACGAACTCGCCGGTCTCCCGGAGCTTGACCGCGAACTCGTCCATGTACCGGATGTGCGCGGTGATCTCTTCGGGCGTCCAGCGGTCCATCGGCACGTCGTTGACCGCCGCCGGGGCGCCGCGGTAGTGCTTGAGCAGCAGGTACTTGGCCATCGTGGTGCTCCCTCGGTGGTGGGCGACCGGCGGTCCCGGTCGCCTTCACCCCGGGGACGGAGCCGGTTCTCCGGTTTCGACATCGCCACCGAACTCTTTCGGGGGCCCGGGTGGCGAAGCCCCCGGCTCGGGGCGGAGCCCCGGGCGACACCGAACTCTTTCGGGGGCCCGGGTGGCGAAGCCCCCGGCTCGGGGCGGAGCCCCGGGCGACACCGAACTCTTTCGGGGGTCCGGGTGGCGAAGCCCCCGGCTCGGGGCGGAGCCCCGGGCGACACCGAACTCTTTCGGGGGTCCGGGTGGCGGAGCCCCCGGCTCGGGGCGGAGCCCCGGGCGACACCGAACTCTTTCGGGGGTCCGGGTGGCGGAGCCCTCGGCTCGGGGCGGAGCCCCGGGCGACACGGAAAAATTACTGGCGGTACGACTCGACCTCGGAGACCGGGCGGGCCGCGGCGTCGTCCGGGTTCTCGTGGAACTCGGTTTTCGCGCGGCGCTGCCGGAGCAGGTCCCAGCACTGGTCGAGCTGCTGCTCGACCGCGGTGAGGCGATCCTTGTCGCCGCCGCTCAGCCCCACGCCGACCGAGCGCGACCGGAGCTCGTGCTCCTCCGCGATCAGCTCGTCGATCCGGCCCAGGATTTCGCTGTCGGCCATGTCGTTCCTCCTCTTGCGGTTTGCTCGGGTGAGACGCTACCCCGGCCCCGGGAATTCCCGCCGCGCCCGGTTCGTTGACCTGGGCATGAGCACCGTTGAGCTGACTGCCGAGAACTTCGACCAGACGGTAAACGACAACGAGTTCGTCCTGATCGACTTCTGGGCGAGCTGGTGCGGCCCGTGTCGTCAGTTCGCGCCGGTCTACGAAAAGGCCTCCGAGAAGCACGACGACCTCGTGTTCGCGAGCGTCGACACCGAAGCGCAGCAGCAGCTCGCCGCCGCCTTCGACGTCCGCTCCATCCCGACGCTGGCCATCATCCGCGACAAGACGCTGATCTACGCCCAGCCCGGCGCGCTGCCCGAGCCGGCCCTCGAAGAGCTCATCAAGCAGGCTCGCGAGGTCGACATGGACGAGGTCAAGCGCAAGGCCGCCGAAGCCGAGGCCGAACAGGCCTGACCACCACCACACGATGAAGGCCGCTCCGGATCCCGGAGCGGCCTTCGTCGTACCTCAGGACCTGGTCGCGAGCCCGCGCAGGAAGAACGCCAGGTTCGCCGGGCGCTCGGCCAGCCGCCGCATGAAGTAGCCGTACCACTCGTCGCCGTAGGGCACGTAGACCCGCATGCGCGCGCCCGAGGCCGCGATCCGCGTCTGCTCCTCCGGCCGGATGCCGTAGAGCATCTGGAACTCGTGGTCGTCGTCGCGGCGGAGGTTCTCCTCGGCCAGCGCGGCGGCGATCTCGATCATCCGCGGGTCGTGCGAAGCGACCATCGGGTAACCTTCGCCCGCCATCAGCACGCGCAGGCAGCGGACGTAGGACTTGTCCACTTCGGACTTCTCCTGGAACGCGACCGACTCCGGCTCGGCGTACGCGCCCTTGCACAGCCGTACGCGCGACCCCGGCCCGGACAGCTCCCGGCAGTCCTGCTCGGTGCGCCGCAGGTAGGCCTGCAGCACCGCGCCGACCCACGGGTACTCGCCGCGCAGCTCGCGCAGGATGCCGAGCGTCGAGTCCGTGGTGGTGTGGTCCTCCATGTCCAGCGTCACGGTGGCGCCGACCGCCTCGGCCGCCGCGCAGATCTTCCGCGCGTTCTCGCACGCGACGTCCTCGCCGTTCGACGGCAGGAACTGGCCCACCGCCGACAGCTTCACCGAAACGTCGGCACCGTCCGCCAGCCCTTCCGAGGCCAGCGCCGACAGCACGGCTTCGTAGGCCGCGACGGTCGACGCGGCCTGCGCGGCGTCGGTGGTGTCCTCGCCCAGGTGGTCGAGGGTGATCCGCCGGCCGTCCGCCGCCAGTTCCCCGGCGACGCGGACGGCGTGGGCGGTCTCGGACCCGGCGACGAACCGGCGCACCACGGATCGCGTGGCAGGCACCGCCTCGACGAGCCGCCGGATGCCCTTCGAGCGGGCGGCGGCGAGCAACGGGGCACGCAGCATGACGGTCTCCCTCTCAGCCCTGGTGCGGGTAGCGCACGGAGGTCGGCGGCACGAACGTCTCCTTGATCGAGCGCGGGCTCGTCCAGCGCTGCAGGTTGAAGATCGAACCCGCCTTGTCGTTGGTGCCCGAGGCCCGCGCGCCGCCGAACGGCTGCTGGCCGACGACGGCGCCGGTCGGCTTGTCGTTGACGTAGAAGTTGCCCGCGGCGAACCGCAGCGCCTCGGCCGCCTTCGCCACGGCCGTGCGGTCGTTGGCGATGATCGCGCCGGTCAGCGCGTACGCGGCCGTCTCGTCGACGAGCTTGAGCACGGCGTCGAAGTCGCCGTCCTCGTAGACGTGCACCGACAGGATCGGGCCGAAGTACTCGGTCGAGAAGATCTCGTGCTTCGGGTTGTCCGAGACGAGGATCGTCGGCTGCACGAAGTAGCCGACGCTGTCGTCGGCGGTGCCGCCGGTCAGCACCTCGACCGAAGCGTCGTCCTTCACGCTGTCGAACAGCGCGGTGTGCTTGGCGAACGCCCGGGCGTCGATGACCGCGCCGCCGAAGTGCGACAGGTCGGTGACGTCGCCGTAGGACAGCGCCTCGGTCTCGGCGACCAGGCCGTCCTTCAGCTTCGTCCACAGGCTGCGCGGGACGTACGCGCGCGAAGCCGCGGAGCACTTCTGGCCCTGGTACTCGAAGGCGCCGCGGACGAGCGCGGTGCGCAGGACGTCGACGTCGGCGGACGGGTGCGCGAGCACGAAGTCCTTGCCGCCGGTCTCGCCGACCAGCCGCGGGTACGAGCGGTAGCCCGCGATGTTCGCGCCGACCGTGCCCCACAGGTGCTGGAACGTCGCGGTCGAGCCGGTGAAGTGGATGCCGGCCAGGTCGCGGTGGGTCAGGGCGACCTCGGAGACGGCCTTGCCGTCACCCGGCAGCAGGTTGATGACGCCCGGGGGCATGCCCGCCTCTTCGAGCAGCCGCATGGTCAGGTGCGCGGCGAAGGACTGCGTCGGCGACGGCTTCCACAGGACCGTGTTGCCCATCAGCGCGGGCGCGGTCGGCAGGTTGCCGGCGATCGCGGTGAAGTTGAACGGCGTGATCGCGTAGACGAAGCCTTCCAGCGGGCGGTGCTCCAGCCGGTTCCACACGCCCGGCGAGCTGATCGGCTGCTCGGTGAGCACGCGGCGGCCGAACTCGACGTTGAAGCGCCAGAAGTCGGCGAGCTCGCAGGCGGCGTCGATCTCGGCCTGGGTCGCGGTCTTGGACTGGCCGAGCATGGTGGCGGCGTTGAGGGTGGCGCGCCACGGGCCGGTCAGCAGGTCGGCCGCGCGCAGCAGGATCGCGGCGCGGTCGTCGTAGGACAGCGAGCGCCACTCCGGCGCGGCCTTCGCGGCGGCCGCGATGGCGTCGGTGGCGTCCTGCGCCGTGGCGCTGTGGATGGTGCCCAGCACGTGCTTGTGGTTGTGCGGCTGGACGACGTCGATCTTCTCGCCGCCGCCGGGGCGCTGCTCGCCGCCGACGGTGACCGTGAGGTCGACGGGTTCCGCCTGGCCCAGCCGCTTGAGCGCACCCTCGAGTTCCGCGCGCTCAGCGCTGCCCGGCGCGTACGTCAGCACCGGCTCGTTCTTCGGGGCGGGGGTCTGGGTCACGGCGTCCACGGCGGCTCCTCTGCCAATCCTGCTACGTCTGGATGCCCCGAACGGTAACTCCGGACACTCCCCGACGGCTTGTCCAACCGGCTAAAATCGCTCGTATGATCTTGTCCGATCGGATAGCTCGGAGATGACGTCGCTGCGACACGTGCTGGCGACGCTCGGCGAGCCGCTCGTCGAGGTCGTCGTGGCGCCGCACGGCCTCGGCGTGCCGGTCTCCGACGTCGTGATCCTCGACCCCGAAGACCCCCTGGAAGCCTCGCCGGGCGACCTGGTGCTGGTCATCGGCGCCCGCGGCCGGGCGGCGGCGCCGGCGATCCGCGCGGCCGGGCGCGGGGGCGCGGCCGCGGTGGCGGTCAAGGGCGCGACGGGCGCCGACGTCGCCGCCGACGCGGGCGTCGCACTGCTCACCGTCGGCACCGAAGCGCGGTGGGAGCAGGTCGAGTCGCTGGCCCGCGGGGTCGTCGAGGCCGCGCGGGCGGGTGGCGAGGCGGCCAGCGGCGAGGTGCTCGGCGACCTGTTCGCGCTGGCCCAGACCATCGCCACGCTCACCGGCGGCCTGGTCAGCATCGAGGACACCGCGAACCGCGTGCTCGCCTACTCGCGGGCGGGCGACGAGGTGGACGAGCTGCGGCGGCTGTCGATCCTCGGGCGCGAAGGCCCGGAACGCTACCTCGCGATGCTCCGCGAATGGGGCGTCTACCAGCGGCTGCGTGCGGGCGAGGGGATCGTGCGCATCGACGAGCGCCCCGAGCTGGGCATCCGGCGGCGGATCGCGGCCGGCATCCACGCCGGCAAGCAGCCGCTCGGCACGATCTGGGTCCAGGAGGGCGCCCAGCCGCTCACCGAACGCGCCGAAACGGCCCTGCTCGGCGCGAGCCGGACCCTCGCGCCGCAGCTGATCCGCGCCCGCACGCTGCCGAGCCCCGAACTGCGGCTGCGCGAAGACCTCCTGGCGAGCCTGCTGGAAGGGCGGCTCGACGCGGAGTCCGTCGCGGACGACATCGGCGCCGACCCGTCACGGCCGGCGCAGGTCCTCGCGTTCTCGCTGGAGCGGTCGGGCAACCGGCAGCTGCGGCGCGCGGAGCTGGTGCACCTGATCGCCGTGCACACCGCGGCCTACCGGCGCAGCGCGCTGGTGAGCGTGATCGGCGGGCGCGTCTACGCGCTGCTGCCGGACCTGCCCGAGCACTCCGACGCGGCCGTGCTGGCGCTGGCGCGCGAGATCGCCGCCACCGCCCGGCGGCACCTGGACGTCCCGGTGCGGGTGGCGCTCGGCGGCGTCGTGCCGCGCCTGTCCGACGCGGCCGCGTCCCGGGGCGACGCCGACCGCGTCCTGGCGGCGATGGCGCGCGGGCACTGGGCCGCCGACGTCGCCTCGCTGGCCGACGTCCGCGCCGAGGTGCTGCTCTCGGAGGTGCTGGCGTACCTGGGCGGGCAGCCGCGCATCCGCGACCCGCGCCTGACCGCGCTCACCGAGCACGACGCCGAGCACGGCGGCATCCTCGTCCCGGCGGTCCTGGCCTGGCTGGACGCGTTCGGCGACGTCCGGTCGGCGGCCCGGGTGCTGAACATCCACCCCAACACCGTGCGCTACCGGGTCCGCCGCGCGACCGAGGTGTCCGGAGTGGACTTCGACGACCCCGCCCAGCGCATCCTCACCCAGCTGCAGCTGAGGCTCTGATCCTGCTAGCTTCGCCGCCGTGGATCTCTTTTCGCGCACGTGGGCGGCGTTGCGCGCCGCGGTCGCTTCTCTTAACGACGAAGACTTCGCGAAGCCGTCCGGCTGCCGGGGCTGGCTGGTCCGGGACCTCGTGTGCCACCTGGTGATCGACGCGCAGGACGTGCTGATCACGCTGGTGACGCCGGCTTCGTCGGCGGTGACGCACGATTCGGTGACGTACTGGGCGGTCGGCTCCGAAGCCCCCACGGGCGACGACCCGCTGGACGCCCTGATCGTCCGCCTGGCCGCGGCGTACGAAGACCCGGCGCTGCTCAAGTTCCACCTCGACGACGTCGGCTCGGCGGCCGGGCGCGCGGCGGACCTGGCCGACCCGGGCACGCGCGTGCGCACCCAGGACATGGTCCTGACCGCGGGCGACTACCTCTCGGCGTACGTGCTGGAGTGGACGCTGCACCACCTCGACCTGGCGGCCCACCTGCCGTCGGTTCCCGGGCCGCCGCCGGAGGGACCGGCGCGGACGCGGACGGTGCTGGAGGAGATCGCGGGGACGGCGTTCCCGGCGTCGTTCTCCGACACCGACGTCCTGCTGGTGGCGACCGGGCGGCGGCCACCGACGGCGGCCGAAGCGACCGCGCTGGGCGAATTGACCGCGCGGCTGCCGTTCGTCCTCGGCTGAAAATGCGCTTGCGGTAATTCTTCGACGCGCTCTCGGCGTATCGGGAAATCGGCTCACACGAGTGCGGGAAGTTCCGCCGATCGGGCCAGTGCGGCGAATGAATCGAGCCGCGCGGATTGGTCGTACGCGGCCGTCGTCGCCAAAACCTCGTCGGCTCCCGCGGCCTCGATCAGCGCGCCCAGCCGGTCCCGCACTTCGGCCGGCGTACCGGAGATCTGGCCGTCGAGGGTCTCTTCGAGGCGGCGGCGTTCGCGGTCGGTCATCGGCGTGGCGAGGACGTCCGACGGCGGGTCCAGCGGCGGGAAGACGCCGTGGGAGCGCGAATACACCGTCGCCCAGGCCTCCGAGACGAGCAGCCGCCGCGCGTCCGCGGCCGAGTCCGCGACGGCGATCGCGCTCGACACCACGACGTACGGCTCGAGCGCCCACGCGCTCGGCCGGAACCCGTCGCGGTAGCGGTTCACGGCTTCGGCCAGCGCCCGTTTTCCGCGGACGGGCGCGATCACCAGCGGCAGCCCGAGTTCCGCGGCGAGGTCCGCGCCGGAGCCGGTGGCCAGCAGGAACGGCGGTACGCGCAGCCCTTCGGCGGGGTAGGCGTGGACGCCCGGGTAGCCGTGCTCGCCGGTGAAGAACCCGAGCAGCTCGCGCACCTGCGCGGCGAACCCGTCGGCGGCGTCCTTGCCTTGCCCCAGCGCGTCGCGGACCCCGCCGGTGAAGCCGACGGACCGGCCGAGCCCCATGTCGATCCGGCCCGGGTGAAGCGCTTCCAGCACCCCGAACTGCTCGGCGACGACCAGCGGCCGGTGGTTCGGCAGCATGACCCCGCCGGTCCCGACGCGGATCCGCGAGGTCGCCCCGGCGACGGCGGCGGCGAGCACGGTCGGCGCGGACCCGGCGACCCCGGGCACGCCATGGTGCTCGGACACCCAGAACCGGTGGTACCCCAGCCGTTCGATGCCCGCGGCGAACGCGACGGTGTCCCGCAGCGCCCGCGCGGGACCGCCGTCCCGCCGCACGGGCGAGCGATCCAGGACCGAGAACTTCACACGGGGTGCAACGCGCCGCCGTGACCGGGATTCCCGTCAGGGGCGCCAGCGCTCGCTGTAGTCCGGGTGGTCGGCGTAGGGCAGCGCCAGCAGGCGCAGGGTGAGGCACCAGTTGGAGCCGGCCTCGTCGGCGGGCACGTGGCAGGTCTCACACCAGTATTCGCTGCCGTAGAGCGGAAACCCGGGGACCTTCTCCGACACCGTGGTGCGGTGGGCGAGCAGGATCCGCCGGGTCGCTTCGATCTCGTTGATCATCTGGTTGACCGCGTCGAGGTCGAGATCGCTGAGCCCGCGGATCCGCTGCTCCACGGCGACCTTGGTCTCCCCGCGGTTCATCGCGTCGCCGGCCTTCGCCTTGTTGACGGCCTGCATGATCATCGCCTGCCGCGCGCCCACGCGCGCGGCGAGGAATGCGATCAGGTCGTCCACGAGGGCCTCCCTCCTCGAACCCGCCCCCCGGCCCTGCCCGGGGAGTCATCGATTCGGGACCGCACGTTACGCCAGCGAAGCCGGTGATCGTGATCTCGAAGAAGGCCGTGCACCATTTGTGACCCGAAAGGCGACAGCGGGCGCCCGGGTGATCACTCCGCGTTCCGCAGGGTATTTCGGGGCGGCCGATTAAAGCTTTGACGGCCAGGGCGGGAGTGGTGGGAGACACGGCTGTGTGGCTCGTTACAGCGGGTATCGGATGGGGGTATTTCCGCGCCGTTCGGTAACAGGGGGCCGGGTGGTCACGTCTGTCCTCAGCACACAGCCACGGAGGTCGCCATGTCCGTTCCCGCCCCGCAGGGGCCGTACTTCCCGCCCGAGCCGCCCCGGCCGAAGCGCCGGCGGTGGCCGTGGGTGGTCGGCGTGCTGGCCGTCCTGCCCGCGCTGGCGCTGGTTGTCGTGCTGGCTCTCTCGGTCGGCGGGAGCTCCGGCAATCCTTGCCTCGACAAGTCCCAGCAGGCCCCCTGCGCCGGCCCGGGCGGGACGTGGATCTCCGCCGACGGCGGGGTGCAGCCCCGCGGCGCCGCGGGGCCCGCCACCACCAGCCCGTCGATCCCGGCCTTCGCGGCGCCGACCACGAGCGAACCGGCGTTGCCCGAACCGGCCGCGAAGGACTACTCGGTCGACCTGGCCGTGCTGTCCAAGCAGTGCTTCGGCTCGGCGGGCTGCAACGTCGTCGTCGAACCGAAGCTGAACGCGCTCGGCGCGAGCACCCTCCTCTGGGAGTGCGACATCACCTACAGCATCTCGGGCGACAGCTCGGGCGAGCTGATCGAGACCGCGTACGCCCAGGGCGGCTCGTCCTACCGCGTCGATCGCACCTCGATGAGCACCAAGTCCGGCAAGGTCGTCCCCCAGGCGACGGTGACCGCGGTGAGCTGCCGCAAGCCGTGACTCAGTCCGGGCGGGCCTTGCTCGGCTGGACCCGCTTCGGCTCCCCCGGCATCTTCGGGTAGTCCGGCGGGTACGGCATGTCCCCCAGCCCCTCGTCCCGCAGGTCGCGCTCGTACCACTCCAGCGCCGTCTCCAGCCCGAACGCCTTCGCGTCCATCCCCGCGTGCAGGTCCCCGTGCGACGCCAGGAACGCCGGGATCGTCAGCACGTCGAAGTCGTCCGCGTCGACCTCGTCCAGGAGGTCCCACGTCAGCGGCGTCGAGACCGTCGCCCGCGGGGTGCCGCGGACCGACCAGGCCGAGGCCACCGTGCGGTCGCGGGCCGCCTGGTTGTAGTCGAGGAACACCCGGCCGCCGCGTTCCTCCTTCCACCACGCGATCGTCGCCTTCTCCGGGATGCGCCGAGCCACCTCGCGGCCGAGGGCGATCACCGCGTGGCGGACCTCGACGAAGTCCCACTCCGGGCGGATCCGGACCAGGACGTGCACGCCGCGGCCGCCGGACGTCTTCGGGTAGCCGGTCAGGCCCGCGTCCGCCAGCACCTCGCGGACCACCCGGGCCACCTCGACCGCGTCGGCGAAGCCCGCCCGGTCCGGGGGGTCGACGTCGATGCGGAGCTCGTCCGGGTGGTCGGCGTCGGCGCGGCGGACCGGCCACGGGTGGAAGTCGAACGTCCCCAGGTTGGCCGCCCACGCGAACACCGCGGGCTCGGCCGGGCACACCTCGGCCGCCTTGCGGCCCGACGGGAACGTGATCTCGGCGGTCTCGACCCACGGCGGCGCGCCCTTCGGCACGCGCTTGGCGTAGAACCACTCGCCTTCGACGCCGTCGACGTAGCGCTTCAGCGTGGTCGGCCGCTCGCCGATCGCGCGCAGCAACGGGGCGCCGACGGTGATGTAGTGCTCGACGACCTGCCGCTTCGTGATGCCGCGCTGGGGGAAGTACACCTTGTCCGGGCTCGAGACGCGGACCGTCCGCCCGCCCACCTCGTACTCGACCGGATCTCCGTGCTTCGGCATGCGGCCACGCTAGCGGTGATCCGCTCCCCGCCGCCCGCGAAAACGCCCGCCGGTAAGCTCGGGCGGGTGTCCGGCCGCACCAAGCTGATCTGCGCGCTCGCCGTGCTCGCCGTCTTCGCGGCGGCCGCGGTGCTGCTGCCGATCCCCGGTCCGGCCGAACTGCGGGCCTGGGCGGCCACCACCGGCGCCGCCACCCCGCTCGTGCTGTTCGTCGCCTACTCGCTGCTCACCGTGGCGCCGATCCCGCGGACCGTGTTCAACCTCGCCGCCGGGCTGCTCGTGGGCACCGCGGCCGGCATCGCGATCGGCCTGGCCGCCACCACCATCGCGGCGGCGCTGTCCTTCGGGCTGGCCCGCCTGCTCGGGCGCGACCTCGTCACCCGCCACCTGCACCGGTCCGCCGTCCGGACCGTGAACGACCGGCTCTCCGACGGCGGCGTCCTGGCCATCACCTCGCTGCGGTTGATCCCGGTCGTCCCGTTCGCCCCGTTCAGCTACCTCTGCGGCGTGTCGTCCGTGCGACCGTTCCCCTACCTCGCCGGTACGCTGCTGGGCAGCGTGCCCGGCACCGTCGCCGTGGTCGTCCTCGGCGACGCCCTGACCGGCGGAACGCCACCGGCGCTGCTCGTCTGTTACGGCGTGTTCGCGCTGGCCGGGGCGATCGGCCTGGTCCGGGTCTTCCGGAAACGGGCGCCGGTGCCCGCACCGGAGCCCGCCGGACCGGCTGGCTGACGCGAAGAGCACCGGGCCGACCGCTACACTCGATCGGGTGCGCGAAGCGGAAACGCGCTGAGCAGGGTCACCACCACCGGGAATTTCGTCAGGAGCAGTCGCCATCGACACCGGTCAGCTGATCGCGGGGCACTACCGCCTCGTCGAGCACATTGGTAGCGGTGCCATGGGAGTCGTGTGGCGCGCCACCGACGTGCGCCTCGAGCGCGACGTCGCGATCAAGCAGATCCTGCCCCAGCCGGGCGTCTCCGAGACCGAGCGCGACAACATGCGCCAGCGCGCGATGCGCGAGGCGAAGAACGCCGCCCGGTTCCAGCACCCGAACGCGATCGTGGTGTTCGACATCGCCGAGCACAACGGCGACCCGTGCCTGGTGATGGAGTACCTGAACGGGCCCAGCCTCTCCACGATCCTGTCCGAGGAGGGCACGCTGCCCCTCGGCCGCATCGCCCGGATCGGCGAGCAGGTCGCGTCCGCGCTGGTCGCCGCGCACCGCGCCGGGATCGTGCACCGCGACGTCAAGCCCGGCAACATCCTGATCGACGAGACCGGCACCGCGAAGATCACCGACTTCGGCATCTCGCGCGCGGCCGGCGACATGACGCTCACCGCGACCGGCCTGATCGGCGGCACGCCCGCGTACCTGGCGC
This sequence comes from Amycolatopsis sp. FBCC-B4732, assembly GCF_023008405.1. NCBI lineage: Bacteria > Bacillati > Actinomycetota > Actinomycetes > Pseudonocardiales > Pseudonocardiaceae > Amycolatopsis > Amycolatopsis sp. FBCC-B4732. The sequence continues at coordinate 5,373,966 of NZ_CP095376.1, forward strand.
CCGAGCTGGCGCGCGGCGCCGACCCGGTGCCCAGCTCCGACGTCTTCGCCCTCGGCGCGACCCTCTACCAGGCGATCGAGGGCACCACGCCGTACGGCAACACCACCAACCAGCTCGCGCTGCTCTACGCGGCCGCGAACGGCCAGATCAACCCGCCGGTGCAGGCAGGCGCGGCCACCGCGCTGCTGATGAGCCTGCTGCGCAGTGAGCCGGGCGAGCGGCCGAGCATGGCCGAGGCCCGCGAGCGGCTCGCCGCGCTGGCCCGGACCGAGCCCGGCGGCATGAGCGCGTCGCCGCCGCTGCTCTCCGGCAACGCGGGCCGCAAGCCCGCCGCCCCGGCCGAGAGCGGCGACCGCCCGCCGTGGCAGCGCACCGACCAGCCCGCGCCGCAGTCACCGCCGGTCGGCACGCCGGTGCCCGCGAACAAGGCGGCGTCGAACCCGCCGCGCCCGACCGCGGCGTTCATGCCGATGCGGTCGCCGGCCGCGCCGCCGAACACCCCGCCCAGACCGATGCCCGCGGCCGCGCCGACGGCCAGGGCCCCGCAGTACTCGTCGAACACCGCGAAGCCGGACAACAAGCGCAAGTACGCCCTGTTCGCCGGGGCGGGAGCCGCGGTCGTCGTGGCCGCGGTGGTCCTGTTCCTGGTGCTGAACTCCGGCAGCGACGGCGCCGGGGGCGACCAGACCGCCCAGTCGCCCGGCGCCCAGCCGACCACGGGCCAGACCACGCCGAAGAGCGGTCAGAGCAGCGCGACGAACGCCCCCGCGGGTCTCGGCCAGACGATCCCGGAAGGCAAGATCACCGACTTCCAGGCGGCCGGCCACGCCATCACGGGCTTCTACGACAACCCCGCCGGCGGCTGGTCGAAGCTGACGCCGGCCGCGCAGCAGGTGTACGGCAGCGAGCAGGCGTTCGCCGAGTACTGGGCGAACAACAAGGTCTCCGACTACGCGAGCGCCCGCGCCGACAGCGGCGGCGCGAACTCCGACGGCTCGATCACGATGAACCTGACGGTCAACGGCACGCGCAACGCCTACCGGATCGTCACGGTCGGCGGCACGATGCTCATCGACGCCGACACGCGGCTCGGCCCGCAAGGGGCGCCCGGCTCCGGGTACTGAGACTTAACGCGCCGCTGGTGGGCTGACGGGCGCCGATGGCTTACCGTGGGGGTATGGCCGAGAACGGAGCTTCGCTGCCGGGCCAGAATCCTCGCTTCCACGAGGACCTGGTCGGCCTGGACCCCTACGACCCGGAGGCGCGCGCGTTCGCCGAGCACCTCGACCGGATGGAACGCTCCGGCCCCAACTTCACCATCGAGGCGGCGCTGGACGGCGTGGCCGACTTCGCCGACTCCAGCAACCGCCTCGGCGGGCTGCGCTACTGGGTGTCGGCCCTGATCGTGGTGCTCATCGTCCTCGGCGTGATCGTGACCGCATGGGACATCGTCGTGCACGCCCTCGCGTGGCTCGCGGCGTAACGTGGATCGGGTGAAAGGTATGAAACCCGTTGTCGGCGCGACCCCGCGCGTCGTGAAGTCCGAGCAGGAATGGCGGCAGCAGCTCAACCCCGACGAGTACGCCGTCCTTCGCCAGGCGGGGACCGAACGGCCGTTCACCGGCGAATACACCGACACCAAGACGACCGGCGTCTACGAGTGCCGCGCGTGCGGTGCGGAGCTGTTCCGCAGCGACACGAAGTTCGAGAGCCACTGCGGCTGGCCGTCCTTCTTCGACCCCGCGGATTCCGATGCGGTGCTGCTGCGTGAAGACCGCGCCATGGGCATGAAGCGGATCGAGGTGCTCTGCGGCTCCTGCCACAGCCACCTCGGGCACGTCTTCGAGGGCGAGGGCTACCCGACCCCGACCGACCAGCGCTACTGCATCAACTCGATCTCCCTGAAGCTGGTCCCCGAGCCCGGAACCCCGCCAGCCTAAATCCTTCTTAAGCCGGCAACCCACCGCCCTTCCTCGAACGTAGTCTCCGCACACGGACGAGGGAGGGCGGACTCATGACCGACACCTGGGGCGTTCCCGGACCGGTGTTCGCGGGCCTGTACCTGGCCCTGCTGCTCCTGCCGGCGCTGGCCGCCGCGGTGCGCGGCGGGCTCCTGCTGCGCGGCCACGCGGGCGGCACGCCGAAGCGGCCGGAAGAGCTGGCGCTGCTGACCGGCGGACGGCGGCGCTTCGGCGAGTACGTCGTGGCCGGCCTGCTCGACCAGCAGGTCATCCGGCTGGCCGGCAACGGGCGGCTCAGCCGCGTCAAGGGCACCACGATCGACAGCGCCGGCCGCGAAGCCCTCAGCCGCATCGGCAAGAACGGCTCCGCCGTCGAGCGCGTGTGCGACGCCGCGGCCGAGCACAAGACCGCGCTCGAACTCGAGACCTCGCTGATCGGCCGGGGACTGCTCGCCGACCCGCGGAAACTGCGTTCGACCTGGGTCACCACCGCGGTGGCCTACTGGGTCGTGGTCGCCGTCGGCCTGGTCCGGCTGATCGCCGGGGCGAGCAGCGGGCACCCGGTCGGGATCCTGCTCGGCCTGCTCGCGGTGGGCGTCGTCGTGGCGATCACCGTCACCGTGAAGGCACGCAAGCCGCGCGAGGTCAAGGCCACGTTCGCCGGCCGGGCGGCCGCCGAAGCGGCTCGCCGCGCCGGGACGCTCGTGGCCGGCCCGGCGGGCGCCGTCGCGGCGGGTGGGCTGAGCGCGCACCCCGACAAGGACGTCCGGTTGGCCGTCACCCGGGCCGCGCAGCACTCGAACGCACGCGCTCACAGCCGCCGTAGCCGTACCCGCTTCGCCGGGGCCGGGGGCGGCGCGGCCGTCGGCTACTACGGCGGCAGCTCCTGCGGCGGGGGCGGCGGGAGTTCCTGCGGCGGCGGGGGCAGCTCGTGCGGTGGTGGCGGTGGGGGCTGCGGCGGTTGAAACGCCGACGCGAGCGCGTGCGTCTCACAGCTACGGTAATCGCGACTCACTGAGGGGAGACGGGCGATGAACGACCCGTGGGGCATTTCCGGACCGGATTTCGTGGTCCTCTACATCGCGTTGCTCGGCGTGGTCCTGCTGGTCAGGATCATCGTGTCCGGCGTCATGGCCGGCCGCGCGATGCGCGCGGACGACGGCAGGCCGGTCCCGCCGCCGACCGTCTACCAGCTCGCGTTCCTCGCCGGCGGCCCCGACCGGGCCGTCGACGCGGCGGTCGCGGCGCTGGTGGACCGCGGGCAGCTGCGCGTCAACAGCTACAAGCAGGTCAGCCAGGCCGGGGCCCGGCCCTCGGAGCCGCTGGAGCAGGCGGTCTACGACGTGGCGCAGCTGAAGACGACGGCGACGATCCGGGCGTACGTCCGCCGCTCCGCGGTGATGAAGGCGCTGGAAACCGGCCTCGACCAGCAAGGACTGCTGGTGTCGGCGGCGGCGAAGCGGCAGTCGCGGACGATCGGGCTCGTCCTGCAGCTCGCCGTGCTGGCGTTCGGCCTGGTGCGGCTGGTCAACGGCATCTCGCTCGGCCGCCCGGTCGGGGTCCTGGTGTTCCTGGTGCTGATCGCGGCGGTGCTCGCGATCGTGGCGGCGGTCCGCCGGTCGAAGACGGGCGCCCGGCAGCCGTCGGCGGCGGGGCACCGCGTGCTCGGCCAGGCGCGCTCGGCGGCGTCCGGCCCGGTACCGGCGGGCATGCTCGCGGGCGGCGTGCTGCTCGGCGGCGCCGCGGCGGCGGTCGCGCTGGGCGGCTGGTCGATGTACCCGGACGAGGAGCTCAGCGCGGCGCTGACCCCGCCGGCGTCGTTCGGCGGCGGTGGCTCGTCGGGTGGTTCGTCGTGCAGCAGCGGCTCGTCGTGCTCGAGCTCGTCGTCGTGCAGCAGCGGCTCGTCCTGCGGTTCTTCGTGCGGCGGAGGGGGCTGCGGTGGGTGAGCTCGGCATCGGCATCGGGTGGCGGCACGAACTGGACCTGTCCATCGCGCGGCTGCCCGGTGTCGACTGGGTGGAGGTGGTCGCGGAGAACCTGCACGCCGACCACCTCCCGGAGACGCTGGTGGCCCTGCGGCGCAAGGGCTTGCCGGTGCTGCCGCACGCCGTCTCGCTGTCACTGGGCGGCGCCGAGCCCCTCGACACCGGCCGCGTCCAGCACCTGGCGGAGATCGCGCGGGCCGTGGACGCGCCCCTGGTCAGCGACCACGTGTGCTTCGTGCGCGCGGGCGGGCTCGACTCGGGGCACCTGATGCCGCTCCCCCGCACCCGCGAAGCGCTGGACGTGCTGGTGGCGAACGTCCGGCTGGCCCAGTCCATCGTGGACGTACCGTTCGCGCTGGAGAACATCGCGGCGGTGCTGGACTGGCCGGACAACGAGCTGACCGAGGAGCAGTTCCTCACGGAGCTGACCGACCGGACCGGTTGCCGGCTGATCATCGACGTCGCGAACCTGTACGCGAACGCCCGCAACATCGGCACGGACCCGGTGGCGTTCCTGGACGGCATCCCGTGGGAACGGCTGGCGTACGTGCACATGGCGGGCGGCATCGAGCGCGACGGCGTCTACCACGACACGCACGCGCACCCGGTGCTGCCGGAGGTGCTCGCGTTGTTGACGGAGCTGCGTCGCCGGACGGACCCGCCGGGGGTGTTGCTGGAGCGCGACGACGACTACCCGAGCGACGACGAGCTGGCCGCGGAGCTGGCGGCGCTGCGCGCGGCGGTGACGGGGTGAGCCGGGAGGAGCTGGCCCGCCGTCAGGCCGAGTTGCTGAAGGCGTTGCTGGCTTCCGGCCCGGCTCCCGCGGGCTTCGACGCTTCGCGGCTTCAGGTGGAGGCTTCGGTGCTGCGGCGGAAGCACGGGCGGGTGCTGGCGTACCAGCGGCCCGAGGTGGCCGAGGCGCTGGGTGAGCGGTACGGGCCGCTGTTCGCGGAGTTCACCTCGGGACGGCCGAAGCTGGCCGCGGAACGTTCGGGGGCGTACGCGGACGAGTTCGTGGCTTGGCTGATCGACCGGGGCCACCTGCCGAAGCCCCGCCGGGGCCTGCGAGACTGGCTTCGGCGGCGCTGACCGGGGTGTTCCTGGCTGGGTGTGCTTCCCGTTCCAGGTCGCCGGGGCCGACGCCTCGACAGCCTCTTCCCGCAGCACGTCCACGGGCGGTGGCGGTGTCCTGAATGACTCATTCAGGACCTTCGCCCGGCGCGGGTTGCGGGACCGGCTCCGGCGGCGCTAAGGGGTCCAGGTCGGTTTGTCGACTCCCGGCAGCCGCGTTCCGAAGTCCCAGTGGGGCTCCGCACCCGGCAGCCCGCCCGCCATGCGGACCCGCGTCAGGCGGCCGTAGCCGCTGTCCGCGTCCTCCATCAGGTCGCTGTAGTCGACCTCGACGGCCGCGGGATCCTTGCGGCCCAGCGAATCCAGCCACCGGCCCGTGCCCGCCAGCGAAAGCCGCGCGCGCCACGTGCCGCCGTCCGTGAGCTGGCGGTGCACCGCCGTCATGACCGCCGCCGCCGCGAGCCAGCCCGTTGCGTGGTCCAGTGCCTGGACCGGCAGCGGCGAAGGCTCCTCCGGACCCCAGGCCATCCCGTTCGACATCTGGACCAGGCTGTCGAAGCCGCGCCGGCGGGCCCACGGACCCTCCCAGCCGTACGCGCTCAGGTCCGCGATCACCAAGCCCGGCCGCAGCTCAGCCAGCTCCGACGGGCCGAACCCGATCTTCTCCAGCGCGCCCGGGCGGAACGACTGGACCAGTACGTCCGCCCGGCTGATCAGCTTCTTCAGCCGCGCGCGGCCGCCCTCGGTGTCGAGTGCCACGAACGTCGAACGCTTGCCCTGGCCGGTGTCACGCACCAAAGCTTCGACGCGTGGCAGGTGCGCCGCCCCGACGTGCAGGACGTCGGCGCCGTGCGCGGCCAGGACCCGGCCGGCCACCGGGCCGGCGAGGACGTGCGTCAGTTCCAGGACCCGGACGCCGCCCAGCGGGCGGTCCGAGTAGAACAACGTCCGTTTCGGCGCCGCTTCCAGCGGCTCCAGCGAAACCAGCGGCAGCGAAGCCACCGCCGACCCCTGCGGGTGCGCCGCCCAGTCCTCCGGCGTGCGCAGCTCGGCGGCCGCTCCCCCGGCGCTGACGACCGCGTGCTCGATCTCGCGCGCGGGACGGCCGGCGACCGCCTTCGCGACCGCGCCGCGGGTGCCGGGCACGCCCAATCCCCAGCACACCGCCGCTTCGTGGCGCGGGTAGTTGCAGTGCAGGCGCACCCAGCCGTCGGCCGCGCGGTAGTTGCCGGACAGCGGTGCCCAGACCGACTCCGCGCCCGTGCCGTCCACCCGCAGCAGCTGCTCGCTGTGGAACGCCGCCGCCGCGTGCCGCGTGTCCGCGGTGACGACGCCGGGCTCGATCCCGCGCAGCTTCAGCAGTTCGCCCGCCGCCAGGGTCGCCGCCGCGATGGACGCCGTCGCCGCGGCCGCCACCCGGTACGGGCCGGGCAGCACGTCTTCGGTGCCGGTGAGTGCGAAGGGTCCCGGCCGCGAACCGGTGAGCGCCTCCCAGACGCCCTCGACTGCCTCGCGCACTACGGCAGGGCCGCGACGAGCTCGGCGGGCGGCACGCGCGTGCCGGTGTAGAACGGGATTTCCTCCCGGACGTGCAGCCGCGCTTCGGTACCGCGCAGGTGGCGCATCAGGTCGACGATGCGGTGCAGCTCGTCGGCCTCGAAGGCGAGGATCCACTCGTAGTCGCCCAGCGCGAACGACGCGACGGTGTTCGCGCGCACGTCCGGGTAGTCGCGGGCTTCCTTGCCGTGGTCGGCCAGCATCTTGCGGCGGTCGGCGTCCGGCAGCAGGTACCACTCGTAGGAGCGGACGAACGGGTACACGCAGATGTACTTGCGCGCCTCTTCCCCGGCGAGGAACGCGGGGATGTGGCTCTTGTTGAACTCGGCGGGCCGGTGCAGCGCGGTCTGGCTCCAGACCGGCGTCGACGCGCGCCCGAGCGGCGTCCGGCGGAACCCGGCGTAGGCGGCCTGGACCTGCTCGATCTCCTCGGCGTGCCACCAGATCATGTAGTCGGCGTCGGCGCGCAGCGCGGACAGGTCGTAGACACCCCGGACGACGACGCCCTTCGCCTCCAGGCCGTCGAGGTACTCGGCGGTCTCCCGGCCGGCGGTCCCGCGGTCCTCGCCCAGCCTGCCGGGCTCGATCCGGAACACCGACCAGGTCGTGTAGCGGATGGTGTCGTTGAGCTCGTTGTAGTTGACCCGCGCCATGCGTCCATCCTGTCACCGCGCGGGGGACGTCGCCGCCACGGGTCAGGTGAGAGCACTCACTCGGCGAGCTGCGCCGCGATCCGCTGCGCGGCCGCCTCCGCCGTCGCCACGCACGCCGGCAGCCCGACTCCGTGCAGCGTCGCCCCGGCGACCGCGAGCCCCGGGACCGCCGCGATCGCCTTTTCGATCCGCTCGACCCGCTCGAGGTGCCCGGTGCCGTACTGCGGCAGCCCGCCGCCCCACCGCGTCACCAGCGTCTCGATCGGCGCGGTCGTCACGCCGGTCAGGCGCGCGAGGTCGGCGCGGACCACGCGGACCAGCTCGACGTCGTCGGCCTGCAGCGCGCCCAGCTCGCCGAAGCGCCCGACCGAGCCGCGGACCAGCACCGGGCCGGTGCCGAAGTGGCCCCACTTGCGCGAAGAGAAGGTGAACGCCTTCGACGCGTACGGCCGGCCCGAAGCGTCGCGCTCGCCGTGGCCGATCAGGATCCCCGACGCCTCCGGCAGCCGCGTGCCGGGCGGCAGCGCCATCGCGACCACCGCCATCGACGCCAGTTCGACCTCGCCGAACGCCGCCGAAGCCGCGGGCACCAGGTCGGCCAGCAGCCGCCGGGCCGAGGGTGCGGGGACGGCGAGGACCACGGCGTCGGCCTCGACGGTGTTGTCCGCGGGCGCGTGCGCGGTCGGCGCGGCGCCGATGCGCAGCCGCCAGCCCGCGCCGTGCCGCTCGATGTCGCAGACCGGCAGCCCGGTCCGCAGCTCCGCGCCGGAAGCTTCGGTGAGCCGGTCGATCACCGTGCCGAGCCCGCCCGGGACGGTGCCGAACACCGGCGCGGTGGACGGGTTCGCCGGCAGCTGCGCGGCCGCCGCCGCGGTCAGCGAGCCCGCGCCCGCCGCCAGCGCCGACGCCAGGCCGGGCATGGTCGCGCGCAGGCCGAGGCCGTCCGCCCCGCCCGCGTAGACGCCGCCGAGCAGCGGGTCGACCAGCCGGTCGACCAGTTCGTCGCCGAAGCGCTCGCGCAGCAGCGGCCCCAGCGGCAGGTCACCGCTGGGCAGCCGCAGTTCCGGCAGGGAGACCTCGGCCTCGACGGCCCGCCGTCCGGCTTCGGAAAGCACGCCGGCCACGGACTCCGCGGACGCCGGGACGCCCATCAGCGTGCCGGCCGGCATGCCCGTCACGCTGCCACCGGCGTGGATCTTCGCGCGCGCCTTCGTCGGGTGGACGACGTCGAGGTCCAGTTCGCGGACCAGCGCCAGCATCTCGGGACGGCGGACGAGGAACGCCTCGGCGCCGACGTCGTAGGGGACGCCGGCGAGCTCGGCCGTGCGCAGCTTCCCGCCCGGCGTCTTCGTCTTCTCGAACACGACGATCTCGGCGTCCGGACCGAGCAGCCGCCGCAGCCGGTACGCCGCGGTCAGCCCGGAAACGCCGCCCCCGACGACCGCGACCCGCTTCACAGCTCGTGCACCAGCCCGACCACGCGCGTCAGCACGTCCGGGTCGACACCCGGCAGCACGCCGTGGCCCAGGTTGAAGATGTGGCCGTCGGCCGCCTTGCCCTCCTCGACGATCCGGCGGACCTCGGCTTCGAGGACCGGCCAGGACGTGTGGAGCAGCGCGGGGTCGAGGTTGCCCTGGACGACGGCGTGCCCGCCGAGGCGCCGCACCGCTTCGTCGAGGGGGATGCGCCAGTCGACGCCGACGACGTCCGCGCCCGCGTCGCGCATGGCGGGCAGCAGCTCGCCGGTGCCGACGCCGAAGTGGATCCGCGGCACGCCGTACGCGGCGACGCCGTCGAGGACCTTCGCCGAGTGCGGCAGGACGAACTCGCGGTAGTCCCGCTCGGACAGCGCGCCCGCCCAGGAGTCGAACAGCTGGACCGCGTCGACGCCCGCGTCGAGCTGGGCGCGCAGGAAGGTCAGCGCGACGTCGGCCAGGCGGCCGGCCAGCTCGTGCCACAGAGCCGGCTCCGAGTGCATCAGGGCCTTGGTGTGCTCGTGGTTGCGGCTCGGGCCGCCCTCGATGAGGTAGCTGGCCAGCGTGAACGGCGCGCCGGCGAAGCCGATCAGCGGGGTACCGCCGAGCCGCTCGACGAGCAGCCGGACGCCGTCGGCGACCTTCGAGACGTGGCCGGGCTCCAGCTCCGGCAGTGCTTTCACCGCCGCGAGGTCGCGCACCGGCGCGGCGGCCACCGGGCCGGTGCCGGGCACGATGTCGATGTCGACGCCGGCGGCCTTCAGCGGCACCACGATGTCGCTGAAGAGGATCGCCGCGTCGACGCCGTGGCGGCGTACCGGCTGCAGCGTGATCTCGGCGAGCATTTCGGGGTCGAAGCAGGCGTCGAGCATCGGCACGCCCTCGCGCAGCGCGCGGTATTCGGGCAGCGAACGACCCGCCTGGCGCATGAACCAGACGGGCGTGCGGGCCGGGCGTTCGCCGCGCGCGGCGGCCAGGAACGGGGCTTCGGGCAGCTCGCGGCGGGCGGCCGGGGCGGCCTGCTGCGGCAAAGGCGTGGTCGGAGACATCGCCGTCAATCGTGCCACGTGCCAGGGACGGCGCTTCTATCGGCGCGCCTGCGCCCGCAACGGGGCGTGCCCGCCCTAAAGTCGAAGCGTGACCGCGATGACGCCAGTGCCCGAGCTCTTCCGCGAAGCAGTCGCGGCGCTGCAGTCCGTCCGGCCCCGCCGGGAGGTGCTGCTGGAGCCGATGCGGGCCCCGCAGCGGCTCGCGCCGTGGTCGTACGCGGTCAGCTGTGAGGTCGCCGGGCCCGCGGACGTGCTGGCGTCCGGCCGGCTGGTCCTGCTGCACGACCCCGAGGGCCAGGAAGGCTGGGACGGCGTGCTGCGGCTGGTCATGTACGTGCGCGCGGAGCTGGACCGCGAACTGGCGACCGACCCGTTCCTGCCGGCGGTCGGCTGGTCCTGGCTGACGGACGCGCTGGAGGTGTCCGGCGCGAGCTGGACGGCACTGGGCGGCACGGTCACCGAGACGTCCTCGGCCCGCTTCGGCGACATCTCGGGCCCGGCCCGCACGGACGACCTGGAGCTGCGGGCGTCGTGGACCCCGGCCGACGCCGGGCTACTGCCGCACGGGCAGGCGTTCTGCCAGGTGATGGCGAGCGTCGTGGGCCTGCCGCCGGTCGGCGTGACGCTCTTCGGGCAGCGCCAGAGCTCCTGACCCGCCCCGCGGCAAACTCTCTTCCGGGGTGGGACGCCGGATCTCGGCACAGCCGGACTGTCATGAACGACCCTTTCCCCACGCCGGACGCGATGAACGACCCGTTCATGACAAGAGCCACGCCCCGGAGCTCCTGAAGGCCCGGACGATCATCGGCACTCTCCTCCGGCGTGGGACACCGGATCTCGGCACAGCCGGACTGTCATGAACGACCCTTTCCCCACGCCGGACGCGATGAACGACCCGTTCATGACAAGAGCCACGCCCCGGAGCTCCTGAAGGCCCGGACGATCATCGGCACTCTCCTCCGGCGGGGGACACCGGATCTCGGCACAGCCGGACTGTCATGAACGACCCTTTCCCCACGCCGGACGCGATGAACGACCCGTTCATGACAAGTGCCACGCCCCGGAGCTTCTGGGGGCCCGCGGCGATCGGGCGATCATCGGCAACGAATCGGCAACGGTGCACCGGCGCGAGCCGTCCCCGGCGAGCCGCCTTGTACCGATGTGAGCAAATTTCACATCCACTGAACGCCGTTCACGTCTTTCCGGCCCCCTGAAGCGCCCCTGTGCGCCCGGAACAGCGTCGAACGATCACGGACACCCCCGCCCCCGGCCGACGGCCCTGAGGCCGTTTCACGTCTCCTCGTTAGTGACTCCGCGCGGTCACGCACCGCAACAAGATCAACTCGGCGGCACTGGGCCGATCCGACCCCGGTGATCGACACGGACAGTCACACCCCACGGCCTCGGCGAGCCCCGCCGACCCCGCTCCGCACCGTTGATCATGCCCCGGCCGGAGGCACATTCCGGGGGTGGCCCGCGCCCATCCGGCCCCTCGTCACTAGGCGCACCGGCAGCTGCACACCCCATCTGCACGGCCATTTGGCCGTCGGCAACTTCTTTGCATCGTGTTCGCTGGGCTATCCGTTAACAACCGGCCGTGTACTAGCCCGATCGTGTTACTACGAACCCACTGAGTGACTGTTCGTTTGAGATAGATACCCATTCGATCCCCCCGCAACGGCCTCAGGGCGGCTACAGTGCCTTCGACGACACCACTTTCGGTCTAAAGCTGGCGCGGCTGAACGGCCGAAGGTCCCGGTGCCGGTCGGGGGGCACGACCGACTCCAGGGAGGTAGTGACGTGGCTACCGTCGGCATTTCTCAGGCCGTCCGATCCACGCCAGCCGGCGCCTTGCCGGCGAGCATGGTTCCGCACCCGCGGGAAGAGCTCTTTTCGGTATTAGTGGTCGACGACCACCCGCTGTTGAGGGAGGCAATCGCAGCAAGACTCGCACAGATGGGTGCGGGGACCGTCCACGAAGCCGCCACGGTGGCCGAGGCGAGGGCGCGAGCACAGGCCACAGGGCCTTGTGACCTGGCGATCCTCGATCTCGGACTGCCGGACGGCAGCGGCATCGAGCTGGTTACGGAACTTCGTAGCCACGGCTGGCCGCGCGTGGTGGTACTCGCATCCTCGGACGACCCGTACGCGGTCCGCTCGGCCTTCCAGGCCGGGGCCCAGGCGTACCTGCTGAAGTCCGCGTCACCGGTCGTCGTGACCGATGGCGTGCGGCGTGTGCTCGAGGGCGGCGTCTACGCCGACCCGAGCGTGGCTCCGGTGCTGGCCACCGGGACCCGCGTCGCGGGCACCGACAACACCCCGCGCGAGCTGTCCGCTCGTGAGGTGGAGGTGCTCCAGCTGGTCGCCGACGGACAGTCCAACAAGGAGATCGGCGAGGAGCTTTCGCTCTCCGCTCTCACCGTCAAGTCCCACCTGTCCCGGATCGGGCGCAAGCTCGGCACGGGCGACCGGGCTCAGATGGTGGCGCTGGCCATGCGGGCCGGCGTGATCCGCTGACACAGGCGAACCTCCCTGCGGGGCGGGCGGACCAGGCGCGGTACGCCCGTCCCGTAGGGTCGTCAGTTATGGGAAGTGCAGAGGCCGAGGACACCGGGATGGAGATCGAGTCCACGGGCGGCCCTGTGCTGCTACGAGAACCCGCCGAGGGCACGCCCCCGGTGATCACCGAACCGTCCGCGCTGGCCGAGGCCTGCGCGCGACTCGCCGCGGGCACCGGCGCGGTCGCCGTCGACACCGAACGCGCGTCCGGCTACCGGTACTGGCCCAAGGCCTACCTCGTGCAGTTGCGCCGCGAGGGTTCCGGCACGGTGCTGATCGACCCGATCGCACTGGCCGACGACCTCGCCCCGCTGCGCGAAGTCCTCAACGACCTGGAGTGGGTGCTGCACGCGGCCTCCCAGGACCTCCCCTGCCTCGCCGAGCTGGGCCTGCACCCGGCGGAGCTGTTCGACACCGAGCTGGCCGGCCGGCTGGCGGGCTACGAACGCGTCGCGCTCGGGACGCTGGTCGAGCTGCTGCTCGGCTACACCCTCGAAAAGGGGCACAGCGCGGCGGACTGGTCGAAGCGGCCGCTGCCGGTCGACTGGCTCAACTACGCGGCCCTCGACGTCGAGCTGCTCATCCAGCTGCGCGAAAAGCTGGAGGCGGAGCTGGGCGCCCAGGGCAAGCTGGAGTGGGCGCGGCAGGAGTTCGAGAACGTGCGCCTGGCCCCGCCGCCGGCCCCGCGGGCCGAGCCGTGGCGCCGGACGTCCGGCGTCCACAAGATCCGCAACCCCCGCGGCCTGGCGGCGGTCCGCGAGCTGTGGCAGGCCCGCGACGAGCTCGCCCGCAAGCGCGACCGGGCCCCGAGCCGCATCCTCCCGGACAGCGCGATCGTCAACGCGGTGACGGCCGACCCGAAGACGGTCGAAGATCTTCAGGCGCTGCCGGTCTTCAGCGGCCGCGTCCAGCGCAAGTACACGGCGAGCTGGCTGCGCCACCTGCAGGCGGCCCGCGCGCTCCCGGCGTCCGAACTCCCGTCACCGTCCCAGCCGACGGACGGCCCGCCCCCGGTGAACCGCTGGGCGGACAAGGACCCGGACGCGGCGGCCCGCCTGTCGGCGGCGCGCGCGGCGCTGACGGCGATCGCGGAGGACCGCCGGTTGCCGGTGGAGAACCTGCTGCTGCCGGACCTGGTACGCCGCACGTGCTGGCGCCCACCGGCGGAGACGGACGAAGACTCGGTGGCTGCGGTGCTGCGCGCGGGCGGGGCACGGCCGTGGCAGGTGGAGCTGACGGCTTCGGCGTTGAGCAAGGCGTTGCAGGCTACGGCTTCCTGACGCGGGACAGTTCCGGGCCGCTGCCGCGAATCGGTCACGGGCCGACTTACCCTGGCCGGAGTTCCGCGATTTCTGCGAAAGCGAGCTCGATGACCGACTTTATTGCCGACCAGCCCGCTGTCCAGTGCTTCCTCAGCTTCACGCACGCGGACGACGGCCTCCTGAATTTCGTGACCCCGCTGAAAGCGTCCATTGAGCAATTCTGCGCCGCGGCGCACGGCCGCAAGATCGAGATCTTCGTGGATCGTGAGAGCATCGGCTGGGGTGAAGACTGGCGCGCCAAGATCCAAGACGGGCTCGACGCCGCGATGGTTTTAATCCCGGCCGTCACGATGAACTACTTCTACAACAGCAGCGCCTGCCGCGAAGAACTCACCGCGTTCTACGCCAAGGCCAACGAACTCGGGCTCACGCAGCTCATCCTGCCCTTGATCATCCTGGGGCGCGACCTCATCACCGAGAACAGTGACGACGCGAACGTCCGGATCATCGAGAAGTTGCAGCACATCGACATCGAGGAGGCTGTCCTCGCCGGATCGGGAACGACCGCGTGGCGCAGGACCATGGCCGCCGTGGCCAAGAAGCTGATCAAGGCGATCCAATCGGCCGAAAACCAATTGGAGCGCCTGTCGGAACCGGAACCCGCACGCACAGGCGACGGGGGCCTACCCGGGTTCCAGGAGCACAGAAATCGTCTCGAACAGGTCGCCCGACTGCTCGGGCAGCAACTCGACACCATCACGGTTTCTCTCGGCGGCATCACCGCAGAGATGAACCAGGCCGCCGCCGACATCGACGTCACATCTCCGGACGCCGCCAAGGAACGAATCGCCCGCACCGCCGACACGATCAAACCGTTGTCCGTGAGCATGCAGAAGGCCGGCACTGATTTCGAAGCGACAGTCGCTGAAACTGACACGATCATGCGCTCTTACCTGGCGTTCGTGGCCTCCCACGGCAGCCCGGAAATGGCGGCTCAGGCTCGTAAGGAGCAGGAGGCCTTCGTCCCGGCGCTCGACGAGCTCCAGACCATGGAGAAGACAATCGCCGAATACCTCCGCAGTGCGTACGCGCTCGAGAAAAGAAGCGCGCCGCTACGCGCAGCCCTCCAGCCGCTCCGCATTGGCGCTCAGTCGATCCAGCTGGGAATCCGCACGCTACAAGATCTCCAGGACCTCTGAACCGGTCAGTCCGCCAGAGTCGCCAGCAGCGTGTGGGCCGCCGCCCGCAGCTCGTCCGACGGCTCACCCGCCCCGACCAGGCGCACCACCCCGTCGGCTCCCTCACGGACATGCGCCTCGACGTCCAACGACGGGTCGTCCCGGCGGACCACCGCGATGCTCTCCACCAGCCCGAACACCAGGTCCGTCCGGATGGCCACCGACTCCGCGGCCACCCCCGAAGCCGCCACCAGGCTGCCGTAAGCCGCCTTCAGGTCCGCTCGCTCCGCGCGGAAGCGGGCCAGGTTCGGCGAAGCCACCTCCGGCAGCAAGTACAACGCGCCCAGGTTGTGCCGCGCCCCACCGAGCAAGCCGATGTCCGCGTACGCCAGCGCCCACAGCCGCACCGCCGCCGGGCCCGGAGCACCCACCAGGCGGGCCGCCAAGTCCAACGACGGCCGGACCGTCTCCGCCAGCAACGCCGCGAGGATGTCTTCCTTCGCCGGGAAGTGGTAGTAGAGCGACGCCTGCCTCAAGCCCGCGCGCTCCGCGATCGCGCGGGTCGTCGTCGCCGCGTAGCCGGCTCCGGTGAACAGCTCTCCCGCCGCGTCGAGCACCGCCTGGCGGGCGTCCGGGCGGCTCGCCGCCGCTCCGCTCGCCCTCGGCCTGCCGACTCCCGCCCCTTTGACCACGGGCGTGATCTTGCCAGGTCCGGCTCCGCGGCACCCGCACCGAGGCCGGTTACGCCCGCATGTCGCTGTTGACGCCCCGAAGGCGCGGCCGTTAACGCACCCCTAACGAGCCGGAGATCGAGAAGTCCCGCCGCGGCCCTAATTTCTGTCAAACGATCGAAACAAGGAGACCGCATGCCACCCGACGATCTCGCCGCCTTCGGTTACCGCCAGGAGCTCCGCCGGTCGCTCGGCGGGTTCTCCGCCTTCGCCGCCGGCTTCTCCTTCGTCTCCATCCTCACGACCGTCTTCCAGCTCTTCGGCTTCGGCTACACCTTCGGCGGCCCCCTCTTCTTCTGGACGTGGCCGGTCGTGCTCGGCGGCCAGCTGCTCGTGGCACTCACCTTCGCCGAACTCGCCGCGCGCTTCCCGCTCGCCGGATCCGTTTACCAATGGGCGAAACAGCTCTCGAAGGGGTTCCTCGGCTGGCTCGCCGGCTGGATGATGCTGCTCGGCTGCGTCGTCGCCCTCGCCGCCGCGGCGATCGCGCTGCAAGTGGTGCTGCCCTCGGTCTGGGACGGCTTCCAGCTCGTCGGCGGCGACCCATCGGTGACGTCGCCGTCGGG
This sequence comes from Amycolatopsis sp. FBCC-B4732, assembly GCF_023008405.1. NCBI lineage: Bacteria > Bacillati > Actinomycetota > Actinomycetes > Pseudonocardiales > Pseudonocardiaceae > Amycolatopsis > Amycolatopsis sp. FBCC-B4732. The sequence continues at coordinate 5,390,013 of NZ_CP095376.1, forward strand.
CGCGGCCAACGCCGTCCTCCTCGGCACGCTCCTGCTCGTCTTCACCACGCTCGTCAACGCCGGCGGCGTCCGGCTGATGGCCCGGATCAACGACGTCGGCGTCGCGGCCGAGCTGCTCGGCGTCGTCGTCCTGATCACCGGGCTGGGGCTGTTCGCCGTCCGCGGTCCGCAGGTGGTGCTGCACGACGCCCCCGGCACGAGCGCGGGGATCAGTGGCGTGCTCGCTTCGGCGCTCATGGCCGCGTACGTGCTCTACGGCTTCGACACCGCCGCGTCGGTCGCCGAAGAAACGAAGGACGCACGGAAGACAGCGCCCCGCGCGGTCCTGCGCGCCGTGCTCGTGTCGGGGATCGGCGGGCTCGCCGTGGTCGTCACCGCGCTGATGGCCGCGCCCAGCCTCACCGACGGGCAGCTCGCCGGCCACGGCCTGCCGTACGTGATCACCGCCGTCTTCGGCGACACCCTCGGCCGCGTCTTCCTCGCCGACGTCGCCGTCGCCGTCGTGGTCTGCACCCTCACCATCCAGACCGGCACCGTCCGGCTCCTCTACGCGATGGCCCGCGACGGCGCTCTCCCCGCCGCCGCCCGACTTTCGTCGGTGAATCCGCGCACGGGGACGCCGGTCGCGCCCGCCCTCGTCTCCGGCGCGCTCGCCATCGCGCTGCTGCTCCTCAACGTCGGCAACCCGACGCTCTTCAGCACGATCACCGGGACGTCGGTGGTCGTCGTCTACCTGGCGTACCTGCTGGTCACCGGGCCGCTGCTGGTCGCCAGGCTGCGCGGGCGCTTCCCCGCGGAACCCGGCCGGTTTTCCCTGGGCCGCCGGGGTGTTCCGCTGAACGGCGCAGCCGTGCTCTACGGCGTCGCCATGATCGTGAACATCGCCTGGCCGCGTGCGGAGATCTACGACGTCGCCGGTTCGGGCGCCCCCTGGATGCTCTTGTTCCCGATAGAGTTCGTCGGCGGCGCACTGGTGATCGGCTGGCTCTGCTGGCTGCGGCTGCGCCCCGCTCCCGCCCTCGAACCCGCGATCTGAGAGGACGTCCATGAGCACCACCGCCACCACCTACGGCGCCCGGGACCACGCCCGGGCCCAGGCCGGCACCGTGGTCGAAACGATGCCGTCGATCCCGGCGAGTACCTGGCCGGGCACCGTGCCCGGGGTGGCTCCCGAGGCGCTGACCTGGGCCGAGACCGTCGCCGGCGGCGGGTACACGCACAAGGTGCTGGCCCGGGGCACCCGGCTGCGGCTGACCGACGTCGAGGGTGACGCCTGCGCGCACGTGCTGCTGTTCAACGCCGACCAGCCGTGGGAACGGCTGAACGTCGCCGACACGGTGAAGGTGCAGTGGAACGCCTACCTCGGCGAGAAGGTGGCGCTGCTGTCCGACCAGGCCCGCGTGCTCGCGACGATCGTCGAAGACGGCAGCGGCCGCCACGACGCGCTCTGCGGTACGTCCACTGTGGACGGCAACACCGAGCGCTACGGCGACGGCGCCCCGCAGGGCCCCTCCCCCGCCGGTCTGCCGCTGTTCACCCTGGCCGCGGCGAAGAACGGGCTCGGGCCGCGTGATCTGCCGCCGAGCCTGTCGTTCTTCCAGGGCGTGCGCGTCCAGCCCGAAGGCGCACTGGAGTTCACCGGCTCCGCGGGCGCCGGGAAGTCCCTCGACCTGCGGATCGAAATCCCGTCGATCGTGCTGATCGCCAACGTGCCGCACCCCGTGGACCCGCGCCCGGGCTACACCGCGACGAACCTCGAAGTCCTCGCCTGGCGCGACCGTCCCTCCACTCCGGACAGTCCGGAGTGGACGCACTCACCCGAAGCCCGGCGCGCGTTCGAGAACACCGCCGACTACCTGACCGCACGGGGGATCGCATGAGCACGGCGTACCGTTCGCAGCTGGAGCTGACCTTCGACGTGCCCGCGCGAGCGCCGTTCTCCACGGTGCTCAAGCGGGGCCAGGAGCTGACGATCGTCGACCTCGGCGGCAACCAGGCCGTCGACTTCCTCTGCTACGACGCGAACGACACGGCGAAGCGCTACAGCGCGGCCGCGACGATCGCCGCACAGGGCAGCATCTTCCTCACCACCGGCAGCGTGCTGCGCACCCAGGAAAGCGCGCCGCTGCTCACCGTCGTCGCCGACACCTGCGGCCGCCACGACACGCTCGGCGGCGCGTGCAGCAAGGAGTCCAACAGCCTCCGCTACGGCCAGCACACCCGGTACCAGCACGCCTGCGTCGAGAACTTCCTCAGCGAAGGCGCGAAGTGGGGGCTGGGCAAGCGCGACCTGGTCAGCAACGTCAACTGGTACATGAACGTGCCGGTCGAAGAAGACGGCACGCTCGGCATCGTCGACGGCATTTCCGCGCCGGGAATGGAAGTCCGGCTGCGCGCGGAGACCGACGTGCTCGTCCTGGTCTCGAACTGCCCGCAGATCAACAACCCCTGCAACGGGTTCGACCCGACGCCGGTGCGCATGATCGTCACCTCGGCCGGGGGCGGCGAGTGAGGCTGCTCGTCGCCAACCGCGGCGAGATCGCGGTCCGGATCCTCCGCAGCGCCCGGGAACTGGGGCTCGAAACGGTCGCTGTGTACTCCGACGCCGACCGCCTGTCGCCGCACGTGCGGCTCGCCGACCGGGCCGTGCGGCTCGGTCCGGCCCCCGCGGCGGAGAGCTACCTGCGGGCCGGCGCGATCGTCCAGGCCGCCCTCGACACCAGCTGCGACGCGATCCACCCCGGCTACGGCTTCCTCTCGGAGGACGCGGCGTTCGCGCGAGCCTGCGAAGACGCCGGGATCGCGTTCGCCGGTCCGTCGCCGGAGCACCTGGAAGTGTTCGGCAGCAAGCACACCGCGCGCGAGGCGGCGATCGCGGCGGGCGTGCCGCTGCTGGCCGGCACCGGCCTGCTGGCCGATGTGGACGAGGCACTGGCGCGCGCGGACGACATCGGCTACCCGGTGATGCTCAAGGCGACCGGCGGCGGGGGCGGCATCGGCATGCGTGCCTGCGCCTCCCCCGAAGAACTGCGCACCGCCTGGGACACCGTCCGCAGTGTCGCGGCCAAGAGCTTCGCCAGTTCCGGCGTCTTCCTGGAACGGCTGGTGACCCGCGCGCGGCACGTCGAGGTCCAGGTGTTCGGCGACGGCTTCGGCGAAGTCATGGCGCTGGGCACGCGGGACTGCTCGCTGCAGCGGCGCAACCAGAAGGTCGTCGAGGAGTGCCCGGCGCCGGACTTGCCGGAGACAGTCCGCAGGCAGCTCGTCGAATCGGCCGTCGCGCTGTGCTCGTCGGTCCGGTACCGCTCGGCGGGCACGGTCGAGTACGTCTACGACCCCGGCCGCGGCGAGGCGGCGTTCCTCGAGGTCAACACCCGGCTGCAGGTCGAGCACCCGGTCACCGAGGCGGTGTACGGCGTCGACCTGGTCGCCTGGATGCTGCGGCTCGCCCAGGGCGACCGCGCGATGTTCCGCGCGACGCCGGTCGCGCGCGGCCACGCCGTCGAAGCCCGCGTGTACGCCGAGGACCCGAACGCCGGGCACCGGCCCAGCTCCGGGCTCGTGACGCGGGCGGAGTTCCCGGCCGGCGCCCGGGTGGACACCTGGGTCGAGCCGGGCACCACCGTGACCACGCACTACGACCCGTTGCTGGCCAAGGTGATCTGCACCGGCACCGACCGCGCGGCCGCGCTGGCGAACCTCCGCGACGCGCTCGCCGCGACCCGCGTCGACGGCGTCCGGACCAACCTCGGGCAGCTGCGCGCGGCGGCCGCCGACGCGGCGTTCGGCTCGGCCGCCCACGACACGTCCACTTTGGACGACATCGCGGACGACGAGCCGCAGATCGACGTCGTGCGCGGCGGAACGATGACCACCGTGCAGGACTGGCCGGGCCGCACCGGGTTCTGGGCCGTCGGGGTACCGCCGAGCGGCCCGATGGACGACCTTTCGCTGCGGCTGGGCAACCTCGCCCTCGGCAACCCCGAGGGCGCGCCCGGCCTGGAGTGCACTGTGGACGGTGTCACGCTGCGGTTCTCGCACGCCACGCAGGTGTGCGTCACCGGCGCGCCGACGACCGTCCTCGTCGACGGCACCGAAGCACCGTTGTGGGCACCGGTCGAAGTACCCGCCGGAGCCACCCTGGACGTCCGCGCGTGCACGGCCGGGTTGCGCAGCTACGTGCTCGTCCGCGGCGGCATCGACGTCCCGGCGTTCCTCGGCAGCGCGGCGACGTTCACCCTCGGGAAGTTCGGCGGCCACGGCGGCCGCGCGCTGGCCGCGGGCGACGTCCTGCGGCCCGGCCCGGCGCCCGCGGATCCCGTGGTGGGCCCGGTCGCCGACCGGCCGGGCTTCGCCGGCCGCTGGACGATCGGCGCGCTCGAAGGACCGCACGCGGCACCGGAGTTCTTCACCCCGGAGGACGTCGACACCTTCTACGCCACCGACTGGCAGGTGCACTTCAACTCGGCCCGCACCGGCGTCCGTCTCGTCGGCCCACGGCCGAAGTGGGCGCGGCCGGATGGCGGTGAGGCCGGCCTGCACCCGTCGAACATCCACGACACGCCGTACGCGATCGGCGCCGTCGACTACACCGGCGACCTGCCGATCCTGCTCGGCCCGGACGGGCCCAGCCTGGGCGGGTTCGTCTGCCCGGCGACGGTCGCCACCGGCGAGCGGTGGAAGCTCGGGCAGCTGCGCCCGGGCGACACCGTGCGGTTCGTGCCGATCGGCACCGACCACGCGGCGGCGCTGCGGACCCGGCCCGCGACGGCGGTCGAGCCGAGCCGGCCCGCGCGCGACGACGGCGGCGTCCTCGCGCGACTGTCCGCTACGGACGGAGAGCCACCGGTCACCTACCGCCGCAGCGGGGACGACAACCTGCTCGTCGAGTACGGCGAGATGAAGCTCGACCTGGCGCTGCGGATGCGGGTGCACGCGCTCGCGGAGCGGCTCGCGGCCGAAGGTGTGCCGGGGATCGTCGACCTGACGCCGGGCATCCGGTCGCTGCAGGTGCACGTCGACCCGGACGCGCTGCCGGTCGGCAAGGCGCTCGGGCTGGTGCGGGAGCTGGAACGGGACCTGCCGCCCACGCACGACCTCGTGGTGCCCAGCCGCCGCGTCCGGCTGCCGCTGTCGTGGGACGACCCGGCCACGCGCGAGGCGATCGAGCGGTACATGACGGGCGTCCGCGACGACGCGCCGTGGTGCCCGTGGAACATCGAGTTCATCCGGCGCGTCAACGGTCTGTCCAGTGTGGATGATGTGTACCGGACGGTGTTCGACGCCGAATACCTGGTGCTGGGCCTCGGCGACGTCTACCTCGGCGCGCCGGTCGCGACGCCGCTCGACCCGCGCCACCGCCTGGTCACGACGAAGTACAACCCGGCGCGGACGTGGACGGCGGAGAACTCCGTCGGCATCGGCGGCGCCTACCTCTGCATCTACGGCATGGAAGGCCCGGGCGGCTACCAGTTCGTCGGGCGGACCACGCAGGTGTGGAACAGCTGGCACGGCGGCGACCAGCCGTGGTGCCTGCGGTTCTTCGACCGGATCTCCTGGTACCCGGTGTCCGCCGAGGAACTCCTGGACCTGCGCGCGCAGAGCGCTTCCGGCCAGCTGGCGCTCGACACGACCGAAGGCACCTTCGCGCTGGCCGACTACGAGGAGTTCCTGGCGGCCAACGCCGACAGCATCTCGGCGTTCCGGGCGACGCAGGCGGCCGCGTTCGAGGCGGAGCGGAAGGCGTGGGCCGCGGCGGGCGAGTTCGACCCGAAGCCGGAGCCGGTCACCCGGCCCCCGGCGCGCGTCGAGGCACCGCCGGGCGGGCACGTCGTCGAGGCGCCCTTCGCGGCGACCGTGTGGCGGGTCGACGTCAGCGCGGGCGAGCGCGTCGAGGACGCGCAGTCGCTGGTGACACTGGAAGCGATGAAGACGGAGGCGCGGATCCCCGCGCCGGCGAGCGGTGAGGTGGTCGAAGTGCTCGTGTCCCCCGGCGACCAGGTGGCGCCCGGAACGCCGTTGGTGGTGCTCGGATGAGCCTCGTCGAGCGGGTGCGGGCGGCGTACCGCCGGATCGAGCAGGTGGACCGGCCGGAGATCTGGATCGACTTGCGGTCCGAAGCCGACATGCTGGCCGAGGCCGCCGCGCTGGAAGCACGCGGGCGGCCGCTGTACGGCAAGCTCGTCGCGGTCAAGGGCAACATCGACGTCGCCGGGCTGCCGACGACGGCGGGCTGCCCGGCGTACGCGTACAAGCCGGAAGCCGACGCCCCGGTCGTCGCGCGGCTGCGGGAGGCCGGCGCGCTGGTGCTCGGCACGACCAACCTGGACCAGTTCGCGACCGGCCTGGTCGGGACGCGCAGCCCGTACGGCGCGGTGCGCAACGCCGTCGACCCCGCGTACGTCTCCGGCGGGTCGAGTTCGGGGTCCGCGGTGGCGGTGGCGCTGGGGATCGTCGACCTGGCCCTGGGCACCGACACCGCGGGATCGGGCCGGGTGCCGGCGGCGTTCAACGGGATCGTCGGGCTCAAGCCGACGCCCGGGCTGCTGCCGGCCGAGGGCGTGGTGCCCGCGTGCGCGAGCATCGACTGCGTGTCGCTGTTCGCGCGGACGGTCGAGGAGGCGTCGTTCGCGCTGACCTGCCTGGCCGAGCCCGCGCAGGTCCACACGGGACGGTTCCGGCTGGGCGTGCCCGGCCACCTGGGTCCCCTCGCCGACGGCTGGGCGGACGCCTTCGCGGCCACCGCCGAAGCCTACGCCGCGGCGGGCGCCGAAGTGGCCACTGTGGACACGTCGGCCTTCTTGGAAGCCGCGCAGTTGTTGTACGGCGGCGCTTTCGTGGCCGAGCGCTACACGGCGGTCGGCGAATTCCTGGACGCGCACCCGGAGTCCGTCGACCCGGTGGTGCACGGCATCATCACCGGCGCCCGCGACATCCCCGCGCACCGGCTGTTCGCGGACCAGGCGAAGCTGGCCGGGTTGCGCGCCGAAGCACTGGCCGCGCTGGCCGGCGTCGACGCGCTGCTGTTCCCGACGACGACCGAGCACCCCACGATCGCCGAGGTGGCCGCGGACCCGGTCGCGGTCAACGCCCGCCTGGGCCGGTTCACCAACTCCACCAACCTGTTCGGCCTGTCCGCACTGGCGATCCCGGCCGGCACCGTGGCCGGGCGGCCGTTCGGCGTGATGCTGGTCGGCGCCCCGCACGACGACCTGAAGCTGGCCGCGCTGGCCGGGCTGCGCGATGAGCGGGTGCCGATCGTGGTGGTCGGAGCGCACCTGCGCGGCCAGCCGCTCAACCACGAGCTGACTTCTCGCGGCGGGCGGTTCGTCTCGCCGGTTTCCACGTCGGCGTCGTACCGGTTGTTCGCGCTGGACACCGTGCCACCGAAGCCGGGCCTGGTGCGGGTCGCTGACGGCGGTGTCGCGATCGCGGCGGAGGTGTGGGAGCTGCCGGTGCGGGGCTTCGGCGAGTTCGTCTCGCGGATCCCGGCGCCGCTGGCGATCGGGAAGGTGGAGCTGGCGGACCATACGTCGGTGCCGGGCTTCCTGTGCGAACCGGCGGCGACGGAAGGGGCGGAGGACATTTCGGCGAAGGGTGGCTGGCTGGCACACCTGGGCGTGCGTCCGTCCGGGTGATCCGGTCCGCCCGCCTCAACCGCGGGTCCCGGTGGAGCGTGTCCGCCCCGCAAGAAGCGGTTCGCTCGACCGGAGGAGAGAGAAATGCGCACCATCGCTCGGATCGGCGCGGCACTGGGGATCACGGCGGTGGTCGCCACGGCGACCGCGGGGGTGGCCTCGGCCGCGCCGGCCGGCTACAAGGTGGACGTCAACCACAGCACCGGCGGCTTGGCCACCTCGACCTGGGGAGACCTCAGCTGGTCGACGTCCTTGCGGACGGTCACCATCACCGGTCGCCAGGTCTTCGTGAAGGCCGGGGAATGCTATTCCCTGGACATCGCCGGCTACCAGGGCTCGACCAAGATGACGCCGTCGTTCACCGACAGCGACTGCGCGGACAGCGGCGTGAACGAAACCTGGACGTACCCCAACCCGCTGTCGCTGTCCACGACCGTGCCCGGCGGGATCGACCACGTGATCGTCCGGCTGACCGACACCGGGCACAAGATCATGCACTACGCCAACTGTTACCAGTCCGCGTCGGTCTGCCAGAAGAACTACTGACGCCTGCCGGGTAACGATCAGCCGCGATCCGGGCGTCCTCGCGGTAACGGGCCTCAAACACCGCCGCGAAAACGCCGATGAACCGGGTAGCGACCCCCGGAGGCGGCGATGACCACGGCGACCCGATCCCCGCAAAGCACCCTCGTCCACTCGTACCTGTTCCTGCGGCGGGCCATCGGGCTCATCGGCCTGGCCCTCCCGTTCGTCCTCATCTTCGGCAAGCAGCTCGTCCAGGGCGGTGACCTGATCGGCTCCCTCAGCGGCTACTACTACACCGACGTCCGCGACGTCTTCGTCGGCTCGATGTGCGCGGCCGGGGTGTTCCTGCTCGCCTACTACGGCCACGACTTCGCCGACAACGTCGTCAGCAGCGTCGCCGGTCTCGGGGCGATCGGGCTCGCGTTGTTCCCGACCACCCCGGACCACGACGTGACGGCCTGGGACCGGACGTCGGGTGTGCTGCACCTCGTGTTCGCCGCGGTGTTCTTCCTCGCGCTGGCCTACTTCTGCCTGCGCCTGTTCCCCCACGACGGCGAGCAGTCCCCGGGCACCGGGATCGTCTACCGCGTCTGCGGCGCGGTGATCCTGGCCGCGCTGGCGCTGATCGCGCTGACCAGCTGGCTGCGGCTGCTGCCCGGCTGGCACCCGGCACTGTGGCTGGAGAGCGCGGCGGTGTGGGCCTTCGGCGTCGCCTGGCTCGTGAAGGGGCGGACGATGACGCCCCGATGATGTCAGGACGGGTGGGCCGATCTCGACAGGGGTGAGACAGCCGGAGGTCACTCGTGGACGTCGCACTCGCGATCAGCGCCTCAAGTCTGTTGATCGCTGCGACGTCGTTCGTGATCAACTGGCGGAAGTCAGCCAGAGAAACGAACACCCAGCAGCTGAGCGACGTCCTCGACCACATCCGCGCGAATTATGCCCAGCTCAACACCGCTTCTCGGGAAGTCGCACGGAACAACTGGACCGACACCCTTCCCATTCTGACCAAACCCGGCTGGCTCCTCAGCGAGCCGATTCCGCTGGAGTCAGTCCATTTGACCATGCGCGCACAGCCCAGCGAGGACGTCGAACTGGAACGAACTCTCTCGGCAGCCGAACGGGCTCTGTCACAGATACCCGGGGCCCGCCCGTTCCATCGTTATACCGAAGCTCTCAGAAAGCTCGGCCCGGCAGAATTCTCTCTACAACGGTCGGATATACCGACTCCTCAGCGTCCACTGCGAAGCAAGGCGTCTCGACCTCTGTTTCACGACGGGACGCTACTTCGACCACCTGGACACCTCGCTGGTCCTGACTTTGGAGGCGGCAGCCCGCCAGCTCGCAGGACGGAGGAATATTCTCGCGGGTCGATACCGGCACTGGCTCCGCGACCCCTTCAGTCTCAACCGTCGATCGCCAGGTCTCGGCGTCAACACGTTGACGATTCGCCGGAGCCCGGAGCAATGCAGCTTCTTCCTGCACCGGAGAGACGGAGGCTTCGTGGCGGAGGGTCCCGACATCCTCCACGTCATACCAGCCGGAGAGTTCACACCTTCGGACATCGGGTTGAGCGCGCTCCGTGAAGACTTCGACCTGTGGAAGAACATCATGCGTGAGTACGGAGAGGAGTTCTTGAACGTCGAAGAAGCTTATGGTCGCGGCGGACGACCGATCGACTACTCGCGGGACGAGCCGTTCCACCGGCTGCACGCAGCCTACGTCTCGGGGGAGTTGACTGTCCGGGTCCTCGGAATCGGTCTCGACCTCCTCGACTGGAAACCGAGCCTGTACACCGTGTGCGTGCTCGATTCACCGACATTCGACGAGATCTTCGCAGCGATGGTATCGAGTGGACCGGAGGGGACCATCCTCGTGGGCCCGGAGGGGCAGGGTATCCCGTTCACCGAGGAGAATGTCCGCCTCTACACCGGCCATCCGGGCACCGTGAACGCCGGAGCCGCTTGTCTCGAACTCGCTTGGCGTCATCGTGACGCGCTCGGAGTGGCTCCACCTCCCTGAAACGCGGCAGCTCGGCCTCGAAGGACGCCCAAGAGTGTGCCGTAGCCCACTCGACCGGGCCACTCCACTGGTTACCGACGGGTAACAAGGGCTATCGTGCGGTCAAAGACCTCTACTTCATGGAGCACCAGTGGCCGCACCAGCAACGCCGCTCGCGCCGAACGCGCGGGGCGTGCGAAACGTCGCCTTCGTCGAGGGGGTACGGACCCCCTTCGGCAAGGCCGGCGACAAGGGCATCTACGCCGGGACGCGGGCGGACGACCTCGTCGTCAACGCCATCCGCGAGCTGCTGCGGCGGCACCCCGAACTGCCGCCCGAGCGCGTCGACGAGGTGGCCATCGCCGCCACCACCCAGATCGGCGACCAGGGCCTGACCATCGGCCGGACCGCCGCGCTGCTCGCCGGGCTGCCGAAGTCCGTGCCGGGCTTCGCCATCGACCGCATGTGCGCCGGCGCGATGACCGCCGTCACCACCGCCGCTTCCGGCATCGGCTTCGGTGCCTACGACATCGCCATCGCCGGTGGCGTCGAGCACATGGGCCGCCACCCGATGGGTGAAGGCGTCGACCCGAACCCGCGGATCATCGCCGACAAGCTCGTCGACCCGACCGCGCTCGTCATGGGCCAGACCGCCGAGAACCTGCACGACCGCTTCCCGGCGATCACCAAGCAGCGCACCGACGCCTACGCCGCGCGCAGCCAGGAGCGCTACGCCGAAGCCGTCAAGACCGGCAAGATCGGCCCCGAGCTGGTTCCGGTCGCCACCCGCTCCAAGGAGCTGGGCTGGGGCCTGGCCACCGAGGACGAGCCGCCGCGGCCCGGCACCACGCTGGAAACCCTCGCCGGGCTGAAGACGCCGTTCCGCCCGCACGGCCGGATCACCGCGGGCAACGCGGCCGGCCTCAACGACGGTGCCACCGCCTCGCTCCTCGCCGACGAGGACACCGCCCGCGAGCTGGGCCTGCCGGTCGCCATGCGGCTGGTCGGCTACTCCTTCGCCGGGGTCGAGCCGGAGGTCATGGGCATCGGCCCGGTGCCGGCCACCGAGAAGCTGTTCAAGCGCACCGGTCTCTCCATCGACGACATCGGCCTGTTCGAGATCAACGAGGCCTTTGCCGTGCAGGTGCTGGCCTTCCTCGACCACTTCGGCATCGACGACGAAGACCCGCGCGTGAACCAGTGGGGCGGCGCCATCGCGTGCGGCCACCCGCTGGCTTCCTCCGGCGTCCGGCTCATGACGCAGCTGGCCCGCCAGTTCGCCGAGCGGCCCGACGTGCAGTACGGCATGACCACGATGTGCATCGGCATCGGCATGGGCGGCACCGTGATCTGGGAGAACCCGGCCTTCGAGGGGGCGAAGTAATGACTTTCACCGCTGAAGAAGCGAAGGCCGCGTTCCCGGACGAGGTCGTCACGAACGCCGTCACGCGGCTGGTCAAGGTGCCCGGGCTCGCCAAGCCCGTCGCGCTGATCACCCTCGACAACGGCCACGACCACACCCGGCCGAACACGTTCGGCCCGCAGGGGCTCGTGTCGCTGAACTCCGCGCTGGACAAGGCTTTCGAGGCCGAGCCGGCCGCGATCGCCGTCACCGGCAAGCCGTTCATCTTCGCCGTCGGCGCCGACCTCTCGGGCGTCGAGTCCGTGAGCGACCCGAAGCTGGCGCGCGAGATCGCCCAGACCGGGCACGACGTGTTCCGCCGCCTCACCGAAACGAAGATCCCGACGTTCGGGTTCATCAACGGCGCGGTCATGGGCGGCGGCCTCGAGCTGGCGCTGTCCTGCCACTACCGGACGCTGTCGGAGAACACCGCCGCGATCGCGTTCCCCGAGGTCTTCCTCGGCCTGTTCCCGGGCTGGGGCGGCACGCAGCTGCTGCCGAACCTCATCGGCGCGGACGCCGCCGTCACGGTGATCATCGAGAACGCCCTGGCGCAGAACAAGATGCTGAACGTCAAGCAGACGGCCGAGCTCGGCATCGTCGACGCGGTCTTCGGCTCGGCCGACTACCTCGAGCAGTCGCTGCTGTGGCTGGCCAAGGTCGTCAACGGCGAGATCACCCCGGCCCGCCGGGAGATCGACCGCGGTTCCGGCTGGGACGCCGCGATCGCCCGCGCCAAGTCCATTGTGGACGGCCGGACGCACGGTGCCTCGCCGGGCGCGGCCAAGGCCGTCGAGCTGCTGGAGCTGGCCCGCGAGAACGATCTCGACCGCGGGTACGCGGCCGAGACCGACGGCCTCGCCGAGCTGCTCATGTCCGACGTCCTGCGCGCCGGGCTGTACTCGTTCAACCTGGTCAACAAGCGCGCCAAGCGCCCGGCCGGCGCGCCGGACAAGAACCTGGCCCGCAAGGTGAACAAGGTCGGCATCGTCGGCGCCGGCCTGATGGCCAGCCAGCTCGCGCTGCTGTTCGTGCGCCGTCTGAAGGTGCCGGTCGTGCTGACCGACGTCGACCAGGAGCGCGTCGACAAGGGTGTCGGCTACGTCCACGCCGAGATCGACAAGCTCCTGGGCAAGAAGCGCGTCTCCCCGGACGGCGCGAACCGGCTCAAGGCGCTGGTCTCCGGCTCGCTCGACAAGGCCGCCTTCGCCGACGCCGACTTCGTCATCGAAGCCGTCTTCGAGGAGCTGGGCGTCAAGCAGCAGGTGTTCGCCGAGCTGGAGCAGCACGTCAAGCCCGAGGCGATCCTGGCGACGAACACCTCGTCGCTGTCGATCACCGCGATGGCGTCGAAGCTGCAGCACCCCGAGCGCGTGGTCGGCTTCCACTTCTTCAACCCGGTCGCCGTGCTGCCGCTGCTGGAGATCGTCCGCGGCGAGCAGACCGACGACGCGTCGCTGGCGACCGCGTTCTCGGTCGGCAAGCAGCTCAAGAAGTCCAGCGTGCTGGTGAAGGACGCGTCGGCGTTCGTCGTCAACCGGCTCCTGCTGCGCTTCCTCGGCGAGGTGCTGGTCACCGTCGACGAGGGCACGCCGTTCGAGGTCGCCGACTCCGCGCTCGAGCCGCTGGGCCTGCCGATGACGCCGCTGACGCTGATGCAGCTCGTCGGCCCGGCCATCGCGCTGCACGTCGGCGAGACGCTGCACGAGGCGTTCCCGGACCGGTTCACCGTGTCCGACAACCTCGCGAAGTTCGTCAAGGCGGGCAAGAAGGGCGTCTGGGTCTGGGATGCCCAGGGCAACCAGTCCGCCGACCCCGAGGTCGTCGAGCTGTGGACGCAGGGCGACAAGCCGTCCACTTCGGAGCAGGTGCGTGACCGGGCGCTGTCCGCGATCGCCGAGGAGATCCGGATCATGCTCGACGAGGGCGTGGTCGCCGAGGCGCAGGACATCGACCTGTGCCTGATCCTCGGCGCGGGCTGGCCGTTCTGGAACGGCGGCATCACGCCGTACCTGGACCGCTCCGGCGTGTCCGAGCGCGTGAACGGCAAGCCGTTCCTCGCCCCGGGCGTGGCCTCGGTTCCGGCCGGCTAGTACTCGCCCTCCCGAGGGCACTTCGGCGGCGGCGCGGTGAGTTTCAGCTGCGCCGCCGTCGCGTCGGAGTCGATGACCGTCACCCGCTCGGCCTTCCGGAAGCGGGCGTGCAGCTCCTGCGCCCACGCCTTCAGGTCGGTGCCCGGGACGGCGAGCAGCGACACCGACGGCGGGTCGACGAACACCCGCCGCGCCTTCGGGTCGTCGCGCACGGCCGGCATCGCCGCCCGCAGCTCGGCGTCGGCGGGGAAGACCACCACCACCGCCGCGCACAGCGTGTGGCCGGCCAGCGGCGCCGGGTTCGTGTCCACCGGCAGGTCCGGCGGGCGCTTCAGGGCCGCGACGCCGAAGGCCAGCCCCACCCCGACGGCGGCGGCCAGCGCGATCACCGGGACCAGCACCCGGACCAGCGGCTTCTCCTCCACGTCCAAGATCACAGCACACGTTGGCCGCCGGGACACCGCCCGTTCACCCCGGCGGCTTAGCGTCCGCGCGTGACCACCGACAGACGCCGGTTCCTCAAGGGTGCCGGGCTCGCGGCCGCCGCCGCGGGCATCCCCCTCCCCGATCCCGACGTCGACCTGAGCCGGCTGTGCGGCCGCTACCAGTGGCTGGTGGGCGACCACCACACGCACAGCCAGTACTCCTACGACGCGATGTACCGGATCGACCAGATCGCGCACGGCGGGCGCGCGCACGGCGCCGACTGGATCGTCTTCACCGACCACGGCCACGCCGAGCACGAGAAGGTGTCGGTCGAGCCGACCGAGGCGGACTTCCTCGCCGCCCGGCGCAAGTACCCGGACCTGCTGCTGTGGCACGGCATGGAGTGGAACGTCCCGGGCGCCGAGCACGCGACGGTGTTCTTCCAGGCCGGCGACCGGCAAGCCGCGAAACTGCGCGAGTTCGAGCGAACCTTCGACTGGCGGCTGACGAACTCCGAGGCGTCGAGCCCGGCGAACGAGGCACTCGCATTGCGCGCGTTGCGCTGGCTCGCCGACGAAGAGCGCGCAAAACGCATCCACGCGCCGGTCGTGCTGATCAACCACCCGCTGCGCAACGGCCGCGTCGCCCCGCACGAGCTGCGGGCCTACCGCGACGCCGCTCCGCACATCGTGATCGGCATGGAGGGCGCACCCGGCGCACAGGCCGACGGCTTCCCGAAGCCGCTCGGCAACGGCGGCGCGCGCGGCGGCTACGCCAACAGCGCGGGCGCGAACTCGTGGCCGGGCTTCCCGCCGGAGGCGTACCGGACGTACGGCGGCTGGGACTGGTCGACGGCGAAGGTCGGCGGGCTCTGGGACTCGCTGCTCGCCGAGGGCAAGCCGTGGTGGATCACCACCAACTCCGACTCGCACTACAACCGCGGCGACACGCTGATCCGCCCGCCGGTGGCGGACGACTGGTACGACACGCACGGCAAGTACCCCGACCCGGTCGACAGCGGCGTCCCGCAGCTGGTCCCGCCGTACGCGGACTTCTACCCGGGCGAATTCAGCCGCACGCACGTCGGCGTCACGCGGCGCAGCCTCGAAGGCGTGCTGGAGGGCCTGCGCGCGGGCCGGATCTGGCTCTCGCACGGCGGCCTGGTCCAGTCCCTCGAGGTCGGCGCGTACGGCGGCGGCTCGGCGGCGACACTGGGCGGCCGCCTGCGGGTCCGGCGCGGTTCGGACGTGACGGTCGTGGTCTCCGCGCGGCTCGCGTCCCGCCCGAACGGCGGCGGCTCGATCCCGCGCCTGGCCCGGCTGGACGTGGTCGCCGGCCCGGTCACCGGCCCGGTGCGCGACCCGGACACGATGACGGCGCCGGGCACGCGGGTGGTGGAGTCGTTCGAGCCGCGCTGGGCGCCCGGCCGGCAGGTCGTCTTCCGGCACACGTTCCGCACCGTGCGTGCGCCGTTCTACGCGCGGATCCGGGGATCGAACGGCGATGCCGAGCCCACGCCGGACGTCCTCGGGCAGGCGAACCCGTTCGACGACCTGTGGCTGTACGCGAACCCGATCTTCGTGGACGTGCGTTAGCGCACCGGCAGGTGGACGGTCACCCCGAGGCCGCCGCCCACGATGGGTTCCGCCGTCACGCTTCCGCCGTGGGCCTGGACCGCCGCCCGCACGATGGACAGGCCCAGGCCGGCGCCGTTGCGGGCGGTGCGGGCGACGCCCGCGCGGCGGAACGGCTCGAACAGCTCCGCCACCGTCGCCGGGTCCACCAGGCCGCCCGAGGAACGGACCCGCAGCATCGACCACTGCGGGCCCGGCTGGGTCACGATCTCCAGCCAGCCGCCTTCGACGTTGTGGCGGACCGCGTTCTCCAGCAGGTTGCCCGCGATCCGCTCCAGCAGCGCCGGGTCGCCGAACGCCGGGGCCGACGGGGTGGTGAACGCGGCCTGGATGCCGCGGTGCTCGGCTTCCCGGTGCACCGCGCGCCAGGCCCGGTCGACGACGACGGCCAGGTCGACCGGTTCCCGCACCCCGAGCCCGGCGCCGTCCGTGCGGGCCAGCAGCAGCAACGAGTTCACCAGCTGCCCGGCGCGCTCGGTCGCGTCGCGGACCACCCCGCCCATCCGGCGCAGCTCGGCCACGTCGGCGTCGTCGTCGGCGAGGGTGACGTCGAGTTCCGTGCGGATCACCGACAACGGCGTCCGCAGCTCGTGGCTCGCGTTCGCGACGAAGTGGCGCTGCGCGTCGAACGCGGCCTGGAGCCGGTCGAGCATGTCGTCGAACGTCTCGGCCAGCACGGCCAGCTCGTCACGCGGGCGCACCCCGCCGATCCGCTCCCCCAGCGACTCGACCGACAGCCGCCGCGCGGTGCCGGTGATCTCGCGCAACGGGAGCAGCACGCGGGAGGTGAACGTCCAGGCCAGGATCGCCGCGGCCGCGACCACGAGCAGGAACGCGATCGAGCCGAACAGCAGCATCCGGTCGCGGGCGTGCACCCGCAGGTGGTCGGCGAGCGTCGAGGCGTCGACCGTGACGCCGTCGACGACCACCGTGCTGCCCGGCGGCATCTGCGGCACGGTGTCGAGCGAATCCCGGACGAGCGTCCAGGCCAGCCAGAGCAGCAGCAGGCTGACGGCGGCGACGAGAACGGTCGCCAGCAGGGTGATCCGGACGCGGAGGCTGCGGGTGCCCAGCAGGTTCACGCGCGTTGCGGCGTTCCGGGTTCCGGCACCCGGTACCCGGAACCGACGACGGTCTCGATGATCCCCGGCTCGCCGAGCTTCTTGCGCAGCGTCATGACGGTGACCCGGACGGTCGTGGTGAACGGGTCGGCGTTCTCGTCCCACACGCGTTCGAGCAGCTCTTCGCTGCTGACCACCGACCCGGCGGCCGACAGCAGGACCTCGAGGACGCCGAACTCCTTGCGCGTCAGCTCGACCGGCCCGCTGGCCCGGCGGACGGTCCGCTTGGCCGGGTCCAGCTCGACGTCCCCGGCGGTGAGCAGCGGCGGCGCGGCCGGGGTGGCCCGGCGCCCGAGCGCCCGGACGCGGGCGACCAGCTCGGGGAAGGCGAACGGCTTCGCGAGGTAGTCGTCGGCGCCGAGGGAAAGCCCTTCGACGCGGTCGGACACCGAACTGCTCGCGGTGAGCATCAGCACCCGGGTCAGCTCCCCGGACGCGACGATCTCCCGGCACAGCTCGTCCCCGGACATCCCGGGCAGGTCCCGGTCCAGCAACACGACGTCGTACCGCGTGACGGCGGCCTTCTCGTGCCCGTCGTCACCCGTGAGCGCGACGTCCACCGCCATGCCCTCGCGGCGCAGGCCACGGGCGATCGCGTCGGCCAGGGGTTCTTCGTCCTCGACTACCAAAACTCGCACGAACCCACAATCCCATATCTTCCTGAGAGTGCCCTTTAAGGACTGTGTGTGACCGGTGAGAGCCACCGCAGCGCGAACCACAGGCGCATCCGGACCTCGGGGTCCGCCAAGTCCACGTCCAGCGCCCGCTCCACCTGCGCGATCCGGTGCCGGACGCTGTTGCGGTGCACGCCCAGCTCGGCCGCTGTCGGCTCCCAGCCGCCGTGGTGGGCGAGCCACGTCCGCAGCGTCGGCACCAGCGACCGGTCCCCCGCCCGGTCGAGGGCCACCAGCGGTTCCAGCGCCCGCTCGGCGAAGCCACGGGAAGCGCCCGGGTCCACCAGCGCGTCGAGGTCGAGCGGCGAGTCGCCCGCCACGACCGGGCGCCCCAGTGCCCGGGCCCGCGCGAGCAGCGAGTCGACCTCACTCTCGGACAGCCGGCCCGCCGGTGCCGGGGCGCCCGCCGCCGCCAGCCAGCCGTGGGCGCGCAAGTCTTCGAGCACCGCGAGCGGCGGCGCGGACCCCACGATCGCCACGAACCGGCCGGGGCGCACCGAAACGAGCGGGGTGTCGAGCCGGGCGCGCAACCAGTCGGGCCGCTGGGCCACCTCGCCGGGCCCCCGCCGGTACGCGGCCCCGGCGACCAGCCGGACGACGTCCGAGCCGAGCAGCGCACGGGCCACCCCGCCGGGGGACGTGCGGCCGAGCAGCAGGCCGGTCGCCGCCGCGCCCAGTCCGGCCGCGTCCGAGCCGGCGCGCCCGACCAGGCCGAGCAGGGCCGCGCCGACCGCGAGGATCGCCCGCTCGGCGCCGTCGAAGCGCGCGGGCCTGCCGACCACCACCAGGTGCGACGCCGTCGCCTGCGGGTACACCGGCTGGACCACCACGAACCCGCCGTCGACCTCGGTGGTCGCGCTGCGGATCCCGCTGCCCGCCCGCACGGTCGCCACCAGCTCCCGCACCTGGAGCGGCAACGGCGTGGGCGCGTCGTGCGCCGAGGCCAGGACATCCCCGGCGCCGACCAGCGCGACCCACGACCGCAGCTGGCCGGCCAGCGACGACGTCAGCTCGCCCAGCCCGCCGCCCGCCGCGCGGGTCAGCGTCTCCCGGGCCGCCGTGATCCGCCGCTGCTCGCGCTGCCCGGCCTCGGTGAGCGCGACCGACACCGCCCGGTTGATCGCCAGGAACGGCGTCCGGGCAGGCACCACGAGCAGTGGCAGCCCGTACCGCGCGCAGGCCCGGCGCAGCGGCTCCGGCAGCGTCTCGAAGACCGTCGGGGTGAGCCCGAACCCCAGGGCCGTCACGCCGGCGTCGCGCAGCCCGCGCACGTACCGGTCGACCCGGTCCGGCAGGTTCACCCCGGCGGTGAGGATCAGCTCGCCGCCGACCAGGTAGGGCGCGGGGTCCTGCAGCTCGCTGACGTGGGCCCAGCGCACCGGCGCGTCCAGCGCGCCCGGCCGCAGGGTCTCGGGGACGACGTGGAGCGCGAGCTCCCGGTTGCCGACCACGTCCCGTAACGGGACATTCACTTCGGTGGGCACCGAATCCGTGATCGAGGTCATTTCATCCCCAAAGAGGTCGACGTGGAGATGAATCATCCCATGCCGGAGGGGTGGCGGGCGAACCTACGGTGACCCGAACACCACCGCCACGAAGGTAAGGAGGCCACCGTGACCGGCGACTACGCGGTGATCGCGTTGTACATCGCGGGCATGCTGGGGGTCGGCTGGTACGGCCTCAAGCTCGCGAAGACGAAGTCCGACTACCTGGTCGCCGGGCGGCGGCTGGGCTGGTTCATGTACTCCGGCACGATGTCGGCCGTCGTGCTCGGCGGCGCGTCCACCGTCGGCGGCGTGAAGCTCGGCTACACCTACGGCATCTCCGGCATGTGGCTGGTCGTCAGCATCGGCGTCGGCATCCTCGTGCTGCACACGCTGTTCGCGCGCCGGCTGGTGAAGCTCAAGGTCTACACCGTCGGCGAGATGCTCGACCTGCGCTACGGCGGCCGCACCAGCGCGGTGTCCGGCGTCGTGATGTGGGGCTACACGCTGATGCTGACGGTCACCTCGACGCTGGCCTTCGCGACCATCTTCAAGGTGCTCTTCGACCTGCCGAACTGGGCGGGCATCGCGGTCGGCGGCTCGATCGTCGTCCTCTACTCGGTGCTCGGCGGCATGTGGTCGATCACGCTCACCGACATCGCCCAGTTCGTCATCAAGACCATCGGCATCCTGGCGATCCTGCTGCCGGTCGCGATCAGCTCGGCCGGCGGCTTCAGCGGGATGAGCGAGAAGCTCGACGCGAGCTTCTTCAGCTTCAGCTCGATCGGCACCGACACGATCATCACCTACTTCGTCGTCTACACCTTCGGCCTGCTCATCGGCCAGGACATCTGGCAGCGCGTGTTCACCGCCCGCACCCCGGGGATCGCGACGTCCGGTGGCATCACCTCCGGCGTCTACTGCCTGGTCTACGGCCTGGCCGGCGCCCTGATCGGCACCGCGGCGCACGCGCTGTACCCGGACCTCGCCAGCGCGCAGGACGCCTTCGCGACGATCGTCGAGCGCCTGCTCCCGACCGGCGTCCGCGGCCTGGTGCTGGCCGCCGCGCTCTCGGCGATGATGTCGACGGCGAGCGGCGCGCTGATCGCCTGCTCCACCACCACGACGTCGGACCTGCTGACCAAGTTCGGGCTGAAGAAGGGCGGCGAGGTCAGCCGCAACCGGCTCGCCACGCTCGTGCTCGGCCTGCTCGCGATCGGCATCGCGATGGTCGTCGACGACGTCGTCAACGCGCTCACCATTGCCTACGACATCCTGGTCGGCGGCCTGCTGGTGGCGATCGTCGGCGCGCTGTTCTGGAAGCGCGGCACCCGCCAGGGCGCGTACGCGTCGATGGTGGCCGGCACGATCTCGGTCGTCGCGTTCATGATCATCGACGGCGTCGACGCCAACACCCCGATCTACTGGGGCCTCGGCGCGAGCCTGGTGGTGTACCTCGCCGTCAGCTTCGCCACGCCCCGCACGGCCGACTCGATCCTTTCCGTCTGGACCCGCCGACTCAACGGCGAAGAAACGCCCACCCCGACCCGGGAACAGGAGCCCAGCAGTGCCTAACATCGGACCCCTCGACTCGTCGCGCGTCCCCCGGTTCGCCGGCTTCGCGACCTTCGCGCGGCTGCCGCGCATCGACCAGGTCGACCACGCCGACGTCGCCGTCGTCGGGGTGCCCTTCGACTCCGGCGTGTCCTACCGGCCCGGCGCCCGGTTCGGCCCGGCCGCCGTCCGCGAGGCGAGCCGGCTGCTGCGGCCCTACCACCCGGAGCTGGACGTCTCGCCGTTCGAAGCGAAGCAGGTCGTCGACGCCGGGGACATCGCGGTCAACCCGTTCAACATCGGCGAAGCGATCGAGACGCTGCAGCAGGAAGCCGAAGCGCTGCAGGCGAACGGGACGCGCCTGGTCACGGTCGGCGG
Organism: Amycolatopsis sp. FBCC-B4732; assembly: GCF_023008405.1. Taxonomy (NCBI): domain Bacteria; kingdom Bacillati; phylum Actinomycetota; class Actinomycetes; order Pseudonocardiales; family Pseudonocardiaceae; genus Amycolatopsis; species Amycolatopsis sp. FBCC-B4732. The sequence continues at coordinate 5,410,942 of NZ_CP095376.1, forward strand.
CGACCACACGATCGCCCTGCCGCTGCTGCGGGCCGCGGCGAAGCGGCACGGACCCGTGGCGCTGCTGCACTTCGACGCGCACCTCGACACCTGGGACACCTACTTCGGCGAGCCGTACACCCACGGCACCCCGTTCCGGCGGGCGTCGGAGGAAGGCATCCTCGACACGAGCGCGCTGTCGCACGTCGGCACCCGCGGCCCGCTGTACGGCAAGCGCGACCTCGAAGAGGACCGCCGCCTCGGCTTCGGCATCGTGACTTCGGGCGACGTCCTCCGGCGTGGTGTCGCCGAGACCGTCGACGCCCTGCGCCAGCGCATCGGCGACCGGCCGCTGTACATCTCGGTCGACATCGACGTCCTCGACCCGGCCCACGCGCCCGGCACCGGCACCCCCGAGGCGGGCGGCATGACCAGCCGCGAGCTCCTGGAGATCCTGCGCGGCCTGCGCGACCTCAACCTGATCGGCGCGGACGTCGTCGAGCTGGCCCCGGCCTACGACCACGCCGAGATCACCGCCATCGCGGCTTCCCACGTCGCCTACGACCTGGTGAGCCTGCTGAGCCTGGGGAAGGGCGAATGACGCGCATCGGCGGGGACGTCGTCGTCGAAACCCTGCGCGCGCTGGGCGCCGACACGGTGTTCGGCCTGCCCGGCCAGCACGCACTGGGCCTGTTCGAGGCCCTGCGGCGCGCGGACGACCTGCGGGTGATCAGCGGGCGCGTCGAGAACAACCTCGCGTTCGCCGCCGACGGCCACGCCCGCGCCCGCCTGGCCGCCGACCCCGACGGCCCGGTCCCGGTGACACCCCTGATCGTCTCGACCGGCCCGGGCGCGCTGCTGACGTTGGCGTCCCTGCAGGAATCCCGCGCGGCTTCGGTACCGGTGCTGGGAATCTCCAGCCAGATCCCGGCCGCCGGCCTCGGCGGCGGCCGCCACGGCTACCTGCACGAGCTGCCCGACCAGCAGGCGAGCTTCTCGGGCGTCGTGAAGTCGGTGCACGTCGTGCGCCACGCGAGCCAGATCCCGTCGGCGCTGCGCGAAGCCTGGACGTCGGCGGCGACCGCACCGTACGGCCCGGTGTGGGTCGAGATCCCCCAGGACGTCCTGCTCGGCCCGGCGGGGATCCCGCCGATCACGTCGGTGTCGGCGGCTCCCCCTCCCCTGGAACCCTTGCCGGAGCTGGTCACGGCGGCGGCCGAACTGCTGGCGGCGGCGTCGAACCCCGTGATCCTGGCCGGTGGTGGTGCCCTGCGATCCGGCGCGCACGCGGAGCTGACGGCGCTGGCGGAAGCGTTGCGCGCACCGGTGATCTCGACGTTCGGCGGCAAGGGCGTCTTCGCCTGGGACCACGAGCTGTCCGGCCGCTCCTGGCTGGAGGACTGGCACACCACGGAGTTCCTGGCCGACGCCGACGTGCTGCTGGTGCTCGGCTCCGGCCTGGGCGAGCTGTCCAGCAACTACCGCGAGTTCGCCCCCCGCGGCCGCGTGATCCAGGTCGAGGCCGACCTGGGGAAACTGGAGTCCAACTACCCCGCCCTGGGCATCCACGCCGACGTGCGACCGGCGGTGCAGGCGCTCCTGGAGTGGGTGCCGATGCGGCGCTCGGACGGCCGGGCCGAGGCCGCGGTTTCGGGCTTGCTCTCGCGGGTCGAGTCCCGGTTGGCCGGTCAGGACCTGGGGGTCGAACGCAAGCTGATCGACGACATCCGCGCGGCGGTCCCCGAGGGCACCCAGACGTTCTGGGACATGACGATCGCCGCGTACTGGGCCTGGTCGGCGTGGAACCCCGAAGGCGCCCCGATCCACACGGCACAGGGCGCGGGCGGCCTCGGCTACGGCCTCCCGGGCGCGCTCGGCGGCGCGGCGGCCGGGCGCCCGGCACTCGCGGTCTCCGGCGACGGCGGCGCGATGTACGGCATCGCGGAGCTGGCCACCGCGGTCCAGCACGGCCTGGACGTCACCTGGCTGGTGATCGACGACGGCGGCTACGGCATCCTGCGCGAATACCTCACGGACACCTTCGGCCGCACCACGGCGACCGAGCTGTCCCGCCCCGACTTCGTGGCGCTGGCCGCCTCCTTCGGCGTACCCGCGACGCTGTCCTCTTTGGACAAGGTGGGCACCGACCTCGCCGAGGCGCTGCGCACGCCGGGGCCGTCCGTCGTCGTCCTCCCCGCGCTGCTGAAGATGTTCGCGCCGACCCACCTGGAGCAGGCATGACCCGCACGCTGGACCTGACCGACCCGGCGACCGGCGAGGTGTTCGGCACCAGCCCGGTGGCCTCGCAGTCCGATGTGGACGCGGCGCTCGAATCGGCGGCGCAAGCGTTTGCGATCTGGCGCCGCAGCACCCCGGCCCAGCGGCAGCTGGCACTGCTGAAGATCGCCGACGCCCTGGAAGCCCGAGCCGGGGAGTTCGCCGACCTGGAGGTCCGCGAGACGGGCAAGATCCGCTCCGTGGTGCTCGACGAGGAGATCCCGGAGTGCGTGAGCGCCCTGCGCTTCTTCGCCGGCGCCGCCCGCCACCTCGAGGGCACCGCGGCCGGCGAGTACACGCCGGGCCACACCTCGGTGATCCGCCGCGAGCCGATCGGCGTCTGCGCCCAGATCGCCCCGTGGAACTATCCCCTGATGATGGCGGTCTGGAAGATCGCCCCGGCACTGGCCGCGGGCAACACGGTGGTGCTCAAGCCGGCCGAGACGACGCCGTCGACGGCCGTGCTGCTGGCCGGCGTCGCGGCGGAGTTCCTGCCTGCCGGGGCTTTCACCGTGCTGACCGGCGACCGCGACACGGGCCGGGCTTTGGTCCGCCATCCGATCACCGCCCTGGTCTCGATCACCGGCTCGACCCGAGCGGGCATCGACGTGGCCACCGTGGCGGCGGCCGACCTCAAGCGCACGCACCTGGAACTGGGCGGCAACGCGCCCCTGCTGGTCTTCCCGGACGTCGACCTCGCCGCGACGGCCGAGGGCATCGTGGGCGCGGCGTTCTACAACGCGGGCCAGGACTGCACGGCGGGCAGCCGGGTCCTCGTCCACGAGTCGATCCACGACGACTTCGTCGCCGCGCTGGCCAAGGTCGCCGCGTCGCAGACTCCGGGCGTCGACTACGGGCCGCTCAACAGCGCGGCGCAGTTCTCGCGCGTCGAGGGCCTCATCTCGCGCCTGCCTTCCCACGCCCGCATCGAGACCGGCGGCACACGATCCGGCGCGACAGGCTTCTACTTCTCCCCCACGGTGGTCTCCGGCCTGCACCAGGACGACGAGATCGTCCAGGAGGAGATCTTCGGCCCGGTCATCACGGTCCAGTCCTTTTCGGACGAAGCCGACGGTGTCGCGCTGGCCAACGGCGTCCCGTACGGCCTGGCGTCGTCGGTCTGGACGAAGGACCTCGGCGTCGCGGCGCGGGTCTCGGCGGAGCTGGACTTCGGCTGCGTCTGGATCAACACCCACGGCCCCCTGGTGGCCGAGATGCCCCACGGCGGCTTCGGCCACTCGGGCCACGGCAAGGACCTCTCGGGGTACGCCTTCACCGAGTACACCCGCGTCAAGCACGTGATGACGAGGTTCGCATGAGCGACAAGATCACGGAGGTCGAGCAGCACGGCATCGCCCCGATCCCGCCGGAAGAGCAGACGTCCCGCCCCCGCGACCTGTTCCGCATGGCCTTCGGCGGCGCGAACACCTTCGCCACGATCATCCTGGGCACGTTGCCGATCGCGTACGGCCTGAGCTTCCGCGACGCGGCCCTGGCGACAGCGCTGGGCGTGGTCGTCGGCGGCCTGGTCCTGGCCCCCATGGCGCTGTTCGGCCCGCGGACACGCACGAACAACGCGGTCTCGTCGGGCGCGCACTTCGGGGTGGTCGGCCGCTGCGTCGGCTCGTTCTTGTCGCTGCTGACGGCGATAACGTTCTTCGCGATCTCGGTCTGGGTGAGCGGCGACGCGGTGGCCGGCGCGGCACAAAGACTGTTCGGCTTCGACGGCGGCGCGGCACTGCGCGGCATCGCGTACGGCGTGATCGCGATCGCCACGCTGGTGGTGTGCATCTACGGCTACCGCTTCATGCTCCTGGTCAACCGAATCGCGGTGGTACTGGGCACCCTGATCATGCTCCTGGGCGTAGTGGCGTACGGCGGCTCGTTCGACCCGGGCTACGGCGGAACGGGAGCGTACGCACTGGGCACGTTCTGGCCGACGTTCACCCTCGCGGCCCTGACCGCACTGGCGAACCCGATCAGTTTCGGCGCGTTCCTGGGCGACTGGGCCCGCTACATCCCGGCCAGGTACAGCAAGCGCTCGCTCTTGACCGCACCATTCCTGGCCCAGGTGGCAACGCTGCTCCCGTTCGGCTTCGGCATCGCAACGGCAACACTGGTGGCGAACCCGGCCGACTACATCACCGGCCTGACCGCGATTTCCCCGCTCTGGTACGCAATCCCGCTGATCGTGGTGGCGCTGATCGGCGGCCTGTCCACGGGAACGACGTCCCTCTACGGAACGGGCCTGGACTTCAGCTCGATCTTCCCCAGACTCTCCCGAGTCCAGGCAACGCTGCTGATCGGCACCCTGAGCGTGGCCTTCATCTTCATCGGCAACTTCGTCCTGGACATGGTGTCGAGCATCAACGCCTTCGCCACCCTGATCGTCCTGTGCACGTCCCCGTGGATGGTGATCATGATGATCGGCTTCGTCCAACGCAGAGGCTTCTACGACGTAGAAGACCTGCAGGTGTTCAACGAAGGCCGCCGTGGCGGCCGCTACTGGTTCGCGAGAGGGGTGAACTGGCGCGCAATGGCAGCGTGGATCCCAGCTACAACACTGGGCCTGCTGTGCGCGAACACCCCGATGATCACGGGCCCCCTGAAGGACATCGCAGGAGGAGTGGACATCAGCCTGCCGGCAACACTGCTGACAGCGGCGATAACGTACCCAGTACTGGTAAAGCTGTTCCCGGAGCCCGCAGAAGTCTTCGCGACATCCCGCACCCCGCCCCCAGCCCCGCTCAAGCTGGGCGGTCATCCCGTCGCCTGAGGCCGCCTCAATCCAGGCGACGGGATGACCACCCAGCGAACCGAGGGGTCATCCCAGAGCCTGCCCGTCCGGCGAGGACAGCTTTTCAGCTACGGTTGGCATCCTTACGCGCCGGTTCCTCCGTACTCAGACGAGAAGCCCACTCGGTAACCCGCCGAGCAACATCCTGAGCAGTCAGCCCGATACGAGCCAGCACCTCATCCCGGCTCCCCAGATCATGGAACGACTGCGGCACAGCAAGATCCCGCAACGGCACGTCACACTCCGCGTCCCGGAACATCGCAGCCAGCGCCGAGCCAAAGCCCCCATGCCGCCCACTGTCCTCGACAGTCACAACAAGCTTGTGCTGCGAAGCAAGAGCAACGAGCTCAGCCGGAACGGGCAACACCCACCGCGGATCCACCACAGTCACCCCGATGCCCTGATCCGCCAGCCGATCCGCAGCCGCCAGACCAAGCGTCGCGAACGCACCCACCGTCACCAGCAGAACGTCCGCACCTTCCGTCGGCCGCCGCAGCACATCAACCGTGCCGATCCGCTCGACAGCAGCGACGTCAGTCCCGACCTTGCCCTTCGAGAACCGCAAAGCCGTCGGCCCATCAGCCACATCGACAGCTTCGTTCAGCTCTTCCCGCAGCGTCGCCGGGTCACGAGGAGCAGCAACCCGCATCCCGGGAACCATCCCGAGCAGAGACAGGTCCCACATCCCGTGGTGACTGGGCCCATCCGGCCCGGTGATCCCGGCCCGGTCGAGCACCAACGTCACCGGCAGCCGATGCAGCGCCACATCCATCAGCACCTGGTCGAAAGCCCGGTTGAGGAACGTCGAGTAGATCGCGACGACCGGGTGCATCCCACCCATGGCGAGCCCAGCAGCAGAAGTAACCGCATGCTGCTCGGCGATCCCGACGTCGTACCACCGATCCGGGAACGACTCGGCGAACTTGTCCAGCCCGGTCGACCGCAACATGGCCGCGGTGATCGCGACGACGTCCTCGCGCTCGGCCCCGATCTTCGCGAGCTCCTCACCGAACACCCCGGTCCAGCTGGGCCCCTTGACCGGCGGCAGCCCGGTCTCCGGATCGATCGGATCGGTCTGGTGCATCTGGTCGTGCTCGTTGTTGACCGCGGGCGCGTACCCATGTCCCTTTTCGGTCACCACGTGCACGATCACGGCGCCACCGAACGCCTTGGCGCTCAGGAACGCCTTCTCCAGCGCCACCTGATCGTGCCCATCAACGGGCCCGAGGTACTTCAACCCCAGATCGGAGAACATCGCCTGCGGGCTGAGCGCATCCTTCAACCCGGCCTTCGCAGCGTGCAGAGCGGCGTAAATCGGCTTGCCGACGACCGGAGTGTGCTTGAGGATCTCCCGCCCACCGTCGAGGAGCCGCTCGTAACCGGGCTGCAAGCGCAACGCGGCGAGGTGATCGGCCAGCCCGCCGATGGTCGGCGAGTACGACCGCCCGTTGTCGTTGATGACGATGACGACCGGCCGGTCCCGGTGGGCAGCGATGTTGTTGAGCGCTTCCCAGCACATCCCCCCGGTCAGCGCGCCGTCCCCGACGACGGCGATCGCGTGCCGCCCCCCGCCGTCCAGCTCGAACGCCTTCGCCAGCCCGTCCACATAGGACAGCCCGGACGACGCGTGACTGCTCTCCACCCAGTCGTGGTCACTCTCCGCGCGCGACGGGTAACCGGTGACACCGCCGGTCTGCCGCAGCAGGTCGAACCCGCCGGCCCGGCCGGTGACGATCTTGTGCACATAGGCCTGGTGACCGACGTCCCACACGATCGCGTCACGCGGCGAGTCGAACACGCGGTGCAACGCCAGCGTGAGCTCGACGACGCCGAGGTTCGGGCCCAGGTGCCCGCCCGCGCGGCGGACCTTGTCGACGAGGAAGTCCCGGATCTCGGCAGCCAGTTCGCCGAGGTCCTCGACACTCATGCGCTTGAGGTCCGCCGGTCCGCTGAGGGACTCCAGCATCGTCACTCGTCTCCACCTCGCTCGTCTTCGGACACCCCACGTTCCGGCCAGTCTACGGAGACCCGCCAGGGTGGTTCCGCCCGCCGCGTCCGGCATCACAGGCGGAGAGCGATCGCCTGTCAGCACGCGGGGTGAACCTCGTCTCCCGGCCGTGCTGTGGCGGTCACGCGGCGTGGCCACGAGAATGGGGTCCATGGCGGACTTCTTCATCGGCGGCGACTGGGTGGACGCGGTGGGCGGCGGCCGCCGGAAGATCCGCTGCCCGGCGGACGGTTCCCTGGTCGCGTCGGTCGCGGAGGGCACCGCCAAGGACACCGAGGCGGCCATCGCGGCGGCGCGGCGGGCGTTCGACGCCGGCCCGTGGCCCGGCACACCCGCGCACCTGCGCGGTGACCTGCTGCTGCGCACCGCCGACCTGCTGGATCGCGACGCGGAGGCGTTCGCCCGCGCGGAGTCGCTCGACACCGGCAAGCGCCTGGTCGAGAGCCGCTACGACATGGCCGACATCGCGGCCTGCCTGCGCTACTTCGGCAAGCTCGCGGCGCAGGACGCCGGGCGCGTCGTCGACACCGGCAACCCGGACGCGATCAGCCGGATCGTGCACGAGCCGGTCGGCGTCTGCGGGCTGATCACGCCGTGGAACTACCCGCTGTTGCAGACGGTGTGGAAGATCGCACCGGCGCTGGCGGCGGGCAACACGTTCGTGCTCAAGCCCAGCGAGCTGACGCCGCACACGGCGATCCTGTTCCTGAAGCTGCTCACCGAGGCGGGCCTGCCGCCGGGCGTGGGCAACCTGGTGCTCGGTGCCGGGGCCGAGGTGGGCGCGCCGCTGGCGGCCCACCCGGACGTCGACCTGGTGTCGTTCACCGGCGGCCTGGCCACCGGCAAGGTGATCGCCGCGTCGGCCGCGGCCACGGTCAAGAAAGTGGCCCTCGAGCTGGGCGGCAAGAACCCGAACGTGGTCTTCGCCGACGCCGATTTCGAGACGGCGGTCGACTACGCGCTGACGGCGGTGTTCCTGCACTCGGGCCAGGTCTGCTCGGCGGGCACGCGGCTGATCGTGCAGCGCGAGTGGCACGACGACTTCGTGGCCGAGCTGGTCCGCCGCGCCGAGCGCATCCGCCTGGGCGGCCCGTTCGACTCCCACGCGGAGACGGGCCCGCTGATCTCGGCGGCGCACCGGTCCAAGGTGGAGGCGTACGTGGCGGCGGCGCTGGCGGAGGGCGCGGTGCTGCGCACGGGCGGCCGCCGTCCCGACGACCCGGCGCTGGCGGAGGGCTTCTACTACCTGCCGACCATCCTGGACGAGGTGCGCCAGGGCTCGCCGGCGGTCGTGGAGGAGTCGTTCGGGCCGGTGCTGACGGTGGAGACGTTCACCGACGAGGACGACGCCGTCCGCATCGCCAACGACACGCACTACGGCCTGGCGGGCGCGGTGTTCACGCAGGACGCTTCGCGCGCGCAGCGGGTGGCCGGCCGGCTGCGGCACGGGACGGTGTGGATCAACGACTTCCACCCGTACCTCCCCCAGGCCGAGTGGGGCGGCTACAAGCAGTCCGGCTTCGGCCGCGAGCTGGGCCCGACGGGGCTGGCGGAGTACACCGAGGTCAAGCACGTCTACCAGAACCTGCGCCCGGGCCCGCAGCACTGGTTCGCGAGCTGAGTCGCCCGATCGGGATCATTCGAACGGCCCAGCGTTTTATGCTGCGGGTGTGACGCAGTGGCGCGTGCCGCGAGCGGTGCTGGTGGCGATCGCCGGCCTGGGGGTGATCGCGGGCTTGACCCTGCGCACGGCGGCGGTCCCGGCGGCGCTGCCACCGGGCACCCCGGACCCGGAACTGGCGGTCGGCCTGCGGCTGGTGTGCGCGGCGGCGGTCCTGCTGGCGGGGACGCTGACGTATTTGACGTTCGCCCGGCGCGAGGACGAGCCGCTGGCGATGGCGTGCCTGCCGGGCCTGGTGGTGACGGGCGTGATCCTGCGGCACCTGGTGGTGACCCTGCCGGGGGTGACGCGCTTCCAGCCGGCGGCACGGGTGGCACCGGGAGCCGGGGCGTGGGTACTGCTGGCGTCGGGGGTGGCGATGACGGCAGCGGGCCTGGCGGCGGCGTTCGCGGTGCGACGGGCCAGCTGACCTGCGGCCGGACCGCGCTCAGGACAGCAGCGCCACGCACTCCACGTGGTGCGTCATCGGGAACGCGTCGAACGCCCGCAGATCCGTCAGCGAGTACCCGTGCGAGGCGAACGTGGCCAGGTCGCGGGCGAGCGCCGCCGGGTCGCAGGCCACGTACACGATCCGGTCCGGCGCGCCCGCCACGATCGACTCCACGACCGCCTTGCCCGCGCCCTTGCGCGGCGGGTCCAGCACCACGACGTCGACCGGCTTGGCCGCCGACTCCAGTACGTGCTCCACGCGCCCCGCCTGCCACGAGACCTGCGGGAGGTCCGCCAGGTTCCGCTCGCCGTCGGTGACCGCACGGCGGCCCGACTCGATCGCCAGCACCCGCCCCGACGTGCCGACCTGCGAAGCCAGCACCGACGCGAACAGGCCGACCCCGGCGTAGAGGTCCCAGGCCGAGCCGCCCGCCGGTGCCTCCGCCCACTCCGCGACGACCGCCGCGAGCGTGGGGGCCGCCGCCGGGTGGACCTGCCAGAAGCCGTGGGCGTCGAGCTGCCAGTCGCGGCCCGCCGCGTGCTGGACCGCCACGCCGCCGGACAGCTGGCGGGCGCGGACCTTGCCGCGGACCGTCGACAGCTCGCGCACGTGCCGGGTGCCGTTGCCGTCACTGGTCACCTCCAGCTCGGCGCCCGGGCGCCAGCGGCGCGCGAGGACGTCGTCCAGCGCGCCCGGCACCGCGATCGGGCACTTCTCCAGCGGCACCACGCGGTGGCTGTGGTGGGCGCGCAGGCCCGCGCGCCCGTCCCGGCCGGCGACCAGCCGGACGCGGCTGCGCCAGTCCAGCGACCCGCCCTCCAGCGCCTCCACGACGACCTCGCGCTCGATGCCCGCCAGCCGCTGCAGCTGCTCGGCCACCACGGCGGCCTTCAGCTCGAGCTGGTACGACGGTGCCGCGTGCTGCCAGTCGCACCCGCCGCAGCCGCCGGGCACCGCGAGCGGACAGGGCGGCTCGACCCGCGCCTCGGCCGCCATCAGCACCTCCACCGCGTCGCCGCGGCAGAACGAACCGCCGTTGTCCTCGGTGACCTCGACGCGGACCCGCTCCCCCGGCAGCGCGTGCCGGACGAACACCACGCGGCCCTCGGCACGCGCCACGCAGTGGCCGCCGTGCGCGACCGGCCCGACCTCGACCTCGAGGACGCGACCCAGCCAGCTCGTCATTCGGCCGGCTCCTTCGGCTTCGGTGCGGCGGCCCGCTTGCCGTTGGGCGAGAAACCGCGCCGGACGTCACCGGCCGCGGGCCGTTCGTTCCGGACGCGCGCGGCCGCCTTGGCCGAGGACTCCAGCTGCCACGGCACGCTCGCCACGATCACGCCGGACTGGAACAGCAGCCGACCCTTGAGCCGCAGCGCGCTCTGGTTGTGCAGCACCTGCTCCCACCAGTGCCCGACCACGTACTCCGGGATGAACACGGTGACCACGTTGCGCGGGTTGTCGCCGCGCACGCGCTTCACGTAGTCGAGCACCGGCTTCGTGATCTCGCGGTAGGGCGATTCGACGACCTTCAGCGGCACCTTGAAGTTGTGCGCGTCCCACTCGGCGGTGAGCCGGCGCGTGTCGGCATCGTCCACGTTGACCGTCACGGCTTCGAGGACGTCCGGGCGCATCGCCTTGGCGTAGGCCAGCGCGCGCAGCGTCGGGCGGTGCAGTTTGGACACCAGGACGATCGCGTGGTTGCGCGACGGCAGCACGGTCGGGGTGTCGCCGAGGTCCTTCAGCTCGTCGGCGACGCGGTCGTAGTGCTTCCGGATCGCCGTCATCAGCACGAAGATCGCCACCATCGCCGCGATCGCGATCCACGCGCCGAGCAGGAACTTCGTGATCAGGACGATCACCAGCACGACGCCGGTGCAGGTGAGACCGACCGCGTTGACCGTCTGGGAGCGCCGCATCCGCCGCCGCTTCGCGGGGTCGGTTTCCTTGGCCAGCAACCGGTTCCAGTGCCGGATCATGCCGGCCTGGCTCACCGTGAACGACACGAACACGCCCACGATGTAGAGCTGGATGAGCCGGGTGACCTCGGCGTCGAACGCGATGATCAGCACGAGCGCGAACGCCGCGAGGAACAGGATGCCGTTGGAGAACGCCAGCCGGTCGCCGCGGGTGTGCAGCTGCCGCGGGAGGTAGCGGTCCTGCGCCAGGATCGAGCCCAGCACCGGGAAGCCGTTGAACGCGGTGTTCGCGGCCAGCAGCAGGATGATGCCGGTGGAGAAGGAGATGTAGTAGAACGCCGGCGGGAAGTCGGCGAACACCGCGTGCGCGATCTGCGCGACGATCGTCTTCTGCTCGTAGCCCGCGGGTGCGCCGGCGAGCTGCTCGGCCGGGTCCTCGGCGAACTTGACGTCGGTGATCGTCGCGAGCGTGATGATGCCGACCAGCATGGTGACCGCGAGCAGGCCCATCATCAGCAGCGTGGTGGCCGCGTTCTTCGACTTGGGCTTCTGGAACGCCGGGACGCCGTTGCTGATCGCCTCGACCCCGGTCAGCGCCGCCGCGCCGGAGGAAAACGCCCGCAGCACCAGGAACGCGTAAGCGACGCCGGCGAAAGTGCCTTCGGCGTTCAGCGTGAACCCGGCGCTCTCGGCCTTCATCTCGGTGCCGGTGGCCGCCTGCACCAGGCCCCACACGACCATGACCAGGATGCCCAGGATGAAGCCGTATGTCGGGATCGCGAAGGCCTTCCCCGACTCCCGGATGCCGCGCAGGTTCAGCGAGGTCAGCACGACGACGATGACGATCGACGCGAGCACCTTGTGCTGGGCCACCCACGGGACCGCAGAGCCGATGTTGGCCACACCGGACGAAGTGGACACCGCGACCGTCAGCACGTAGTCGACGAGCAGCGCGCTGGCCACGGTGAGGCCGAACTTGCCGCCGAGGTTGGTGTTGGCGACCTCGTAGTCGCCGCCGCCGCTCGGGTAGGCGTGCACGTTCTGCCGGTAGGACGCGACGACGACCAGCATGACCAGGGCGACCATGATGCCGATCCACGGCGCCAGCGCGTACGCGGAGAGGCCCGCGACGCTCAGCGTCAGGAAGATCTCTTCCGGCGCGTACGCCACGCTCGAGAGGGCGTCGGACGCGAAGATCGGCAGCGCGATGCGCTTCGGGAGGAGCGTGTGAGCGAGCCTGTCACTGCGGAACGGACGTCCGAGGACCAGGCGTTTCAGCACGGTCGGGAACTTCGACACCACCGGACAGTACAGCGGAGCGAAGCTCCTCGGTTGAGGGCGGTGGCGGGGAGGACGGTGGAAGTAGCCGCAGGGGTGCACGGTAGGTTCGGCGCTGGTATGTCGGGGTAGGTACGGACGGGTGAACCCGCCGAAGAGGAGGCAGGGCGTGCACGTGGTGATCATGGGATGCGGCCGGGTAGGCGCGTCCCTGGCCGCTGCGCTGGAGCGGCTCGGCCACGAGGTGGCCGTCATCGACAAGAACCAGCAGGCGTTCCGCAGGCTCGGCAGTGACTTCCACGGCCAGCAGGTCGTCGGCGTCGGCTTCGACCGCAGGGTGCTGGTCGAAGCGGGCATCGAGCGGGCCGGCGCGTTCGCCGCGGTGTCCAGCGGCGACAACTCGAACATCATTTCGGCACGGGTCGCGCGCGAGAACTTCGGCATCGAGCACGTCGTCGCGCGGATCTACGACCACAAGCGCGCGGCCGTCTACGAGCGGCTGGGGATCCCGACGGTCGCGACCGTGCCCTGGACCACCGACCGGTTCCTGCGGTCGCTGCTGCCGGACGGCGTGGCGTCGGCGTGGCGGGACCCGTCGGGCAACGTGGCGCTGCTGCAGCTGCCGCTGCACGAGGGCTGGGTCGGGCACTCCGTCCGGGCCCTGCAGGAGGCGACGGACGCGCGCGTGGCGTTCATCATGCGGTTCGGCACCGCCGTGCTGCCGGACCACAAGACCGTCGTGCAGGCGGACGACGTCGTGTGGGTGGCCGCGCGCTCCGGCACCGTCAGCGACGTGACCAGTGTGGCCCAGCGCGAACCGGAGGACGAGGCATGAGGGTCGCGATTGCGGGCGCGGGCGCGGTCGGCCGCTCCATCGCCGCCGAGCTGATCGACGGCAGGCACCAGGTGATGCTCATCGAGCGCGAGGCCGACCAGTTCGAGCCGCACGCGGTCGAGCAGGCCGACTGGGTGCTCGGCGACGCGTGCGAGGTGTCGATCCTGGAGGAGTCCGGGATCGAGCAGTGCGACGTGGTCATCGCCGCGACCGGCGACGACAAGGCCAACCTGGTGGTCTCGCTGCTGGCGAAGACGGAGTTCGCCGTCCGGCGCGTGGTGGCCCGGGTGAACAACCCGGCCAACGAGTGGCTGTTCACCGACGCCTGGGGCGTCGACGTGGCGGTCTCGACCCCGCGGATGCTCGCGGCGATGGTCGAGGAGGCGGTCAGCGTCGGCGACCTGGTGCGGCTGATGACGTTCCGCCAGAGCAACGCGAACCTCGTCGAGCTGACCCTGCCGGCCGAGACACCGCTGGCCGGGAAGCCGGTGAGCGAGCTGGCGCTGCCCCGGGACGCGGCGCTGGTGACGATCCTGCGCGGCGACCGGGTGATCGTGCCGCAGCCGGAGGACCCGCTGGAGCCGGGCGACGAGCTGCTGTTCGTCGCGACGGCCGACGTCGAGCCGGAGATCCGGACGGCACTGGGCTACTGAAGACGCGAAGAAGGCCCCCGGCGAGCACGCCGGGGGCCTTCTTCGCAGCTCGATCAGGCCTCGGGGGCCGCGTACTTCTCGCGCAGCCGGGCTTCGACCTCGGCGTCGGTCTCCGGCGCCGGCTCGGTCTCCGCCATCGCCTTCAGGCGCTTGTCCGACCGGCGCACCGCCCACACGACGACCAGCAGGCCCAGCGCGTACAGCGGGTACCCCATCGCGATCTTCGCGAAGGCCAGCCAGCCGGTGTAGTCCTCCTGGTACAGCCAGCGCTGCACCACGAACCGCGCCGCGAAGATCGCGGCCATCGCCAGCGTCGCGACGTCGTAGCCGTAGCGGGACGGCTTGTCTTTGCGCCACGCCTGGCCGGTGCCGTTCAGCATGTTCCAGACGACGCCCGCGATCGGCCAGCGGACCAGGACCGACACCACGAAGACGCCGCAGTAGATCAGGCTCGCGTAGATCCCGAACAGGAAGAAGCCCTTCGCGGACCCCGTGCGGTAGGCGATGAACGCCGCGATCGCCACGCCGAAGAACCCCGAGATCGCCGGCTGCAGCGGTTCCTTGCGGACCAGCCGCAGCACGGTGATGGCCACCGCGCTGCCGATCGAGGTCCAGATGGCCGCGGTCAGGCCGAAGAACGAGTTCGCCAGCACGAAGACGATCACCGGCAGCGACGAGTAGACCAGGCCGGACACGCCGCCCATCTGCTCGAGCAGGGTGGGCTGCGGCTCGTCGCCGTCGTCGGTCTTCTTCTCGCTCGGGGCGGGTTCAGTCACGATGGGTGATCAACTCACTGGGCTCTGGAGCTCGTAATAGGGGTTGTACAGCACCTTCTGGCCGTCACGCTCGGCCATCCGGCCGCGCACCTTGATCGTCCGGCCAGGCTCGATGCCCGGGATCCGGCGGCGGCCGAGCCAGATTAGCGTCACGCCCTGTGTCCCGTCGAACAGCTCGGCCTCCAGGGTGGCGGCCTCGTTCGTCGGGCAGAGCTCCACGCTGCGGAGTCTCCCCATCACGGTGACCTCTTCACCGGACCGGCAGTCACAGGCCCGCTGCGCCCCTTCGGCGCCCGACCTCATCGACATCTCGTCTGCGTCGAGATCCTCGACGTCGCTGGTCAGCTTGCGTACCAGCCGGCTGAAGTAGCCGCCGTCTTTGGCGGACATAGGTGCTCCTGTGCTCCGGGGCCCCCGACAAAATTGCTTGCGGCCCGTGCGATTCCAGCGTACTGCGGTCCCCGCCAGGGAAACGCCTTTGCGCAAAGATCGCAACGTGACGTCCGCGATCAGAGTTCCCGCCGCGGTGCTGCTGCCCGGCACCGGCTCGGACGAGGTGTTCGTCCGGGCCGTCTTCGGAGGGCCCCTGCGCGCCCTCGGTGTCCCGCTCGTCGCGCCACCGCCACCGCGGGGTGCGGCGCTGGCCGACGGCTACCTGGCGGCCCTCGACGCGCTCGCGGACGAACACGGCGAACTGCTCGTAGGCGGCATTTCGTTCGGCGCGCACCTGGCCGCGGAGTGGGCCGTGCGCAACCCGGGCCGTTGCGGGGGCCTGCTGGCCGCCCTCCCGGCCTGGAACGGCGTCCCGGGCCCAGCACCCGCGTCGCTGGCCGCGACGCTG
The DNA here is from genome assembly GCF_023008405.1 of Amycolatopsis sp. FBCC-B4732. Taxonomy (NCBI): domain Bacteria; kingdom Bacillati; phylum Actinomycetota; class Actinomycetes; order Pseudonocardiales; family Pseudonocardiaceae; genus Amycolatopsis; species Amycolatopsis sp. FBCC-B4732. Next base: position 5,426,413 of record NZ_CP095376.1, read on the forward strand.
TCGGCGGACCTGGTGGCCGGTTCCGGCGTCGACGTCGCCCTCGCCCAGACCGGGGGCAGCCCGGACTGGCTGCGGGCCGAACTGGACCGGGCGTGGCGCCGCCACGGCGACGGGCTCGCGGCCGGCCTGCGCGTGGCGGCCGGCCGTCCTTCGCCAACCCTGGCCGAGCTCTCGCGGCTGGCCGTCCCGGCCGGGGTCGGCACGTGCACCGACGACCCGATCCACCCGACGAAAGTCGCGTCGGAGTGGGCGAGCGCACTCCCCCGCGCGGCGCTCGGCGAGACGACGCTCACGGCACTGGGCGCCGACCGCGAGTCCCTGGGCCGGGCGACCGTCCTGGCCCTCCTGCGGGCCCTCCGAACGCCGTGAAGGCCACCGTGGGGAAGCACGAGTTCCTCACGGTGGCCTTCACGAACGTCCAGGTCAGCCACGGTCTGCCCGGCGGGCCCGGACCACTGCCGCTCGCAGTTCGGCGACGCCCGCGCAAGGCTCAGCCACGGTCTTCCAGACGGCTCGGACCGCCGCGGCCCGGGTTCCGTGGGCCGAACACCGTGAAGGCCACCGCGGGGAAGCACGAGTTCCTCACGGTGGCCTTCACGAACGTCCAGGTCAGCCCTGTTGCTGCTGGGCCGCGATGTGCTCGGCGACCGCCTCGGGCAGCGTGATGGTCAGCGGGGTGCGGACCGGCATCGGGGCGTCGCCGCGGTCGACGATCGTGCGCCGGACGATCTCGCGCAGCACCTCGACGGCCCCCGCGGCCTCCGACTGCGGGCCGGCGATCACGCCGCGCAGCATCCAGCGGGGCCGGTCGACGCCGACGAACCGCAGCGCGACGTCGCCGACGATGGCCGAGATCTCCAGGCCCCACTTGCCGCGGCCGATGTTGACCTTCGCGCCGTCGGCCCGCAGCTGCTCGGCGAGCTCGGTGCTCACCTCGCGCCACAGCCCGCCCGAGCGCGGCGCGGCGTACGCGCTGACCGTGATCTGGCCCTGCTCGGTGACGACGTGCACGGCGCGCACGCCCCCGGTCTCCGGGTCCATCTCGACCTGGACCTGGGAGCCGTCCGGCACCGGCACCTTCACCGACCCGAGGTCGATCCGCGGGACGCCGTCGTCGTCGAAGTCCGCGACGTCGAACGGGCCGTCGGAAACGTCCGAAAGCTCCGAGTCCTCGTCGTCGTAGGCTTCGTCCCCGATCGTGTCGTCGGCATCGGGCGCGGCGTGCCTGCCCGCGGACCCGCCCTCGGTCCGCCGCTTGCGTCCGAAAATCCCCACTACTTCTCCGTTCCTTCCCCCGCGCCGGTGCTCGTCGCGAGCGCCGGTGCTCCCAGTGTGGCGTGTCCGCCGGTGGATCCGTAGCCGCCGGCACCCCGTTCGGTGGTGTCGAGCTCGGCGACCTCGACGAACTCGGCGTGCTCGACCCGCTGCACGACCAGCTGGGCGATGCGGTCGCCGCGCGTGAGCTTCACCGGGTGCACCGGGTCGTGGTTGATCAGGCAGACCTTGATCTCCCCGCGGTAGCCCGCGTCGATCGTGCCGGGGGTGTTCACCACCGAGAGGCCGACCCGGGCGGCCAGGCCCGACCGCGGGTGGACGAACCCCGCGTACCCGGGCGGGAGCGCGATCGCGACACCGGTGCCGACCACCCCGCGTTCGCCGGGTTCGAGCACGATATCCGAGGTGGTGACGAGATCGGCGCCCGCGTCGCCCGGTCGGGCGTAGGCGGGCAGCGGGACATCCGGGTCGAGCCGGGAGAGGAGTACCTGAACGCTGGACACGGGCGGCGAGATTACTCTCTACCCGTGGGTGAATCAGCGAAGACGGCCGCTAGCGCCGCGGTCCGGCACTCCGAGCGGCTCTACGTCCCGTGGTGGGGCTGGCCGCTGCCGGTCCTCGGCGCGATCCTGCTGGCGGCCGAGATCGACATGGGTTACCCGGGGATCCGGGCGTGGCTGCCGTACGTGATCGCGCTGCCGGTCGTCGTGGCGCTGCTGGTGTCGCTGGGCCGGTCGAAGGTCCGGATCACCGGCGGTGACGAGCCGGAGCTGTGGGTCGGCGACGCCCACCTGCCGCTGCGCTACGCCGGCGAGGTGGAGATCTTCGACAAGGAAGCCAAGCGCAAGGCGCTCGGGCGCGACGGCGACCCCGCGGCCTACGTGGTGCACCGCGGCTGGGTCGGCCCGGTCGTGCGGGTCCGCTTGACCGACCCCGAAGACCCGACGCCGTACTGGCTGTTCAGCACCCGGCACCCCGAGCGCGTCGCCGAGCTGCTGAAGAGCGCCTGACCTCCGCTCCACCCTCCTCGAGACATGGGAAGGGGGCCGGCCTGCCGGCCGGCCCCCTTGTCCCCAGCGCGCTTCGAGCCTCCCCCTTGGTGCCCTCGAGGCTCTCAGTCGCGTCTGTTCGTCCCCTGAACCCTGTCCGAGATCCCGCGTTCGTCAGGCGCAGTCGCGGCAGATCAGGCGTCCACCGCTTTCCTCGGCCAGCCGGCTGCGGTGGTGCACCAGGAAGCACACGGAGCAGGTGAACTCGTCCGCCTGCTTCGGCACCACCTTCACGGTCATGTCCTCACCGGAAAGCCCGGAAAGGTCGGCACCCGGCAGCTCGAAGTTCTCGGCGGTCGCGTCCTCGTCGACGTCGACGACGCCGGACTGGTTCTCGTTGCGCCGGGCCTTGAGCTCCTCCAACGAGTCTTCGGCCAGCTCGTCGGCTTCGCTGCGGCGCGGAGCGTCGTAGTCGGTAGCCATGTGTCCCTCACCCCTGCGATCAGCTTGTGTAGTCGTTATCCGGACCCCCGGGTCGCCCCGCGAGTCCGCCGTGCCGCTGGTCAACGTTCCAGGGCCCTCGTTTGTGCCCGACGGCCGAAGTGACCGAGGTCTCTTCTTTTCGCGCCTCTTCCTGCGGCCGGAGCCCGGGAAGGGTAGCTCACGCCCGCGACGGTTCTGCAACGAGTCAGACATTGCCGGGGATTCGTCACCCGACAGGGGGAACCCGCAGGTAAGACGCGTTGTCGTCCGTTCGGGTTGCGCGCAGGTGGAGAACCCCACACGCGGCCCGTGTCCGCTTGCCCCGCCCGTCCCGGCCGTGGTGCGATCGCCGCACGGGGATCGGGTGTTCCACCGGGGTGACCCGGGACGGTGCACGCCGGTCGCAGCGCCTAGGCTGATCGGCCACGACGGTGCCGCGTTCGCACGGTCGGGTTCGGTGTTCGGGAAGGGACGGGCAGGTGGCGTCGGGGAACGGCATCGGGGACCGTGGGGCGCGGCCGTATCGCAAGCACAAGCCGCTGCCGGCGCTGATCGTCATCGCCGTGCTCGCCCTCGGCGCGATCATCGTCTGGATCAACGCGGCGGTCGGCAAGGGCGACGTCGACGAGGCCGTGAAGTGCGACCCGCCCGCGAGCCCGCCGCCGGGTGTCACGTTCAGCACCCTGCCCCACGCTTCGCTCGACGACCGCGCGCCGGTCCCGCCGGACAAGGTCGCGGTCAAGGTCCTCAACGCGTCGAGCACGCGCGGCCAGGGCGGCATCGCCACGACGGCGCTGAAGGAGCTGGGCTTCACCGGCACCGGCGAGCCGGGCAACGACCCCGCGTACGAGGGCCGCGTGGCCAAGTGCCGCGGCCAGATCCGCTTCGGCGAGAACGGCGTCACCGCGGCGCGGACGCTGAGCCTGGTGGTGCCCTGCGCCGAGCTGGTCCAGGACAACCGCAAGGACGCGAGCGTCGATCTGGTGACGGGCACGCTGTTCGGCGACATCCGGCCGCGCGCGGAGGCCCGGCAGATCCTCACGCAGCTGGCGGACTGGTCCAGGACCCACCAGGGCGGCGGCGGCAACGAGCAGTCGGCGGGCGCCAAGGCCCCGGTGATCGACCAGACGCTGCTGGCTTCCGCCCGCGACGTCGCCTGCTGAGTTCGCTCCCCCGGCGCTCTCCGGGCGGCCTGCGACATCACCTGCCGACCCGGCGGCCGCGGGGGGCGCCCCCGTTTTCCACGCTACCGCCGGCCACCGACAGTTCCGGCTACCCGGCGCCGGCTCAGACCTCCGCGGCGCCGCAGCCGGCCAGGAGCTCCCGCAGCGGGTCCGCGATCGACGGCGCCGCCGCGTAGGTCGCGTCCGCGCCCAGCTCCGGCACCGACCCCGGGAGCGACACCGCCGCGCCCGCCTCCGCCGCGATCAGCGCGCCCGCCGCCCAGTCCCACCGGTGCAGGCCGTGCTCCACGTACGCGTCCAGCCAGCCCGCCGCGACCGCGCACAGGTCCAGCGACGCCGCCCCGTTGCGCCGGATGTCCCGCACCCGCCCCAGCAGCTCCGCCGCGAAGCGCGACTGCCGCGTCCGGCGCTCCGCCGCGTACGCGAAACCGGTCCCGACCAACGTCAGCTCCAGCCGCGACGGCGCCGACACCGTCAGCCGGCGGCCGTCCAGGTACGCGCCTTGGCCGCGGGCGGCCGTCCAGACGCGGCCGCTCACCGGCTCCACGACCGCGCCCGCGACCGATTCGCCGCCGACCTGCGCCGCCACCGACACCGCGAACCACGGGAGCCCGTAGAGGAAGTTGACCGTGCCGTCGATCGGGTCGACCACCCAGGTCACGCCGTCGCCGGCGACGCCGCCGCCCTCCTCGCCCAGCACCTCGTCGTCCGGGCGCAGTGCGGCCAGCCGGGCGCGCACCAGGCGTTCGGACTCGTGGTCGACCGCGGTCACCACGTCGGTGTCCGCGGACTTGGTGCCCACGGCCACCGAACGACCGTTCGCCATCCCGTCCCAGGCTTCTCGAACCAGCTCGGCGGCTTCCGTCGCGACCTGCTCCGCGACGCTTTTCAGCAACGACTCGTCAACTCCCACGTCCGCCATGTCACCACATCCGGTTAAAGTCTCCGAGGCAGGCTTCTGAATCGTGCGAGAAGGGACCACGTCCGTGGTGGAGGCGACCCGCCGAGGTTTCGGCATCGACATCGGCGGCAGCGGGATCAAGGGCGCCTTGGTGGACCTGGACAAGGGCCGGCTCATCGGCGACCGGATCCGGATCGAGACACCGAAGCCGTCCACGCCGTCGGCGGTGGCGGACGTCGTGCACGACATCGTCACGCAGGCGGACTGGGACGGCCCGGTCGGCGTGACGCTCCCGGCCGTCGTCAAGAAGGGCGTCGCGCACACAGCGGCCAACATCGACAAGCAGTGGATCGGCACCGACGCCGACGCGCTGTTCGCCAAGCGGCTCGGCCGCGGCGTCGACCAGGTCGCGATGCTCAACGACGCCGACGCGGCGGGCATGGCGGAGATCCGCTTCGGCGACCCGGTCGCGCGCAAGGGCGTCACGGCGCTGCTCACCTTCGGCACCGGCATCGGCAGCGCGGTGTTCCAGGACGGCAAGCTCGTCCCGAACACCGAGTTCGGTCACCTCGAGATCGACGGGCACGACGCGGAGAAGCGGGCGGCGGCGTCGGTCAAGGACAACGAGGGGCTCTCCTACCCCGAATGGGCCAAGCGGGTGCACCGTTATCTGACCGTGCTCGAGAACCTGATCTGGCCGGACCTGTTCATCGTCGGCGGCGGGGTCAGCAAGAAGTCCGAGAAATGGGTGCCGCTGCTGGACATCCGCACTCCGGTGCTGGTGGCGACGCTGCAGAACAACGCCGGGATCGTCGGCGCCGCGGCCGCCGCGGCCGAGGGCATCCAGCACTGATCCGGCTCTGATCAGGTGCTCGCGACGGGGCTGAGGGTGATCGCTTCGCACCGCATGCGCGTACCGTCGTTACAATGGAACACGGCCCACGGCTGCGGAGGGCAAAACCGCAGGCCGAGGCGTGATCCCCGAATGTGAGGCAGCAATGGCCGCCAGGCCGTTGCTCGTCGTGATCGACCGCTGCGAAAGGGCGTAAGTGGCAGCCGCAAGAACCGCAACCCGAGGCGGGACGAAGACAGCGACCGCAGCCGGCGAGCCGGCCGAAGAGGCAGCCACCGGGACGGCGAAGCCTGCGGCCCGCAAGACCACCACCGCCAAGAAGGCCCCGGCCAAGAAGGCCCCGGCGAAGAAGGCCGTGACCAAGGGCGCGAAGACCGAAGACGGCGACCCGGACGGTCCTGGCGAGATCGACGAAGCCGAACTCGACACGCCGGATCTGTCGGACCTGGAAGAGGTCGAGGTCGACGTCGTCGACGAGACCGTCAACGACGAACCGGACGCCGACACGGCGGACGACGACGATGACGACGACGACGAGGAGACCCCGGCGCAGCGCCGCCGTGGCGCCGCCGCCGACAAGGCCGCCGCCGCCAAGAGCTCCGACAACCCGGACTTCGTCTGGGACGAGGAGGAGTCGGAAGCCCTGCGCCAGGCGCGCAAGGACGCCGAGCTCACCGCGTCGGCCGACTCCGTGCGTGCCTACCTCAAGCAGATCGGCAAGGTCGCGCTGCTGAACGCGGAGGAGGAGGTGGAGCTGGCCAAGCGGATCGAGGCCGGGCTCTACGCTGCCGAGCGCGTGCGCACCGCCGAAGAGGAGGGCGAGAAGCTCGTCACCCAGATGCGCCGCGACCTCAAGTGGATCGTGCGCGACGGTGAGCGGGCGAAGAACCACCTGCTCGAGGCGAACCTCCGGCTCGTGGTCTCGCTGGCCAAGCGCTACACCGGCCGCGGCATGGCGTTCCTGGACCTGATCCAGGAGGGCAACCTCGGCCTGATCCGCGCGGTGGAGAAGTTCGACTACACCAAGGGCTACAAGTTCTCGACGTACGCCACGTGGTGGATCCGCCAGGCGATCACCCGCGCGATGGCCGACCAGGCCCGCACCATCCGCATCCCGGTGCACATGGTGGAGGTCATCAACAAGCTCGGCCGCATACAGCGCGAACTCCTGCAGGACCTCGGCCGCGAGCCGACGCCCGAGGAGCTCGCCAAGGAAATGGACATCTCCCCGGAGAAGGTCCTGGAGATCCAGCAGTACGCGCGTGAGCCGATCTCGCTCGACCAGACGATCGGCGACGAGGGCGACTCGCAGCTCGGTGACTTCATCGAGGACTCCGAAGCGGTCGTCGCGGTGGACGCGGTGTCGTTCACGCTGCTGCAGGACCAGCTCCAGTCGGTGCTGCAGACGCTGTCCGAGCGCGAGGCGGGCGTGGTCCGCCTGCGCTTCGGCCTCACGGACGGCCAGCCGCGCACGCTCGACGAGATCGGCCAGGTGTACGGGGTGACCCGCGAACGCATCCGGCAGATCGAGTCGAAGACGATGTCGAAGCTGCGCCACCCGTCGCGGTCCCAGGTACTGCGCGACTACCTGGACTGAGTCGTACTCACGGAAGAACCCCGTCACTCCGGTGGCGGGGTTCTTCCGTTTCAGGCCCGCCCGGTCAGCGCCGTCCACGGGACGTGGACCGTGACGCGCTCGAGCAGCTGCTCGTTCAGCAGCCACAACTCCCCCGTCGCCGGCCAGTACGACAGGTTCTGGCTGTTCACCGGTGCCTGCCCCGCCAGCCTCGACGTCGACACCCCGCCGACGCCGCCGTGCAGGCACGAGGGGTGGTCGCCCGCCACCCCGGCGTACTCCGGGCACACTCCCGTCAGCACGAAGTAGCCGCCTCTCGACACCGCGCCCTGCATGCCCCACACCGGCGACGAAAATCCCTCCGACGCGTGCACCAGCCCATCGGCCGAAGGCACCAGCCGGCCGGTCGCCCGATCGAACGGCCACCGCAGGATGCGGCCGCCCGACTCGGGTGCGTGTTCCGCCGTCACGAACGTGGAATCCGTGTGGTCGAAGGAAAGCGCCGACAGGCACGGGCGCGCACCCGTCGCCGTCGTGCAGGCACCGCCGCCCGGGTACCAGTACGCGCCGACCTGTGGCATCGCGTAGTCGTAGTACGCCGCGTGGTACTTGCCGTCCGGGCCGCGGCCGACTGTGCCCGCGCTCGCGTCGACCTTCCAGAAGTGCGTCGTGTCGAAGACGCGGATCAGGCCGCCGGTGGTCGCCACGTAGAGGAGGTTTCCCGACCACGTCATGCCGTGGCCGTGGCCGGTCACGACCGCGAAGTCGGTGTCGGACGTCGGTTCCACCAGCAGGACATGCCGGTAGCCGAGGCCGGTCGCGTCCACGAAGGACAGCCGGACCATCGTGTCGCCCGGGGTGTGCCACGACGTCGCCACGACGCGCTTGCCGCCGATCGTGCCGGTCGCCGGGTCGGCGTCGCCGGAGCCGGTGAAGCCCTGCGGGATCCAGTCGTTGGTCTTGTCGTCGTTCGCGTCCTCCCAGCAGAACCCGGCGGGCTTCAGCGCCGCCGCGAGGTACGTGCCGTGGCAGAGCGGGCGGGCCTTGCGGTTGGTGTCCGCCAGCAACGCCGTGAGCCCGCGCGGCGGCAGCTGCCGGTCCAGCGCGGTGACGCGCGAGCCGTACGTGGCGAACGTGTCGCCGGCGGTCAGCCGGAAGCCGTCGACCGACGCCAGGCGCGGGAAGTTCGCGGCGGCCTGCGCCGGCGGCGCCAAGGCGAGCAGCAGCAGCGTCACGAAGCCGATCAGGAAGCGCATGCCGGCAGCGTGACCGAGGGCGCGTACACGGGCCGTACAACTCAGGGCACGGCCAGCCCGCGCTCCCGCAGCGACTGCTCGACGCGCAGCCGCTCGATCTCGCGGTCCATCCCCTCGGGCAGCTCGCCCAGCCGGTGCGGGACGCCGACCTGGCGGCACGCCTGGGTCAGCAGCTCGTCGTACGCCTGGCGCGTGCCGAACCGCCGGGCGGCGGGCGTGCCGGACGGGTAGTCGGCGAGCAGCCGGTGCACGCGCCGCAGGTCGGCGGCGACGCGCTCGATCGGGGGTCCGGCCGGCGCGGGCGCGACCCGCCGCGAGCGGATCCGGTGGATCAAGCGGGGAACGCGCAGCGCGCACCAGAAAAGCACCGTGGGAGCGATGCAGACCACGGCGAAGAGGATCAGGTTGACGACGACGCCGGAGTCGTCCATGCCCCCGATGGTAACGCCGGGACGGCACTTTCCCTATGAAAGTGCCGTCCCGACGGCGTTACGCGAGTTCGGGAGCCTGCTCTTCGAGCAGCCACAGGACGCCCGCCGGCGGGAGCTGGAGCACCGCCGAGGCCGGCTGCCCGTGCCACGGCTCGTCGGTCGCCTCCACGACCCCGAGGTTCCCGACCCCGGAGCCGCCGTACGCTTCCGCGTCGGTGTTGACGACCTCGCGCCAGCGCCCGGTGGTCGGGAGGCCGACCCGGTAGTCGTGGTGCGGGACGCCCGCGAAGTTCGCCACGCACGCCAGCCGCGAGCCGTCGGTGCCGATGCGCAGGAAGCTCAGCACGTTGCCGCTCGAGTCGTTCGCGTCGATCCAGCGGAAGCCGTCCGGGGAGGTGTCCTGGCTGAACAGCGCCGGGGTCGACCGGTACACCGAGTTCAGCGACCGCAGCAGGTCCTGGACCCCGCGGTGCAGCGGCTCGTCCAGCAGGTGCCAGTCCAGCGACCGCTGCTCCGACCACTCCGACGGCTGGCCGAACTCGCCGCCCATGAACAGCAGCTGCTTGCCCGGGTGCGCCCACATGAACGCCAGCAGCGAGCGCAGCCCGGCCGCCTTGTTCCAGGCGTCGCCCGGCATCCGGCCCCACAGGGATCCCTTGCCGTGCACCACTTCGTCGTGCGACAGCGGGAGCACGAAGTTCTCGCTCCACGCGTACACGAGCGAGAACGTCATCTCGTTGTGGTGGTACGCCCGGTGGATCGGCTCGTGCGACAGGTACCGGAGCGTGTCGTGCATCCAGCCCATGTTCCACTTGAAGCCGAACCCGAGGCCGCCCAGGTGCGTCGGGCGCGTGACGCCCGGCCACGCCGTCGACTCCTCGGCCACCATCACGATGCCCGGGTGTCGCTTGTAGACGGTCGCGTTCAGCTCCTGCAGGAACTTCACCGCGTCCAGGTTTTCCCGGCCGCCGTACTGGTTCGGCAGCCACTCCCCCTCGTTGCGGGAGTAGTCGAGGTAGAGCATCGACGCCACCGCGTCCACGCGCAGGCCGTCGAGGTGGAACTCCTCGATCCAGTACAGCGCGTTGGCGACGAGGAAGTTGCGGACCTCGTTGCGGCCGAAGTCGAACACGAGCGTGCCCCAGTCGGGCTGCTCGCCGCGGCGCGGGTCCGCGTGCTCGTACAGCGCGGTGCCGTCGAACTTCGCCAGCGCCCAGCTGTCCTTCGGGAAGTGCGCGGGCACCCAGTCGACCAGGACGCCGATCCCGCGCTGGTGCAGGCGGTCGACGAAGTAGCGGAAGTCGTCGGGCGAGCCGAAGCGGGACGTCGGCGCGTAGTACGACGTCACCTGGTAACCCCACGAGCCGCCGAACGGGTGCTCCGACACCGGCAGCAGCTCCACGTGCGTGAAGCCGGTCTCGACGAGGTAGTCGCCGAGCTGGTCGGCCAGCTCCCGGTAGTCCAGGCCGGGCCGCCACGAGCCGAGGTGGACCTCGTAGACGCTCATCGGCGCCGCGGCCCACTCGGTCGCCTCGCGCTGGGCGACCCACTCGTCGTCGTCCCACAGGTGCCCCGACGCGGTGACGACCGAAGCCGTCGCGGGCGGCTGCTCGGTGGCGAACGCCATCGGGTCGGCCTTCTCCTGCCAGTTGCCGTCGGCGCCGAGGATCCGGAACTTGTAGCAGGTGCCCACGCCGACGCCGGGCACGAACAGCTCCCAGATGCCGGACGAGCCGAGCGAGCGCATCGGGTGCCCGCGCCCGTCCCAGCCGTTGAAGTCGCCGATCACGCGGATGCCGCGCGCGTTCGGCGCCCACACCGCGAACGACGTGCCCTCGACGACACCGTTCGGTGTCTCGTACGACCGGACGTGCGCGCCGAGCGCCTCCCACAGCCGTTCGTGCCGGCCTTCGCCGATCAGGTGGAGATCCAGTTCCCCCACCGTCGGCAGCCAGCGGTACGGGTCGTCGGCGGTCGTGGTGTGCCCGTCGTACTCGACTTCCAGCCGGTAGTCGCCGGGGTGCTCGGGCACGGCGACGGCGAACAGCGCGTCGATCACCGGCTCCATCGGGTACCGGTGCCCGCCCGCGTGCAGCGTGACGGCCTTGGCGCCGGGCAGCAGCGAACGCGCCACGAACCCCTTGCCCGCCGGGTGCACGCCGAGGACGGCGTGCGGGTCGTGGTGGGAACCGGCCAGCAGCCGGTCGATGTCGGCAGCCGGCGGGGCCGCGGCCGGGAGGCCTTCCGGAACGGCGTTCACGGTGTCATCCCCTCTCCGCTCGTGATCCGGGCGATCGAAGCGAGCGGCACGCCGAGCCAGTCGGGCCGGTTCGCGTGCTCGTAACCCACTTCGTAGACCGCCTTGTCCAATTCGAAGGCGCGCAGCAGCTCGCCCTGTTCACGCGGGTCCGGCGCGACCGCGGCGTAGCCCTCGCAGAACGCCGCCCGGTTGCGCTGCGACCACTCCAAGGCCCGCTCGACCAGCGCCGGCTCGTCGGGCTGCCCGACCAGCAGCTGCTGGGCCGCGTAGTCGAACGACCTCAGCATGCCCGCCACGTCGCGCAACGGCGAGCGCAGCGCGTGGCGTTCCTCCACCGGCGCCGCGGGCTCGCCCTCGAAGTCGATCAGCAGCCAGCCGCCGACGGTCCGCAGCACCTGGCCCAGGTGCAGGTCGCCGTGGATGTACTGCATGGTCACCGAGCCCGGGGGCAGCGCCTCCAGCTTCTCGAACGCCGCCCGCAGCGCCGGGGCGTGCGCGGCCAGCTCCGGGACCCGCCCGGCGATCGTGTCCAGCCGGGCGGCCATCGCCTTCGTCGTGCGCTCCAGCTCGCCGGCGTCGACGCTCTCCGTGCCCAGTGCCTCGGCCAGGTCGGCGTGCACCTCGGCGACCGCGCGCCCGAGCCGCTCCGCCTCGCCGGCGAAGTCGCCGCCGACCTCCTCGGCGTGCAGCTCCGGCGCGGCCATCAGATCGCGGACGCTGGTGGTGGCCATCGCCCAGCCGTCGACCGCGTCGGCGACGAAGTGCTGCAGCATGCCGACCGTGGTCGGCTCGCCGCCGAGATCGCCGGTGATCGAGCCGAGCACCGGCGCGATGTGCTTGCTGCCCACCCCCTGCAACGCGCGGTGCAGCAGCAGGTCCTTGTTCTTGCCCGGGGTCAGCTTGCGGAACAGCTTGAGGATGTACTGCCCGCCGTAGACCAGGGAGGTGTTGCTCTGCTCCGAGGAGATCGGCCGCGCCCGCAGGCCCGTCTCCAGCTCCGCGTCCGGCTCGTGCTCGAAGACCAGCGACCCCACGGTGTCCTCGCGGGCCATCAGGTCCAGCAGCACACCGGTGAGGTCCAGGTCGCCGGCCGCCTCGTACGCGTTCAGGTCGCCGACGGCGCCGATCCAGCTGGTCGAGGCGATCTCCGGCGGGTGCGTCCGCCGCCCGACGAGCAGCTGGTACGGCTCGCGGCGGTCGTCCTGGGCCACCTCCACCACCACGTGCAGCAGCTGCGGATCACCGGCGACCAGCTCGGTCACGCCGAGCGGCCGGACGCCGGTCACCGGCCGGTCCTTGCCGGCGAACCAGCGCTGCTCGGGCAGCCAGCGCTTCAGGTCCTCGGCCAGATCGTCGACCAGCGCACGCGGGTCGGACAAGGGACTCACCTCGTTTCGCCTTCGTCTCCCGGGCTCGTCAGCTGGAACCAGTAGAAGCCGTGCCCCGGCAGGGTCAGCAGGTACGGCAGTTCCCCGATGCTGGGGAACCGCACCCCGCCGGTGAGCTCCACCGGCGTGCACCCGCGGTGCCCGGTCAGGTCCAGCTCCACCGGCTGTGGGAACCGGGAGAGGTTGTTCACGCAGAGCACGACGTCTTCGCCGCCGTCCGGGCGCCGCCACTGGCGCTTGTAGGCCAGCACGCTCGGGTTGGACCCACCCAGGTCGATGAACTCGCCTTCGGCGAACGCGTGGTGCTCCTTGCGCACCTCGATCATCCGCCGGGTCCAGTTGAGCAGCGAGGACGCGTTGTTCGACTGCGCCTCGACGTTCAGGCCCTGGTAGCCGTACACCGGGTCCATGATCACCGGCAGGTAGATGCGGCCCGGGTCGCAGGAGGAGAACCCGGCGTTGCGGTCCGGGGTCCACTGCATGGGGGTGCGCACCGCGTCGCGGTCGCCGAGCCAGATGTTGTCTCCCATGCCGATCTCGTCACCGTAGTACAGAACGGGCGAGCCCGGCAGGGACAGCAGCATCGCGGTGAAGAGCTCCTGCTGGTTGCGGTCGTTGTCCAGCAGCGGGGCCAGGCGACGGCGGATGCCGATGTTGGCCTTCATGCGCGGGTCCTTGGCGTACTCCGCGTACATGTAGTCGCGCTCTTCGTCGGTGACCATCTCGAGGGTCAGCTCGTCGTGGTTGCGCAGGAAGATGCCCCACTGGGACCCGCTGGGGATGGTCGGGGTCTGGGTGAGGATCTCCGAGATCGGGAACCGCGACTCGCGCCGCACCGCCATGAAGATCCGCGGCATCAGCGGGAAGTGGAACGCCATGTGACACTCGTCGCCGCCGACCGCCGGGTCGCCGAAGTACTCGACGACGTCCGAGGGCCACTGGTTGGCCTCCGCCAGGAGGATGCGCCCGGGGTACTCGTCGTCGACGACCTTGCGGCAGCGCTTGAGGAACTCGTGCGTGCGCGGCAAGTTCTCGCAGTTGGTGCCCTCCTGCTCGAACAGGTACGGCACGGCGTCGAGGCGGAACCCGTCGATGCCCAGGTCGAGCCAGAACCGCAGGGTGTCGATCATGGCGTTCTGGACGTCGGGGTTCTCGAAGTTGAGGTCCGGCTGGTGGGAGAAGAACCGGTGCCAGTAGAACTGGCCGCGCACCGGGTCGTAGGTCCAGTTCGACGTCTCGGTGTCGACGAAGATGATCCGCGCGTCGGCGTAGCGGGAGTCGTCGTCGCTCCACACGTAGTAGTCGCCGTACGGGCCGTCGGGTTCGTTGCGCGACTGCTGGAACCACGGGTGCGCGTCCGACGTGTGGTTGAGCACCAGGTCGGTGATCACCCGGATGCCGCGCCGGTGCGCCTCGTTCAGCAGGAAGACGAAGTCCTCGACGCTGCCGAACTCCGGCAGCACCGCCCGGAAGTCGCTGATGTCGTAGCCGCCGTCGCGCAACGGCGACGCGTAGAACGGCGGCAGCCACAGGCAGTCGATGCCGAGCCACGCCAGGTAGTCCAGGCGGCCGGCCAGGCCGCGCAGGTCGCCGGTGCCGTCGCCGTTGGAGTCGGCGAACGCGCGCACCAGCACCTCGTAGAACACCGCGCCCTTGAACCACTCCGGGTTGCTCGGCGCCTGCTGCGCCGAGCGGAAGTCCCCGGCCTGGGGTTCGACCAGCATCCCGTCGGCGGTCATCGCCTCACCGGTGTGCGGCACACCGTCCAGCCCCAGTGCCGCGTCGGGGCGGGCCTCTTCCGCCATGGGTTCCACCTCAGTCCCTCGATCCGTTCCTTCCCTGCTAACCGGCCAGCCGCCGCCGGACCGAGACCACGTGGGCCACGGCCCGCCACGGTTCGAGCCGGACGAAGTTCGCCGGTCCCCAGTCCCAGGTGTCACCGGTGACCTCGTCGTGCGCGATCAGCCGCTCGTGCGCCTCGAACCCGAGCGCCCCGGTGTCGAGCCAGAGCGTGCCCTCCTGGGGCCCGTACGGGTCGAGCGTCACGACCGTGACGACGGTGTCGCCGGTGGCCGGGTCCTGTTTGGAGTAGGCCAGCAGCGCGTCGTTGTCGACGTGGTGGAAGTGCAGGGTGCGCATCTGCTGCAGCGCCGGGTGCGCGCGGCGGACGGCGTTCAGCTTCGCGATCCACGGCTCCAGCGAGCGCCCTTCGGCGAGCGCGCGCTCGAAGTCGCGCGGGCGCAGCTGGTACTTCTCGGAGTCGAGGTACTCCTCGCTCCCGTCGCGGACCGGGACGTGCTCGAACAGCTCGTAGCCGGAGTAGACGCCCCACGTCGGCGAGATCGTCGCGGCGAGCGCGGCCCGCAGCGCGAACATGCCGGGACCGCCGCGCTGCAGCGATTCGTGGAGGATGTCCGGGGTGTTGACGAACAGGTTCGGGCGGCCTTCGGTCCAGTGGTCGCGCAGGTCGACGGCGAAGTCGATCAGTTCCTGCTTGCCGGTCCGCCAGGTGAAGTACGTGTAGCTCTGGGTGAAGCCGAGCCGGGCCAGGCCCCACAGCCGCGCTGGGCGGGTGAACGCCTCGGCCAGGAACAGCACGTCCGGGTGGGCGTCCTTCACCGACTGGATCAGCCAGGCCCAGAAGTCCGGCGGCTTGGTGTGCGGGTTGTCGACCCGGAAGATCTTCACCCCGTGGTCGATCCAGACCGTGATCACCCGGAGCATCTCTTCGTAGACGGCCTTGGGGTCGTTGTCGAAGTTGATCGGGTAGATGTCCTGGTACTTCTTCGGCGGGTTCTCCGCGTAGGCGATCGAGCCGTCCGGGCGGGTGGTGAAGAACTCCGGGTTCTTCAGGACCCACGGGTGGTCGGGCGCGGCCTGCAGCGCGAAGTCGAGCGCGACCTCCATGCCCAGCTCCTCGGAGCGGGCGACGAAGGCGTCGAAGTCCTCGAAGGTGCCGAGGTCCGGGTGGATCGAGTCGTGCCCGCCCTCGTCGGCGCCGATGGCCCACGGCGAGCCGACGTCTTCGGGCTTGGCGTCGAGGGTGTTGTTGGGGCCCTTGCGGTTCACCCGGCCGATCGGGTGGATCGGCGGCAGGTAGACGACGTCGAAGCCCATCTTCGCGACGCGGTCGAGCGCGGCCGCGGCGGTGGTGAAGGTGCCGTGCACCGCCTTGCCCTCGGCGTCGACCCCGCCGGTGGAGCGCGGGAAGAGCTCGTACCAGGAGCCGTACGCGGCGCGGCGCCGGTCGACCCAGACCTTGAACGGCTTGCCCTTGGTGATCAGCTCGCGCACCGGGAACTCGCGCATGAGCTGGCGGATTTCGGGCGACAGCGCTGGCCCGACGCGCTCGGCGAGGGAGCGCTCTTCGTCGCGCAGCGCGGTCACCGCGCCGGTCAGCAGCCCCTTCTCCGCGCGGCGGTCGGGACGGCGGGAGACGCGCTCCAGCAGCCGGGCGCCGTTTTCGATGTCGTTGGCGAGGTCCTCGGGCCCCTGTCCGGCGGCGACCTTCACCTCGACGGCGTGCTCCCACGTCGCCCAGGGATCGCTCCAGGCGTCGATCCGGAAGGTCCACGCACCGGTGACGTCGGGGACGATCACGGCGGCGAACTCGTCGGGGTGGTCGGGTCCCCGCGGCACCATCCGCGTCTGGCGCGTCAGGCGGTCGCCGGGACCGCGCCACGCGACGGTGGCGGCGACGGCGTCGTGGCCTTCCCGCCAGACGGTCGCGGTGACCGGGATGTGTTCCCCCACAACGGCTTTGGCCGGATACCGGCCGCAGCTCACGCTGGGGGAGACGTCGTCGATGCCGAGCCGGCCGGTCATGGGCAACGCCCCTCGGTGTGTCGGTTGGAAGCGCAGGCGTCGTCAGTCTGCCTGACTCGATCAAGCACGATCGAGTCAGGGCTCCTTTTTTCTTTACCCACCTGGGCGCGACCGAAACGCTTTCGCCGCAACGAATTTCCGGCAGGTGTCCGTCAGGTTAAGCGCGCGCCGGACCCGGCCGGCGGCCCGCGCCGCCGGACACCCGTACCCGAATGGACGACACCCCGCCCCGGTACCGGTCAGTAGGGCTCCGGCTGCGGGTCGGCCGCCAGCCTCGGGGCCCGCAGCAACAGCAGCGACCGCGACTGCAGCGGCACCCGGCTCTTGGCCTCCAGCACGCCCGGGTTGGCCGGGCTGCCGTCCGCGGTGCTCGTGTCGAGCGTCGGCTTGAACGTCTCGCCGTACTCGCGCCCCGGCAGCACCACCTCCGCCGGCGCGTCGCCCGCGTGCAGCCACAGCAGCCACGAGTGGTCGGGCACCAGCGCGCCGTCGCGGTTGCGGGCCTGGCTGTTCGAGCCGTCGATCCACATTCCGAGCGTGTGGCGCTCCTCGAACCAGTCGGTCTCGCCGAGCTCCTCGCCGTCCGGGCGGAACCAGACCAGGTCGGGCTTGCCGGTCGGGGTGGTCCGGCCTTCGAAGAACTCCGGCTGCCGCAGCGCCGGGCTGTTCGCGCGCAGCCGCACCACCCGGCGGGCGAACGCGAGCATGGCCTCGGCCTCGGGGTCCGCCGGCGTCCAGTCCAGCCAGGACGTTTCGCCGTCGAGGCAGTACGCGTTGTTGTTGCCGTGCTGGGTCCGCCAGAACTCGTCGCCCATGGTGAGCATCGGCGTACCGGTGGACAGCAGCAGCGTGGCGAACATGTTCCGGGCCTGCCGGGTGCGCAGCGCGCGGATCGCCGGGTCGGCGGTCTCCCCCTCGGCGCCGTGGTTCCACGAGCGGTTGTCGTTGGTGCCGTCGCGGTTGTCCTCGCCGTTGGCCTCGTTGTGCTTTTCGTTGTAGGACACCAGGTCCCGCAGCGTGAAGCCGTCGTGCGCGGTGACGAAGTTGATCGACTGCCACGGCCGGCGCAGGTTGTGGTCGTAGAGGTCCGACGAACCGGACAGCCGGTAGGCGAGGTCGCGCACGCCGGTCGCGCCGCGCCAGAAGTCGCGGACGGTGTCGCGGTAGCGGCCGTTCCACTCCGCCCACTGGGCGCCGAAGCCGCCGACGCGGTAGCCCTCGCCGGTGGCGTCCCATGGCTCGGCGATCAGCTTGCAGCGGGACAGCACCGGGTCGGTGGTGATCGCCGTGAGCAGCGTCGACGCCGGGTCGAACGCGCCGCCGCGGGGCCGCCCGAGCGTGCTGGCGAGGTCGAACCGGAAGCCGTCGACGCCCATCTCCTGCGTCCAGTACCGCAGCGAGTCGGTCACCAGCCGGACGACGGTCGGCGAGCCCGCCTCCAGGGTGTTGCCGCAGCCGGTGATGTCGGCCATGTGCCCGCGGTCGGTGTGCAGGTAGTAGACCGGCGCGTTCAGCCCGCGGAAGCTCAGCGTCGGCCCGTCCGGGCCGCCCTCGCAGGTGTGGTTGAACACGACGTCGAGGATCACTTCGATGCCCGCCGCGTGCAGGGCGGCCACCATCAGCCGGAACTCCTCGACCTCGTGGCCGGGCTCGCTGGCGTAGGCGGCGTGCGGCGCGAAGAAGCCGAGCGGCGAGTAGCCCCAGTAGTTGTGCCGCCCGGCGCGGACCAGCGACGGCTCGTCGAGGAACGAGTGCACCGGCAGCAGCTCCACCGACGTGACGCCGAGCCGGGTCAGGTACTCGATCGCGACCGGGTGGGCCAGGCCGAGGTAGGTGCCGCGCAGCGCCTCCGGGATGAACGGGTGCTGCTGGGTGAACCCCTTGACGTGCAGCTCGTAGACGACCGCCTCTTCGAACGGCACCTCCGGCTTCGTCCCGGTGTCCGGCCCGCCCGGCGAGGACACGACCGACAGCGGCACGCTGCCCAGGGAGTCCACAGTGGACATCGGGCCGCGCTCGGGGTCGCCGGTGAAGCCCTGGGCCGCGGCCAGGTCGGTCAGCCCGCCGGTGATCTGCCGGGCGTACGGGTCGACCAGCAGCTTGTGCGGGTTGCACCGCAGGCCGCGGGCGGGGTCGTACGGGCCGTGGATCCGGTAGCCGTAGCGCTGCCCCGGCGTCACCCCGGGCACCAGGCCGTGCCAGACGCCGAAGGTGCGTTCGGTGAGCGCGATCCGGCGTTCCGATCCGTCGGCGTCGATCAGGCACAGCTCGACGGCGTCCGCGACGGCGGACGTGATCGCGAACCGCACACCGCCGGCCTCGGGGTGGGCACCGAGCGGGAAGGGGCGGCCGGCGAGGACGTGGTCGGCGGAAGGTCGTGTGGCCATTCCTGAATCGTCCCAGATACCGGCCGTTTCGCGCGCTCTGTGCGGTGCGGTTATCGGGTTTCGACCAGAACGAAACCGTCCGGCGGCAGCTGGGCGGCCCCGCCGCCGGCTTCGGCCCCGCCCCAGGCGAGCAAGGCCGACGTGGCCCCGAGCGGGAGCGTGACCTGGCCGGGACCGAAGTTGACCGCCAGCCGCAGCGTGCCGCGGTGCAGCACCAGCCAGGACCCGTCCGGGGCGCTGTCGACGCGCACGTCCGCGACGCCGGGGTCGGCCAGCGCGGGGTGCTCGCGGCGCAGCTTGATCAGCGAGCGGTACAGCTCCAGCACCTCGCGGTGCCCGGGGCGCTCCACTTCGGTCCAGTCGAGCCGCGACCGGTCCACGGTGGCCGCGTCCATCGGGTCGGGCACCTCCGACTCGCCCCAGCCGTGCCGCGAGAATTCGCGACGGCGGCCCGTGCGGACGGCTTCGGCCAGCTCGGGGTCCGGGAAGGAGGCGAAGAACTGCCACGGCGTGCTCGCCGCCCACTCCTCCCCCATGAACACCATCGGCGTGAACGGCGAGCAGAACAGGAGCGCCGCGCCGCAGCCCAGCCGGCCCGGCGAGACCGTCGCCGAGAGCCGGTCACCGGTCGCGCGGTTGCCGATCTGGTCGTGGTTCTGCAGGTAGCCGAGGAAGCGGTGGCCGGGCACGGTCCGCGTGTCGACCGGTCGGCCGTGGGTCCGCTCCCGGAAGGACGACCAGGTGCCCGCGTGGAAGAACACCTCGCGCAGGACCCGCTCGAGCGCGTCCGGCGCGGCGAAGTCGGTGTAGTACCCGCTCGTCTCGCCGGTCAGCTTGACGTGCAGGGCGTGGTGGAAGTCGTCCGACCACTGGGCGTGCAGGCCGTACCCGCCGCGCTCGCGGGGCGTGACGAGCTTCGGGTCGTTGAGGTCGGACTCGGCGATCAGCGTCAGCGGCCGGTTGAGCGCCGCCGACAGCGCGTCGACCTCGGTGGCGAGCTGTTCGAGCAGGTGGACGGCCCGCCGGTCGAGCAGTGCGTGGACGGCGTCCAGGCGCAGCGCGTCGATGTGGAAGTCCCGGAACCAGCTCAGCGCGTTGTCGAGCACGTACCGCCGGACCTCGTCGGAG
This sequence comes from Amycolatopsis sp. FBCC-B4732, assembly GCF_023008405.1. NCBI lineage: Bacteria > Bacillati > Actinomycetota > Actinomycetes > Pseudonocardiales > Pseudonocardiaceae > Amycolatopsis > Amycolatopsis sp. FBCC-B4732. The sequence goes on from NZ_CP095376.1 coordinate 5,446,349, forward strand.
CCGGCACCGTCGAGGTTGAGGCCGGGCCCCCACTCGTTCTGGCCGGCGAAGTACGGGCCGAACCGGTCGAGGTAGGCGCCGGAGGGCCCGAGGTGGTTGTAGACGACGTCGAGCACGACCGCCAGGCCACGCGCGTGGGCGGCGTCGACGAACCGCTTGAGCCCGTCCGGGCCGCCGTAGGGCTCGTGGACCGCGCCCCAGAGGACGCCGTCGTAGCCCCAGCCCGCGGTGCCGTCGAAGGAGTTCACCGGCAGCAGCTCGACGTGCGTGATCCCGAGGTCGACGAGGTGGTCGAGCCGGTCGATCGCGGCGTCGAAGGTGCCGCCTTCGGTGAACGTGCCGAGGTGCAGTTCGTAGACGACGGCGCCCGGGAGCTGACGGCCGTGCCAGGCGTCGTCGGTCCACTCGAACTCGCCGTGGTCGTAGACGCGCGACTCGTGGTGGACGCCGTGGGGCTGCCACCGCGACCGCGGGTCCGGCAGCGGCTTCTCGTCGTCGTCGAGCAGGAAGGCGTAGTTGATCCCGTCGGCGTCGGCGTGCCACCAGCCGCCCTCGCCCGCGGTCATCTCGTGCACCTCGGCGTCGACGGACACCCGGGCCCGCTCGGCGGACGGGGCCCAGACACTGAACCTCATGCGTCTCCTCGCACCAGCAACGCGACGGGGTAGCGGTCGAACAGGGTGGCCACGTCCGGCGTGGCGTCGCGGCCGGTGAGGACGTCGGTCCAGACGCCGTCCGGCAGCGGGAGCACGGTGTCGCGCCAGCCACCGGCGGCTTCGAGGCCGACCGGCAGCCGGGTGACCGCGACGGCCAGATCCGCGCTGCGGGTGTAGGCCAGGCAGTGCTCCGCCGCGACGCCCTCGGCGCGCAGCGGCCGGTAGCCGCGGAACAACGCGGGGTGCTCCTGGCGCAGCTTCAGCGCTTTGTGCACGACCAGCAGCTTCGCCGCACCGGACGCGTCGATCTCCGGCAGCTCGCCGTCGGCGATCCGCGCGAGGAGCTCGCGGCGGACCGCGTAGTCGACCGGGCGGCGGTTGTCCGGGTCGACCAGCGAGAAGTCCCACAGCTCGGTGCCCTGGTAGACGTCCGGGACGCCGGGCGCGGTCAGCTGGACGAGCTTCTGGCCGAGCGAGTTGCTCCAGCCCGGCCGCTCGATCCGCGCGACGAACGCGGCCACGTCGGGGTCGTCGACGACGGCGTCCGGCCACGCCGCGACGGCTTCCTCGAAGGCCTCGTCGTGGTCGGTCCAGCTGGTCCGGAGCTTGGCTTCCTTGGCCGCCTTGTCGAGGTAGTCCCGCAGCCGGGCGGGCTCGATCGGCCAGGTCGCGACGAGCGTCTGCCAGGCGAGCAGGTTGAGCGACGGCTCGTCGATCCCGTGGCTCGCGGTCCACCGCCGGACCGCGTCGGCGAACTCGCCCGGCACTTCGGCGAGCACCGCCATCCGGGCGCGGGTGTCCTCGGACCGCTTGGTGTCGTGCGTGGTCAGCGTCGTCATCGCGGCCGGGTACCCGGCTTCGCGCTCGGCGGCGAGCCGGTGGAACTCCTCGACGTCGAGCCCGAAGCGGTCCGGGTTGCCGCCGACCTCGTTGAGCGCGGCGAAGCGGGTGTAGCGGTAGAACGTCGTGTCCTCGGTGCCCTTGGCCACGACCATGCCGGACGTCTGCTGGATCCGGGTGGCCAGCTCGCCGCCCGGCTCAGCGCGGACCTGCGCGTCGAGGGCTTCGAGCGCGCCGGCGAGGTCGGGCCGGGCCTGGCGCGCCCCGGCGATCGCCGCCGCCCAGTGCGCCGCGCCTTCGGGCAGGTAGGAGCGGTAGACCGGGAAGGCGATCATGGTCTCGGCGACCGCCTGCCGGGCCTGCTCGGCGTCGACGTCGCGCAGCAGCGCCGCGATCCGCCGGACCTCGGCGACCAGGATGCGGTCGGTGACCAGGCGCCGGGCCTCGGCCTCGACGCGGTGGTAGCCGGTCTTCACGCCCAGCTCGTTCGCCAGCTCGGTGTAGGCGGGCTCGGCGGCCGGGCCGACGAAGACGCCGGCGATCTCGCGCAGGGCGTCGTAGCCGGTGGTGCCGTCGACCGGCCAGGTCTGCGGCAGCGGCTCGCCCGGGTGCAGGATCTTCTCCGCGACGATCCACGCGCTCGGGGCGTTCTCCCGCAGCCGCCGGAAGTAGCCGCCGGGGTCGGCGAGGCCGTCCGGGTGGTCGACGCGCAGGCCGGTGACGTCGCCGTCGGCGACCCAGCGCAGCACCTCGCCGTGCGTCTCGGCGAACACCGTCGGGTCCTCGACGCGGACCGCGGCCAGGTTCGTGATGTCGAAGAACCGGCGGTAGTTCAGCTCCGCGTTGCCGCGGCGCCAGCCGATCAGGCGGTAGTGCTGGCGCTCGTGGACCTCTTGCGGCGTCCCGCTTTCCGTACCGGGGGCGATCGGGAAGCGGTGGTCGTAGTAGGCGAGCTCGCCGTCCTCGACCGACAGCTCGGCGACGGCTCCGTCCTCGCCCAGCACCGGCAGCAGGATCGGGCCGCGGTCCCAGTCGACGTCGAAGAAGGCGGCGTACCGCGAGTCGCGGCCGTGCCGCAGCACGTCCCACCAGAACCGGTTCGCCTTCGGGACCTCGACCGACATGTGGTTGGGCACGATGTCGACGACCAGGCCGAGCCCGGCTTCCTTCAGCTTCGCGCTCAGCTCGCGGCGGGCGTCCTCGCCGCCCAGCTCGGGCCGCGCGCGCGTCGGGTCGACGACGTCGTAGCCGTGCGTCGACCCGGGCGTCGCGTCCAGCACCGGCGACGCGTAGAGCGCGCCGATGCCGAGGTCGCGCAGGTAGCCGGCGAGGCCGGCCGCGTCCGCGAAGGTGAACTCCGGGCGCAGCTGCACCCGGTAGGTCGACTCCGGCACCGTCATTCGGGATCCGTCTCCGTCCGCTGCAGCACGATCAGGGACCGGGCCGGGAGGGTGAGCTGGCCGCCGCCTTCGATCGGCTCCGCGCCGGCGGGTTCCACCTCGCCGGTCGCGGTGTCGACGACGACGGTCCAGTGCTCGCCGTACCCGTTGCCCGGCAGCTTGGCGTCGATGTCTTCGTAGTGCGCGTTGAAGGCCAGCAGGAACGAGTCGTCCTCGACCTTCATGCCGCGCTGGTCGAGGTCCGGGATCGCCTTGCCGTTGAGGAAGACGACGACCGCCTTGCCGAAGCCGTCGTCCCAGTTCTGCTCGGTCATCTCCTCGCCGGCCGGGGTGAACCAGGCGATGTCGCCGAGCTTGTCGCCCTTGCCGACCGGGCCGCCCTGGAAGAACCGGCGGCGGCGGAACACCGGGTGCCGGTGCCGGAGCGCGCTCAGCCCGCCGGTGAACCTGACCAGGTCGGCGTTGTCCTTGGCCAGCTCCCAGTCCATCCAGGACAGTGCGGAGTCCTGGCAGTAGACGTTGTTGTTGCCCTGCTGGGTGCGGCCGAACTCGTCGCCGTGCAGGATCATCGGGACGCCCTGCGACAGCAGCATCGTGGCCAGCATGTTCCGCTGCTGCCGCACGCGCAGCCCGAGCACCTCGGGGTCGTCGGTCTCGCCCTCGACGCCGCAGTTCCACGAGCGGTTGTCGTCGGCGCCGTCGCGGCCGTCCTCGCCGTTGGCCTCGTTGTGCTTCTCGTTGTAGGACACCAGGTCCCGCAGCGTGAAGCCGTCGTGCGCGGTGACGAAGTTGATCGACGCGAACGGGCGGCGGCCGTCGTCCTGGTAGAGGTCCGACGAGCCGGTGATGCGCGAGGCGAACTCCCCCAGCGTCGAGGGTTCGCCGCGCCAGAAGTCGCGGACGGTGTCGCGGAACTGCCCGTTCCACTCCGTCCACAACGGCGGGAAGTTGCCGACCTGGTAGCCACCGGGCCCGACGTCCCACGGCTCGGCGATCAGCTTCACCTGGCTGACGATCGGGTCCTGCTGCACCAGGTCGAAGAACGTGGACAGCCGGTCGACGTCGTAGAACTCGCGGGCCAGCGCGGAAGCGAGGTCGAACCGGAAGCCGTCGACGTGCATCTCGGTGACCCAGTAGCGCAGCGAATCCATGATCAGCTGCAGGGTGTGCGGGTTGCGGACGTTGAGGGAGTTCCCGGTGCCGGTGTAGTCCATGTAGTACTCGGGCTCCCCCTCCACCAGCCGGTAGTAGGCCTCGTTGTCGATGCCCCGCATCGACAGCGTCGGCCCGAGGTGGTTTCCCTCGGCCGTGTGGTTGTAAACCACGTCCAGGATGACTTCGATGCCGGCCTCGTGGAAGGCCTTCACCATGCCCTTGAACTCCTGGACCTGCCCGCCCTCGCCGGGCATCGCCGCGTACGAGTCGTGCGGCGCGAAGAACCCGATCGTGTTGTAGCCCCAGTAGTTCGTGAGGCCCTTCTCCTCCAGCCCGTGGTCGGAGACGAACTGGTGCACCGGCAGCAGTTCCACGGCGGTGACGCCGAGCTTCTGCAGGTGCTCCACGACCGCGGGGTGCGCGAGCCCGGCGTACGTGCCCCGCAGCGCCTCGGGCACGAACGGGTGATTCACGGTCATGCCCTTGACGTGGGCCTCGTAGATGACGGTCTCGTTGTACGGCCGCTTCGGCTGGCGGTCGTTGCCCCAGTCGAAGAACGGGTTCGCGACCAGCGAGTACGGCACCCGCCCGGCGGAGTCGGCGTCGTTGCGCTCGTCCGGGTTGTCGAACTGGTAGCCGAACAGCGATTCGTCCCACTTCACGCCGTGCGAGACGGCCTTCGCGTAGGGGTCGATGAGCAGCTTGTTCGGGTTGCAGCGCAGGCCGCGCTTCGGGTCGTACGGGCCGTGCACCCGGAACCCGTACCGCTGCCCGGGCCCGACGTTGAGCAGGTAGCCGTGGTGGACGAAGCCGTCCACCTCTTCGAGCGCGTGCCGCGTCTCGTTGCCGTCGGCGTCGAACAGGCACAGTTCGACCCGCTCGGCCACCTCGGAGAACAGGGCGAAGTTCGTCCCGACTCCGTCGTAGGTGGCGCCGAGCGGGTAGGGCGTTCCTGGCCAGGGCCGCACTGGGGTCTCCTCGAGCTTGGTCGTGCTTGTGCCGTCCGTGGTGACGGACGTGAGTCGTGCGCCGCGCGGTACCCGTTACCCGGGCAAGGGGCGTGCCGCGGCCAGCGGCGCGACCGCGGCGCGGACCCCCTTCGCGGTGAAGAAGCCGTCGACGCTGACGGGAAGGCGAATCCGCCAGTTAGGGTACTGGTCGACGGTTCCGGGCAGATTCGGCTGCCGCACTTGGCCCGCGACGTCGGCCGGCGACGTCAGCACGAGCCGTGACGCGGCTTTCGCGAGCAGCGTGTGCAAGGCGACGACCGGGTCGTCCGCCGGAATCCCTTCGCGCGCAACAAGATCCATCAGCGCTTCGCGTTCGGCCGCGGCCGCTTCTTCCTCGGCGTCGGCACCGCGGTCCAGCAGCCCCAGCTCGGCGCGCACCCGGACGTGCTCGCTCTTCAGCCAGCCCGAGACGGTCGGCAGGTCGTGCGTGGAGATGCTGGCCATCGCGTCCGGGTCCCAGCTCTCCGGCGGCGTGAACGGCTTGCCCGGCGCGTCCCAGTCGCGTTCGAACCACAGGACGGCGGAGCTGAGCATGCCCCGCTCGTGCATGGTTTCGGTGACGACGTCCTCGACGGTCCCCAGGTCCTCCCCCACGACGACGGCGCCCGCCCGGTGCGCCTCGAGCGCGAGCACGCCGACCATCGCCTCGGCGTCGTAGTGCACGTACGTGCCGCGGTGCGCGGGCTCGCCCGGCGGGATCCACCAGAGCCGCCAGAGCCCGGCGATGTGGTCGACGCGGATGCCGTCGGCGTACCGCAGGACGCCCCGGATGACGTCCCGGAACGGCGCGTACCCGGCCTCGGCCAGCTTGTCCGGCCGCCACGGCGGCAGGTTCCAGTCCTGCCCCTGCTGGTTGAACGCGTCCGGCGGCGCGCCCACCCGCACGTCGGCGGCGAAGACGTCCCGCACCGCCCAGGTGTCCGCTCCGCCGGGGTGCACCCCGACCGGCAGGTCGTGCACGATCCCGACGGTCATCCCGGCGTCCCGCGCGGCCTTTCGCGCGGCTTCCAGCTGGACCCGGCACAGGTGCTGCAGCCAGCCGTGGAAGGCGACGCGGTCCTTCAGCTCTTCGCGAGCCTTTTCGACCTCGGCCCCGGCGGGGTCCCGCAGGGCTTCGGGCCAGTCCCGCCAGTCGGCGCCGTGCTGTTCGGCGAGCGCGCAGAAGAGCGCGAACTCCCGCAGGTCACGGTCTTCGGGCACCTCCTCGGCCCGGTGCGGCCAGAGCAGTTCGAGCGCGGCCCGCTTCGCCGTCCAGACGGCGTCGTAGTCGATCAGGTCGCCTTCCCGGTCCGGCGCCAGCGACTCGACGGCCTCCCGCGTCGCCGCGTCGGCCTTCGCGAACGTCTCGGTGGCGGTGACGCGCAGGTAGACGGGATTGGCGAACCGCCGGCTCGCGGGCGAGTAGGGCGACCGCTCGACGGGGTGCGCGGGACTGATCGCCTGCACGGGGTTGACGAGCAGCACCCCGGCATCCAGCTCGGCGGCCGACCGCGCGGCGAAGGTGGCGAGGTCGGCGTAGTCCCCGATGCCCCACGACCCGGGCGAGTGCAGGGAGTACAGCTGCAGCATCCAGCCCCACGCGGGCTTGACGACCGGCAGCTTCGCGGGAACGACGGCGAGCACGACGTCCTGTTCGGCGGTCACCACCCGGTGCCAGCCGAGCGGCAGATCACCGGGCAGTTCCCCGTGGGCCGGGCGCCGCGTCCCGTCCTCGAGAACGACCTCGGCGTCCCCGGGCAACGGCCGGGTGGTGCCCTCCTTGACGACGATCGTCGGCGGCAGCGCATCGGTCTCGGCCACGGCTTCGTCGCTGGTGGGATCGACCCCGAACTGCCGGAGAACGGCGGCGACGACCTCGTCGTCCACGTCGACCCAGACCTGATCGGCGTTCTCGTACCGGGTGGCAACGCCATACCGGTCGGCAAGCTCCTGCAGGACACGGCGGGCGGCAGTCTCATCGGGCACGGCCCCAGCATTCCGGTACCGGGCCGTCCCCGCCATCCACACGGACGGACGTCACCCCGGCGGCCGGTCGGCGACCGGGGCCGAACCCGGTGTGCGCCCCGGCGGCGTGACGCGGCGGAGCGCGCCCCAGCCGTTCCGGCACCCTCGGCCGCGCCGTCCTCTGTGTCCACCGCACTCTCCCCTCACTCGGTTCCCGGCCGCGCTCACCTCCCTCCTCACCCGCTCCCCTTCTTCGCCCGGATCGCGAACAGCACCACCGCCCCGCCGAGGACCATCACCACGCTCGCCGCCACGTGCAGCGAGGGCGGCAGCACGTGCAGCTGGACGAACCAGCTCGGCGAGCCCGCCCCGAGCAGCCGGTTCAGCAAGCCACCCGCGCCCTGGACCACCAGCAGGATCCCGAGCAGCTCGATCACGACCGCACCTCCTCGCGCTTCCCGAACAGCTCCTCCCAGACCGGGCCGGTGACCAGCCAGATCACCGTCACCGTGCCGAGCCGCGGGAACCACCCCCACAGCGGCGCGACCTGCTCCGGCGTGCCGATCGCCCAGATCGCCGCCAGCAGCGCCACCGCCGCGAGCCCGCAGGCCAGCAGGCACTTGAAGAACTCGCGCCACTCGTGCCGCGCCTTCTCGCGCCCCCGCCGTTCCGGTGGTGGTGGCGGCCCGCCGGCGAACCGGTGCGCGAACCGCTCGTCGGCCCAGCGGACCAGGCTCGGCCCGAACACGACGCTGAACCCCAGGTACACCGCCGCGAGGCCGTGGGTGAAGTTCGCCTTCGCCCCGCCCGCCAGGTCGGCGGCCGTCGCCACCAGCACGACGACGTCGATCAGCGGCACCGTCGCCAGCAGCACCGCCGACGCCCGGCGCGCCCGCAGCACGTACCGCACGGCCAGCCCGGCCGCGATGACCACCCAGAACCCGATCTCACCCGCCGCGATCACGACCGCCATCGGGTTCTCCGCGAAGAACTCCCCAATTCCGTTCACCCCTCCACGCTCTCCCAGGCTGCGGCTCCGACGCGTCGTCGGAAGGGAGGACCGGGCGTCATCACTTCGTAGGACGCGGACCCGGCACCGGGTGTGCTGGGATGATCACATGCAGTTCCCTCGCCTTCGCTCGCTGCCGGTGTGGCAGCAGGACGCCCTGATCGCCCTCGCCACGGGGGCGATCGGCTTCGGCGTCTACGCGGCCGGCATCCACCGGGTGCTGGCGGGGTACGACCACGCCCCGCTGTGGGTGCGGCTGCTGGAGCTCACCGCGCTGTGCGGGCTGGAGCTGCTGCGCCGGTGGGTACCGGGCGCGCTGCTGCTGGCGACGGCGGTGCTCGCGGCGGACATCTGGCTGGGCCCGTCGCTGCCGGTGCTGATCGTCTACACCGACTTCCTGTACGCGGCGACGCTGTACGGCTCCCGGCGCACCAGCCGGGTGATGATCGGCGTCGCCGCGGTGTCGGTGGTGGGCGTGCTCGCCGCGGTGCTGCTGCTCGCGCAGGAATGGCGCACGGCGGTGCTGGCCGCGGTGAGCGTGCTGCCGTTCGTCGTGACACCGGTGTGGTGGGCGGCGAACGTCCGGCAGCAGCGGGACATCGCCGACACCGAGCGGGCCAACGCGGCCCAGCTGGCGAAGATCGCGGAGCTGGATCGGCGGGCGGCGGTCGCGGCCGAGCGCGGGCGGATGGCGCGCGACCTGCACGACGTGATCGCCGGCCACCTTTCGGCCATCGCGATCCAATCGGAAGCGGCGCTGTCGCTACCGGACCCGAGGCTGGCGAGGACGGTGCTGGAGTCCGTACGGGAAAACAGCGTGAGCGCCCTGGAGGAAATGCGCACGATGATCGGGTTGCTCAAAACCGAGAGCGGGCGCGCGGCGGCGACCGTGCCTTCCCGGCTGGCGGAACTGGCCGGGCTGGTCGAGTCGGCGCGGGCAAGCGGCCTGGACGTCAACCTCGGATCCACTGTGGACACCCAGGTACCCCTGCCGGCGGCGGTCGACCTGACCGCGTACCGGATCACGCAGGAGGCACTGACCAACGCGGTCAAGCACGCCCCGGGCGGGAAGGTCGACGTCGACGTCTGCTACCTCGACGGCGTCCTCGCGGTCGAGGTCCGCAACGACGTCCACCACCCGAAGGACGGCAGCGGCACCGGAACGGGCCTGCTGAACATGCGCGAACGGGCCGACGCCGTGGGCGGCAAGCTCACCGCAGGCCCGGAGGGCGAGGGCTGGCTGGTCCGCGCGGAATTGCCGGTGAGCGATCCCCGATGACCGTCACCGTCCTCATCGCCGACGACCACGACGCGGTCCGGTTCGGCCTCAGCACCATCCTCAACCACGCCGAGGGCATCGAAGTCGTCGGTGAAGCCGCCGACGGCGCGTCCGCCGTGCGGCAGGCCCGCGCCCTCCGCCCGGACGTCACGCTGATGGACGTCCAGATGCCGGGCACCGACGGGATCACCGCCACCCGGCAGCTGGTCGCCGAAGGGCTCACGCAGGTCCTCGTGCTCACCACGTTCGACCTCGAGGAGTACGTGGACGGCGCGCTGCGGGCGGGCGCCGCCGGGTTCCTGCTCAAGTCGGTGGCGGCGCCGAGGCTGATCGAGGCCGTGAAGCTCGTCGCGGCCGGGGAAGGCGTGCTCGCCCCGCAGATCACGAGGCGGCTGATCAGCGCCTTCGCCGCGGCCACCCGCGGCCCGGCCCCGGCGCCCCAGGGCCTGTGCACCCTCACCGAGCGCGAACGCGAGGTGCTCGCCTGCCTCGGCGAGGGGCTGTCCAACTACCAGATCGGCACCCGGCTGTACATCGGCGAGACCACCGTCAAGACGCACGTCTCGCGCGTGCTGGGCAAGCTCGGCCTGCGCTCCCGGGTCCACGCGGCGATCCTCGCGCAGGAAAACGGGCTGGTCGTTGCCGATCTGCGAAAACCGCCGTGACCTTCTAACTTCTCCTCATGGGTGTGCGGAGAACGCTGAACGTGGACGAGGTCCTGGCCCGCCAGGACTCCGGTGAGCTAAAGCGGCGGCTGCGCGGACGCGACCTGGTCGGGTTCGGCGTCGGGATCATCATCGGCACCGGCATCTTCACCCTCGCGGGCGTCGAGGCGAAGACGCACGCCGGGCCGGCGGTGACGCTGTCGTTCGTGCTCGGCGCGGTCGTCGCCGGGCTCGCGGCGCTGTGCTACGCCGAGCTCGCTTCCAGCGTCCCGACGGCGGGAAGCGCTTACACCTACGCCTTCGCCACCCTCGGGGAGGTGTTCGCCTGGATCATCGGCTGGGACCTCCTGCTGGAGTTCGCGCTCGGCGCCGCCGTGGTGTCGCGGGGCTGGTCGGGGTACCTGGCTAACCTGCTCGGGCTGTCGCCGGAGTGGTTCGGCGAAGACGCGAAGGTCAACGTCGGCGCGGTGCTCATCATCGCCGTGCTGACCGTCGTCGCCGTGCTGGGGATCAAGGAGTCGGCCTGGCTGACCAACCTGCTGGTGTGCGTGAAGGTCGCTGTCTGCGTGCTGGTGCTCGCGGTCGGCCTGTTCTTCGTCAAGGGCGCCAACCTGACGCCGTTCATCCCGCCGGCCCAGGCTCCCGAGGCCGGGACGACGGTGCTCGAACAACCCATCGTCCAGGCCGCGCTGGGGCTCGAACAGTCGGTGTACGGCATCGCCGGCATGGTCACCGCCGCGGCGGTCGTGTTCTTCGCCTACACCGGTTTCGAAGCCCTCGCGAACCTCGGCGAGGAGACGCTGAACCCGCGCAAGGACCTCCGGGTCGGCATCCTCGGCGCGCTCGGCGTGTGCGCGCTGCTCTACATCGGCGTGTCGATCGTGCTGACCGGCATGATCCCGTTCACCGACATCGACACGGGCGCGCCGCTGGCGGACGCGTTCGACCGGGTCGGCCAGCACTGGGTCGGCGCGCTGATCTCGCTCGGCGCGGTGACCGGCCTGACGTCGGTGATGATGGTCGAGCTGGTGACGATCGGGCGGATCGGGTTCGCGATGGGCCGCGACGGCCTGCTGCCGAAGGCGCTCGGCCGGACGCACCCGCGCTGGGGCACCCCGCACCGGATGACGATCGGCGGCGCGGCGCTGATCGCCGTGCTGGCCGCGTTCATCCCCATCTCCGAGCTAGCCGACATGGTGAGCATCGGCGCGCTGTCGGCGATGATCATCGTGGCGGTGGCCGTCCCGGTGCTGCGGCGCCGCCGTCCCGACCTGGACCGGCCGTTCTCGGTGCCGTTCTCGCCGATGATCCCGATCGTGGCCGCGCTGGCGTGCCTGTACCTGATGCTCAACCTCAACGTGCTGACGTGGATCCGGTTCGCCGCCTGGCTGGTGATCGGCCTGGTGATCTACTTCGCCTACGGCCGGCGGCACTCCCGCTTCGCCCCCGAAGCCGCGGCTAGTCCCAAGGAGACGGACTGAGCCCGGCGACGCCCGCCGCCTCGCGCACCACGCCGGCCTGCTCGGCGTCGACGACCACGAGGACGCCGAGCCCGGTCAGCGCCGCCGTCACCCATTCGACCGGCTGGTCGTGGATCCCGTTGTCCCCCAGCGACGCATAAGTGTCCACAACGGACACCAGGGTGCCTTCGGCGCCGATCCGGATCCCGGCCAGGAGCACGAAGTGGCCGCCGGGCGGGCGCCAGCGAGACGTCCAGAGGGGCGGGACGCCGGTGTCGAGGTAGTCGAGCAGCGCGCGTTCCGGGGTGTCGTGGGCGCCGAGCTCGGCGCCGTCGATCCGGGCGATCACCGCGACGCGCGGGACGTCCCACAGCCCGACCAGCAGGTCGAAGAGCGCCTCGGTGGTCCACACCCCCGTCACCGGCACCGCCGTGAGGGCGCCGCGCGACAGCGAGCCGACGGCCGAGGCCAGCCCGGAGACCCTCGTGCCGGCGGCGGCCGGGTCGTCGACGCCCGGCAGTGGCAACCGGAACCCGGCCCGGCCCGCCTCGCCCGGCGGGCGCACGACGGGTCCGCGGACGGTGCCCGCGGCCGCGGCGACGGCGTCCTGGTCGAGCACGTCGAGACCGGCCGCCCGCAGCGCCGCGAGGCCGCAGAACGCCGCGGCCAGGCCGTCCTTCTGGGGCAGCTCCGCCTGGGCGACCGCGGCCAGGCGGGCCCCGCCCGGCAGCCAGCGCACCCCGGACAGGTCGAGCTGCCCGCCGTCGATCCCCGAAGACATCGGTCCCCTCAGTGGCTTCCCGGATTCCGTGGGGTCATCATCCCAGCCTTCAATAACGCCACAGGTGTGCGGCGACGATCTCGTCGGCCGAGCGTTCGGCCGCCCACGCCGCGTCGGACGCCCGGACGGCGCGGAAGGCGCCCAGCAGGTCGTCGCCGAGCACGCCGGCGATCCGCGGCGTGGCGAGCAGCGCGGCGTCCTGTTCGGCGGTGTCGGCCGGCAGGCGGCGCACGCCGCGCGTCTCCCGCTCCCCCGCCGTCCAGCCGCCCGGGTCTTCGGCGATCGGCTCGGGCAGCGCCGGGGCGTCTTCGATGCCCGCCATCCCGGCGGCCAGCACCACCGCCAGCGCGAGGTACGGGTTGGCGGAGGCGTCGGACGTCTTGAGCTCGACGTTCGCGTGGCCGGCGCCGAGCAGCGGCGAGCCGGGGACGTACCGCAGCGGCGCTTCGCGGTTTTCGACGCCCCAGAACGCGTACGCGCCCGCGAAGTAGCCAGGCCGCAGCCGCAGGGTGGACGGGACGCTCGGCGCGGTGATCGCCGTCAGCGCCGGCAGGTCGCGCAGCAGCCCGGCGAGGTAGCCGGCCCCGTCGCCGGCGAGGTCGTCGAGGAGGTTCCGCCCCTTCCGCCGGACGGAGGTGTGCAGGTGCCAGCCGTTCCCGGCCGCACCGAGCCCGACGAGCGGCGCGAAGCTGACGACGAGCCCGTGCGCGTGTGCGGCGGCGTGAATGGTCTGCCGCGCGAGCAGCTGATCATCGGCGGCGGCCACCGGATCCGTGGCGGCGAGCGACAGCTCGACCTGCGCGACGCCGTACTCGGCGTGCAGCTGCCCGATCCGCAGCCCGTTGGCGGCGAAGTCGTGCAGCAGGGCGGCGACGAAGCCGTCGAGCCGCACGAGGGCGTGCGGGCTGTAGGCGGGCCCGGGGTGCCCGGGCGTCGTGACGACGTCGGCGCTGCCCGCGGGAGCGACGGCGAACTCGAGCTCGTATCCGGCCCGGAACTCGAGCCCCCGCCGAGCCCCTTCGGCAACCTGCGCTTCGAGCACGGCCCGCTGGCAGTAGGGCCACGGCTCCCCGTCCCGGCCGAGCTGCCGCACGGGCGCCCAGGCGAGCGCGGGCTGCCCGGCGAGCCGCCGCAGCCGCTCGACGACGGGCACGAGCCGGACGTCCCCGGACGGCGTGGCGAGCCCGGCGTGCCCGTAGGTGATGGCGTCATGACTGTCGAAGACGGCGAAGAGCGAGGTGGCCCCGACACCACGGGTGGCAGCGTCGGCCAGCCCGGCGATGGGAACGATCCGCGAGCGCGGAATACCGTTGTTGTCCGCCCAGGCGAGGTGAACACCCCCCACCCCGGCAGCAGCGAAGTCCTTCGCCGCCGCGGACGCCGCCTTGGTCATGGCCACCCGCTCCTTCCGGCCCCGAGCAGACCCCACCCATCCCGGGGGACGAGCCCCGCTCCAGCGTATCGGGCGGCCCCGACGAAACGGCCCGGAAAGGGGTTCGCCGAGACCGATTGTCCACATCACGGCCGGGCTGTGGACAACTCGGCGGGCACGGTCGGGTGTGTGCCTCTGACAGCGGCGCCGAGGCTGGGTGGGATGGCTGCGGTCCGGCTGGCCTGCCGTGGGTCTCAGCCCAGCGGCTCGCCACCGCCGGCCGGCCGCAACCGCGGTCCGACGGCTCGTCATGAGCAGCCCGCCGCTACCTCGATCCGAAAGCTCGCCACAGCCGACCCGACACAACCTCGGCCCGACGAGACCCCACGAGCAGCCCGCCGTTACCTCGATCCGAAAGCTCGCCACAGCCAGCCCGACACAACCTCGGCCCGACGGCTCCCCACGAGCGACCCGCCGCGAACCGAGCCGGACGGCTCGCGAAGAGCGACCCGCCGCAGACCCGAGCCGAACAGCTGGCCACCAGCGACCGCCACAAACCCGAACCGAACAGCTCGCCACGAGGGACCGCAGACTCAGTCCGACGGATGCGCCCTCCACCCGGCCGACCGCATCGAACTCGGCCGATGGCCCCGTCTTCGCCGGCCAACCTGCACCGCGCCTCGCTTGGCCGCCCGACCCCGCCGGCAGTCGCGGAGCCGCAGTCCAGGTAAGTCGAGAGCGCCGGGACTGACGCTTGGAGCCGGTTACCGGCCAAGGCAGCGCCCGGCTGAGGTGGGCCAGCCGGTGCCAAGCCACCACGACGGTGAGCCGGCCGCCGAAGGGCTCAGCCCGGTGGCTCCACCCTCGACTCGCCGGCGGTTGCTCCACGCGCAACCCGCCGATGGCTCCACGCTCAACCCAAGTCGTCCACCGCCAGCCCGACCGCAGCAAGCCCCAACCCGATGGCTCCACACTCACCCCGGTGGCTCCACCGCCCGCCCAGTCCGCTCCCGGCCCCGCAGCGCCACCCCAGCCACCACCGCCAACGTCCCCGCCGCCTCCGGCACCGTCGGCACCTGCCCCAGCAGCAGGAACCCCATCACCCCCGCCGTCACCGGCAGCAGCGCCAGCAGTACCGCGAACCGAGCCTGGCCCAAGCGTCGCAAAACCACCTGGTCCAGCGCGTAGGGCACCACCGTCGACAGCACCCCGACCCCCACCCCGAGCAGCACCATCCGCGGCGAAGACCACACCTCCCCCGTCCCCCACGCCAACGGGGACAGCACCACCGTCGCCGCGGCGAAGCCGATCGCCAGGCTGTCGATCCCGTCGCCGTCCACCGCCACCCGCTTGCCCAGCAGGATGTAGCCCGCCCAAGCCGCCGCCGCGGCCAGGGCGAAGGCCACGCCAGCGAACGAGCCCGCGATCCGGACGTCCGCGATCGCCACCACGCCGCAGACCACCAGGACCAGCGCCAGCACGTCACGAACCGTCCGCGAGCCGAGGGCGGCCACCAGGACCGGGCCCGCGAACTCCAGGGCCACCGCCGTGCCCAGGGGGAGCCTCGCGATCGCCTCGTAGAAGAGCACGTTCATGCCCGCCGTCACCAAGCCGAACACGATCGCCAGCGCCAGCCTGCGGCCTCGCCAGGCGGCCCGGGACGGGCGGCGCCAGGCCAGGAGGACCACCGCCGCTCCCAGGCAGCGGAGCCAGGCCACTCCCGCCGGGGTCGCGTGGCCGAAAAGGTCGACCGCGACCGCCGCTCCGGCGTACATCGAAATTCCGCTGAGAACGAACAAGAGCGGAGCGGGGACCGCGGAATGCCGTCGGGGGGTTGTCACCGTACTCACGACCCCATGGTGCCTGACCACGGAAAACGTAACTCTCCGGGTAATCGTCTCCTGCATTGCGGGATGCGGCTACGGCATCCGGGGTAAATCGGCGTGACTCAGGTCCCACCGGCGCGGGAACACTTGCGAGCCGCGAAACGTCTGGAAGAGTGGAAGCACGAACACCGCGGAGCCGGAGGCGATCGCCGCCGCCGGGTCAGTCCCGAAGTGGGCGTAGCTGGATCGATGGCACCGGGCAACCGGTGCCGGGACGGAGGGAGACCCCCATGACAACGCCGACGCTCACCCGCCCCGAACTGACCGCCGCCGACCGCTGTGACCGGTGCGGGGCCGCAGCTCAGGTACGCGCCGTCCTCAAGGGCGGCGAGCTTCTCTTCTGCGGGCACCACGCCCGCGAGCACGAGGCCAAGCTCAAGGAACTGTCCGCCGACATCCAGCGGTAACAACCTCAGAACACGCGAAGGCGGCCAGTGCGCACAGGCACTGGCCGCCTTCGCATTTCTGAAACCTGCCCCAGTCTGCAACTTGCAAAGTGCGCGCCCCATGTCACGGTCCGGCCGCGGAATGCCGTGATTGTGGTCACGTAATCGGACAAGAAATCAGACAGAATCCAGCACGACTTCGAACGCCACTTCCGCGGCCCCCAGCAGCTTCACGTCGGCGCCCAGCGCCGAGCTGACGATCCGGGTGCCGCCGACCGCCCGGCTCACCAGGCTGCGCCGCCGCACCTCGGCACCGACGTGCCGCAGCACCGCCTCCGGCAGCACCGTCAGCAGGTCGCCGAGGATCACCAGCTGCGGCCCGAGCAGGTTGACGACGTTGATCAGCCCCAGCGTCAGCCACTCGGCGAACTCCGCGAGCCGCGTCAGCGCCGCCTCCGAGTCCCGGCCGAGCTCGCGCAGCTCGAACAGGATCGCGCCGCGCGGGGTGTCCTCCGGCAGCCCGAGGGCCCGGCACAGCGCCGCTTCGCCGACCTCGGTCTCCCAGCAGCCGCTGCTGCCGCAGTAGCAGTCCCGCCCGTCCGGACGGATCACCATGTGGCCGATTTCACCGACGTAGCCCGAGCCGCCGCGCAGCGCCGAGCCCTCCGCGATGACGCCGCCGCCGACGCCGACGTCCGCCGAGATGTAGACCACGTCGGACGCCCCGCGGGCCGCGCCGCGCAGGTGCTCGGCGACCGCGCCGAACTCGGCGTCGTTGCCGACCAGGATCGGGATCTGCAGGACGCTGCCGAGCCGCTCGCCGAGCGCGACGTCGGTCCAGCGCAGGTTCGGGGCCTCGTGCACGTAGCCGTCGGCGCGCCGGATGACGCCGGGCACCGACACGCCGACCGCCACCGGCGTCACGTCGAGGTCGCCGGCCAGCAGGGACGCCGACTCGATGACGTGCGTGATGACCTCGTCGGGCTGACCCATCCGGCCGCGCAGGTTCCAGCTGTTGCGGCCCAAGATCTGCCCGCCCAGCCCGACCAGCGCGAGCGCGACGTGCTCGACCTGCAGGTCGACCGCGAGCACGACCGCCGCGTGCGGCTGGGGCAGGACCAGGAGCGAGGGGCGTCCCGCCCCTCGTCCCGGCCTCGGCACCTTCTCCTCGACGACGCCGGCTTCGGCGAGCCCGTCGACGAGGGTCTTGATCGTGCTCCGGTTGAGCCCCAGCTCGGAAGCCAGGGTCGCCCGGGTGCTCGGCCCGCCGACGTGCAGCAGGCGGAGCAGAGTAGTGCGGTTGTGCCGGCGCACCTCGTCCGGTCGAGCAACGGGTGAGCTGGACACGGGCTTTATCATTCCATGCTGGTTCAGCGCGCCGACGCAGCCGCGCGGCGCCGGGACAGCGCGTCGACCGTGGCGGCGAGCAGCAGGACCAGACCGGTGACGATGTTGACCACCGCGGCCGGCTGCTTGAGCAGGCCCAGGCCGTTGATGACCACGGCGATCACCAGGCCACCGACGACGGCGTCGGCCACCCGGCCCTTGCCGCCGAACAGCGACGTGCCGCCGATGACGGCCGCGCCGACCGAGTACAGCAGCGTGTTGAGGCCACCGGACTGCGGGCTGACCGAGCCGACCTTCGACGCGGCGACGATGCCGCCGATGGCCGCGACCGCCGAGCCGATGACGAACACGCTCGCGCGGATCTTCGGCACGTCGATACCGGCGCGGCGGGCGGCTTCCTTATTGCCGCCGACCGCGTACACGTACCGGCCGTACTTGGTCCGGTTGAGCACGTAGGTCCCGGCCACCAGGAGCACCAGCATGATCGGGATGACGTACGGGATGCCCTGGATCGTGACGACCGTCTTGTTCGGCGAGCGGTTGACCGTCAGCAGCCAGGTCCCCAGCGCCGACAGCACGACGAGCGCGCCGACCTTGACCAGCACCAGCGTCGTCGGCTGGACGACGAGGCCGCGCTGGAGCCGCCGGAAGTGGCTGAGCAGCGTGATCACCGCGAACCCGCCGGCGGCGACGAGGAAGAAGATCCAGCTGCCGAGGACGTTCAGGTTGCCGTTGGCGATCTTGTACAGGACGTCGGAGTTGGTGATGCCGATCGTGCCGCCTTCACCGATGAACTGCAGCAGGACGCCCTGCCACACGATGAACAGCGCCAGCGTCACGACGAAGGACGGCATGCCGATCTTCGACACCAGGAAGCCGGTGATGCAGCCGATCGCGGTGCCGACGCAGATGGCCAGCAGGATCTCCAGCCAGGCGTTGGCCGGGACGCCGATCGCGACGATCAGCAGGCCGACCAGCGACAGCGCGGCGCCACCCCAGATCCGCTGGTAGGCCGAGAGCAGCATGGCCGCGGCGAGGACCGCGATGAACGTGACGAACACGCCGGAGCCCAAGGTGCCCAGCAGGTTCCCGGCGTGCACGTAGTGCAGGGCCATCACCGACGCGGCGGTGCCGGAGGCCACACCGGCGGCGAGGTCGATCTCGCCGAGCAGCAGCACGAAGACGATGCCCATCGCGATGATGATCACGCCCGCGCCCTGCGGGAACACGTTGGCGATGTTGGCCAGCGTGAAGAAGTTGTCCGACAGCGCGCTGAACAGGATCACCAGCACGAGCAGGCCGAACAACGACGGCAGGGAGCCGAGCTCACCGGCCCGGAGGCGGGCGAAGTAGTCACGCAGCGCTTCGCCGGTTGACATCGATGTCGTGTCGATGCCGAAGTCGGTGATCGCCGCGGTCGGGTTCTGGGTCTGCGCGAGCGCTTCCGCGGCCGGGGTGTCGACCTCGTGCTTCGCAGGGGTTTCAGTCATTTCCGGTTCTTTCTTCCCGCTCACAGGACCACGGCTTCGGGCCGGGCCAGGCCGAGGTCACCGGAGCGACCCGCGGTGATCAGTTCCACGATCTGGCCGTGGCTGACGTCCTTCGTGTGCACCTCGGCGACGAGCCGGCCGAGGTAGAGGACGGAGATGCGGTCGGCGACCTCGAACACGTCGGCCATGTTGTGGCTGATCAGCACGACCCCGAGCCCCTGCTCGGCCAGGCGGCGGACGAGGTCCAGCACCTGCCGGGTCTGGGCGACGCCGAGGGCGGCGGTCGGCTCGTCCAGGACGACGACCTTGCTGTTCCACAGGACCGACTTGGCGATGGCCACCGTCTGGCGCTGGCCACCGGAGAGCGAGGAGACCGGCGTCCGGACCGACTTCACGGTCCGCACCGAAAGGGAGGCCAGCGTTTCGCGCGCGGCCTTCTCCATGCTGGCTTCGTCCAGCTTCCAGCTGCTCCCGCGCTCACGGCCGAGGAACATGTTCTGCACGATGTCGAGGTTGTCGGCGAGCGCGAGGTCCTGGTAGACGACCTCGATGCCGAGGTCGGCGGCGTCCTTCGGCCCCCGGATGTGGGCGTCCTGCCCGTTGAACCGCACGGCCCCCGAGTCGTACGGGTGGATGCCGGCGATGCACTTGACGAGGGTCGACTTGCCGGCGCCGTTGTCGCCGACCAGGGCGGTCACTTCGCCCGCACGCACGTCGAAGTCCACGTCGTGGAGGACGTGGACGGGGCCGAAGCTCTTGTTCAGGCCCTTGATCTCGAGGATGGGCTCACTCATGGCTGGCTTTACTCCTGGGTGGGGACCGGGCCGGGACGCGCCGTCGGGGTGCGCGTCCCGGCCCGGCTGTTCATGGGTGGAGCGGGCGGCTCAGGAGATGCCGAGCGAGGTGCACTTGGCGGCGAGGTCGCCACCGCAGATCTCGGCGGCCTTCACGTAGCCCTGGGTGACGACGGTCTTGACGTCCTTCTCCAGGATCGTCGTCGGGGTGAGCAGCACGGACTTGATGTCGCGGTTGTTCTTCGGGTCGTGCAGCTTCGCCGTCGCGATCGCGTCCGCACCGGCCGTGTCACCCTTGGCGAGGGCGGCGGCCAGCTTGGCGGTGGCCTCGGCCTCTTCCTTGATCGGCTTGAAGACCGTCATGTACTGGTCGCCGCGCATGACCGCCATCAGGCCGTCGGCGGTCGCGTCCTGGCCGGTGACCGGGACCTTCCCGTTGAGGCCGTTCTTCTTCAGGATGGTGATGACCGCGCCGGCCAGGCCGTCGTTCGCCGCGACGACGCCGTCGACCTTGCCGCCGTTGGCGGTGAAGATCTGCTCGAACGTCGTGCCGCCGAGCTGGTTGTCCCAGTCGTTGATCGGCTGCTTCTGGATCCGCTTGAGCGTGCCGGCCGTGTTCAGCGGGTCGAGGACGGAGTCCTGGCCCTTGGTGAACAGCGTGGCGTTGTTGTCGGTCGGGGCGCCCTCGATCTGGACGAAACCCGCACCCGGCTTGGCCTTCAGCGCGTCGGCCATGGCCTGGCCCTGCAGCTGGCCGACCTTCTCGTTGTCGAACGAGACGTAGTAGTCGGCGGAGCCGCCGAGGCTCGGGCGGTCGTAGTCGATGACCGGGATGCCCGCGGTCTTCGCCTTGGCCTCGACCGCGGCACCGACGGCCGGGTCACCGGGGGCGATGACCAGGACCTTGACGCCGGAGCTGATGAAGCCGTCGGCCAGGGTGGCGAACTTCTGGTTGTCGCCCTGGGCGTTCTGGACGTCGACCTCGAAGCCCTGCGCCGTCAGCGCGGCCGTCAGCATCGGCTTGTCGAAAGCCTCCCAGCGCGCCGAGGTGGCGGTCTCCGGGAGGATGACGCCGACCTTGCCGCTGGCGCCGCCGGCGGCGGCCGGCGCGGACGAGGAAGCGGAGTTGCTCCCCGTGCCCCCGCTGTCTGAACTGTTGGCACCGCAAGCGGTGAGCACCAGGCCGGTGCTCACCGTGGCGGCGAGGAGGGTAAGGGTTCTGCTGCGCATCCTCGTTCCTTCCGGATCCAAGCATTGGTGACGAGCGGCCGTCGACGGTTGCTGTCTCGGGCCTGCGGGGCGGTGATCCGGAGGGTCCCGGCGCACCGTCGCGCATATGTTGTGGGCGACAACATATGCCGCTGAGCGGCTGCGGGGAAGATAGCTGGATCGATTAAATGACACCAATTGGACACGGTTCGGCAACACGAGCTGAACCTCGCCCGGAAAGAGCAGATCCGCTGACGATGTGATCGCCGGCACTCACCCTCTGTTACATCCAGGTTTCTTGACGCCGTGAAGGTACTCCTTCGGAGGGCACTGCGGGCAACCCGTGGCGAACCCACGCGACCGGGCGGTGATTGGTCGCCGACTTGCGGACTTCCGCGTGGATCGTGCCCGGGGAACCGCTTGCCGGGGGACGCACGGGCAGGTGACGGGTGACCGGGGACGCACTGAGCGTCACAAAGCGACTGGTACTGACCAGGAACGGACGGTGACCGCCGAGTTCAGCCGCTCGGGCGACATCGGGGCCGCCCGGCGGCGCGGGTGAGGATCTCGTGGCGGGCCCGGCCCAGGCGCGGGGAAACCGCGGCCGGGGTCACCAGGACCGCAGCGTGACGATCCGCTCCTCGAGCTGCTCGACGGTCGCCATCGCGGTCACCGGGCCGCCGCAGACCCGGCGCAGCTCGTTGTGGATCGCGCCGTGCGGCTTCTTGGTCCGGTGGTGGTACATGCCCACCAGCGCGTTCAGCTCCTTGCGCAACGCGCCGAGCCGCTCGCTCACCGACTGCGGACGGGCCGCGGGCGGCGGGGCCTCTTCCTTGCCCGGCTTGCGGCGCTTCTCGTCGGCGATCTGCGCTTCCTGCCGCTTGCGCAGCAGGGCGCGGACCTGGTCGGGTTCCAGGAGCCCGGGCAGGCCCAGGTACTCCTGCTCCTCGTCCGAGCCGGAGAACACCGCCGTGCCGAACGAGTTGCCGTCGTAGATGACCTGGTCGA
The DNA here is from genome assembly GCF_023008405.1 of Amycolatopsis sp. FBCC-B4732. Classification (NCBI taxonomy): domain Bacteria; kingdom Bacillati; phylum Actinomycetota; class Actinomycetes; order Pseudonocardiales; family Pseudonocardiaceae; genus Amycolatopsis; species Amycolatopsis sp. FBCC-B4732. The sequence goes on from NZ_CP095376.1 coordinate 5,468,040, forward strand.
GCTCGGCGGAGGCGCCCAGCGAGGTGAACGCCTTCTCCTCTTCGCCCGGCTCGTCCTCGGTGCGGTTGGCCTGGGCGAGGAGCTCGTCCTCCCAGCCTTCCTTCTCCCGGTGCGGCTTGCCCAGCACGTGGTCGCGCTGCGCCTCCAGCTCGCTGGCCAGCTCCAGCAGCACCGGGACGGACGGCAGGAAGACGCTCGCCGTCTCGCCCTTCTTCCGGGCGCGCACGTACCGGCCGATCGCCTGGGCGAAGAACAGCGGGGTCGACGCGCTCGTGGCGTACACGCCCACGGCCAGGCGCGGGACGTCGACGCCTTCGGAGACCATCCGGACCGCGATGATCCAGCGCTCGTTGGTCTCCGAGAACTCCTTGATCCGGCCCGACGCCTTGGGGTCGTCCGAGAGCACCAGCGTCGGCGCCTCGCCGGAGATGCGCTCGAGGATCTTCGCGTACGCCCGCGCCGTCTCCTGGTCGGTGGCGATGACCAGGCCGCCCGCGTCCGGCACGCCTTGGCGGACCTGCGACAGCCGCGTGTCGGCGGCCTGCAGCACCGCCGGGATCCACTCGCCGGACGGGTCGAGCGCCGTGCGCCACGCCCGCGCGTTCTGCTCCGCGGTCAGCGGCTCGCCGAGGCGGGCGGTGAACTCCTCCCCCGCGCTCGTGCGCCAGGAGGCCTCGCCCGAGTAGGCCAGGAAGACGACCGGCCGGACCACGCCGTCGGCGAGCGCGTCCGCGTAGCCGTACGAATGGTCGGCCTTGCTGCGCTGGAACCCGCCGGAGTCCGGCTCGTAGGAGACGAACGGGATGGCCGAGTCGTCGGACCGGAACGGCGTGCCGGTCAGCGAGAGGCGCCGGACGGCCGGGGTGAAGGCCTCGCGGATCGCGTCGCCCCAGGACTTCGCGTCGCCGCCGTGGTGGATCTCGTCGAGGATCACCAGGGTCTTGCGGTTCTCCGTGCGCACCCGGTGCAGCGTCGGGTGCGCCGCGACCTGCGCGTACGTCAGCGCGACGCCGTTGTAGTCCGACGACGTGACGCCGGTGGTGTTGCGGAAGTTCGAGTCGATGGCGATGCCGGCCGCCGCGGCCGAGGCCGCCCACTGGTGCTTGAGGTGCTCGGTCGGGGTCACGATGGTGACCGCCTCGATCGTGCGGTCGCTCAGCAGCTCCGCGGCGATCCGCAGGCCGAACACGGTCTTGCCGGCGCCGGGCGTCGCCACCGCGAGGAAGTCCTTCGGCTTCCGCGTCAGGTACTTCGTGAGCGCCCGCCGCTGCCACGCCCGCAGCGGGCGTGCGGTCGAGTCCTTCTCCGCGGGAGGCGCCCCGAGCTGCGTCTCCGTCATGCCGGTCCCCCCTCGCTCAAGTGCTGTGACGTGCGAAAACCCTCACTGTGGTACCGGCTGCTGCTGCGTTGGGCGGCCGGCGACTTGCGGTGAGGGCACTGGAGCGAGTCTACCGGCCGGGTCCGACAGTTCCGGGCACCGGCACGGGTGATGTCCCCCGACACGCCCGGCCGCAGGGGGTGTGACGAGCCAAATCAGCACCGATGGACCATGCTGGACACGTCATGGGTGAGGTGCAGCCGTCCGCAGCGACGAAGGTGGCCCGCAAGGGGCCGTGGCGCCTCCTCACGCGCACGCTCGGGAAGGCCTGGGAGGGCAACATCTTCTCCGAGGCCGCCGAAGCGGCCTTCTGGCAGACGCTGTCGCTCCCGCCGCTGCTGCTCGGCCTGCTCGGCAGCCTGGGCTTCGTCGGCGAGTGGTTCGGCCAGGACGTCGTCGCGCAGGTCCACGACCGGATCATCGGCTTCTGCAAGACGATCTTCAGCGCCAACGCCGTCCACGACATCATCGAACCGACCGTGAACAGCATCCTCACCGTCGGCAAGGGCGAGATCGTCTCGGTGGGCTTCCTGATCTCGCTGTGGGCGGGGTCGTCGGCGATGTCGTCGTTCGTGGACGCGATCACCGTCGCGCACGACCAGTACGGCGTCCGCAACGACGTCTGGCAGCGGATCTTCGCGCTCCTGCTCTACCTGTGCGGCCTGGTCATCCTCGTGGTCGGGCTGCCGCTGCTGGCGATCGGCCCCGACCTGCTGCCGGAGTTCTTCCCGGCGGACTGGCGCCCGACCGTGACGTCGTGGGTGAGCGCGCTGTACTTCCCGACCCTCGGCGCGATGATCACCCTCGCGCTGACCACGCTGTACAAGCTCGCGCTGCCGCGGAAGCTGCCGTGGCACCGCGGGCTGCCCGGCGCGGTGCTCGCCATGGTCGTGTTCCTGCTCTCGTCGGTCGGCCTGCGCGTCTACCTGAACTGGATCACCAAGACCGGCTACACCTACGGCGCGCTGGCCGCGCCGATCGCGTTCCTGCTGCTGATGTTCTTCATCGGGCTGGCCGTGGTCGGCGGGGCCTACTTCAACAGCGCGATCCAGGAGCTGTGGCCGGCGAAGGCGACCCGGCGGCAGCGGCGCAAGTGGCGGCGGCTGGAGATGGAACGCGCGTCCGAGCGGCTGCGCTCGGAAGACGGCCGCAAGCTGTGGGAGCGCACGACCACGCCGATGAAGCGCCCGCGCGCCGAAGACGTCTCCGGCAACGGCGACGCTCCGTCCGAAGAGGACACCTCGTCACCGAGCGCGCCGGAACCGGCACCCAGCGCTCCTCAGGGTCGGGTGTCCTCCCAAGGGACGACCCGGAATCCACCCTCAGACTGAGTCGCTCCTCAGGTCGGGCGTGGGACGCTTTCCGGGTCACTGACGCCGGCGTCGGTCGCCGCGTCGTTCCCGAGGGGGTTCCCAGAGTCATGTCCGTGCTGGCCAGATTGAGCCTGCGCAACCGAAGCCTGATCGGCCTGCTCGCGCTCGTCGTCGTCGGGTTCGGGGCGTTCGCGCTGCCGCAGATCAAGCAGCAGCTGTTCCCGTCCCTGCAGTTCCCGCAGGCCCAGATCGTCACCGCGTACGCGGGCGCTTCGCCGGACGCGGTCGACCGGCAGGTCACCGAGCCGCTGGAAGGCGCGCTGCAGGGGCTGAAGGGGCTCGAGGAGGTCAACTCCACGTCCTCCGACGGCGTCTCGCGCGTGGTCGCCCAGTTCGAGTTCGGCACGGACATCGACGGCGCCGTCCAGCAGATCCAGCAGGTGGTGAACCAGGTCCGGACGCGGCTGCCGCAGAACTCCGAACCCGCCGTGTCCGCCGGCAGCACCGACGACCTGCCGGTGGTGCTGGTCGCCGCGGGCACCGCCGGTGACCCGCAGGCGCTCGCGCCCGCGCTGACCGACCAGGTCGCCCCGGAGCTGCGGAAGATCGAGGGCGTCCGCACGGTGACCGTCACGGGCGTGCAGCAGCCGCGCGTCACGATCACCCTCGACTACGCGAAGCTGGCCGCCGCGGGCGTCGACCCGGCGTCGATCGCCACCTCGTTGCAGACGGCGGGGGCCGCGATCCCGGCGGGCACGCTGACCGAAGGCGGCAAGACGCTGAGCGTCCAGGTCGGTGGCGGGCAGACCACTGTGGACTCGCTCCGCAACCTCTACCTCACGCCGAGTGCGGCCGCTTCGCCGTCGCGGCCGGGCACCCCGGCGCGCGGGCCGGTGAAGCTGGGTGACGTCGCCGACGTCCAGGCCGGCTTCGCGCCGCCGACGTCGATCACGCGCACCAACGGCAAGCCGAGCCTCGGCCTCTCGATCACCATGGTGGACAACGGGAACGCCGTCGCGATCTCCGACGCCGTGCGCGACAAGCTGCCGGAGCTGGCGAAGAAGACCGGCGCCGAGATGAACGTCGTGTTCGACCAGGGCACTCCGGTGAAGGACGCGATCAGCGGCCTGACCACCGAAGGCCTGCTGGGTCTCGCGTTCGCCGTCGTCGTCATCCTGCTGTTCCTGCTGTCGGTGCGCTCGACGCTGGTGACCGCGGTGTCGATCCCGCTGTCCGTAGTGGTCGCGCTGCTGGCGCTGTGGACCGGCGACCTGTCGCTCAACCTGCTCACCCTCGGCGCGCTGACCATCGCGATCGGCCGGGTGGTCGACGACTCGATCGTCGTGCTGGAGAACATCAAGCGACATCTGGCTTACGGCGAGGAAAAGCAGCGCGCGGTGCTCGACGGCGTCCGCGAGGTGGCCGGCGCGGTGACGTCGTCCACGCTGACGACCGTCGCGGTGTTCCTGCCGATCGCGTTCGTCGGCGGCTTCGTCGGCGAGCTGTTCTCGCCGTTCGCGATCACGGTGACGGTGGCGCTGCTGGCGTCGCTGCTCGTGTCGCTGACCGTGGTTCCGGTGCTGGCGTACTGGTTCCTGAAGCAGCCCGCGATCCCGGCGGACGCCATCGAGGCCGAGCGGGCGCGCGAAGCCGCCGTCGAGAAGGAGCGCCGCGGCCTGCTGCAGCGCGCCTACCTGCCGGTGATCCGGTTCGCCACCAAGCGGCGGCTGACCGTCGTGCTGCTGGCGCTGCTGATCTTCGCCGGCACGGTCGGGCTCGCGACGCGCCTGAACACGAACTTCCTCGACCAGTCCGGCGGCACCACGCTGAACATGACACAGAAGCTGCCCGCGGGCACCAGCGTCGAGGCCAAGGAGAAGGCCGCCACCTCGGTCGAGCAGGCGCTGGCGGCGGAGTCCGCGGTGCGGACCTACCAGGTCAGCGTCGGCGGGGGCGGGGCGTTCGGCTTCGGCGGCGGGACGAACACGAGCATCTCGGTCACGGTCGCGAAGGACACCGACCTCGACGCGCTGTCGGACCGGCTGCGCGCGAAGCTGGCGTCCCGGCCGGAGCTGGGCGAGATCAAGATCGGCGCGGACGCGTCCGGCTTCAACTCCGACCAGGTGTCGGTGACGGTGACCGCGCCGTCGGAGGCCGCGCTCAAGCCGGCGTCCGACCAGGTCGTGCAGGCGCTGGGCGGGGTGTCCGGGCTGACCGAGGTGACCAGCGACCTGGCCGTCGGTTCGCCGCGGGTGCAGGTCGAGGTGGACGACGCCGCGGCCGCCGCGCGCGGGCTGTCGGCGAGCACCATCGGCCAGGTCGCCAACCAGGCGATCGCCGGCCGCACGGTGACGCAGCTGCCGGTCGGCGGGCAGCGCACGGACGTCGTGCTGCGCGCCGGCACCGCGCCGGTCACGGTCGACCAGGTGAAGGGCCTGCCGATCCCGGGTCCCACCGGCGTCGTCCGGCTCGACGAGGTCGCGAAGGTGTCCACTGTGGACGGCCCGGCGTCGGTGCACCGCACCGGCGGCGACCTTTCGACCACGGTGACGGCGAAGAACACCGGTGACAACCTGAGCAAGACCACGGCGGACATCAAGTCCAAGCTGGACGGGCTGACGTTCACCGGCGGCGCGTCGTACTCGCTCGGCGGGGTCAGCCAGGACCAGCAGGAGGCGTTCTCGAACCTGTTCCTGGCGCTGCTGGCGGCGATCGCGATCGTGTTCCTGATCATGGTGGCGACGTTCCGCAGCCTGATCCAGCCGCTGATCCTGCTGGTGTCGATCCCGTTCGCGGCGACCGGCGCGATCGGCCTGCTGCTGGCGACCGGCACCGCGCTCGGCCTCCCGGCGCTGATCGGCATGCTGATGCTGGTGGGCATCGTGGTGACCAACGCGATCGTCCTGATCGACCTGATCAACCAGTACCGAGCGGAGGGGATGAGCGTCGCGGACGCGGTCACCGAGGGCGGCCGGCGGCGGTTGCGGCCGATCCTGATGACGGCGGCGGCGACGATCTTCGCGCTGGTCCCGATGGCGCTGGGCATCACCGGCCAGGGCGGCTTCATCGGCCAGCCACTGGCGATCGTGGTGATCGGCGGCCTGGTCAGCTCGACGCTGCTGACCCTCGTGCTGGTCCCGACGCTGTACACGATGGTCGAGACCCGCAAGGAACGCCGCCACGCCCGCCGCGAGGCTCGCCGTCACCCGGCGAAGGCCCCGGAGTCGGAGTCCCTGGACCCGGCCCCGACCGCCTGACGGTCCGACCGCACGACGAAGGCCCGCACTTTCACGTGAAAGTGCGGGCCTTCGTCGTAGGCGTCACTGCTTGAAGCGGTACGTCATCGAGTCGAACAGGATGCAGATGCTCGGCGACATCACGATCACCCGCAGCGTGTTGTCCCGCTCGTCGAAGTCGATCCCCTCGACCTCGAAGTTGCCGCCGCAACCGCTCCGCAGCGGCAGCTGACCCAGCGACGTCACGTGCCCGACGACGTCCGAACCGGACAGTGCGCCGGCCAGGTCGACCTGCAGCAGCGGCTTCGTCGTCCCGAAGAGGCTGCCGTCCGGGTCGTCGGATGCGCAGAGCAGGCGGGTGGCCGTCTGGAAGTCGCAGCCCTGGACGTCGCGGACCGGGTGGTCGAGGCGGATCGCCGAGGCGTACGGGAGGTTCTGCGCCGGGTTCGTGAACACCGTGCCCGGCATCGGGTGGACCAGGAGGCGGTCCATCGTCCCCCACTCCCCCGCCACCAGCCAGCGCGCGTCCGGGGACACCGCGGCGAACGAGTTGTTGTTCGCCTCCCAGGACTCGAGGTTGTGCTTGTAGTTCGCCCACGAGCCGTCCGGGGCCTGGACGCGGAAGAGCTTCGCGCCGCGGTCGTCACGCTGGTAGGGCTCCACGTACCAGCCCTGGGCCGAGCCCGGGTCGCCGACGTGGCTCCAGCCCTGCGAGTTCAGGTCCGCCGGGATGGTGCCGATCCCGGTGTAGCGGATGATGGTGCCCGACGGCCGCACGATCGTCGCGAGGCCCTGGCTCTCGTCGAGGGCTCTGGCCTGGTCACGGCCGACCTCCGACCAGCCGGTGACGGCCTGGGCCAGCGCGGGCGAAACCACGGCCAGCAGGGCGGCGAGGGTGAGCACGATCCCGGTTCTGCGCATGTGCGACTCCGGTGGGTGAGGGGACCTGGCACGGGAGGATCTACCAGGACACCGGCACCCGGCACACCCGCCGAATGAAGGTTTTTCACGTTTGTTCGCCGATTCGTGCGCTTCCGGACAGCGATCCGGACAGCGAAAATCCCCGGCGGGTCGGCCCCGCCGGGGGATTCAGGCCGGGGTCACTCCCCCGGGCGCAGCCCGTCGAAGATCTCCTTGCACGCCGGGCAGACCGGCGAGCCGGGCTTCGGCGACTTCGTGACCGGGAAGACCTCGCCGCACAGCGCCACCACGTGATTGCCCATGACCGCGCTCTCGGCGATCTTGTTCTTCTTCACGTAGTGGAACATCTTGGGCGTGTCGTCGTCGGTGGTGTCCGTGCCCTCGGGCGTGGTTTCCGGCTTCGTCAGCGTCTCGGTGCTCACCCGGCCATTGTGCCCGAGTCCCCGCGCGGGAGGTCCCCGGCCTGGCAGGATCCACGGCATGTTCCAGAAGGTGCTCGCGACGTTCGGCTCCGGCGGGGCGCGGATCGACGCCCGGCTGCTCGAGGCGGCCGCTGCCCCCGGCCGTCCGCTGCACGGCGAGGTCCTGCTGCTCGGCGGCGAAGTCGACCAGGAGATCAAGGGCCTCTCGGTGACGCTGCTGGCGCGCGTCCAGGTGCCCGGCGAGGACAAGACCGAAGACCTCCCGTTCGGCACGCAGCAGCTGGCCGGGCGCGAAACCATCCGCGCCGGCCAGCAGGTCCGGGTGCCGTTCGAGGTGCCGTTGCCCTGGGAGACCCCGGTGACCAGCGTCTACGCCAAGCCGTTGACCGGGATGGCGGTCGGCGTCCGGGCCGAGCTCGACCTGGCCGCCGCGGTGAGCGACCCCTTCGACGCCGACGCCGTCGCGATCGAGCCGCTCCCGGCCCAGAAGCGGGTGCTCGACGCGCTCAGCCGGACCGGCTTCACCTTCCGCGAAGCGATCCTCGAACAGGGCCGTGTCGACGGCACCCAGCAGCAGCTGCCGTTCTTCCAGGAGATCCGCTTCGCGCCCTCGCCGCGCTTCGCGAGCATCTTCTCGCAGGTCGCGGTCACCTTCCTGACCTCGGCCGAGCGCACCGACGTCGTCCTCGAAGTCACCAAGCGGGTCCGCGTGAGCAAGAGCGGCGGCTTCGGCGGGCGCGGGCAGGACTTCCTCGGGAAGTTCACCATGAAGCCGGACGTGAACTGGGAGAAGCAGCTCGAGGACTGGTTCGACCAGCTGGCCCGTCCCCGCGGGATCTTCGACTGATGGAGTGGCCCGACGCCGTCGAGGCGCTGGGCGGCGAGGCCGGGTCCTGGCCGCGGCTCGAAGCGCGCTACGCCGAGCCCCACCGCCACTACCACACGCTCGAGCACGCGGCGGCCGTCGTCCGCGACTCCGCCTGGCTCGCCGGCGACCTCGGCGAGACCGAACGCGCGGTGCTCGCCGTCGCCGCCTGGGCGCACGACGTCGTGTACGACGCGAAGCCCGGCGAAGACGAACGGGCCAGCGCGGCCTGGGCCCGTGAAGCGCTCGAAGGAGCCGAAGAAGCGCACGTCGAGCGGGTCGAAGGCCTGATCCTCGCCACGATCACGCACGACGCGCCGCCGTCCGACCACCTCGCGACCGCCCTGCTCGACGCCGACCTCGGCATCCTCGGCGCGCCGCCCGACCGGTACGCCGTCTACGCGAAGAACGTGCGCGAGGAGTACGCGAAGTACCCGGACGACGTCTGGCGCGAAGGCCGCATCGCCGTCCTCGAAGGCATGCTGGGCCGCGAGCTGTACCGCAGCGGAACCGCGCGGGCACGCTGGGCGAGCGCCGCGGAAAAGAACCTCGCGGCCGAGCTGACCCACTGGCGTGGCGAGCGGACCGATCACCGATGATGGTTCCTCGTGACCACCCCACTCCACCTGCACGAAGAGATCGCCTCGGCGCTGCGTGACGGGCACCCCGTCGTCGCGCTGGAGAGCACCATCCTGTCCCACGGCCTCCCCGCCGGCCGCAACCTCGACGTCGCCCGCCGCCTCGAGCGCGTGGTCCGCGACGGCGGGGCCGTCCCGGCCACGATCGCGGTGCTCGACGGCCGGGTCGTCGTCGGCCTCTCCCCCGCCGAGCTGGAGCGGGTCTGCGCGCCGGACGCCGGGCTGGACAAGCTGTCGCTGCGCGACCTCGGCCCGGCCGTCGGGCTCGGCCGCTCGGGCGCGACGACCGTGGCGAGCACCTCGGCGCTGGCCGCCGCCGCCGGGATCGGGATGTTCGCCACCGGCGGGCTCGGCGGTGTGCACGTCGGCGCCGCGCAGTCGTGGGACGTCTCGGCGGACCTCGGCGTGCTGGCGAAGGTGCCGACCGTGGTCGTCTGCTCCGGCGTGAAGTCGGTGCTCGACATCCCGGCCACCCTCGAGGTGCTGGAGACGAACTCGGTGCCGGTGCTGGGGTACCGCACCGACGACTTCCCGGCGTTCTACCTGCGCTCGTCCGGGCACGCGGTCGGCTGGCGGGTCGACGACCCGAAGCAGGCCGCCGCCGTGGTCGCCGCGCACCGCGCGTACGCGGGTTCCGGCGTGCTGCTGGCGAACCCCATCCCCGAAGCGTCCGAAATGGACAAGGCACTGCACGACCGGCTGCTCGCCGAGGGCCTCGCGCTGGTCGCGGAACGCGGCGTGCACGGCGCCGACGTCACGCCGGTGCTGCTGGAGCACTTCCACACCGCCAGCGGCGGCGTGAGCATCGACGCGAACGAAGCGCTGGTGCTCAACAACGCGAAGCTGGCCACCGAGGTCGCGGTGGCGCTGGCATGAGTGAGCCTGCGAACGAATCATTCAACACAGCGCTCGCCGTTCAGGCCGCGCCGAGCGTCAGCGAGGTCGGCGCATGAGCGGCATCGTGGTGGTCGGCGACGCGGCCCTGGACGTGATCGCCCGGCACGACAAGCCGTTGCCGCACGGCGGTGACGCGCGCGCGAAGATCCGGTTCACCGGCGGCGGCTCGGGCGCGAACACCGCGCTGTGGCTGCGTTCCCTCGGCGCGGAGACGACGCTGGTCGCGCGGATCGGGAACGACCCGGGCGGCCGGCTGATCCGCGCGGAGCTGGAAGCGGCGGGCGTGCGGTGCGCGTTCGCCGTCGACGACGACGCGCCGACGTGCTGCGTCGTGGTGATGGTCGACGCCGCCGGGCAGCGCAGCATGCTGGCCGACCGCGGCGCGAACCAGCGCTTCGCCCCCGAGGACGTCACGCCCGAGGCCCTGGCCGGCGCGAGCCACCTGCACCTGTCCGGGTACGTGCTGCTCGACCCGCCGTCGCGGGCGGCCGGGCTGGCGGCGCTGGCCGCCGCTCGCGAAGCCGGGTTGACCACCTCGGTCGATCCCCAGGCGGCCGCGCACATCACCGACCCGGCAGCCTTCCTCGACGACGTCCGCGGCGTCGACCTGCTGATGCCGAACACCGAGGAGCTGGTCGCGCTGACCGGCTCGGCGGACCCGGCGGCGGCGAAGGAGCTGCTGGACGCGGTCGGCGCGGTGGTCGTGACGGCCGGGCTGGACGGCGCCAGCTGGGTCGACGGGGGCGGCGTCACGAGCGTGCCCGCGGTCGAGGCGGAGTGCCTCGACTCGACCGGCGCGGGTGACGCGTTCGACGCCGGCGTACTCACCGGCTGGCTGGCCGGTGAGTCCACTGTGGACGTGCTGCGGCGCGGGACGCGGCTGGGCGCGCTGGCCGTCGGCAAGGTGGGCCCGCAGCCCGCCTAGGCCGGAACTTTCCCAGGGAAAGTGCGGTCCCAACCCGCCGGACACGCATCTTTCCCTGGGAAAGTGCCGCTTCAGCCCGGCCGGAAACGCATCTTTCCCTACGAAAGTGACGCTCTCAGCCGTCGATGACGCGGTGGCTCGTGCCTTCGATCGCCTTCGGCTCGCGCTCGTACCGGTTGACGTCCTCGGCCTTGCGGGGCGGGCGGTCGTTGGCGATGAGCACCGCGATCCACGGCAGCGGCACCGAGATCGCGAGGAACCCCAGCGCCAGCCACCACACGTGGTAGGTGAGCCCGGCCGCGATCAGGCACGGGATCCGGCACGCCATCATGATCACGTACTTGCGCTTGCGCGACGCGAGCTGTTCTTCGTACGACCTGGCCGCCCCGGTGATCAGCACCGGGTCCGAGCCGCTGGCGGGCGTGGTCACTGCACCACCTCCACGATCCATCGTCCCACCTGCGGCGCTCACGCGACACCTGGGTAGGACAACCGGCTCAACGCGGCGGCGACGAGCGTCTCGATCCCGGTGCGCAGGGTCGGGTGCAGCACCGGGGCGAACCGCGGCGAGTGGTTGGACGGGACGTCGCGCTCGAAGCGGCCCTCGGTCATCGCGGTGATCACCGTCTCCGGGTCGAAGCCGCCGACCAGCCAGAACACCGAGGGCGCGCCGGCCGCGCGGCCGAACTCGCTGAAGTCCTCGCTGCCGGTGACCAGCGGGGCCGGCAGCACCACGTCGGCGCCGAAGCGGGCGCGGAAGACCTCGGTGAGGGCGTCGTTGGCGGCCTCGTCGTTCTCGGTGATCGGGTAGGCGCCGGACCGCTCGACGGTCGGCGGCTTCGGCGCCCCCGCCGTGGCCGCCTCGCCGTTGACGATCCGCTCGACCGCGGCCAGCACCCGCTCGCGGACGGCCTGGTCGAAGGACCGGACGTTGACCTCCAGGACGGCGTCGTCGGCGATCACGTTGCTCGCGGTGCCCACGTGCAGCGAGCCGACGGTGACCACGGCGGAGTCGGTGGCGGCGATCTCGCGCGAGACGATCGTCTGCAGCTTGAGCACCACCGACGCGGCCAGCACGGCCGGGTCGACGGTCGTTTCCGGGCGCGAGCCGTGCCCGCCGCGGCCGTGCAGGGTGATGCGCAGCGTGTCGGTCGCGGCCATGATCACGCCGGGGCGGGTGAGCACCCAGCCCGCCGGGCCGGGCACCAGGTGCTGGCCGAACACGACGTCGGGCTTGCCCGCGATGTCGAACAGCCCGTCGGCCACCATCGCCGACGCGCCGCCCGCGCTCTCCTCGCCGGGCTGGAACACCACCAGCAGCGTGCCCGACCACGTGTCCCGCCCCTTGGCCAGCAGCGCGGCGGCCCCGGAAAGCCAGGTCGCGTGCATGTCGTGGCCGCACGCGTGCATGACCGGGACGTCCTTGCCGTGCTCGTCGGTGCCGCGGGCGGTGCTGGCGTAGGACAGCCCGGTCTTCTCCTCGACCGGCAGCGCGTCGATGTCGGCCCGCAGCTGCACGGTGGGCCCCTCGCCGTTGCGCAGCACGCCCAAAACCCCGGTCCCGGCGATGCCGGTGTGCACCTCGTAGCCGTCGCGCTCCAGCCGCCGGGCGAGCTCGGCCGCCGTCCGGGTCTCGGCGAAGGAGAGCTCGGGGTGGCGGTGCAGGTCGATGTACAGCGCTTCGAGCTCGGGAAGCGCCGCGTCGAGCGGGGCGAGGACGTGTTCAAGGGTCACGGAAGCCATCGTGGCAGCATTACCCACCGTGAGCACGCGAAGCGTACTGCCCGACCTGAACGACGACGTCTGCGCGCGGCTGCGCGAAGCCTTCCGCCGCACCGGCTACGACGCCGACGGCGTGGTGGCCGCCCTCGGCGGGGCCGCGCACGCCGCGCTGGGCCGCGGGGAGCCGGTGCCCGCCGAGCGCGCCAGCCGCGACGCCGGCGAACTCGGCACGCTGATCCGGCTGTTCCTGCTCGGCGGCACCGAGCCGGAGACCGCGGTCAAGGCCGCGTTCGCGCCGCTGGCCCCCGAAGACGCCGTCGCCGCGGGGCTGCTGACCGCGGTCGCCGACGGGTACCGCGCCGGGCTCGACGTCCGCCCGCACGGCGACGAAGAGGGCTCCTGGTGGGTGGTCTCCGACCTCGACGCCGACGTCCTCGGCAGCACCGTGCCCGAGGACCACGTGCTCGGCGTCGGCCACGCGTCGCTCTCGCTGATCCGCGCCACCAGCCGCAACCCCGTCGGCACCCTGCTCGACCTCGGCACCGGCAACGGCGTGCAGGCGCTGCACGCGGCGCGGCACGCCCGGCGCGTGACCGCGACGGACGTCTCCGAGCGGGCGCTGGCGCTCGCCGCGGCGACGTTCCGGCTGAACGAGCTGGACGTCGAGCTGCTGCGCGGCGAGTGGTTCGCGCCGGTCGCGCGGCGGAAGTTCGACCAGGTCGTCTGCAATCCGCCGTTCGTGGTCGGCCCGGCGCGGGTGGACTACACCTACCGCGACTCGGGGCTGGCCGGCGACGACGCGAGCGCGCTGGTCGTGCGGCAGCTGCCGGGCTTCCTGAACGACGGCGGCGTCGGCCACCTGCTGGCTTCGTGGCTGCACACCGGCAAGGAGGACTGGGCCGACCGGGTGAGCCGCTGGCTGCCCGCCGAGACCGACGCGTGGTTCGTGCAACGCGACGTCGCCGACCCGGCGCTCTACGTCGGCACCTGGCTGCGGGACGCGGGCCTCGACCCGCGCTCGCCGGAGGGCCGGGCGAAGGCGGCGGCGTGGCTCGACTGGTTCGCGGCGAACGACGTCCGCGGCATCGGGTTCGGCTTCGTCACGCTGCGGCGGGCGGCCGGGGTGGGCTCCCCCACGGTGGTCTGCGAGGACCTGCGGCAGGCCTACGACGACCCGCTGGGACCGGAGGCGGCGGGCTGGCTGGACCGGGTGGAATGGCTGCGCGAATCGGGTGATTCATTACTCGATGTCCGTTTTGTGGTGCCCGACACGGTTTTGCTGGAAAGCGTCGAGGAACCCGGCGACGAAGGCTGGGCGACGTCGATCCGGCGCCTCCACCGCACCGACGGACCGGGCTGGCAGCACGAAGTCGACGAACTGGCGACGCGGCTCCTGGCGGGGTGCCGCGGCACGCTGCCGCTGGAGGACCTGATCGAGCTCCTCGCGGCCGCGCAAGGGCTCGAAGCTTCGGAGCTCGCGGCGGCCGCGTTGCCCGTCGTCCGCGAGCTCGTCCGGCACGGGATGCTCGTCCCGGCGGGGAAGTGAGGGCCGTCGCGGCCCGCGTCACCCGGGCCGACGTCACCGTCGAGGGCGAGGTCGTCGGCGCGATCGACGAGCCGGGTTTGCTGGTGCTGCTGGGAATCCACGTCGACGACGACGCGGCGAAGGCCGTGACCATGGCGCGGAAATTGCACGAGCTGCGCGTACTCCGTGACGAGGAATCATGCGCCACCGCGAATGCGCCACTGCTCGTGGTGAGCCAGTTCACGCTCTACGGCGACACGAAGAAAGGGCGGCGGCCGTCGTGGACGCGGGCCGCCCGCCCGGAGGTCGCCGAACCGTTGGTGGACGCCGTCGTGGCCGAGCTGCGCGGCCGCGGCGCCACGGTGGCCACCGGGCGGTTCGGGGCGATGATGGCGGTCTCGAGCGTCAATGACGGGCCGTACACGGTTCTCGTAGAGGTCTAGACCACGTCGGGATGGTTCAGATCCTGACGTGATTCACATGGGATTCTCAGGTTTCCCGGTCACGGAACGTTCTCAGCAAAAGCTCAGCAATGGTCGAGCAACCGGAGCGCGCCGGCAGCCGTCTCCTTTTCAGCGAGCCGGGAACGTTTTGGATACCCGGAGCGTTGTGCCAGATGTCCAGCCAAGCCGGCCGGACCGGCGTACCGGGATCCACAGGCCCCGGTCCGCGGGGCCGAACCGGCGGGACCACCGCAGCAGCACGTTCAGCCCGTGACCGGGGAGGCAGAATGTCAGTCCAGACTCTCGAACGCGAGTCGCGCGGGATTCGCGAGCGTATCCCGGCTCAGGTGTCCGAGGAGCCGGTGAGCGTGGGGGCGCTCGCCGACGGCGACCTCGACGCCCCGAGCCCCGCCGCCGACCTCGTCCGCGTCTACCTGAACGGCATCGGCAAGACGGCCCTGCTCAGCGCGGCCGACGAAGTCGAGCTGGCCAAGCGCATCGAAGCCGGCGTCTTCGCCCAGCACATGCTGGACACCGGGGAGAACCTCACCCCGAAGCGCCGCAAGGAGCTTTCCGCCCTGGTGCGCGACGGTCACGTGGCGAAGAACCACCTCCTGGAGGCCAACCTCCGCCTGGTGGTCTCGCTCGCCAAGCGCTACACCGGCCGGGGGATGCCGCTGCTCGACCTGATCCAGGAGGGGAACCTGGGTCTGATCCGCGCGGTGGAGAAGTTCGACTACTCCAAGGGGTTCAAGTTCTCGACCTACGCCACCTGGTGGATCCGCCAGGCCATCACCAGGGGGATGGCCGACCAGGGACGCACGATCCGGCTCCCGGTCCACCTGGTGGAACAGGTGAACAAGCTGGCCCGCATCAAGCGCGACCTGCACCAGCAGCTCGGGCGCGACGCGACCCACGAGGAGCTGGCGGCCGAGTCGGGCATCCCGGCGCACAAGATCTCGGACCTGCTCGACCACTCGCGTGACCCGGTAAGCCTGGACATGCCGGTCGGCACCGAGGAAGACGCTCCGCTGGGCGACTTCATCGAGGACTCCGAGGCGACCGACGCCGAGAGTGCCGTCATCTCCAGCCTCCTGCAGGACGACCTGCGCCGGGTGCTCTCGACGCTGGACGACCGCGAGCAGCAGGTCATCCGCCTCCGCTACGGCCTCGACGACGGCCAGCCCCGCACGCTCGACCAGATCGGCAAGCACTTCGGGCTCTCCCGCGAGCGCGTCCGCCAGATCGAGCGCGAGGTCATGTCGAAGCTCCGCCAGGGCGAGCGCGCGGACCGGCTCCGCGCCTACGCCAGCTGACCCGACCGTCTCCAGGGCGGGCGCACTCCGTGCGCCCGCCCTCTTTTTTTGGCGTGGGCCCAAGCCGACGACCAGGCATTCCGCGCGGCGCGAAAATTTTCCACGAAAACCGCGTTTTGCCTCCGACGAGCCTGGGTAGCAACCTTCCGCCGGCACCCGTTCGGCCGCGTTGACTTATGACTTCGGTCACGCCACATTCGTGGAGCGGCTTCGAGCACCGGCATCGGCCTCGCGACCGGGTGTGCACGCATCCGGGAGCTTCCCCCGGGAGGTCGGGTCCGTCGGGGTGGACCCGGCCTCCCGACCAGCTCCCGCAACGCACCGGCGGCACAACGCGAACGCACCGGGGCGGCACACGCGCACCCCCACCAGCCGGACCTCCCCGCAACCCCGATCCGAAGCCAGAACACGGCCGGCCGTAGTCACAATCGGGCTTCGGGGTTGTGGGGGACACCGAGCCCAGGGTTGCGGCAACCAAGCCCAGGGTTGCGGGAACCGAGCCCCCCAGCCGAACGCAAACCGCGTGGGGTGGCCCACAGTGACCGCATGCCTCTTCGGCGTGCCCTCCCCCGCCGCATAAGCTGACCGGATCCCGGAGCTGGCAAAGGAGCCTGGCAGTGCCGTCCACCACGTTTCAGCACACCGAAGTCCTCCCGCTGGGCAAGGACACCACCACCGAATACCGGCTGGTCACCGACCAGGGCGTCGAGACCGTCGAAGCCGCCGGGCGGACCTTCCTCAAGATCGATCCCGAAGCGCTCACCACCCTCGCGCGCACCGCCATCACCGACATCCAGCACCTGCTGCGCACGTCACACCTGAAGCAGCTGCGCGCCATCGTCGATGACCCCGAAGCCTCCGGGAACGACCGGTTCGTCGCCATGGACCTGCTGCGCAACGCCGCCATCTCGGCCGGTGGGGTGCTGCCCATGTGCCAGGACACCGGGACCGCCATCGTCGTCGGCAAGCGCGGTGAGGGCGTCCTGACCGGCGGGGACGACGAGCGCGCGCTCTCGCAGGGCATCTTCGACGCCTACCAGCAGCTCAACCTGCGCTACTCGCAGATGGCGCCGGTCACCTTCTGGGACGAGCGCAACACGGGCACCAACCTCCCCGCCCAGATCGAGCTCTACCACAAGGAGGGCGACGCCTCCTACGAGTTCCTCTTCATGGCCAAGGGCGGCGGCAGCGCCAACAAGACGTTCCTGTACCAGGAAACCAAGGCCGTCCTGAACCCGAAGCGGCTCGCCCGGTTCCTCGACGAGAAGCTGCGCAGCCTCGGCACCGCGGCCTGCCCGCCGTACCACCTCGCGATCGTCGTGGGCGGGATGTCGGCCGAGTTCAACCTCAAGGTCGCGAAGCTCGCCTCCGCGCGCTACCTCGACAACCTGCCGACCGAGGGCTCGGAGCTGGGGCACGCCTTCCGCGACCCGAGCCTGGAGCAGCAGGTCCTGGAGATGACCCGGCAGTTCGGCATCGGCGCGCAGTTCGGCGGCAAGTACTTCTGCCACGACGTCCGCGTCGTCCGGCTCCCCCGCCACGGCGCGTCCTGCCCCGTCGGCATCGCCGTCTCCTGCTCCGCCGACCGGCAGGCCAAGGCCAAGATCACCGCCGACGGCGTGTTCATCGAACAGCTCGAGCGCGACCCGGCGCAGTTCCTCCCCGAGGTCACCGAAGAGGACCTCTCCGACGACGTCGTGAGCGTCGACCTCAACCGGCCGATGGCCGAGATCCGCGCGCAGCTCTCGCAGCTGCCGGTCAAGACGCGGCTTTCGCTCACCGGGCCGCTGGTCGTCGCGCGCGACATCGCGCACGCCAAGATCGCCGAGCGCCTCGACGCCGGTGAGGGGATGCCGGACTACCTGAAGAACCACCCGGTCTACTACGCCGGCCCGGCGAAGACGCCCGAGGGCTACGCGTCCGGCTCGTTCGGGCCGACCACGGCCGGGCGGATGGACTCCTACGTCGAGCAGTTCCAGGCCGCCGGCGGCTCACTCGTCATGCTGGCCAAGGGAAACCGCTCGAAGCAGGTGACGGCCGCGTGCCAGGCGCACGGCGGCTTCTACCTCGGCTCGATCGGCGGCCCGGCGGCGCGGCTCGCGCAGGACTGCATCAAGAAGGTCGACGTCCTCGAGTACGCCGAGCTCGGCATGGAAGCCGTGTGGAAGATCGAGGTCGAGGACTTCCCGGCGTTCATCGTCATCGACGACAAGGGCAACGACTTCTTCGCCAGCACCGGCGACCCGGTGCTGCAGATCAGCTTCCGTTAGCACGCAGGGGAAGGGGACACCGGCCCGCCGCCGGTGCCCCCTTTCTTCCCTGCTCCCTCAGCCGACGCGCTCGATCCGCGCGCGCCGGATGAGGAACTTTCCGGGCTCCCGAACCTGTTCGAAGGCCGCGTTGTTGAGCAGCGTGCAGCTGCCCGACACCGACGTGACTTCCACCGTGGTGGACTTCGAGTTGTCCAGGTTCGTCACCTTCAGCCGGGTCCCCGCCGGGAACTGGTTGCTCGACGCGGCCGGTGAGCCGCCTTCGCCCGAGAGCGTCACGGTCGACCCCGCGCACACGACGTCGCCGGCGGCGCCGGTGTCCACTCCGGACTGGACCGGCTGCTGGTTCTGTTGCTGCGGCCGGCCTTGCTGCGCCGGGGCCTGCTGGGCCGGTGCTTGGGCAGCCGGGGCCTGCGCGCCTTGGCCGTTGCCCGCCACGACGTTCGCCGTGCACTCCGCGACCTGACGCCGCTGCTGGATCAGGTCGACCACCGCCTGCCGGTTGGCGATGCGCGCCGTCGACTGCGCGTCCGGGTTCGCCTGCTGGCCCGCGATGAAGTTCAGGTTGTTCTGCAGTGCGGTGTCGAGTCCTGCGCAGTTCTCCTTGGGAGCTTCGGCCGCGTTGCTCGCCGGGCTGCTCAGCGCGATCGCGGTCGCGGTGATGCCGGAAACGCCCAGCAACGCGGCCAGCCCGATGGTCGCCTGCTTGCGGTGCCGACCACTACTCAACCGGGGCATGCGCCCCTCCTCTCTGATCACCACCTCACTCCGGGACACGGCCCGATAACGAAGGCGGTTCACCGGATCCGCGAAATTTTCGACGGCTTCGACGGCGGAGTTCAGCCGACCGGTACGCCGTGGTCCGAACCATTGACGCGCGCGGCCGTGGCCAGCGCCCAGCGTCCGGTGGTGAGCAGGCCCAGCGCGAACACCAGCGCCCCGCAGACCGCGACGATCACCCAGGCCACCCGGTCCGCCGCGGGCGTCGCCGCCGCGACGACCGCGCCGATCACCGCCACGCCCAGGGAAGCCCCGACCTGGCGGCTCGTCGACGCCACCGCCGCCGCGAGACCCGCGCGCTCCCGCGGCATCCCCGACACCGCGGCGTTGGTGATCGGCGCGTTGAGCATGCCGAACCCGGCGCCGAAGCACACGTAACCCAGCACCAGCACCGGAATCGGCGTCGCCGGGCCGATCCCGGCGAGCACGAAGCCGGACACGGCGATCCCGGCGCCGGCGACCAGCAGCGGCAGCCGCGGCCCGCGGGCGGCGACCACCCGGCCCGACAGCGGCGCGCACACCGCCGTCACCGCGGCCATCGGCAACGTCAGCAAACCCGCGTGCAGCGCGGAAAACCCGCGGGTGTCCTGCAGGTACAGCGAGTTGAGGAAGAGGAACCCGGACAGCGCCGCGAAGCCGGTGACGGCGGTGAGCGTCGCGCCGGAGAACGGGACGCTGCGGAAGAACCTCAGTTCCAGCAACGGATCCGTGCGCCGCCGCTCATACGGGAGCAGGACGGCCAGCGCGATCGCGGCCACGGCGAAGCACCCGATGATCTCCGGCGACGTCCAGCCCGCGCCGCGGCCTTCGATGATCGCGTAGGTGAGCGTGGCCAGCAGCACGATGACCAGCAGCTGCCCGAACGGGTCGAGGCGGCGCGGGTGCGGCGAACGGGATTCGGGCACGAAGAACGCCGTCAGCACGATCGCGGCGACGCCGACCGGGACGTTGATCCAGAAGATCGAGCGCCAGCCCGCCCAGCCGACGAGCGCGCCGCCGACCACCGGCCCGACCGCCATGCTCAGCCCGACCACCCCGGCCCACACGCCGATCGCGCGGGCGCGCTCGCGGGGTTCGGTGAAGACGTTGGTGACGATGGACAGCGCGACCGGGTTCAGCATCGACCCGCCGATGGCCTGCAGCGCGCGGAAGGCGATCAGCGTCCCGACGTTGGGGGCGACGCCGCACAGCAGCGAGCCGAGGCTGAACAGCGCGAGCCCGGTCTGGAACGTGCGGCGCCGCCCGATCCGGTCGGCGGTCGAGCCGGACAGCATGAGCAGGCTCGCCAGCACGAGCGTGTACGCGTCGATCGTCCACTGCAGACTCGAGACGGACGCGCCCAGGTCTTCGCGGATCGCCGGCAGGGCGAGGTTCACGATCGTGTTGTCGAGCCCGACGATGAACAAGCTCAGACAGCAGACGGCCAGGACGACCCGGGGCCGGACGGGCTGGGGCACCGCACCCTCGCAAGTAGTTGCACGGACAATATTAAGCACTGTACAACTAATTGGGTGCGGGCCTCATCAGGCCGGGAACAGCTCCGTGAGCCGCGTGAGGGTCTTCTCGATGCCCTCGGCGTTCTTGCGCGGGAACGGGCTGAGCGTGATGGCCAGCGGGAACTTCGCCGTCGACCAGTCGAACGTCTCGGTGACCTCGGTGCGGCCGCCGTCGAGGGGTTCGAGGCGCCAGCGCCAGCGGTGGCCGTTGAAGTGCCGCCACGCGATCAGGCGGCCTTCTTCGAATTCGACCACGGTGTTGAGGATCTTGTAGGACGGGCCCAGCTTCATGTCCATGCCGAACGTGGCGCCGAGCGAGAGCCGGTCCGGACCTCCCGGCTGGGCGGCCCGGACCGTGCCGGATCCGTCGATGAGCGGGTGCTGGGCCGGATCGGCCAGGAGCCCGAAGATCTTCTCCGGGGTCGTGGCGACGATCGCGGTGCGTGAGACCTGGCGGCTTCCCATCACCCGAGCCTAGGCCAGGGTGATCACTTCGGCGGCGTGGTCTTCAGCACCACGGTGCGCTGGTCCAGCGGCGCGGCCAGCGCGACCGAGATCACCGGGTACCGGATGTCCATCGTGCACATCTGGCCGGTCTGGGCCTTGGTCTCGCTGAGGTTGACGACGACGTGGTCGCCCCCCTGCTCGGTCGCCTCGCCGAGGGCGTGCCCGCACCCGCCCTCCTGGGCGCGGATGTTGAGCACGGTGCCCCCGTTGGCCGTCCACACCTCGTGCGGGAAACCACTGGGCAAGGCGGTCGCATCGACCTTGGCCGGCGGCACCGGCGTACTGCCTTCGGGCACGGTGAGCCGCGGCTTGCCCGGCGGGTTCGCCGACGGCGTCCCGGGCAGCACCGACTCACTGGGCGACGTCGAAACGCTCCCTGTCGGCGCGGCGGAATCACCCCCGGCAGCGGGCTGGCTGGTGGGCATGTCCTGGCCGGCGCAGGCCGTCGCCATCAGCAGGAACGCGCCTGTCCCGACCACCTTCGCTAAGTACCTCATGCCCCGAAGACGGAATGGGTGAGGTGCGGGGTTGCACGGAAGATCGATCCGCTTGGATTCCGCGGCGAGCGCCCCAATGTGGCGTTCGGGCGGGGCCGGGCGCGGGCCGGGGCGGCGGGATCGGAGCGGCGGGCACTGCACGGCCGGGCCTCGGGCTGGGGCGAAGGTGGGATCGGCTTCGGCGGGACCAGGCGCGGCCAATCCTGGCAAGCCCGGCGCAGCCGGGTCGGGCCTCGGGCGGGGCGGGATCCGGGACCGCCCCGCCGGGTGAGCTCGCCCGGCGGGGCGGAGCGGGATCGGGTCGGACCTGGCGGGCCGGGCAAGCGTGGCCTGCCAGAAGGCGGGTCCGGGGCGAGCCGGCCGGGCGGGCTTGGGGCGGGGCGAGGCGGGATCGGGTCGGGCGTGGCCGGCCGGGTGAGCTCGACGCGACCAGCGAGCGGGTCGGGGGCGGGCCGAGCTGGAGGTCCGGAGGCGGCCGAGCTGGAGTGGGGCGGGCTTGGCGCGGGGCGGGGCGGGCCGAGCTGGGGTCGAGGCGGCCTTGGCGCGGGTGAGGTGGGGCGGCCTTGGCGCGGGGCGAGGCGAGCCGGGGCGGGGCGGCACTTTCACGTGAAAGTGCGCCGCCGAAGCTCCCGCGCGTGGTCCGGGAGGGCAGCCCCGGGCCTCCCGAGGGGCGCCCTCCCAGCGTTCGGGGCGAGGAGAGGCGGCACTTTCACGTGAAAGTGCGCCGCCGAAGCTTCCGGGCGTGGTCCGGGAGGGCAGCCCCGGGCCTCCCGAGGGGCGCCCTCCCAGCGTTCGGGGCGAGGAGAGGCGGCACTTTCACGTGAAAGTGCCGCCGAAGCTCCCGCGCGTGGTCCGGGAGGGCGGCCCCAGGCTTCCCGAGGGGCGCCCTCCCAGCGTCCGGGGCGGGGTCAGCCCTGGTGGAGCACCACCGTTCGGGTGCCGAGCGGCTCGGTCAGGGCCAGCGGGACCGTGATCTCGCGGATGTAGTCCGGGCACATCTGGCCCTTCTTCGCCGAGCTGACCGCGATCAGCACCACCACCTGCTGCGCGGTCTGCTCACCGACGCGCGCCGAGATGTGGCGGCAGCCGCCCTCCTCTGCCTGCAGGGTCAGTGTCTTGCCGTCGAGGCTGCGGGTCAGGCTGCGGGGGTAGCCCTCCGGCAGGGAACGGGCGTCGACCTGGGACTCCGCTATCACGTCGTCGCCCGGGGCGATGCCCTGTGTCGGGCGGCCGACCGTCTGGGACGGAGGCGGCGGAGCCGGCACAGAAGCAGACGAAGACGACGAAGGCGAAGACGACGTCGCGCCGGAGTCCGAACGGGCTCCGCACGCGGTCAGCGTCAGGAGCAGCAGGACCGTACCCAGCAGTGTGCGCATACCTGCCAGACGGACCGGACCCCGAAACGGTTGCATCCACCGGTCCGCCGGTCGCCGCCTTCACAGCCGGCCGGCCGCCACGAAGACGCAGAGCGCGAGGATCAGGGTGTTGACGCCGACGTTCCGCCATTCCGCCGGCCGGTGCCCCGCGATCGCCAGCCGACCGTGCATCGCCATGGCACCCACCATCACCACGGCCGGCCCGACGGCCGCCCAGCCGGTCAGCGCCGGCGCGATGCCCAGCAGCACCGGCAGGATCAGGCCCACCACCGCGAACAGCTCGCAGATCGCGGTCAACCGGATCACGGGCAGCGGGTAGGCGGCCGCGCCGGTCTGGCCGGTTTCCAGCATCCGCTCCCGTGACATGGTCGACTTGAGCGCGCCCGAGACGGCGAAGATCGCGGCCGGCAGTACCTGGCCGATCCACAGTGCGACGGTCATCGTGTCCTCCCAGTGGGTGTCACCGGAGGGACGAGGCGGCCGGGCGGAACGTGACAGTCAGTCCGTGCGGCCCAGTCGGGTCGAGAAGCTCAGCCGGTCACCGCGGTACAGCGAGCGCACGCGCTCGAACGGCACCCCGTCCGGCCCCCACGAAACGCGGTGCAGCAGCAGCATCGGCAGGGCCGGGTTGGTCCCGATCAGCAGCGCTTCCCGCGGGGTCGCCAGCACCGTCTCGACCCGCTCCTCGGCGCCGTCGAACACGACCCCGAGCCGCTCGCTCAGGCACGCGTACAGCGACTGCTCCGGGTCGAAGACGTCCAGCAGGTCCGGGAACCGCTCGACGAGGAGATATGTCGACTCCAGCCCGACGCGTTCCTCGTCGGCCAGCAGCACCCGCTCGAGGTGGAACACTTCGGCGTCCGACGTCACCTGCAGGTCGGCGGCGAGCGCGCTGCCGGCCAGGCGCCTCTCCAGCGTGATGACGTTGCGGCCCGGCCGGATGCCCTGGCGCCGCAGCCCTTCGGTGTAGCTGACCAGGGCCAGCGGCTGGACGAGCTTCGGGCCGGCGACGTACGTGCCGCTCCCCTGGCGGCGGCTGAGCTTGCCTTCGAGGACCAGTTCGCTCACCGCCTGGCGCACGGTCGCCCGGGACACCTCGAACCGTTCGCACAATTCCCGTTCGGTGGGCAGCACCGCGCCTTCGCCGAGTTCCGCGATCACCGCCAGCAGTTCGACCTTCACCGCGTAGTAGCGCGGGACGCGGCCGTGCGCGGGAATCCCGTCGAGCACGGGACCGTCGGCGGACAGGCGGGAATGGCGCGAAGGGGCGGGCACGGAATCGACCCTATTCGGTTCCCCGAGCACGGTGGTTCGCTGTGGCACGCAACACGGCCGTTACCCGGAGGATCACCCGGATGCGTTCGGCGCGATTTCCGCCGGTCCGGCGTTCACGGACGGGAAACAGCCGGTGAATTCCGGGGGCACCGCGCCCGGAACCGGACGCCGGGTACGCCGCCGGTGAGAAATCACCCAACCGCCCGAAAGATCCGAAGAAAGTCGGTTGTCCCGGTCTGTGACCACCTGGTGTAGTCATGGGGCCGCTCTCGAGCTCGGCTTCCACAGTGGACACTGGAAGGACTGATCCCCTTGGCTCCCAAGCGCTGGTTCACCCTGCTCAGAAACGTCGCCACCGCGGTGGCCGCGGTCGCCGCGGCGGCTTCGTTCGCCACTCCGGCGATCGCCGCCCAGCCGCCGTCCACCGACGTCGTCGGCGGGACGCGGGCCGCACAGGGCGAGTTCCCGTTCATGGTCCGGCTTTCCATGGGCTGCGGCGGGGCGCTGTACACCAACCAGATCGTGCTGACCGCCGCCCACTGCGTCAGCCGGACGGGGTCGAACACCTCGATCACGGCGACCGTCGGCGTCGTCGACCTGCAGAGCACGAGCGCCAAGAAGATCAAGTCGACCTACGTCTACCAGTCGCCCACCTACGGCACCTCGACCGGTGGCGACTGGGCGCTGATCAAGCTCGCGAGCCCGGTCACCGGCCTCTCGACGCTGCCGATCGCGACGACGTCGACCTACAACACCGGCACGTTCACCGTGGCCGGCTGGGGCGCGGCGACCGAGGGCGGCTCGCAGCAGCGGTACCTGCTGAAGGCGACCGTCCCGTTCGTTTCCGACTCCACCTGCCAGGCCCAGGGCGGCAGCTACCCCGACCTGATCCCGAGCGCGGAGATCTGCGCCGGCAACCTGACCGCGGGCGGGGTCGACACCTGCCAGGGCGACTCGGGCGGCCCGATGTTCCGCCGGGACAACAACAACGCCTGGATCCAGGTCGGCATCGTGTCCTGGGGTGACGGCTGCGCCCGGCCGCACGCCCCCGGCGTCTACACCGAGGTGAGCACGTTCGCGTCGAAGATCGCCGCGGCCGCCGCTTCGCTGTAACCGCTTCCGCGACGAGGGGGCCCGCCGCGGCGGGCCCCCTTCAGCGCGTCTTGTCCAACCGGGACAGTGCTTCTTCGTAACCGTTCACCAGGTCCGCGACGACGTCGGCGACCGGGCGGACCGCGTTCATCCGGCCCACGATCTGCCCGACCGGCATCGACACCACGCTCGGGTCGTTCGCCGCGTGGATCCGGTTGTGGGCGTGGGAAACCAGCAGGTTCTGCAGCGGCATCGGCAACGGCTCGGGCGCGTCCGCCGCGGCCCACGCCTCGGTCCACCGGGTCTTGAGCAGCCGCGCGGGCTTGCCGGTGTAGATCCGCGTCCGCACGGTGTCCGCCGAGGACGCCGCGACGAGCGCCTGCTGCATCGCCACCGACTCGCCCATCGTCTGCAGGTACTCCTCGGTGGCGAGCCACATCGAGCCCATCCAGACGCCGGACGCGCCCAGCGCGAGCGCCGCGGCCACCTGCCGCCCGGAACCGATTCCGCCGGCGGCGAGCACCGGCACGTCGACGGCGTCGACGATTTCCGGCACCAGCACCATGGACGCGATTTCCCCGGTGTGCCCGCCGGCTTCGTAGCCCTGGGCCACCACTAAGTCGACGCCGTTTTCGACGTGCCGCACCGCGTGCTCGGCCTTGCCGGCCAGCGCCGCCACCGGCACCCCGCGGTCGTGGCACTGGGCGATGACGTCGGCCGGCGGCGAGCCGAGCGCGTTGGCGATCAGCTTGATCGGGTGGTTGAGCGCGACCTCGACGTGCGAGCGCGCGACCGAGTGCAGCCAGCCGAGCACCCCCGCGCGTTCGTCGGTGTCGTCCGGCAGCGGCGGCACCGACAGGTCGCGCAGCACCTTGTCGACGAACGCGCGGTGGCCGTCCGGGATGTGCTTCGAGAGGTCGACCTGGGTGCCCTCGGCGGGAATCTTCGCCGGCATCACGATGTCGACGCCGTAGGGCTTGCCGCCGGTGTTCTCGTCCATCCAGGTCAGCACCCGGTCGAGCTCGGCCGCGTCGTTGAACCGGACGCAGCCGAGCACGCCGAGCCCGCCGGCGCGGCTGAGCGCCGCGGCGACGTGCTCCGAGGGCGTGAACCCGATGATCGGCAGGTCGATGCCGAGCCGGTCGCACAGGGGTGTCCGCACTTCTGGTGTCCTCCTCAGACGGGCTGGGCCGTCGCCGGTTCGTGCTCGGCGGCGTAGCGCTGGGCCCACGGGTAGTCCGGCTTGCCGCTGGGCGAGCGGCCGATCTCGGCGGCCAGCCAGACCGTGCGCGGCACCTTGTACCCGGCGATCTCGCCCCGCACGTGCTCCTCGAGCGCGGGCAGGTCCGGCTCGGCGCCTTCGCGGAGCTGGACGACGGCGGCGACGCGCTGGCCGAGCCGTTCGTCCGGGATGCCGATGACCAGGGCGTCGAAGACGTCGGGGTGCGACTTGAGCGCCCCTTCGACCTCCTCCGGGTAGACCTTCTCGCCGCCGGTGTTGACGCACTGGGAGCCGCGGCCGAGCAGCGTGACCGTGCCGTCCTCCTCGTAGCGGGCGTAGTCGCCCGGCACGACGTACCGGACGCCCTCGACCTCGACGAAGATCTTCTTGCTCTTTTCGGGATCCCCGTAGTAGCCGAGCGGGACGTGCCCGCGGCGCGCGATCAGGCCGACCGCGCCGGGCGCCGGCTCGACGAGCTTGCCGTCGTCGTCGACCAGGATCGCGTCCTTGCCGAAGCTGACCCGGGGGCCGGCGCTGTGGTCGGAGCCCTTGCCGACCATGCCGATCCCGGTGAAGCCGCTTTCCGACGAGCCGATGGCGTCGGTGATCACGGCGTTCGGGACCAGTTCGACGAATTCCTGCTTCACCGACTGCGAGAACAGCGCGGCGTGGCTCGACACGGCGACGAGCGACGAAGCGTCGTAATCACCCTCGCGGTAGGCCTCGATCAGCGGCCGCGCCATCGCGTCGCCGACGATCGTGAGGACCTGGACCTTGTTGTCCTGCACGGCTTTCCAGACCTCGTGCGCGTCGAAACGCGGCACGAAGACCACCGGGCTGCCGGTGAACAGCGCCCCGAACGCGGCCCACTGCGCGGCGCCGTGGATCAGCGGCGCGGCGGGCAGCCGGGTCAGGCTCCCGGCCTTGCCCTGCTCGGCGAGCGTCCACTCGTCCGGGATGTATTCGCCGGTGACGAAGTTGATGCCGCCGCCGAGCGCGCGCCAGACGTCCTCCTGCCGCCAGAGCACGCCCTTCGGGTAGCCGGTGGTGCCGCCGGTGTAGAGGATGTAGAGGTCGTCGTTGCTGCGTTCGCCGAAGTCGCGTTCGGGGCTCTGCGCTTCGAGCGCGGTTTCGTAGTCGACGCCGCCGTAGCTCCCGTAATCGCCGCCACTGCCGTCATCGATCACGACAACGTGTTTCAGTTTCGGCGTTTCGGGCAGGACGGCGGCGACCTTGTCGGCGTAGCTGCGTTCGTGCACGAGCGCGACGAGCTCGGCGTCGGTGAAGAGGTAGACGAGCTCGCCGTGCACGTAGCGGTAGTTGACGTTGACGGCGATCGCGCGCAGCTTGTACGCCGCGATCATCGCCTCCAAGGCCTCGATCGAGTTGCGGGAATAGACCCCGATGTGGGACCCGCGTCCCACGCCGTGCGCGGCGAGGTGGTGGGCGAGCCGGTTGGCCCGCGCCTCCAGTTCGGCGAAGGTGACCCGCCGGTCGCCGCACACGACCGCGACGCGCTCCGGCACGGCGTCGACGGCGTGCTCCAGAAGATCCGCGATGTTGAGTGCCACGCCCTCAAAGTAGAACATGTTATCGTTCTGGGCAATGGCACTGCTCCTTCAGGAGGTCTTCCGTGGGTGAACCGCACGCGCTGGTTTCGCAGGAGGGGCAGACCCTCGTCGTCACGATGAACCGGCCCGAGGCGCGCAACGCGATCACCGGCGAGATGATGGCGATCATGGTCGAGGCCTGGGACCGGGTCGATTCGGACGACTCGATCCGCAGCTGTGTCCTGACCGGCGCGGGCGGCGCGTTCTGCGCGGGCGCGGACCTGAAGTCGATGTCCCGCAACTCCCCTTCGGAGTCGTTCGCCTCGGGCAAGTTCAACCCCGCGCACATCCCGGGCCTCCTGAAGGGCCGCCGCCTGACGAAGCCGCTGATCGCGGCGGTCGAAGGCCCGGCGATCGCGGGCGGGACGGAGATCCTCCAGGGGACGGACATCCGGGTGGCGGGCGAGTCCGCCCGGTTCGGGGTGTCGGAGGCCCGGTGGGGCCTGTTCCCGATGGGCGGGTCGGCGGTGCGGCTGCCGCGCCAGATCCCGTACACGGTGGCCGCGGACATCCTGCTGACCGGCCGCCACCTGACCGCCACCGAGGCGTTGGCGATCGGCCTGATCGGGCACGTGGTGCCGGACGGGACCGCACTCGCGAAGTCCCTCGAGCTGGCTTCTTTGGTCAACGCGAACGGACCGGTCGCCGTGCGGGCGATCCTGCGGACGATCCGGGACGTCGAGGGCCTGCACGAGGAGGAGGCCTTCAAGCTCGACTCGCAGTACGGGATCGAGGTCTTCGCGTCGGAGGACGCGAAGGAAGGGCCACGGGCGTTCAGCGAGAAGCGCAAGCCCGAGTTCCGCGGCCGCTGACATGGAACACGTTCTCCTCGGATCAGGCCACTACGTGGAGGAACCTTGTCGATAGAACAAGAACATGTTTCACTCAACGGCGTGACCGAGACACCACTAGCGGCACCCCTCAACGTCGGCTTCGACTACACGCGCTCGACCGGGCCCGTCCTGGGCCGGTTCGTCAACGGCCTTCGCGAGCACCGGATCGAAGGCATCCGCGGGAGCGACGGGCGCGTGCACGTGCCGCCGGTCGAATACGATCCCGTGACCGCCGAACAGCTCGGCGAGTTCGTCCCGGTGGGCGAAGAGGGCACCGTCGTCTCGTGGTCGTGGTGCGCCGAACCCCTGGACGGGCAGCCGTTGCGCCGGCCGTTCGCCTGGGCGCTGGTCAAGCTGGACGGCGCCGACACCGCCATGCTGCACGCCGTGGACGCCGGTTCGCCGTCGAAGATCCACAGTGGACAGCGGGTGCGCGTGCGGTGGGCCGAGGAGGCCGTCGGGCACATCCGGGACATCGCCTACTTCCTGCCCGTGGACGCCGCGGACACCACGCCGACCGAGCCCGCTCCCCCGGTCGCCGCCCGGGACGAGGGTGCGCCGGTCAGCGTCGTCATCACGCCGGTGCACCTGAAGTACATGCACTCCGCGTCACCCGAGGAAAGCCGTTACCTGCGCGGGCTCGCCGAGGGCAAGCTGATCGGGCAGCGCTGCCCTGCGTGCGAAAAGGTCTACATCCCGCCGCGCGGGGCCTGCCCGACCGACGGCGTGCCGACCACCGAAGAGGTCGAACTCCCCGACACCGGCATCGTGACGACGTTCTGCATCGTCAACGTCCCGTTCCTCGGCCAGCGGCTCAAGCCGCCGTACGTGGCCGCGTACATCCTGCTCGACGGCGCCGACATCGCGTTCCTGCACCTCGTGCTGGGGTGCGACGCCCAGGACGTCAAGATGGGCATGCGCGTGCGGGCGGCGTGGAAACCCCGCGAAGAGTGGTGGACGTCGCTGGAGAACATCAGCCACTTCGAGCCGACCGGCGAGCCGGACGCGGCCTACGAAACCTTCGCCCACCACCTGTGAGGTCCTGATGCCAGACGTCGCCATCGCGGGCTTCGCCAAGGCCCCCAACGTCCGGGAGACCGAGGGGACCACCAACGGCGTCGAAATGCTCGTCCCGATCTTCGCCGAGGTCTTCGAAAAGACCGGCCTGTCCAAAGAGGACATCGGCTTCTGGTGTTCCGGCTCGTCGGACTACCTGGCCGGGCGCGCGTTCTCGTTCATCGCCGCGGTCGACGCGATCGGCGCGTTCCCGCCGATCCACGAGTCCCACGTCGAAATGGACGCCGCCTGGGCGCTCTACGAGGCCTGGCTGAAGATCAGGATGGGCGAGGTCGAGACCGCGCTCGTCTACGGCTTCGGCAAGTCCAGCGCCGGGCAGCTGCGCCGGGTGCTCGCCCTGCAGCTCGACCCCTACGTCGTCACTCCGTTGTGGCCGGACTCGGTTTCGATCGCCGGGATCCAGGCACGGCTGGGCCTGGAGGCCGGGCTGTGGTCCGAAAAGGACCTGGCCGAAGTCGCCGCCCGGGGCACCGCGAAGGACGTCAGCGAACTGCTCGACACGCCGTACGTCGCGGATCCGTTGCGCAAGCACGACATCGCGCCGGTCACCGACGGCGCCGCCGTGATCGTCCTGTCCACTGTGGAACGGGCACGGGACATCGTCGAGCGGCCCGCGGTGCTCGCCGGGATCGAGCACCGCGTCGACTCCCCCGTGCTCGGCGCCCGCGACCTGACGCGCTCGCCGTCCACCGAAGCGGCGGCGAAAGCCCTCGACCTGGACGGCGTCGACCTCGCCGAGCTGCACGCGCCGTTCACGCACCAGGAGCTGATCCTGCGGACCGCGCTCGGGCTCGGCGACGGCGTCGACGTCAACCCCTCCGGGGGCGCGCTGGCCGCGAACCCGATGTTCTCCGCCGGGCTCGCCCGGATCGGCGAGGCCGCGGCCCGGATCCACCGCGGCGAATCCCGCAAGGCCGTGGCGCACGCGACGAGCGGCCCCGCCCTGCAACAGAACCTGGTGACCGTGCTGGAGGCCCGATGACCAAGCAGCTCACCGCCGTGCTCGGCACCGGCCAGACACACCACCGCGCCAAGCGCGCGGACGTCTCGATGCCGGGCCTGCTGCGCGAGGCGATCGACCGCGCGATGACCGACGCCCAGGTGGGGTGGGCCGACATCGACGCCGTCGTGCTCGGCAAGGCCCCGGACCTGTTCGAGGGCGTGATGATGCCCGAGCTGTTCCTCGCCGACGCGCTGGGCGCGACCGGGAAACCGTTGCTGCGCGTGCACACCGCCGGTTCGGTCGGCGGGTCGACGGCGCTGGTCGCGGCCTCGCTCGTCCAGTCCGGCGTGCACCGCCGGGTGCTCACCGTGGCGTACGAGAAGCAGTCCGAGTCGAACGCGATGTGGGGCCTGTCGATCCTGCCGCCGTTCCAGATGCCGGTCGGCGCGGGCGCGGGCGGCTACTTCGCGCCGCACGTGCGCTCCTACATCCGGCGCTCCGGCGCGCCCGACCACGTCGGGGCGATCGTCGCGGCGAAGGACCGGCGCAACGGGGCGCTGAACCCGTTCGCGCACCTGAGCCAGCCCGACATCACGGTCGAGTCGGTGCGGGCGTCGCAGATGCTGTGGGACCCGATCCGCTACGACGAAACGTGCCCGTCGTCCGACGGCGCCTGCGCGATGGTGCTCGGCGACGAGGCCGCCGGGGACGCCGTCGAGGGCGGGGCGGCCTGGATCCACGCGACGGCGATGCGCACCGAGCCGACCACGTTCGCCGGCCGCGACCAGGTGAACCCCCAGGCCGGGCGGGACGCGGCGGCCGCGCTGTGGGCCGAGGCCGGCATCACCGACCCGATATCCGAAGTGGACGTCGCCGAGATCTACGTGCCGTTCTCGTGGTTCGAGCCGATGTGGCTGGAGAATCTGGGGTTCGCGCCCGAGGGCGAGGGCTGGAAGGTGACCGAGAAGGGCGAGACGGCGCTGGGCGGCCGGCTGCCGGTCAACCCGTCCGGCGGGGTGCTCTCGTCCAACCCGATCGGCGCGTCGGGCATGCTCCGGTTCTCCGAAGCGGCCAAGCAGGTCATTGGCCGCGCCGGCGACTACCAGGTGGACGGCGCGCGCCGCGCACTCGGCCACGCCTACGGCGGCGGCTCCCAGTACTTCTCGATGTGGCTGGTCGGCTCCGAGAAGCCCGGTTCCTGAACCGCACTTTCACGTGAAAGTGCGGCTTTGCGGTGCAAAGCGGAGCTTTCCCTACGAAAGTGCGGGGTCAGCGACGGGAGCGGCGCCAGCGCAGGGCCAGGAGGGTGCCGACCACGCCGGTGAGCACGCCGACCGTGGCCGGCACCGCGATCGGCGGGTCGACCACGACCACCGGGTTCAGCTCCACCGGCGCCGGCGGCTGGACCGGCGTCGGCGGCGCGTCGGAGCCGGTCGCGGTCCACGCCGTGACGTAGACGAGCAGCCGCGCGACCAGCGAGATGAAGAAGATGAGGCCGATCACCGAGCCGAACGCGATGCCGGTCGGCGAGTCGCCGATCAGCCGGAGGTAGAACCCGCCGGCCAGCTTGAGCGCCTCGAACCCGAGGGCCAGCGCGATCGCGCCGCGGACCGCGCTGCGCACGCCGACCTTCTGCCGCGGCAGCCGGGTCAGCACCCACAGGAACACCAGCCAGTCGGCGGCCAGCGACAGCGGCACCGAGGACGCCGAGACGAGCTGGTGTCCCCAGCTCGTGTCGTCGAAGCCGGCCAGCCGCAGCAGGTAGCCGCCGAGCGCGGTGCCGGAGATGGTGAGCGTGAACGACACCAGCAGCGCCGCGCTCAAGCCCACCAGCGCGAGCAGGTCGACGGCGATGAGCCGCAGGAGCGGCTGGTCGGAGCGGTTCTGCCCCCACAGCGCGGTCAGCGAGTCCCGCAGCGCGTTCATCCAGTTCCAGCCCGAGTAGAGGCCGATGACCAGACCGAACGCCCCGACGCTCGTCCGCTGCTCGACGAACCCGGTGAGCAGGTCGGTGGCCTTGTCGCCGAGCCCGCCGGGCAGCGTCGACACGATCGCGTGGACCATCGTGTCGAGCAGGTGCGGCTGACTGGCCAGCACGAACCCGGCGACCGACGAGGCGACCATCAGCAGCGGCACCAGCGACAGCAGGCTGAAGTAGGTGATCGAGGCGATGTAGTGGTAGCCGCCGGCGTCGATGTAGCGGTCGGCGGCGCGGGCGATGTGGTCCAGCCACCGGTACCGGGCGCGGGCCCGCGCCCAGGGGCTCGGGGCCTTCGGGGAACTCTTCACGGACTCTGTCTACCCAGCCGGAGGCCACTTCGCGCAGGCAACACGCGGTCGGCCCGTCAGCCGAGCGCCACCAGCTCCGGCCAGTGGTCCTCGGGCAGCGCCGCGTCCGTCGTCGCGAACACCGTGCTGCCCAGGAAGTCGAGCTCGCAGCCGAGGGTGGCGAGGAACGACGTGTCCGCGGCGTCGCGGCCGGTGGAGATGCGGAGCATGGTCTGGCGCGGCGCCAGGTGGGTGGCGTCGAAGACGTACCAGCGCCCGGCGATGCCGGCCTCGAAGACCGCGTGGAAGTCCATCGGCGACAGGCCGGGCGCGTAGACGCCGACGTAGCGCGCGGGGATGTCGAGGACCCGGCACAGCGCGATGCAGACGTGCGCGAAGTCGCGGCAGACGCCGGCGCCGGCCAGCAGGGTGTCGATCGCGTCGTCGGTCACCCGGCCCGAGCCGACCACATAGGACAGTCGCTCGTGGACGTACCGGACGATCGCGTCGACCTGCTTCTTGGTGCTGTCCAGGGCGAACAGCTCCGGCGGCACCAGCCCGGCGATCCGGTCGGACGGGCAGTACCGGCTCGGCCGGGTGAACACGGCGGCGTCGGCGAGCGTGACCGGCTCGGGTTCGGGCTCGCCCAAGACGCGCTCGGCGTGGTAGGCGACGCGGTGCTCCCCGACCGGCAGCTCGAAGACTTCGGCACGGGTCCCGTGCTCGAACTCGACGGACTCGCTCTCCCCGTGCCAGGACACGGTCAGCTCGTCGGTGTCGGCGCGCGCCGCGGCGACCGAGATCGCCGCCGGCCCGGGTTCGGTGACGCGGAAGGAGAACTCGACGTCGACCGTCGCTCGAGGGGCCATCGCCCCATGATGTCACCCTCGGGCACGATTGCCGGATGAGCGACGTCGTGGTTTTCCACTCGGTGCTGGGGCTGCGGCCCGTCGAACTCGGCTTCGCCGACCGGCTGCGGGCGGCCGGGCACGCCGTCACGACCCCGGATCTCTACGACGGCCGCACCGCGCCCGACATCGAAGCCGGATTCGCGCTGAAGGACGCCGTCGGCTGGGAAAACATCACCCGGCGAGCCCGAGGCGCGGTGCGCGACCTGCCCCCGGCGACGGTGCTGGTGGGCGTGTCGATGGGCGCGGGCGTCGTCGAGACGGTGCTGCCGCACCGGCCGGCCACCGCCGGGGTCCTGCTGCTGCACGCGCTGGGGAACCTGCCCGCCGCGGCCCGCCCCGGCCTGCCGGTCGAGGTGCACGTGGCCGACCCCGACCCGATCGCACCCCCGGCCCAGGTCGCGGCCTGGCGTGCGGCCACGGCCCGGGTGGGCGCCGATGCCCGGGTGCACACGTACCCGGGCATCGGCCACTTCTACACCGACCCGGACGGCCCCGACCACGACGAAGCCGCGGCGGAGCGCACCTGGGAGCGGGTCCTGGAGTTCCTCAGGCGTACCGAACCGGGTAGTGCTTGATCCCGTTGAGCCAGCTGGAGCGCAGCCGCACCGGCGGTGCCGCCTCCGTGATGCCCGGCATGACGTCGGCGATCGCGTTGAAGATCAGGTCGATCTCCAGGCGGGCCAGGTTCGCGCCGATGCAGTAGTGCGAGCCCGTGCCGCCGAAGCCGACGTGCGGGTTGTCCTCGCGGAGGATGTCGAACTTCTCCGGGTCGCCGAAGACCTCGTGGTCGAAGTTGGCCGAGCTGTAGAACATGCCGACGCGGTCGCCCTTGCGGATCTGCGCGCCGCCGAGCTCGGTGTCGCGGGTGGCGGTGCGCTGGAAGGCGACCACCGGGGTGGCCCAGCGGACGATCTCGTCCGGCGCCGTCTTCGGCCGCTGCTCCTTGAACAGCTCCCACTGGTCCGGGTGGTCCAGGAGCGCCTTCATGCCGTGGGTGATGGCGTTGCGCGTCGTCTCGTTGCCGGCCACGGCGAGCAGGATGACGAAGAAGCCGAACTCGTCCGAGCCGAGCGCTTCGCCGTCGACGTCGGCCTGGATCAGCTTCGTGACGATGTCGTCCATCGGGCACTTGCGGCGGTCCTCGGCCATGTTCCACGCGTAGCCGATGAGCTGCGCGGACGCCTCCAGCGGCGCGACCTCGTACTCCGGGTCGTCGTAGGCGACCATCTGGTTGGACCAGTCGAAGATCTTGAGCCGGTCCTCCTGCGGGATGCCGATCAGCTCGGCGATCGCCTGCAGCGGCAGCTCGCACGCGACGTCGGTGACGAAGTCGCCGGTCCCCTTCTTGCGGGCCTCGTGGGCGATCCGTTCCGCGCGGTCGCGCAGGGTGTCCTCGAGCTTCGAGATCGACCGCGGGGTGAAGCCCTTCGACACGATCCGCCGCAGCTTGGTGTGCTGCGGGGCGTCCATGTTGAGCAGCACCAGGCGATTCGCGTCGAGGTTGTCCTCGGTCATGTTCTCGTCGAAGCGGATGATGGCGGTCTTTTCCCGCGACGAGTACAGCGTGCTGTCGCGGGAGACCTCCTTGACGTCCGCGTGGCGCGAGACGACCCAGTAGCCGTCGTCGCGGAAACCCGCGGTGTTGTGCTTCTGGGGGTTCCACCACACCGGTGCCGTCCGCCGCAGCTCGGCGAACTCGTCCACCGGGAGTCGTTGCGCCAGGAGATCGGGATCGGTGAAGTCGAACCCTGCCGGGATGAGCGGAGCGGCCACGTTGCCTCCCACGGTTCGGCTTGGAACACGTTCTAGGTTGGATTGAAGCATACGGTGTTAACCAACGGAAGACCGTTAGTGAAACCCGTTAACTTGACCGATGAGGGCAGGTGAGCGTGCGCTCACCTGCCAAAGATCAACATAGTGTTGCGCCTGCGGCGGGTTGCGGTAAACAATAACTTGTTCTAGTTTTTGGATCAGTGAACAGTGTTTCCCGACGAAAGGGACGACATGGGCGTGCCGGTCATCGCCGAAGCCGTGCGGACCCCCATCGGCAAGCGGGGCGGGCTGCTGGCCGGCCTGCACGCGGCCGAGCTGCTCGGCGCCGCGCAGCTCGCGCTGACCGAGCGCGCCGGGATCGACCCGGCGCTGGTCGAGCAGCTGATCGGCGGCTGCGTCACGCAGGCGGGCGAGCAGTCGAACAACGTCACGCGCACGGCGTGGCTGCACGCGGGCCTGCCCGAGACGGCGGGCGCGACGACGATCGACGCCCAGTGCGGCTCGGCGCAGCAGGCCACCCACCTGGTCGCCGGCCTGATCGCGGCGGGCGCCATCGAGGTCGGCGTCGCGTGCGGGGTCGAGGCGATGAGCCGCGTCCCGCTGGGCACCAACCGCGCCGGCGCGTCCCCGCGGCCGTCGTCGTGGACGATCGATCTGCCGAACCAGTACGGCGCGGCCGAGCGCATCGCCGTCCGGCGCGGGCTGACGCGCGAAGACGTCGACGCGTTCGGCACGGCGTCGCAGGCCAAGGCGGCGGCCGCGTGGGCGGGCGGGCACTTCGACCGCGAAGTCGTGCCGGTGAAGGCACCGGTCCTGTCCCCCGAGGGCTCCCCCACCGGCGAAACCCGGCTGGTCGCCCGCGACCAGGGTCTGCGCGAAACGACGGTCGAGGGCCTGGCGCGGCTGAAGCCGGTGGTCGAGGACGGCATCCATACGGCGGGCACGTCCTCCCAGATCTCCGACGGCGCGGCGGCACTGCTCCTGGTGGATTCCGACCGGGCTTCGGCGCTGGGCCTGCGTCCCCGCGCGCGGATCTTGGCGCAGGCGCTGGTCGGCGCCGAGCCGTACTACCACCTGGATGGCCCCATCCGCGCGACCGAACGGGTGTTGTCCCGCACCGGGATGACGGTGGGTGACGTGGACCTGTTCGAGGTGAACGAGGCGTTCGCGTCGGTCGCACTGTCCTGGCAGCAGGTCGTGGGCCCCGATCCGGCGCGGGTCAACGTGAACGGCGGTGCGATCGCCCTCGGCCACCCGGTGGGCAGCACGGGCGCGCGGCTGCTGACGACGGCGTTGCACGAGCTGGAGCGCCGCGACGCGTCGACGGCACTGGTGACGATGTGCGCCGGCGGCGCTCTGGCGACGGCGACCATCATCGAACGGCTCTGACCGGCAGGAGCAAGCGAGCACGCCCCGGACGGGCCATCGACGGAGGGTGAACACGGGTTCGCGATCCGAACAACCCAGGAAATCCACACCCGAGGCGTCGACAGTGACGCAGGTCACATCAAGGTCAAACTTACGGTTCCGTAGGTTTGACCTTGCGCGCTTCCGAATTCCCCTCGTCACCCACGCCGCCGGAATCGATACCCGGCTACGGTGAGCAACAAACGTGAGCCGAGCCGGGGAACCACCCCCGGACCACGGCTCACGTCTT
The DNA here is from genome assembly GCF_023008405.1 of Amycolatopsis sp. FBCC-B4732. NCBI lineage: Bacteria > Bacillati > Actinomycetota > Actinomycetes > Pseudonocardiales > Pseudonocardiaceae > Amycolatopsis > Amycolatopsis sp. FBCC-B4732. The sequence continues at coordinate 5,505,228 of NZ_CP095376.1, forward strand.
TTCCGCAGAAAGTCGGACTCGGCGAAGAGCACTGACCCTGCGCAGGGACGATGCTACCAATGGGCCAGTCGCAAAGTTTCAGTACTGGAAAGTTCGCGCCGATTATTTTGCTTACGACTCGCACTTAGTCCGAATTGTGGGAAAAAGATCCACATCGTTATGACCCACTACGGACGGTCATCACCTTGTCCGGAGACCGGCGAGATCAAGAGAGGTCACCCTTACTAACACCCATTTGGTTCACCAGCTTGTGACGCCGCGTAGCGCCTAGGCCAGGCCTCAGCCACCCTCTAAAGTACCCATTTACACCGACGAATGGCAGGCACCCCGACCAGGTGAGCTCCCCTGTCACCGCCGGCGAGGACTCGGCGAAGAACACCGGCGAAATGAGAGATGCGAACCTGATGGTACAGACCAGTCATGATCCCTTGGCAGTGATCACCTTTTCGATCGTCGTCATCTTCTACCTCGCGTTGATCGCGTACCTGGCCCGATTGCTGCTGGCCCGTCCGACGCGGCACCCGGTTCTTTTCCTCGGGGCCGTGACCTCGCTCGTCGCCACGCTCCCGGTGGTCATCGACGCGCTTTCCGCGGCGGTGGCCTGACCCATGGCCAGCTCACCCAGCGGGGACCGGCAGACGTGGGACGTCCTGCAGCAGCTGTCGGTGCAGGACTACTCCGCTCTGCGACGAGCCGGGCAGATGCTCTCCTTCAAGGCCGGCACGATGCTGGGCAACCAAGGTGATCTCGACACGCCGGTGTACTTCCTCCAGACCGGGATCGTCAAGGTGGGGCGCACGGCCCTGCCCGGCAGCGCGGAGGTCATCGTCGACGTCAGCGGGGCCGGCGACGTGCTGGGCGCCGAGGCCTGTCTCCGCGGCAAGCAGAGTCACGTGTCGTTCAAGGCGACCAAGGACGTCACGGCGCTCGAGGTGCCGCGAGCCGCCTTCCTGCGGTACCTCGAACACCACCCGCGAGCGGCCGTCCGGCTGATGGCGGCCGTCGCCGAGCGGGCCCGGGTCCGCGACGCGACGCTCGCCTTCGCCGCGCACAAGGTCCACGACCGGCTCCTGGCTTTCCTCTACCGCCAGGCGCAGCGCCACGGGACCGAGGTCGACGCCGGCACCATTTCCCTCGACATCGGGTTCCGGCTGGCGGACATCGCGGCGGCGATCGGCGGCTCCATCGCGTCCGTCAGCACGGAACTGGACAAGCTGAAGACGGCCGGGCTGGTCGAGACGCGCTACAAGGGCATGCGGGTCAAGAAGGAGGTGTTTCGCGACCACCGCAAGCTGCTGAAGGCGGAGCCCTACTTCGCCGACGAACAGCCGGGGTGAACGCAGGCGACGCGCGAGTTCGCCGGGTCCACCTCGCTGGAGCATGCGGCACCCTCCGTCTCGACTGTGACGTGCGGGAGTCGTCCCGGCGGTCCGGCCCGTTACAAGATCACGCGGCGACCATCACCGAACGGCTCTAGCCCGGCAGGTGGGCGTCCACCTCGATTTCGATCTTCATGCGCGGGTCCGCCAGGCCGCACTCCAGCATCGTCGCGGCCGGGCGGACTTCCGCGAACGCCTTGCGCAGCACCGGCCAGCAGGGCTCGAAGTCCGCGCGGGAAGGCAGCAGGTAGCGGACCCGGACGACGTCGGACAGCGTGCAGCCCGCCTCCGTCAGCGCCGCTTCGATGTTGCGGACGCATTGAGCCGCCTGCTCGACGACGTCGTCGGAGATCGCCATCGCCGGGTAGTCGAAGCCCGTCGTGCCCGAGACGTACACGCGGTCGCCGTGGACGACCGCGCGGGCGTAGCCGATCTGTTCCTCGAAGGTGGAGCCGCTCAGGATCGCTCGACGTTCGGTCATGCCGCGCACATTAGCTTGTGGCCCTTGTGCTTCACTTCGATGCATGATCTCGGAGAGCCGCTGCCCGGTTCCGGACGGGGAGCTCCTCGTCCGCCGCGGTGGCGAGGGCCCGGCGCTGCTGCTGATCCCGGGCGGCACCGGGGCGGGTGACTCCTACCGCGCGCTGGCGAAGCAGCTCTACGCGGACTACACCGTGATCACCTACGACCGCCGCGGCCACTTCGGCAGCACGGACACCACCACCGGCCCGGTCCCGGTGTCGCTGCAGGCCGACGACGCGCTCGCGGTGCTGGACCACGCGACCGACGGCCCGGCACTGGCGTTCGGCACGAGCGCGGGCGCGCTGATCGGCCTCGACCTGGTCGCCCGCCACCCGGACCGCGTCACGGCCCTGGTCGCCCACGAACCCCCGGCGGTGCACCTGATGCCGGACGCGGGCAGCTGGCTCGAAGCGGCGGCGGAACAGGTCCGCCTGGCCCGCGCGGGCCAGCTGATGACCGCGGTGACGCGCTTCGCGGACGCGATCGCCGGCGCGGCCCTGCCCGACCTGCCCAACCTGCGGCTGCCGCACGAGGCCGACTGGATCCGCCTGTTCGACCGCGAGCTGACGGAGTTCTTCGACTACCTCCCGGACCTGCGCGCCCTGCGCCGCGCGAGCACGGAGATCTTCCCGGTGGCGGGCGAGGGCAGCCGGGGGCGCTACCACTACCAGCCGGCGAAGATCCTGGCGCTGGAACTGGGTTTGCCGTTCTCGGAGGTGCCGGGGGCGCACCTGGCGCCGCAGCGGAACCCGGCGAAGTTCGCGGCCGCGGTGAAGGATCTGCTCAGCCCGGAGGCGTGACTCGGCACCGGACCCGGGGCTACGGTGGGAAGTTCAGCCCGCGAGCACCCGGGACCAGGGAGTCGCATGGCGCAGGCCGTCCAGCTGCACCTCAACCAGGCGCTCATGCGGATCCCGCGCCGGGCGGAGAGCGCCGACCGCTCGACGCTGGCCGCCACCTACGTGGCCGCGGGGTCCTTCTCCGCGCTGATCAACTCGGCGGACCACCAGATCCTCTTCGGGCGCCGCGGTACCGGCAAGACCCACGGGCTGCTGCACCTGCAGGACCTCGTCGAGCGGACCGGGGACGTGGCGCTCTACCTCGACCTGCGCACGATCGGGTCGACCGGGGGCCTGTACGCCAACGAAGCGCTCGCCCCCGCCCAGCGCGGCACGCAGCTGCTGGTGGACACCCTCGAAGCGGTCCACGACCAGCTGCTCACCCTGGCCGTCGACGGGCAGGTGCCCGACCCGGACGGGTTCCTGCACGGCCTCGACGCGCTCGTCGCCGCCTCGACCGAGGTCGAGGTCGTCGGCGAGACGGAGCAGGAGCAGACCCGCGGTGCGGCCGACGAGCGCCGGAGCGGGCTGGAGGCGTCGCTGGGCCGCGCGGCCGGTGTCCGGGGTTCTCTGCGGCACAACGCTTCCACGACCGCGTCCAGCCGGCGCAAGCGCACCGGGGTCGAGCAGCACCGCGTCCTGTTCGGGCCGCTGAGCCGGGCACTCCAGGCCGTCGCGGACGGGATCCGGCCGGCCCGGCTGTGGCTGCTGCTCGACGAATGGAGCAGCGTCCCGCTCGACCTGCAGCCGTTCCTCGCGGATCTGGTGCGGCGCGGCGTCCTGCCGATCCGCGGCATCACGGTGAAGATCGCCGCCATCGAGCACCGCGCCCGGTTCTTCGTCCCCGTGCACGGCGACTACCTGGGGATCGAGGTGGGCTCGGACGCCGCTTCCACGGTGAGCCTCGACGACGCGCTGGTGTTCGACGAGTCGCGGGAGCGCGCGCAGGCCTTCTTCCGCGAACTGTTCTCCCGGCACGTCCGGCCGGTCCTGGAAGCGATGGTGCGCCCGGCACCCGATGCCGCGGAAGCGTTCCGGGACGGCGCGTTCGCCGAGCTCGTCCGGGCCGCGGAGGGGGTCCCGCGCGACGCGATCAACATCGCCGCGCTCGCCGCGCAGCACGCGCACGCGGACAAGATCGCCGTCGCCCACGTGCGCCGGGCCGCGCGGGACTGGTACCTGCGCGACAAGCGGGTCGCGCTCAGCAGGCACGAGGACGCCGACCGGCTGCTGGCCCGCCTGGTCGACGAGGTCGTCGGCCGGCGCAGGTCCCGGACGTTCCTCCTGCCCACCGCGGACCGCCCGCCCGCGATCGACGCGCTGTGCGACGCGCGCCTGCTGCACGTCCTGCGCCGGGGTGTCGTCGACCCACGCCGTCCCGGCCGGTCCTACGACGGCTTCGCCATCGACTACGGCTGCTACGTCGCGCTGCTCACCGACGACACCAAAAACGTCCCGAACGACGTCTTCGCCTTCGACAAGGCCGTCGTCGACCTCACCCGGCTGGGCGGCTAGGTGTGGTGTCCGGGGAGGTCGTCCCGGGTTGAGGCGGTGATGGCCTGTCGCACCGACAGGTGAAGGCCTCCAGAGGTGAAGTGGAGCTGTTGGGGAACCGCTTCACCCACCGGAGGCCTTCGTGTCCCCCCTGACCCCACGCACCCGGCTACGACTGGCCCCCCGGTCGTCGAGCAGGGCCGGACCTGCACAGCGGCGGCGAAGATGTTCGCGGTCACCGCCAAAACCGCCCGCACATGGGCCGACCGCTACCGCAAAGAACCGGTCGGTGTCCTTCACCGCGCGCTCACCTGGTCGCCGACCACGGCGTCACCGTCGAACGCGTGTCATCGGACAACGGCGCCTGCTACCGCTCCCCGGCCTGGCGCGAGGCCGGCACCGAGCTGGGCATCACCCCGAAACGAACCCGGCCCTGCCGGCCACAGGCCAACGGCAAAATCGAGCGCTTCCACCGCACCCAGGCCGAAGGCTGGGCCTACGCCCGCTTCTACCCCTCCGAGGACCACCGCCGCTCAGTCCTGCCCGGATGGCTGCACTCCTACCATCACCACCGACCCCACCCCTCCACCGGAGGCAAGCCACCCCTCACCCGGCTGGGCGGCTAGACCACCCGGACGCCGTCCTTCCAGACCTCGCGGATGTTCGAGGCCAGCGCCGGGAAGTCGTACGGGTCGCCCGCCACCACCACGACGTCCGCGCGCAGGCCCGGCTCCAGGCGGCCCAGCTCGCCGTCCAGGCCCATCAAGCGGGCCGCCGACGACGTCGTCGCCTCCAGGACGTCCGCCGGGGGCATGCCGCACGCGGCCATCAGGGCCAGTTCCTCGAGGTTCGTCCCGTGCGGGCCCACGCCGCTGTCCGTGCCCATCGCGATGCGGACGCCCGCCGCGTACGCGCGGCGGACCGAATCGCGGTGCACCTCCACCACTTCGCGGGCCTTCGCCACCACCGCCGCCGGGAGGTCGACGCCCGCGTCGGCCGCGCGGACCACGTTGACCGGGGCGATCAGGGTCGGGACCAGCCAGGTGCCGTGGCCGAGCATCAGCTCGATCGCCTCGTCGTCGAGGTAGATGCCGTGCTCGATGGAGCGGACGCCCGCGCGGACCGCGTTCTTGATGCCCGCCGCGCCCTGGGCGTGCGCCATCACCGGGCGGCCCTGCATCGACGCCTCGGCGACCAGTACCTCCAGCTCCGCCGGGGTGAACTGCGAGTGCCGCGGGTCGTCACGCGGGGACAGCACGCCGCCGGTCGTGCAGACCTTGAGGACGTCGGCGCCCGCGCGCAGCAGCGTCCTGGCCACCCGGCGCATCTCGTCGGGGCCGTCGACCGTCGCGTCCGGGCGGCCCGGGTGCGGCACCAGCAGCGGCACGCACAGCCCGGACGGGTTCCAGCTGTCGCCGTGGCCGCCGGTCTGGCTGATCAGCCCGATCGAGATCTGCAGCCGCGGCCCGGGGATCAGCCCGTCGTCGACCGCCTGCTTGATGCCGAGGTCCGCGCCCGAGGCGTCGCGGACCGTCGTGATGCCCAGCCCGAGCGTCGCCCACAGGTTCCGCGCGGCTTCGTAGAACTGGTAGGAGAACGGCTTCTGCACGCGCGCCAGCAGCCCGATGTCCGACACCGTGACGTGCACGTGGCAGTCGAACAGCCCGGGCAGCAGCACCGAGCCCGAGCAGTCGACGCTCTCGTCGCCGTCCAGGTCCGTGCCCACGTCGACGATCCGGCCGTGCTCGACGACGACGTCCGCCGCCGCCGGCTCGGCGCCGGTGCCGTCGAAGACCGAACCGCCGGTGAAAACCGTCCGCGTCACGCCGCCTCCACGGGAGAAATCTGCCGCCGCGCGACGAGCGCGGCGAGGGTCAGCACGACGACGTTGACGCCGAGCCCGATCAGGCCCACGTTGACGGTGCCGACGAGGTGGGTGTCCACAAAGGTCAGCCAGATGACGACGAGCTCGCCGGCGATCAGCCCGGCGAACACCGGGCCCTTGCCGACGGGGACCCGCCGCAGGAATCCCAGCAGGTTCGCCGGGGCCAGCTGGACCGACCCCGAATAGGTCAGCAGCAGCAGGTTGGCCAGCAGGTCCGGCCGGAAGATGCCGAGCACGAGGGCAAGGGTACTCGCGAGCACAACCGTGCCGTGGTTGATCCAGAACTGCTTGCGGCCACTGCGGACGCGGACTATGTTGCGCGCCACCAGCGACGAGATGCCGATCAGGATCCCGGCGGCCGGGACCATCGCGGTGGCCGTCGCGGCGACCACGATGATGCCGGTCACCCAGCCGGGCAACGCGTCTTTCGACAGCGTCAGCAGTACGCCGTTCGGGTCACTCCCCTTCGGCACCACGAGGATCGCGGCGAAGCCCACGACCATCGGCAGCAGCAGGCACAGCTCGTACACCGGCATCCAGGCGTAGTTGCGCCGCAGCACCTTCGGATCGCGCGCGGACATCAGCGCCGGCCACGAGTGCGGCAGCGTCATCAGCCCGACGCCGATCGCGCTGACCAGCATGCTCGTCACGAACCAGACGTGGTCGTTCGCTCCACTGTGGACGATCAGCTTCTCCGGGTGCAGCTGCTCGATCTTGTGGAACACGCCCGCGATGCCGCCCGCGAAGTGCGTCGGCACCGCGATGATCAGCACGACCAGCGCGACCAGCATGATCCCGTCCTTGAAGTAGGACGTCGCCGCGACGCCGCGCAGGCCGGCCCACAGCACGAACGCGACCACCAGCACGCTGCCGGCGACCATGCTCAGCGTCCCGGAGGCGCTGTCGCCGGTGACCAGCCGGACGATCAGGCCCAGCCCGGTGATCTGCAGCTGCAGGTACGGCAGCACGAACACCACGCCGAGGACCGCCGACAGCGTCCCGAGCGCCCGGCTGGAGTAACGGTCCTCGAGGAAGTCGCCCTGGGTGAGGTAGCCGCGCTCCTTCCCCAGCGTCCACAGGCGTTTCGCGAGGAAGAACAGCACGACGTAGGCGATCGGCACGTACGGCAGCGCGTACATCGCGGCGACGCCGCCGGAGAAGGCGAGGCCCGCCATGCCGAGGAAGGTGAAGGTGGTGAACACCTCCCCCGCCTGGAGGAACCACATCGTCACGGCGCCGAAGCGGCGGCCGCCGACGGTCCATTCGGCCAGGTCCGCGGCCGGACGGCGGCGGCCGACGAAGCCGAGCACACCGATCAGCAGGATGCCGGCGAGGGTGAAGGCCAGGATCATCCTTCGTCCTCCGTCCCGCGCATCAGGCGTTCGGAGAGCAGCAGCGCCGGGGTGAACATCAGGCACCAGAAGGCGCCCCACACGACCATCCGCGGCAGCCCGAGCCACAGTCCGGTGGTGTTCACGAACGGCAGGAACGGCATCAGGACCAGCGCGACGACCGGGAGCAGCGGGGGCCAGTGGTAGCTGCGCACGCCGGTCACCCCGCCAGGAGCCCGAGCCGGCGGACGGCGAGCTCGGCCAGCAGCGCGGCGCCGTCGCCCAGGACACCGTCGTCGAAGCGGGCGCGCGGGGAATGGTTGTCCGGCGAGGATTCCGGGTCGCCCGGACAGGCGCCGAGGAAGAGGTACGCGCCGGGAACCCGTTCCAGCACGCGGGAGAAGTCCTCCGAACCGGTGATCGGATCGGCCATCTCGGTGAACCGCTCCTCGCCGAAGACGTCGCGGATCGTGTCGGCGACGAAGTCGTACGCGGCGGCGTCGTTGACCGTCGCCGGGTATTCCGGTTCGTAGGTGACTTCGACGTCGAGGCCGTGCGCCTGCGCGATGCCGCGGCACACCCGGACCGCGCGCTCCCCCACCCGGGCCGCGACCTCCGGCGAGAACGACCGCAGCGTCGCCTCGAACGCCGCGTCGTCCGGGATGATGTTGCGCCGGGTGCCGGCGTGGAACGTGCCGACCGTGACGACCACCGGGTCGAAGACGTCGAAGGTGCGCGTGACCATCGTCTGCAGCGCGGTCACCATCTCGCAGGCGGCCGGGATCGGGTCGAGGGCGTCGTGCGGGGACGAGCCGTGGCCGCCGGAGCCGAGCACGCGGACGGCGAGAGCGCCGGACGCGGCCATCAGCGTCCCGGGCCGGGCGACGAAGTGGCCCTTCGCGTAGCTCGAGGCCGAGACGTGCAGGCCGTACGCGGCGTCGACGTGCTTGCCGGAGGCGGTCAGCACGCCTTCCTCGATCATGTGGCCGGCGCCGTCCCAGCCCTCTTCGCCGGGCTGGAACATGAAGACGACGTCGCCGGGCAGGTCGTCCTTGCGGGCGGCGAGCAGCCGGGCCGCGCCGACCAGGCCCGCGGTGTGCAGGTCGTGGCCGCAGGCGTGCATCGCACCGTCGTGGGCGGAGCTGAACTCCTCGCCACTGGCCTCGGTGACCGGGAGCCCGTCCATGTCGCCGCGCAGCAGCACGGTGCCGCCGGGCTTGCCGCCGCGCAGGACGGCGGTGATCGAGGACAGGTTCTTGCCGAGGCTCACTTCGAGGGGCAGGCCGTCCAGCGCCGCGAGCACCCGTTCCTGGGTACGGGGCAGGTGGAGGCCGATCTCGGGGATGCGGTGCAGGTCGCGGCGGAGGGCGACCAGATCGTCGAGCAGGGCGGCGGCGTCCGAGCGCAGGGTCATCCGCAGATCATGCAAGTGTCGAGCACAATGGCCGGGGAAAAACACCGGAACCACCGATTCGGGGCCCGATGAGCGAAGAATCCGCCATGTTGGCCGAGCAGGACCTCAAACTGGTCGACGCGCTCCAGGCCGCGCCGCGGGCGTCGTGGTCGACGCTCGGCCAGGCGCTGGGCCTGGGCGCGGTGACGGCGGCACGGCGCTGGGACGCGCTGGTCGAGCGCGGGGACGCGTGGCTCACCGCGTACGTCGGCGGCGAGCTGACCGCGCAGCTGGCGCTGGCCTTCGTCGAGATCGACTGCGAACCGGGCACCGCGCTCCGGGTGGCGTCCGCGCTGGCCGACGACCCGCACGTGGTCACCGTCGAGTACCTGGCCGGGCCGTGTGACCTGCTCGTCCACGTCGTCGCGCCGACCCTGCGCGAACTCGGCGCGCACGTGCCCGCGGTGCCCGGCGTGGTGCGGGCGCGGACGGTGCTGTCGCCGCGGATGTTCACCGAGGGCAGCCGGTGGCGGGTCCGGGCGATCTCGCCGGGCCAGCGCGAGGCCCTTTCGGCGAAGCCGGCGAGGAACCGCGCGCCCCTGCGCTTCGGCGACGCGGACCGGGCGCTGATCTTGGCTCTGGGCGCGGACGCCCGCGCGTCGGCGGCGGCGCTGGCGGCTTCGCTGGGCGTCGGGGCGACCACGGTCCGGCGCCGCCTGGACGCCCTGCTCGGCCGCGGCGCGATCCGCATCCGGTGCGAGATCGCCCGCTCGGCCTCGCCGGCGCCGGTCACGGTGACGCTGTGGCTGCGGGTCCCGCCGGACAAGCTGGAGACGACCGCGCGATCGCTGGCGATGCTGCCGGAGGTCCGCATGTGCGCGGCGCTGACGGGAGCGGCGAACCTGATGCTGGTGCTGTGGCTGCCGTCCCAGCACGACACGGTGGCGGTGGAGGCGCTGCTCGCGGCGAAGCTCCCGTGGCTGGAGATCACGGCGCGGGCGGTGACGCTGCGGAGCGTGAAGCTGATGGGCCGCCTGCTCGACGCGTCCGGGCGCGGAGTGGGGCGGGTGCCGCTGGACTTCTGGGCCGCGGTCCCCGTGCCGGAGCACGGGGACCGCAGCGGGGACCGGTCCGGGGGATGAGGGGGGTGAGGTGGAGGGAAGCATCCACCGGACCGGGACTGGGGGAACCGGGAGCCGCTCCGGGCTGAGGGCGGCGGTCGACCGGTGCTGCGGAGTTCGGGTGGCTCTCGCCGGGTGGGATTCGCGGGCCGAGGGGCGGAGTTCACTTGGCCGACGGGGATCTCGCCGGCCGGGGCCTGGGTTCGCGGGGCTGAGGGGCGGATTCACGTTGCCGGAGGGGATCTCGCGGGGCGGAGGCGGAGTTCACGTTGCGGGGCGGAGATCTCGCTCGCCGGGGTGGGTTCGCGGGACTGAGGGACGGATTCGCTTTGCGGGACGGGGATCTCGCTGGCCGGGGCCTGGGTTCGCGGGGCTGAGGGGCGGATTCACGTTGCCGGAGGGGATCTCGCGGGGCGGAGGCGGAGTTCACGTTGCGGGGCGGAGATCTCGCTCGCCGGGGTGGGTTCGCGGGACTGAGAGACGGATTCGCTTTGCGGGGCCGGAATCTTGCTTGCCGGGGCTGGGGGCTCGCGGCGCTCACACCGCCGGCGGTGAAGCTCGCTTGCGGAGAAAGGGCTTCGCGAGCCGGGCCGGAGTGCTTGTCGATGGAGTCGGATTTCGCCTGCCGGAGGCGGAGCTTGCGACCCGGCGGAGTATCCGGGCCAAGGTGCGAAGTTCGTGAGATGGGGCGGAGTTCGTGAGCCGGATGGTGGAGCGGTGCTCGCGTCCACATTGGACGCTTCCACTGCGGAAGGTTGAGTCCCGGCACCGGTGGACGTGGGGGGTGAGGTGGAGGGAAGACGTCCACCGGGCCGGAACTCGCGGGGCGGGAAGTGGCTCCCGCCGGTTCCTCCTTCGCTGACCCGGCTGGCGCCCGGTCGGGGTGGGGGTGGGGAATCCCGGCCCGGCGGACTGGGGGTGAGGTGGAGGGAAAGCGTCCACCGGACCGGGGCTCGGGGCGGCGGAACCGAGCGGTTCCGCGGTTTTTCGGGGGGTGGTGCCACCGCCCCGGCGGACCGAAAGGGGGGTGAGGTGGAGGAAGGGTCCGCCGGGCCGGGGTTCGTGGGGCGGGTCGGTGCCCGCCGGGTGGAAAGACTGTCGCGAGTGGACTGGACCGCACTCACCGGGGATGTCCGGTGAGTGCGGGACGTCCTACTCGGCGCAGGCCTTGCCGGAGTTGACGCAGTTGACCAGGCGGCCCATGATCTGCTTGCTCATCACGTTCGCGAAGTCGTCGTGGTCGGAGCGCGGGTTGTGCTTCTCCTGGGCGAACGCGTCCACTTTGTACTGACCGTTCTGCTGGACGTCCTGCGGGACGTCGTAGACCAGCGTCACCTGCAGCTGCGGAACGTTCTTGAAGCCTTTGGGGCACTTGCCCTGCTGGTCGGCGAACACGATGTGCGTGCGGTGGTTGGCGCTGTCGGTGTTCTTGCCGTCCCAGCAGTTCGGGAAGCTGTGGATGCGCTCGACCTTGCTGCCCTGCGGGCAGATCGGGTACAGGTCGGTCAGCCGGTCCTCGAACCCGGTGCACGTCCAGCTGGGCCGGGCGTTCGCCGGGCCGTTGGTGCTCTGCTTGGCGTCGCCGTAGAGGACGCGCAGGCCGAGCGGCATCGCGACGACGTTCTGGGCGCCGCCGCCGATGAACTTCAGGGTCGCGGACTCCGGCTCGATGATCTCGCCGTCGTTGTCGCCGACCTCTTCGTTCTCGCCCTGCGGACCACCCAGCTCCTCGGCCGGCGGTGCCGCGGCAGTGCTGCTCTGGTTGCCGTTCTGGTTCTGGCCCCCGTTCTGCTGGCCGTTCTGGTTGTTCTGGTCCTGGTTGCGCTGACGGCGCTGGCGATCCTGCTGGCCGTTCTGGTCCTGGCCGTCCTGCTGCTGGGCGTTCTGGCCGTCGTTGCGCCCGGCGCTCGTGCGGCCACCGCCGCGGCCGTCGCGCTGCCGCTGGTCCTGCTCCTGCGCGGCCTGGGCGTCCTGGCCGCTCTGGTCCTGCTGGACGTCACCGGTCTTGCCCTGCTGCTTCTGCTGGGCCTGCTGGTTTTCGCTCGCGTTGGCCGCGTCGTCTTCGCGGTCGACGCGGATGACCGGCCAGAAGTAAGCGGACTGGTCACCGTTCTTGCAGGTGGTGTCGCCGGCGAGCAGGCTCTTCAGGCTCGAATCGGCGTCGGTGGTCACGTTGCCGACGTAGTCGTGCAGGTGCTGGGCACCGTTCTTGATCCCGGGCTGCGCGATGAAGTTGTCCGGGTTGTGGTGCGCGCCGTCCGCGTTCGTTCCACAGTCGACGGTGAAGGAGCCCTGGGCGCCCTTCTTCTTCAAGGCCGCGTTCACGTTGTTGCCGGCGGGAACCTTGTTGATGTCGATGAAGAACGACGGGTCCGCCGGGTCCGCGCTGGCCTCGCCCGTGCGGCCCGCGCTGACCGCGACCGCGAGTGCGCCGACGGCGATCGCCAGGCCGATCGCACCCATCGCGATCTTGGTTCGGCGGGCAACGCGGTGCTTGCCCGTCACGGGGGACCGAGAATTCCGGGCCATAGACTAGTTCACCTCGTTCGTTATTCCGGGCGCGCGCCGGTGGCGCGGCGGCCCGGGCAAGAACTACCGTTTGTTTGACGTCGAAATCGCGCGGAACCGGGGGGGTCGGGTGGTGCGGTTCCGCCGCGTCGATCTGCATCGGGGGATGCATTGGGGGATACGGGCCCCAGCGCCATGAGGTTCAAAAGCGACCGGTCCGTTATCTGTTCGTTATCTACCGGAACGCAACCGGGCAGCATTCATCCAGGTCATCGCGTTTTCGGGAAGAAAAGATTCAGCGCTGCACGGAAACGAGGACCGAGCCGTCGTCACCGCGGACTTCGAAGCGGCCGATCTGGTCCATCGCGAGGGAGATGGTTCCCTGCAGCCGCAACGGTTCGGGCGAACCCGGGATGCCGAACCCCTTGGGCGGCACCGCCCAGCTGGAGACCACGCGCTCGTCGCCCGCCGTCGAGATGGCGACCAGCTGGCACTTGACCGGGCCGACGATGCCGCGCAGCTCGAGATCGACGCGGCTGCCCCACTCCACGGGTGAGACCGTCACGAGGGCGTTGACCGCGGACCCGCCGCTGCCGCGCCCGTAGGTCTGGCCGCCGCCGGGCTGGACCGCGCCGGAGGCGGGTGGCGGCACGCTCGTCGCCAGGACGCTCGTCGCCGGCGCCTGCTTGGTGCTCGGGGCGGACAGCGAAGCGGGCGGGACGGCGTCGGCGGGCCGGACCGCCAGCGTCACGAGCGGGCCGGCCACGACGAGGGCGGCGGCCGCGGCGCCGGCCAGGAGGCCGAGGCGCTTGCGGCGGCGGCGCTTCACCGTGGCTTCTTCCATCAGGCCGCGCAGGACGCGCGGCCCGGGCGCGAGGGTGCGCGGGCTCGGCGCGGGCATCGGGGGTTCCGGCCAGCTGCGCTTGACCAGGTCGAGGACGTCCGGCAGCTGGTAGAGCTCGATCAGGTCGAGCTGGCAGTTCGGGCAGTTCATCAGGTGGGCTTCGAACTGGGAGTTCTCGGCCTCGCTGAGGACGCCGAGCACGTACGCGGCGACATCGGTGTGTGCGGACGCGGCCACCCTCAGCTCACCCCCGCTCACGCAGGGCCCGGCGCAGGGCGCGGACGGCGTGGTGGATGCGGGACTTGACGGTGCCGGGCGGTACACCGAGGGTCGCCGCGACCTCGTTCACGGTCCGGTCGCGCAGGTAGGTCTGCTGGATGGCCTCCCGCTGCTCGGGCGAAAGGCCCTGCAGCGCCTCGTAAACGATCATCGCGGCGAGCGTCCGGTCCGATTCGTCGGACACCGTGATCGCGTCGGATTCGATCTCCTCGAGCTCCTGGGGCCGGACACTGCGGCTGCGCCAGCCGTCGATGACGATCCGCCGGGCCACCGTGAACAACCAGGCACGCAGCATCTCCGGCCGGCGGTCGAGCTTGTCCGCGTTCCGCCACGCCTTGATCAGCGTCTCCTGCACGACGTCTTCGGCCCACTGCCGGTCGTGACCGGTCAGCCGCAGCGCGAACGCCATCAGCGACCCGCCGAACTCCTGGTAGAGCGCCTTCGCCAGATCATCGGAGGCGTCGTTGAGCTCGGCAGCGACTTCCTGATCTTGAGCGGGTCTCAGCGCTCGGGTGTGCCGTCCCACGCGGGACATCCTGGTGCTCCGGACGGCCCAAGTCCAGTACCAAACGGTCCCGAAACTTTTTTGAACCGTTTCCGTACCGTGTCCGTATCCCCTACCGAAGACCCCCGACAACGCGTTGTCCCCCGCAACGCTCCGCATCCACCCCGGACCAAATGTCCACTGTGGATCCTTCGCGCGCTTTTCCGTTGCACCTCACGGTACAGCGCGTAGTCATGCCCTCCGGAGGAGCAGTGATCCGCATTCCCCGAACGGCGGTCCCCGCCGCCGTGTGCCTCACCGCACTCGCCCTGCTCACCGCCTGTACCGCCGGCGCCGCCACCACCTCGGCCGGCGGGTACGCCGGCGGCGGCGCCGGGATGCAGATGCCCGGTATGCAGCAGGCCCCGATGACCATCGCGATGCCGCAGCCCATCACCGCCACGCCGAACGACCCGGCGAAGAGCCAGCTCAGGGCCGCGAAGACGTTCGACCTCGGTCCCATGCTCGTCGACGGGACCGGGTACGCCATCTACCGCTACGACAAGGACACGACCGACCCTTCGCGCTCGAACTGCACCGGTGCGTGCGCGGCCAAGTGGATCCCGGTCAAGGCCGGCGGCACCCTGCCCCCGATCGACGTCGACCAGGCGCTGATCGGCCAGATCACCCGCGACGACGGCACCCAGCAGCTCACCCTGGCCGGCTGGCCGCTGTACCACTTCGCCGGCGACAGCGAACCGGCCGACACCTCCGGCCAGGGCGCGGACCAGGCCTGGTGGCCGATGGCCCCGGACGGCTCCAAGATCACGCTGACCCAGGACCAGTGGAGGCAAAATGCTTTCGGCGTCTGAGTTCGCCGGGCCGGACTTCACGCTCCGGCCCGCCGCCGACCGCTCCCGGCCCCTGGTCCGGATCACGTTCGTGCTGGTCGCGGTGCTGACCCTGCTCGCGTCGGTGGCCGTGACCTCCACCGCCCAGACCGCCTCGGTTTCCGACACCGACGCGGTGCTGCTGACCAAGGTCCGCCAGGCCGGGCTCTGGGAGATGCCCTCGGGCATGATGGCGATGCAGAAGGGCAGCCCGATCGTCCAGGCCGTCGGCTTCGCGATCATGATGGACCACGGCCGCCTCGACGTCGCCACGCGCGCGCTGTCGCAGAAGCTGAACTCGCCGGTCCCCGACCAGCCCTCGGCCGAACAGCTCGGCTGGCTCGCCGAAGAGATGAACGCCTCCCCCGGGCCCGAGTTCGACCGCATTTTCGCCAACCGGCTGCGTGCGGCCCACGGCCAGGTGTTCGCGGTCCTCGCGCAGCTGCGCGCCGGCACCCGCAACGACGACGTCCGAGCCTTCGCGACCGTCGGCAACCAGGCCGTCATGCGGCACATGACGATGCTCGAAAGCACCGGGATGGTCGACTACACGGCGCTGCCCACGCCGGCCGTTTCCACCACCGCGGCGCCGGTCGGGCAGCCGCTCGGCCTCGACCCGTCCCAGATCGCCGTGGTGGGAGCGCTGTTCCTGCTCGTCGGCGGCGGCCTGTTCTACGTGCTGCGCCAGATCAAGGGCAACCGCGGCCGGGCCCGGGCGTCGCGCCGGCCGGCCGCCGTGAGAACCGGGAGCAGCCATGGTTGAGACCTGGCACGAAGCGACGATCTTCGTCACACAGCAGTTCCAGCCGAAGACGGACCCGGCGGCCCGCGGGCTCGCCGCGTTCGCCGCCCGTGCGTCCTACGCCGCCATGATGCTGACCCTCACCTGGGGGGTGCTCACCGCCACCGGCTGGGTGCGCACGGTCACCGGCCGCAAGGCGCTGCGCAGCTCGCACATGGTCCTGGCGACCGGGACGCTGATCTTCGGCGGCATCCACGCGCTCGGCTTCTTCTACCTGACCATCCAGCCCTACAGCCTGCAGTACCTCTTCCTCCCGTTCCTCGGCGGCCAGGAAGGCAGGCACATCGCCGGCATCGTCGGCTTCGAGGTCATGCTCGCCATCGCGCTCACCGCGGGCCTGCAGCGGTTCACCTCCTACCGCCGCTGGCTGTGGCTGCACCGCTGCGCGTACCCGGCGGTGGCGCTGACCGCGCTGCACGCCTGGTTCGGCTCGATCGCCAACGGCCACCTCGCCGTCGTCTGGCTGGGCGGCATCACGCTGCTCGTCCCGGCGGTCACGGTGTCGCTGCTGCGGTTCATGCCCGCGCGCACCCTCGAACGCATCGGACTAGTGGAAGAGCAGGTGGCGTGATGCCCTTCCGTCTGCCCGGCAGCGGGCCCCGGATCAGCGTCGACAACGACCGGTGCGAGCTCTACGGCATCTGCGCCATGGAGGCACCGGACGTGTTCGACCTCGGCCAGGACGGCCGCCTGCGCTTCCACACGCGGCTGCTGGACGAAACCACCATGGAACAGGCGAAGATGGCCGCTCGCTGCTGCCCGATGCAGGCGGTCGTGATGAGAGGGGACCTCGATGGCTGACGGCGACCGGATCGTCATCGTCGGCGCGGGCGTCGCCGGGCTGCGTGCCGCGGAACGCCTGCGGGAACAGAACTTCGACGGCGAGATCGTGCTCATCGGCGACGAAGCGCGCCGCCCGTACCACCGGCCGATGGTGTCGAAGGCGCTGGTGATGGGGACCGAACGGCCCAGCGACGTGGGCCTTTCGCACTACCTGCCCGACCTCGACGTGCACTGGCGCCTCGGCGCGCGCGTGACGCACCTGGACACCACCGAGCGGGTCGTGCACCTGCCCGGCGGCGAATCCCTCTGGTACGACGGCCTGATCGCCGCCACCGGCGTCTACCCGCGGCACCTGCCCGGGTCACCGCGGCACGACCCGCGCGTGCGGATCCTGCGCACGGTCGAGGACTCGATGGCCGTGCGGCGCTGCCTCAACGCCAGCAAGAAGCCGGCCGTCGTGATCGGCGCCGGCCTGATCGGCAACGAGTTCGCCGCGAGCATGCGGCACATCGGCCGGGACGTCACCCTGGTCGGGCACGCGAAGGCGCCGCTGCACCGCTTCGGCGACCGCGTCTCCAGCGGCGTCGTCGAGGCGCACCACGAGCACCGCGCGAACCTGGCGATGAAGAGCGAAGTCCGGCACTGGATCAGCACGAAGGACACCGTCGGGCTGCACCTGACGAACAACCAGCTGCTCGTCGCCAGCGTCGTCGTGCTCGCCATCGGCAGCGTCCCGTCGGTCGACTGGATGCGCGGCTCCGGCCTCGACATCAGCGACGGCGTGCTCTGCGACTCGAAGCTGTTCGCCGAGGGCGCTTCCGACGTCGTCATCGCCGGCGACATCGCGCGCTGGCCGAACCTGCGCTTCGACGAGACCCCGCGGCGGGTCGAGCACTGGATCAACGCCGTCGAGTCGGCCCGGCACGCGGCGGACAACCTGCTGCTGGGCCAGTCGAGCGCGAAGCCGTTCACCCCGCTCCCCCGCGCCTGGTCGACGTTGTACGACACCCGGCTGCAGATGTGCGGGATGCCGTCGCTGGCCGAGGACACCGTGACGCTCGCGGACGGCATCACCGGCTTCATCCGCGACGGCAGGCTCGTCGGCATCTCCGCGTGGGACAAGCCGAGGGCGATGCTCGACTGGATGGCCGAGCTCGACCGCCGGCTGCCCGCACCCGACTACGTGCCCGAGCCGGAACCCGCGCCCGTCGCGGAGGTCCCGGTCGTCGAGCCGTCGGTCGCCGCGCTGGCGGCCGAGGTACCGCCGGAGTTCGACAGCGGCTTCGACCACCAGGCCTTCGAGCGCGAGTTCGAAAGCGAGTTCGCCAACGACATCCCCACGACGGCGTTCCCCGCGCAGGCCCTGCCGACCCCGCCGACCACGGCGTTCGCCGCGCAGCCCGGAGCGGCGCTGCCGACGATGGCCATCCCGATGGGGAGGTAGTGAGAGCCGGGGCGGGGCTGCGCGCGGCGGCCCTGTCCCTTGCCGGTCACCACGCCCCCTCCGCGGCTGGGCGGTGTGGTGACCGGCCCCAACGTCCCCCTGCCCGTCTCGCGTTGAGGTAACGCCAGCGCCCGGCGGGCCAGGAGAGGGCCATCCCGAGGGAACCCGACGCCCCCGGGGTGGCCTTCTTCCGGCGCACCGGGCGGGGGCCCGGGGTCGACGCCGTGACGGGTTTACCGTCACGGCAACGGAACCGTGGGGGCCTTCGCGGCGGAAGGGTATGCCGCGGCGAAGGCCGTCACGGCTCCGGTCGGGGTTGCACCGGTGCACGGCCGTCCCGGGGGAACGGGAACCCTCGGGACGGTCTCCGCCACCAGGCTTCTCCGGCGACCAGCGCGCCGAGGACGAGCACGGCGACCCCGGCCACGCGCAGCCCGGCGTCCGTGCCCGCGACGAACGCCGTGACGACGTCCTGGGCCTGCCCGGTCCTGGCCAGCGCTTCGGCCACGGTGTGGGAACCGCGGGCGTCCGGCGGAAGTGCGGCGGCGAACCGGGCGGTCATGACCGTGCCGATCACGGCGACGCCGAGCGCGCTGCCGAATTCGCGGGTGGTGGCCTGCAGCCCGGTGCCGACGCCGGCCTGGGCGGGCGGCAGCGAGCCGGCGATCACGCCGGACAGCGTCGGCAGCGCCAGCGTCACGCCGATCCCGGTCAACACCAGCCAAGCCGCGTACTCCGCGTACGGCGTCCGCGCGTCGCTCGTGGACAGCCCGAGCAGGCCGCCGCCGACGAACGCGAAGGCGAGCGCCACCGTGGCGTCGAGGCCGATGCGCCGGGCCAGGCGCCCCACGTGCCGGCCGCCGAGGACGATCGGGATCGTCAGCGGGACGATCCCCAGCCCGGTCCCCAGCACGCCGAACCCCTTGGCGTACTGGAGGAACGACGCGTTGACGTAGAACAGCGCGAACATGCCGAAGAAGACCGTGGTCATGCCGAGGCAGGCGCTGCGCAGGCCCGCGATCCGGAACAGCCGGGGGTCCAGCAGCGGGTGCCCGGCCCTGAGCTCCCGCAGCGTCCAGGCGGTGAACAGCACCGCGGCACCGGCGAAGCCGGACACGACGACCGGGCTCCCCCACCCCGCTTCCGGGCCCTGGACGATCCCGACGAGCAGCGCGACCGACGCGCCGACGAGCAGCAGCGCGGCCAGCGGGTCGAGCGGGCGGTCGTGGCGCGAGGACACCGGCGCTTTCCTGGCCACCAGCGCGGCCGCGGCGAGGGCGGCCGGGACGGCGGCGGCGAACAGCCACCGCCACGAACCGGCGGTCAGCACCAGCCCGCCGCCGACGTTGCCGGCGACGCCGCCGATGCCGGTCATCGACGCCCAGGTGGCGATGGTGGCGGGCCGCCGCTCCGCGGGCACCGCGTGCAGCAGGACGGCGAGCGAGTTGGGCAGCACCGCGGCCGCGCCGACGCCGGTGAGCGCCCGGCCGGCGAGCAGCACGGCGACGTCCGGGGCGAGCGCCGACACCAGCGCGCCCGCCGCGAAGAGGACGAGGCCGGCCAGCAGGACGCCCTTGCGGCCGAACCGGTCGCCCGCGGCGCCGCCGGGGATGACCAGGCAGGCGAACACGACGACGTAGGTGTCGACGATCCAGACGAGCGCCGACGCGGACGGGTGCAACGCGCTCGCGGCGAGCATCGGGACGGCGAGGTTGACGGCCGCGACCATCCCGACGACGAGCACGACGCACGCGCACATCAGGGTGACCAGGTGCTTGAACTCCATGGGCCCGACGCTAAGGACGTCGTGGGGTGTCGTGCCACGCAACTTTGTCAAGGCAGGTTTGCGTACAGTGCAACCATGGACCTGAACCTCCTGCGCGTGTTCGACGCGCTGCTGCGGGACGGGAGCGTCACGGCGGCGGCCGAGCGCCTGAACCTGTCGATCCCGGCGACGAGCCGCGCGCTGGGCCGCCTGCGGCGGGCGATGAACGACCCGATCCTGGTGCGCGCCGGTCGGGGGATGGCCCCGACGCCGTTCGCGCTGCGCACCGCCCCGCGCGTGCGCTCGCTGCTGGAGGAGGCGTCGGCGCTGATCAGCACCGAGGTGGCGATCGCCGACCTCGAGCGCACGTTCACGATCCGCATCAACGACGGCGTGGCGGCCACCCTGGCCACGGCGGCGGCCGAAGCGACGGCGGCGGCCGCGCCGGGGGTCACGCTGCGGTTCGTGGCGGAGGGGACGGAAAGCGCGGAGGCGCTTCGCGACGGCTCGATCGACCTGGACATCGGCGTGGGCGAGCACGCGGCCCCGGACATCCACAGCACGGTGCTCTACCGCGAACGCCTGGTCGCGGCGGTGCGCGCGGACAGCCCGCTGGGCAGGCACCGCCGCCCGACGCTGGCGCAGCTGTGCCGCTACCCGCACGTGTCGGCGTCCCGGCGGGGACGGGCGCGCGGGCCGTTGGACGAGGTCCTGGCGGCGGCAGGGTTGCAGCGCCGGGTGGCGGCGGTGGTGCCGACGTCGGCGGTGGCGGCGCTGGTGGTGTCGTCGAGCGAGTACGTGGGGCTGCTGCCGCAGCGGCTGGCCGAGCAGCACGGCCCGGCGCTCGGCCTGCGGTGGTTCCCGGTGCCGGCGGAGCTGCCGGAAGTGGAGGTCCGGCTGTCCTGGCACGCACGGCTGGACGCGGACCCGCCGCAACGCTGGCTGCGGGAGACGATCACGGCCGCCCTCCGCTGACGCGCGCACGTGTGGCCGTGGTCCGGATGGCGTGAACGACCCTTTCACGACGTCCGGCGAGGTGAACGGGTCGTTCACGGCATCCCGGACCGGCACGGACGGGGCGGGCTCGGGCCGACGCGGGCGGGCTCCGACGTCAGGGGCCCCGGCAAAGTCGGATCGGAGCGGTCGGCCCGGCGGCCCGTACCGTCATGAACGAGTCGTTCATGTCATCCGGCGCCGTGAAAGGGTCGTTCATGGCGTCGCGACCGGGCCGCGCCGGGTCCGATCCGCTCCGCTCGCGCCGTCCGGTGTGGCACGATTCCCTCGTGACCAGCACCGCCGCCTCGGCGCAGTACCTGCGCGACCTCGCGCTGCTTCGCCGTGTCCGGGACCGGATCGATCGCGAGTACGCGCAGCCGCTCGACGTCGAAGCGCTCGCGAGCGGGGTGAACATGTCGGCCGGGCACCTCAGCCGGCAGTTCCGGAAAGCCTACGGAGAGTCACCGTACTCGTACCTCATGACGCGGCGGATCGAACGGGCGATGGCGTTGCTGCGGACCGGGGAGCTGAGCGTCACCGAGGTCTGCTTCACCGTCGGCTTCTCCTCGCTCGGCACCTTCAGCACCCGGTTCGCCGAGCTGGTGGGCGTGCCGCCGAGCGTCTACCGCGAGCAGCAGGCCGAGGCGACCGTCGGGATGCCGCCGTGCGTGGCCAAACAGGTCACCAGACCGATCAGGAATCGAGAAGCGCGACCGCAGGCGCACACATAGTGTGACGGCCATGGACGTCACCATTCACGCGAGCTTCCTGCCGCACACCGACCCGGAAGCGTCGCTCGCCTTCTACCGCGACCTGCTCGGCTTCGAGGTCCGCCAGAACGTCAAGTACGGCGCCATGCAGTGGATCACCGTCGGCCCACCGAACCAGCCGGACACCGCGATCGTGCTGTCGCCGGTGTCCGCGACGCCGGGGCTGACCGACGACGAGCGCCGCATGATCGCCGAGATGATGGCCAAGGGCACCTACGCCTCGGTCAACCTGGCCACCAAGGACCTCGACGCCCTCTTCGCGAAGCTCGAGGCGGGCAACGCCGAGGTCGTCCAGGAGCCGGTCGAGCAGCCCTACGGCATCCGCGACTGCTCCTTCCGCGACCCCGCCGGCAACCTGCTGCGCATCCAGGAGCTGCGCTGACCACGACCACGGCGCCGCCCGGCTACCGCGAAGTGCCACGTGACCGGCGGATCGCCGGTCTGCTCCCGGGGGACGCGCCGGCCGGCGTCGGCACAGGCATGCCGCTGGTCGCCCTGCTGAGTCCTCGGCCGCACACCGGAAAGGAACCGACATGTGCCTGAGCCTCGCCGTCGCCGCGCGAAAGCACCTGGCCGAATTGACGCTGCTGCGCCGCGTCCGCGACCGCATCGACCGCGAATGCGATCGGCCGCTCGACGTCGAAACGCTGGCGCGCAGCGTCGGCCTGCCGGTCACGCAATTCGTGCACCGGTTCCAGGAGGCCTTCGGCCTTTCCCCGCACGATTACCGGCGAGCCGCCGAAACCGTCAGGAATCGAGAAGCACGGGCCGCGCGGGCGAAAGCGGCGTGACCTCCGTGAACCCACCGAACGCTGGAGAACCCCGATGACCAAGCCCACGCGGAAGAGCGCGTCGCACACCGCCGACAGCCACGACCTGATCCGCGTCCACGGCGCTCGCGTGAACAACCTCAAGGACGTCAGCGTCGAACTGCCGAAGCGGCGCCTGACGGTGTTCACCGGGGTCTCCGGCTCCGGCAAGAGCTCCCTGGTGTTCAGCACGATCGCGGCCGAGTCGCAGCGGCTGATCAACGAGACCTACAGCACCTTCGTGCAGGGGTTCATGCCGACGCTCGCGCGGCCCGACGTCGACGTGCTCGACGGGATCACCACCGCGATCATCGTCGACCAGGAGCGGATGGGCGCGAACTCGCACTCCACCGTCGGGACCGCGACCGACGCGAACGCGATGCTGCGCATCCTGTTCAGCCGGCTGGGCACGCCGCACATCGGTTCGCCGCAGGCGTTTTCGTTCAACGTCGCCTCGATCAGCGGAGCCGGCGCGGTGACCATCGAGAAGGCCGGGCGGCAGATCAAGGAGCGCCGCAGCTTCAGCATCACCGGCGGCATGTGCCCGCGCTGCGAGGGCCGCGGCAAGGTCAACGACATCGACCTCACCGCGCTCTTCGACGAGACCAAGTCGCTCAACGAAGGCGCGATCACGATCCCGGGCTACAGCATGGAAGGCTGGTACGGCCGCATCTTCCGCGGCTCCGGCTTCTTCGACCCGGACAAGCCGATCAAGAAGTTCACCAAGAAGCAGTTCGACGACCTGGTGTACAAGGAACCGACCAAGATCAAGGTCGAGGGCATCAACCTCACCTACTCGGGACTGGTGCCGGCGATCCAGAAGTCCATGCTGTCCAAGGACGTCGACTCGATGCAGCCGCACATCCGCGCGTTCGTCGAGCGGGCGGTGACGTTCCAGACCTGCCCGGAGTGCGACGGCACGCGGCTTTCGGCGGAGGCCCGGTCGTCGAAGATCGACGGGATCAGCATCGCCGACGCGTGCGCGATGCAGATCAGCGACCTCGCCGGCTGGGTCGGGAAGCTCGCCGAGCCGTCGGTCGCGCCGCTGCTGGACGCGCTGAAGCACACGCTGGACTCGTTCGTCGAGATCGGCCTCGGCTACCTCTCGCTCGACCGTCCATCCGGGACGCTGTCCGGCGGGGAAGCCCAGCGCACCAAGATGATCCGCCACCTCGGGTCGTCGCTGACCGACGTGACGTACGTCTTCGACGAGCCGACGATCGGGCTGCACCCGCACGACATCCAGCGCATGAACGACCTGCTGCTGCAGTTGCGGGACAAGGGGAACACGGTGCTCGTCGTCGAGCACAAGCCGGAAGCGATCGCGATCGCCGACCACGTCGTCGACCTCGGCCCGCACGCCGGTTCCGCGGGCGGCGAGGTCGTCTTCGAGGGCACAGTGGACGGTCTGCGCAAGAGCAAGACCCTGACCGGGCGCCACCTGGACGACCGCGCGTCGCTCAAGTCCTCGGTGCGCTCACCGTCGGGTTTCCTGGAGGTGCGCGGCGCTGCGACGCACAACCTGCAGGACGTCGACGTCGACATCCCGCTCGGCGTGCTGGTCGTCGTGACCGGCGTGGCGGGTTCGGGCAAGAGCTCCCTGATCCACGGCTCGGTGTCCGGCGGCGAGGGCGTGGTGACGGTGGACCAGACCGGCATCCGCGGTTCCCGCCGCAGCAACCCGGCGACCTACACCGGCCTGCTGGAGCCGATCCGCAAGGCGTTCGCCAAGGCCAACGGCGTGAAACCGGCGCTGTTCAGCGCCAACTCCGAGGGCGCCTGCCCCAACTGCAACGGCGCCGGCGTCGTCTACACCGACCTCGGCATCATGGCGGGCACGTCGACCCCGTGCGAGGTCTGCGACGGCAAGCGCTTCTCGGCGGAGGTGCTGGAGTACACCTTCGGCGGCCGCGACATCAGCGAGGTCCTCGGCATGTCGGTCACCGAGGCCCAGGAGTTCTTCGCCGACGGCGACGCGAAAACCCCGGCGGCGCACAAGATCCTGACGCACCTGTCCGACGTCGGCCTCGGCTACCTCACGCTCGGCCAGCCCCTGACGACCCTCTCGGGCGGCGAGCGCCAGCGCATCAAGCTGGCGACGCACATGGCGGAGCACGGCGGGGTGTACGTCCTGGACGAGCCGACGGCGGGCCTACACCTGGCCGACGTCGAGCAGCTGCTCGGCCTGCTGGACCGCCTGGTGGACTCCGGCAAGTCGGTGATCGTGATCGAGCACCACCAGGCGGTGATGGCCCACGCGGACTGGATCGTCGACCTCGGCCCGGGCGCGGGCCACGACGGCGGGAAGATCGTGTTCGAGGGCACGCCGGCGCAGCTGGTGAAGGCGCGGAAGAAGACCCTGACGGGCCGTCACCTGGCCGAGTACGTGGGCTGACCGAAGCACCCCGATGTGGCGTTCGGTGCGTCGGACGCCACCAACGCCACCTCGGGGCGCTCGCATACCAGCGCGGCCGGTAGGGCTGGCCCCCCGAAAGTGCCGGGAGCCCACCGCATTCCGCTGGAGCCCGCGGTCGTGAAGACTCGGGTGGGTGACCGCAGACAACCTCGTGCGCACCGGGAGCGACTTCGCCCGGCTGAGCCACCGCATCTCCGCCGCCGGCCTGATGGCGCGCCGTCCCGGCTACTACGCCCTCCGGATCTCCGTCGTCGCCGGGCTCTTCGCCGGCGGGTGGGTGGCGTTCGCCTTCCTCGGGAACTCGTGGTGGCAGCTCGCCGTCGCGGCGTTCACCGCCGTCATGTTCGGGCAGATCGCGCTGCTCTCCCACGATCTCGCGCACAAGCAGGTGTTCCGGCGCCGCCGGCCGACCGAGGTCGCCGGGATGGTGGCGGGCAACCTCGGGGTCGGGATGAGCTACGGCTGGTGGATGGACAAGCACACCCGCCACCACGCCAACCCGAACCACGAGGAGCTCGACCCCGACGTCGACCCGGACATCCTGGTGTGGTCGAAGGACCAGGCGCGCGCCAGCCGCGGGGTGGCCCGGTTCATCGGGCGCTACCAGGCGTTCCTGTTCTTCCCGCTGCTCACCCTCGAAGGGCTGAACCTGCACTGGTCGGGGATCCGCGCGGTGCGCAAGCCGGGACTGCGCCACCGCAAGACCGAGGCCGCGTTGCTCGTCGCGCACCACGTCCTGTACTTCGGCGCGCTGTTCACCGTCCTCTCCCCCGGCATGGCATTGCTGTTCTTCGCCGTCCACCAAGGACTGTGGGGTGTCTACATGGGGTCGATCTTCGCGCCGAACCACAAGGGCATGCCGACGCTGACCGGGCCAGCCGGGCTGGACTTCCTGCGCAAGCAGGTGCTGACGTCCCGCAACGTCCGCGGCGGCCTCGTCACCGACGTCGCGCTCGGCGGCCTCAACTACCAGATCGAGCACCACCTGTTCCCCAGCATGCCGTCGCCGCACCTGCGGCGGGCGCAGCCGATCGTCCAGGCCTACTGCGCCGAGCTCGGTGTCCCCTACCTGCAGACGAGCCTGGTCGAGTCCTACCGGCAGGCCCTCACCCACCTGCATGAAGCTGGGGCCCCTCTCAGGAACCGTTCGTAGACTCGGGTCATGAGGAAGACGATCGCGGCCCTGCGGGACCTGCCGGCGGCGTTCGGCGCGAAGGCGTCCGGGGCGCGAGCCGAGCGGATGCGCTCTTCGCCGCAGTTCGACGGCAAGGTGTTCCGCAACGTCGCCCCGCGCCACCCGATGACGGCGGCGTCGATGCGGACCATCTTCCGCGAGATGTTCTTCGGCGAGCACCGCGAACTGCGCAAACCGGGCGGCGCGGTCCCGCTGGTCGCGGCGGCCCCGGTCGACTCGGCCGAGGGCGTGCACCTGACCTGGTACGGCCACGCGTCCACGCTGGTCGAGCTCGACGGCGCCCGCGTGCTGCTGGACCCGGTGTGGAGCGAGCGCGTGTCCCCCGCGGCGTTCGCCGGCCCGCGCCGGCTGCACGAACCGCCGGTGCCGCTGTCGGGCGTCGGCCGGGTCGACGCGGTCGTCATCTCCCACGACCACTACGACCACCTGGACCTGGCCACCATCCGCGAGCTGGTGACGTCGACGACGGCGCCGTTCCTGGTCCCGCTCGGGGTCGGCGCGCACCTGGAACGCTGGCGCGTGCCGGCCGCCCGGATCATCGAACTCGACTGGCACGAAGAGGCCGAGGTGGCGGGTGTCCGCTTCGTGGCGACGCCGGCCCAGCACTTTTCCGGCCGCGGCATCTCCAACGACGGCACACTGTGGACGTCGTGGGCGCTGCTGGGCCCGTCCCACCGGGTGTTCTACAGCGGCGACACCGGCTACTTCGACGGCTTCGCGAAGACCGGCACCGAACTCGGCCCGTTCGACGCGGCGCTGATCCAGATCGGCGCGTACGCCCCGCTGTGGCCGGACATCCACATGACACCGGAGGAAGGCGTCGCGGCGGGCCTCGACGTCCGCGCGAAGCTGCTGGTCCCGGTGCACTGGGCGACGTTCCAGCTGGCGATGCACCCGTGGGGCGAGCCGGCGGACCGCGTGTGGCGCGAAGCGAAGGCGGCCGACCTGGACCTGGCGATCCCCCGCCCGGGCGAGCGCATCGACGTCACGGCACCCCCACCGGTGGACGGCTGGTGGCAGGCACTGTGACCGGCGGGCGAACGGGCGTTGCCGCGCGCGGGCACCACGGGTGAGGATGGGCGGGAGACCGACCTGACGAGCGCGCCCGAGGGGCCGCGGGCGTCGGCCGAGCACGGGAGCGCGTGTGAAGCTCAAGCTGGACCTGCACGACATCTACAACCGCGGCGGCGAGATCGACCGGGCCCTGCGCGCGGTCATCGACGAGGCCGTCGCCAAGAAGGCGCCGCTCGTCGAGATCATCCCCGGCAAGGGGTCGGGTCAGCTGAAGAAGCACGTGCTGCGGTTCCTCGAGCGCAAGGACGTCAAGGCGCTCTACCACCGGGTCGAGAAGGACAAGGACAACTTCGGCCGGGTGTTCGTGCACTTCCGCTGGAAGTGATCAGAACCGGGTGTCGTGCCGGGTTTCGGCCCACGCGCGGTCCCACGCCGCCGAGTGGAGGCGGCCCAGGACGAACCGGCCGGCGCCGTACAAACCGGCCAGGGAGCCCGTGATCGCGACCCACAGCAGGATCGCCGCGAAGACGCCGTCGGCCGCCGACGTCGACGGGGACAGCGGCTCCGCAGTCAGTTCGCCGCGCTGGTCGAGCCAGACGGACACGCGGGTGCCGGCCGGGCTGCCCGCGTCGGCGAGGACGTCGCCGGTGTGGCGGGCGCCGCGGGTGTCGAACCAGGCGGCCTGGACCGTCGTCTGGTCGGCCGGGGCGCCGGCGCCGTCGGTGCTGTAGGTCTGGCTGGGCGCCGCGGCGAGGGAGACCGCCGTCGCCGGGTGGCGGGTCGTGCGCTCCTGCTCGGCGCGGGTGGTCTGCGCGGCGTAGGTCTCGGAGCCGAACGCCGCCGCGAACGGCACGGCCAGCAGCGCGCCGGCGATCACCAGGAGGAGCAGGAGGGACTCGAACCGGTCGCCCGTGCGCGCCAGCGGGTTGCGCCCGGGGTGCAACCGGCGCCGGAACCGGGCGATCCGTCCGCTGGGCCTGCGCATGCGCGACTCACTCCTCCCAGAAGACGTCATCTCGATAACAGTGTGCGCGCAGGGGCTCGACTTTTTCTCGCGAATGGGATGCGGCCCACCTGTGAACCGGTGCACAACCACCCGGTCGTGCTAACTCGCCGCGATCGCCGAGCACAGCGCGTGAGCGATTTCCCGTCCGGTGACGTCGGTGTGGCTCCGCACGAAGCGGTCCGCGCGGAGGTTGTGCGGCACGCCCGGCCGCCAGCGGTAGGTCCCGGTCACCGGGACCAGCTCCGTGGTGACGGCTTCGGCGGTCCGCTGCGCGCCGTCGTGGCCCATGGCGCCGTACGGCGCGTCCCCGATCCGGGCCGCGATCGCGTACGGGACGCCGACGACGAAATCGGCGGCGGAGTGCGTGACCAGGATCGGCCCGCGCACGACCCGCTCGTCCAGCACGTGGCGGAACACGCCCGCGCGGCCGCCGCCCCAGTCCGCGGCGAAGCCGAAGTGGGAAAACGCGGCCTGCAGCAGGGTGAGCGTCGCCAGCGAGCCGGCCGGGAGCGAGCCGGCGGCCGCCGTCACCAGCCGCGCGCCGAAGCTGTGGCCGACGAGGTGGATCTGCGGCCCGCCGGGCGACGTCGCCAGCAGCGGCGCGAGCCCGCGGACGCCCACCTCGTCCGCGCGGGCTTTGAGCTCGTAGCAGGCGAGGAAGTCGAGCAGGTGCGTCGCCGCGGCCTTCCCGAGGCGGTCCATGACGGTGCCGCCGGGGAGGGTGAACAGCTGCGTGGAGGCGTCTTCGTGGTCGTCCGCGCCGCGGGTGGCGACCGACAGCAGCGCGGCGGCGAACGCGGTGCGCGCGGTGGCGCGGACCGGCAGCGCCGGGACCAGGTCGGCGGCGGCGTCGATGGTGAGCCGCTGGCCGGGCACGAGGTCCCGCAGCAGATCGAGCCGCTCCGGCAGCCCGGCGTCCGGCCCGGCGGTTTTCCGCGACGGCCACAGCACGCCGACGAGGGCGATCCCCCGCCCGGCCCCGCCGACCGACCGCATCGACCCGGCGAGGGCCGAGCAGAGCAGGCGCGCGACCAGGTGACCGTCGTTCCAGCCGTGGCAGAGGACGACGAGATCGGTGACGCCCGGGGCGCCGGCCAGCTCCCGAACGGCCGCACCCCGGTCCCCGACGAGCTCACCGGCCGGGCCGAATTCGACCTCGGCGGCCGGGAAACCGCACCACTGCACGAGCTCCTCCTCGGGCGACGACTCCGGGAAAGTCGCGCGCACCTCGGCGCCCGTTACGGGAAACGGGCCGCGGGGTGCAGCCCGCCTCGAACCGGAACCCCGGCCCGCGCACCCGAGCGCAGCGGGCGGCAACCGTGGCCGCCGGTCAGAGCCAGTCGTCCGGGCGGGGCCACGGCATCAGCGCCGCCAGTGCGTCCCGCGCCGGCTCGGTCACCGCGTAACGGCCCCGGTGGAACAGCAGCGGCCGCGCCTCCGAAGGCGCACCCAACGCCGTGACCCGGCCGATCACGACGTAGTGGTCCCCCGCCTCGTGCACCGCCTCGAGAGAACAGTCGATCCACGTCAGCGCGCCGTCGAGCAGCGGCGCCCCGGACGGGGCCGGCGTCCAGGCGACCCGGGCGAACTTGTCCGCACCCCGGGCACCGAACACCGCGCTGATCTCCTGCTGGTCCTCCGCCAGCACGTTGACGGCGAACCGCCCCGCCGCGGCGAGAACCGGCCAGGTCCGCGAAGTCCGGGCCGGGCAGAACAGCACCAGCGGCGGATCCAGCGACAACGCGGCGAACGACTGGCAGGCGAACCCGGCGAGAGTGTCGCCGTCCCGGCCGGTGACCACCGTGACTCCCGTGCAGAAGTGCCCGAGCACGCTGCGGAAGCCGGCCTGGTCGACCGCCATCGCGGTCATGACCCGGGCGGCCGCGCACCGACCGAGAAGTCGTGTCCCCACAACGAAACCGCGGTGCTTTCGCGAGCGATCCAGTTGTCGTCGTCGACCTGGCGGCCTTCGCACCCGAACTCGACGTCGAAGCCACCCGGGGTCTTCATGTAGAAGGAGAGCATCAGGTCGTTGACGTGCCGGCCGAGGGTGGCCGACATCGGGACCTTGCGGCGGATCGCGCGGTCGAGGCACAGGCCGACGTCGTCGGTGTTCTCCACCTCCACCATCAGGTGCACAATCCCGCTCGGCGTGGGCATCGGCAGGAACGCCAGGCTGTGATGGCGCGGGTTGCAGCCGAAGAAGCGCAGCCACGCGGGCGCGCCGTCGGCGGGACGGCCGACCAGCTGCGGTGGCAGGCGCATCGAGTCGCGCAGCCGGAAGCCGAGGACGTCCCGGTAGAACCGCAGCGACGCCTCGTCGTCCTTTGTGGACAAAACGACGTGCCCGAGACCCTGCTCGCCGGTCACGAACTTGTGGCCGTACGGGCTCACCACGCGCCGGTGCTGCAGCGCGACGCCGTGGAACACCTCCTGGGTGTTGCCGGACGGGTCGTCGAAGCTGATCAGCTCGTCGACGCGCCGGTCGGCGAGTTCGTCGGGCGTGCCCTCCTTGTACGGCACGGACGCACTGTCCAACCGGGACCGGATCTCGGCCAGTTCGCCGGCGTTCGCGGCTTCCCACCCGGTGACGGCCAGCCGGTCGGCGGAACCGGGTGAGACGACCAGCCGTGCCGGGAAGTCGTCCATGCGCAGGTAAAGCGCGTCCGGGTCGGTGCCGCTGCCTTCGACCATGCCGAGCACCTTGAGCCCGTACTCGCGCCACGCGGCCATGTCGGTGGCTTCGACGCGCAGGTAGCCCAGTGACCGGATGCCCATCAGGAACTCCCGAGGAAGTCGAGGGCCAGCCGGTTGAACTCGTCGAACTTCTCCAGCTGGGCCCAGTGCCCGCAGCCGCCGAACACGTGCAGCTGCGCGCGCGGAATCGTCTTGCACGCCACCAGCGCGCCGTCCAAGGGATTGACGCGGTCCTCGCGGCCCCAGACCAGCAGCACGCGCTGGCGCAGCCGGTGGGCTTCGCGCCAGAGCATGCCTTCTTCGTAGGTTCCGGGCTGGGCGAACGACATCCCCATCGCGCGCATCGCGGCCAGGGACTCCGGGGTGTTCGCCGCGGCGAAGCGGTCGTCGATCAGCTCGTCGGTGATCAGCTTCTGGTCGTGGACCATGATGCGCAGGAACGCTTCCATGCGCTCACGGCTGGGGTGGGCCGCGAAGCGGCCGAGGTTCTTGACGCCTTCGGTGGGGTCCGGCGCGAACAGGTTGACGCTCAGCCCGCCCGGCCCCATCAGCACCAGCCGCCCGGCGCGCTTGCCGTGGTTCAGCGCCAGCCGGACCGCCGCGCCGCCACCGAGGGAATTGCCGACGAAGTGGGCGCGCTCGATCCCCAGTGCGTCCATCAGCCCGGCGACGGCGTCCGCGCTGTGCCGGAAGTACTGCGGGTGCTCGGTCGGCTTGTCGGAGCGGCCGAACCCGGGCTGGTCGACGGCGATCGTCCGGTAGTGCTTGGCGAACTCCGGCAGGTTGCGCCCGAAGTTGCTCCACGCCGACGCGCCGGGCCCGCCGCCGTGCAGCAGGATGACCGTCTCGGCGTGCTCGGCGCCCGCTTCGTGGTAGTGCAGGTTCAGCGAACCCGCACGGACGTACTTGCCTTCCGGAGCGGCCATCAGTACATCGCGTTCTCGACGGGGAGCCCGAAGGCGCCGGTGCCGAACATGACGTAGGCGCGCTCGGCGTCGTTCGCCGCGTGCACCCGGCCCGCGTGCGCGTCGCGCCAGAAGCGCTGGATCGGCGTGCCGCGCTGGATCGCCCGGCCGCCGGAGTTCTCGAAGAGCCGGTCGATCGCGGCGATCGCGCGTTCGGTGCCGCGCACCTGGTCGCGCCGGACGCGCAGCCGGAGATCGGTGGGCAGCCGCTCCTCGCGCTCGGCCAGTTCGTACAGCTCCTCGATGTTGCGGGTCAGCTGCAGCCACGCCGCGTCGATTTCGCTGGCCGCCTCGGCGATCCGCACCTTGGCGAACGGGTCCTCTTTGGACTGTTCACCGGCGTACGCGGCCCGCACGCGCTTGCGCTGGTGCTCGACGTGCGCGTCGTAGGCGCCTTGGGCCATGCCGATGATCGGCGCGGTGATCGTGGACGGGTGCACCGAACCGTACGGCAGCCGGTACAGCGGCCCGGGGTTGATCGCCTGGCCCGGCACCTTGCACTTCGACGTCGCGATGAAGCTGAGCGCCCGGTGCTGCGGGATGAAGACGTCCTCGACGACGATGTCGTTCGACCCCGTGCCGCGCAGGCCCACGGTGTCCCAGACGTCCACGATCGCGTAGTCCGCGATGGGCAGCAGGTAGGTGCAGAAGTCGACCGGCTTGCCGTCCTTGAACGCGGGTCCCCCGAGCAGCACCCACGTGCAGTGGCCGGAGCCGGAGGAGAAGCTCCAGCGGCCGGAGAGCCGGTAGCCGCCTTCGACGACCTCGGCCTTGCCCATGGGCGCGTACGACGACGAGATCCGCACGTCCTGGTCCGCGCCCCAGACCTCTTGCTGGGCCTGCTGGTCGAACAGCGCCACGTGCCACGGGTGGACGCCGAGGATGGAGGCGACCCAGCCGGTGGACCCGCACGCGCTCGCGATCAGCTTGACCGCGGTGTAGAAGCTCACCGGGTCGGTTTCGAGGCCCCCGAAGGACTTCGGCTGCAGCATCTTGAAGAACCCGGTCTCCTGCAGGGCCTTCACGGACTCCTCGGGGACGTTCCGCGCGTCCTCGGTGTCCTGGGCCCGTTCCCGCAGGACCGGCAGGAGGTCCCGGACCCCGGCGATCACCTGCTCGTTCATGCGCAGTCCTCTCTCGCGTTCACTGCGCCAAGACTAGAACACGTTCTCGTTTTTGTCGAGAACACCCTGCGCCAGCGCGCTGTTGATCCCCGCCCTGCGGCCGGAAAACACGCAGTCGGCCAGGGACAGACCGCTCACGTAGGACCTGGAACAGATTCCCACGGCGGTGCGCCCGGCGGCGTAGAGGCCCGGGATCGGCGCCCCCGCCGCGTTCCGCACCGCGCCGGTGTCCTCGTCCACGACCAGGCCGCCGAGGGTCAGCATCGGCGTCGGGTAGCCGAGGTTCGGCCGTACCGAGATGTCGATGAGCGAGTACGGCGGGTGCGCCAGGCGCCGCGCGAACTCGGCGGGCTTGCCCACCGGATCGCGATCGCCGTGGTAAGCCTCGACGCTGGCGCGCAGCCCCTGCGGGTCGACGCCGGCCTTGCGCGCCACCTCTTCGACCGTCGCGCCGGTCACGCGGCCGCGGCGCAGCAGGTACCGCAGCTGGAGGCCCTGGAACCACTGGCTTTGCGCCTTCGTGTCCCGGCGGGCGTCGGCCACGACCGGCGCGTCGACGAGCAGCCAGCCCCGGCCCCCGTGCTCCTCGATGAGCTTCTCCCCGACCGCGGCGCCGTACCGGGATTCGTCGATGACCCGGCGGCCCGCGGCGTCCACGATGATCCCGCCGAGGAACGCGCTGGGCGGGGTGATGAACCGCCACGCGGAGATCCGGCCGAGCTCGCCGGTAACCCCGCCGGCCTCGACGCCGAGGCGGATGCCCGATCCGTCGTCGGCGGAGGTGCCGAGCGGGAGCCCGCCGCGGTACGCCGGCGCGTGTTCACGCACCAGCTCGCGGTTCGCGATGAACCCGCCCGCGGCGAGCACGACCCCGCGCCGGGCGGAAATCCGCAGCTCACGGCCGTGCTGCCGTTCGAGGCGCGCGACCCGCCGGTGCAGCGACCGGCGCAGCGACGGCACGTAGATCCCGGGCTTCGCGGCGTACTGCGCGAGCCGCCGGTGCCGGGCCCGCACCCCGGCGGGCGCGTCGCGCAGCGTGTCGGCGACGACCCCGGTGACGCGACCGTCCTCCTGGGCCAGCGAGCGCACGCGTGTCTGCGGCAGGACTCGGATCCCGCGCTTCGCCACGGCTTCCTTGAGCCGGGTCATCAGCAGCTTTCCCGAGGTCCCGGGCCCCTTGACGCGGTGACCGCGCGGGGCGGGCTTCGCCGCGTCGCGGAAGCCGCCGGCGGCCTCGCTGCCGGAGTAGTACAGGTAGTGGGCATCGCTCGGATACGACGTCTTGTACGGGCACAGGCTGCCTTCGAACGGCACGCCGTTGCCTTCCAGCCAGGTGATCATCTCGCGACTGCCCTCGCAGAACCGCCGCAACGTCCCTTCGGCGACGACGTCGCCGGCCTCGAGCCGCAGGTAGGCGTACATGGCGTCGACCGAGTCGTCGACGCCGGCGTCGAGCTGCTGGGCGGTCCCGCCGCCCGCGTAGACCACGCCCCCGCTGACCGCGCTGGCGCCACCGCCGTCGAACCGCTCGACGATGACGACGTCGGCTCCCGCGTCGGCCGCTTCGAGGGCGGCGCAGGCGCCGGCCGCTCCGAGCCCCACGATGACCACGTCCGCGACGAGTTCGTCCATGGTCGGTACCCTAGAACTGAAACACGTTCTCGTCTATGGTGACCGAAAGCGTCTCTCAACTGGATACTCGTCTTGTGGAACACGTTACCGATACGGCCGAAAAGCAGGCGGGTGCAGACCGGTGGCGACCCGCTCACCGGCAGCTGTTCCGCCGTGGCTGTCGGCCGGATCGGTAACCATCGACACAGTGAGGTGGCATGACGGAGCAGTTCGACGTCGTCGTCGTCGGCAGTGGCGCCGCCGGGATGACCGCCGCGCTGGCCGCGGCTCACCGCGGTCTGAGCGTCGTAGTCCTCGAAAAGGCGGCCTGCTTCGGTGGCTCGACCGCCCGCTCCGGCGGCGGGGTCTGGCTGCCAGGCAACCACGCTCTGCGCGCCGCCGGGATCGACGAACCGCCCGAGCGGGCTCGTGAGTACCTGGCCTCGATCGTCGGCGACGTCGTGCCGGCCGTCCGGCGGGACGCGTTCCTCGGCCACGGCCCCGAGGTGCTGAAGTTCGTCTGCGACCACACGCCGCTGAAGTTCCGGTGGGTGCGCGACTACAGCGACTACCACCCCGAAGCGCCCGGCGGGCGGCCCGGCGGCCGGTCGGTCGAGCCGATGGCCTTCGACGGCAAGCTGCTCGGCGCCGAATTGGCCCACCTCGAACCGCCGTACAGCGCTCCCCCGCTCGGCGT
Organism: Amycolatopsis sp. FBCC-B4732; assembly: GCF_023008405.1. Taxonomy (NCBI): domain Bacteria; kingdom Bacillati; phylum Actinomycetota; class Actinomycetes; order Pseudonocardiales; family Pseudonocardiaceae; genus Amycolatopsis; species Amycolatopsis sp. FBCC-B4732. The sequence goes on from NZ_CP095376.1 coordinate 5,540,291, forward strand.
GCCGATCACCCAGGCCGACTACCGCTGGCTGAGCCTCCTGGCCCGGCACCCGCGCGGCAGCGCCCGGCTGCTTTCGCTGGGCGTCCAGTGGATCGCGGGGAAGCTCCGCGGGCAGCGGCTGCTCAGCATGGGGCAAGCGCTTGCGGCCGGCCTGCGGGTGGGCCTGACCAGGGCGGGCGTCGACGTCCGGCTGAACACGCCGCTGGTCGACCTGCGGGTCGAGGGCGAGCGTGTCACCGGGGTCGTCACCCCGGACGGCGTCGTCGGGGCCCGGCGCGGCGTGATCCTCGCCAGCGGCGGCTTCGAGCAGAACCTGGAGATGCGCGAGAAGTACCAGCGCGCGCCGATCGGCGTCGACTGGACCGTCGGCGCCGCCGCCAACACCGGCGACGGCATCACCGCCGGCATCCAGCTCGGCGCGGCGCTCGACCTGATGGACGACGCCTGGTGGGGGCCGACGCTGCCGCTCACCGGCGGCCCCTGGTTCGCGCTGGCCGAGCGGTCGCGCCCGCGCAGCATCATGGTCGACGCGCGCGGCGAGCGGTTCGTCAACGAGTCCGCGCCGTACGTCGAGGCGGTGCACGCGATGTACGGCGACGGCGACGGGCCCGGCGAGCACATCCCGACCTGGCTGCTGTTCGACCAGCGCTACAAGGACCGCTACATGTTCACCGGCATCGGGCCGCGCCAGCCGCTGCCCGGCCGCTGGTTCAAGGCCGGGATCGCGGCGAAGTCGTCGACGCTGGCCGGGCTGGCGGCGAAGATCGAGGTGCCGGCCGACGCGCTCGAAGCCACGGTGACCCGGTTCAACGGCTTCGCCCGCACCGGCGTCGACGAAGACTTCCGGCGCGGGGTCAGCAAGTACGACCACTACTACGGCGACCCGCGCAACAAACCCAACCCCAGCCTCGGCCCGCTCGACAAGGCTCCGTACTACGCGGTGAAGATCGTGCCCGGCGACCTGGGCACGAAGGGCGGGCTGCGCACCGACGAACAGGCACGCGTGCTGCGCGAGGACGGCTCGGTGGTGCCCGGGCTGTCCGCCGCGGGCAACGTCAGCGCGGCCGTGATGGGCCGGACCTACGCCGGCCCGGGCGCGACCATCGGCCCGGCCATGGTGTTCGGCTACCTTGCGGCGACGCGGCTGGCGAACGAAGATCAAGGCACCACGGGAGGCGAGCGATGACGCAGGAGTCCGTACGCACGATCTACGCCGGTGAGCCGCCGGCCCGGTTCGCCCGCGGCTGGCACTGCCTCGGCCTGGCCGAGCGGTTCCGCGACGGGAAACCCCACGCCGTCACGGCGTTCGGCACGAAACTCGTGGTCTTCGCCGACTCGAAGGGCGGCCTCAACGTCCTCGACGGCTACTGCCGGCACATGGGCGGGGACCTCACCCAGGGCAGCGTGAAGGGCGACGAGGTCGCGTGCCCGTTCCACGACTGGCGCTGGAACGGCAAGGGCAAGTGCGTCTCGATCCCCTACGCCAAGCGGGTTCCGCTGCGCGCGCGGACGCGGTCGTGGACGGCGCTGGAGCGGAACGGCCAGCTCATGGTGTGGCACGACCCGGAGGGCCACCCGCCGCCGGACGAGCTCGCCATCCCGGAGATCGAAGCGGCCGACAGTCCCGAGTGGAGCAACTGGACCTGGGACTCGATCTTCATCGACGGGTCCAACTGCCGCGAGATCATCGACAACGTCGTCGACATGGCGCACTTCTTTTACATTCACTACGCCTACCCGACGTACTTCAAGAACGTCTTCGAAGGCCACATCGCCACGCAGTACCTCAACACCAAGGGCCGCCCGGACATGGGCATGGCGTCGAACTACGGCGGCGAGGACAACCTGCTGCGCTCGGAGGCGTCGTACTTCGGGCCGTCCTACATGATCAACAAGCTGGTGAACTCGTTCCAGGGCTACGAAATCGAGAGCGTGCTCATCAACTGCCACTACCCCGTGACGCCGACGTCGTTCGTGCTGCAGTACGGGATGAAGGTCAAGAAGCAGCACGGGCTCACCGACGAGCACGCGGACAAGATCGCGGCGAAGCTGGCCAAGGGCATCGGCGCCGGCTTCCTGCAGGACGTCGAGATCTGGAAGCACAAGACGCAGATCGACAACCCGCTGCTGTGCGAAGAGGACGGTCCGGTCTACCAGCTTCGCCGCTGGTACCAGCAATTCTACGTCGACGCGGCCGACGTCACCGAGGACATGACCCGGCGCTTCGAGTTCGAAGTGGACACTTCGAAGGCGAACGAGGCGTGGGCGGCCGAGGTGGCGGAGAACCTGGCCCGCCGGAAGACCGAGGCGGAAGTGTGACCACCGCCGAGCAGACCGAGTTCCTCGCGGGCGGGCTGCGACCGCACGAATGCCGCAGCTGCGGGACGTGCGTGCTGGTGAAGAAGAACAGCATCCAGCACACGAGCATCCAGTGGACGTCCCGGCCCGCCGAGACGTGCCCGGTGTTCGCCGACGCGGACGGTCCTTCGGCGCTGCTCGACACGTGCCCGAAACTGGCCGACAGCATCGGCGACGCCGTGCGCGACGGCACGCTGGCGGTGGCCGATGGCTGAGCGGGTCTACACACTGACGGTCGCCGACGTCGTCGTCGAGACGCCGGACGCGCGGTCGGTGGTCTTCGAGGTCCCGCCCGAACACGCTGCGGCCTTTTCCTACACGGCCGGGCAGTTCCTGACGCTGCGGATCCCCAGTGACCGGACGGGTTCGGTGGCACGCTGCTACTCACTGTCGAGCGCGCCGCACGAGAACCGCGTGCAGGTGACGGTCAAGCGCACCGACGGCGGCTTCGGGTCGAGCTGGGTCTGTTCCTCGCTGCGGCCCGGGATGCAGGTCGACGTGCTGGCGCCGGCGGGCGTGTTCTGCCCGGCGTCGGTGGACGAAGACTTCCTGCTGTTCGCCGGTGGCAGCGGCATCACGCCGGTGATGGCCATCCTCAAAACGGCGCTGGAGACCGGATCCGGGCGGGTCGTGCTGGTCTACGCGAACCGCGACGAGAACTCGGTCATCTTCGCGGGCGAGCTGGCGTCGCTGGCCAAGCGCCACGGCGACCGGCTGGTCGTCGTGCACTGGCTGGAAAGCGTCCAGGGCCTGCCGGACGTCTCGCAGCTGCGCGGGCTGGCGTCGGCGTACACGTCGCACGAGGCGTTCCTCTGCGGGCCGGCGCCGTTCATGGCCGCCGTGCGGGAGGCGCTCGGGCAGCTCGGCGTGCCCCGGGACCGGGTGCACGTCGAGAAGTTCACGTCGCTGACCGGAAACCCGTTCGAGGACGTCGTCGCCGAGGAAGAGCCGGAGTCCGGCGAAGCACCGGCGTCGCTGACCGTTTCGCTGGACGGTGACACGCGGTCGATGGCGTGGCCGCGGCAGCGCAAGCTCCTCGACCACCTGCTGGCCGCGGGCATGGACGCGCCGTACTCCTGCCGTGAGGGACAATGCAGCGCGTGCGCGTGCCGGGTGGTCTCGGGCGAGGTGAAGATGCTGCACAACGAGGTCCTCGACGCCGAGGACATGGCGGACGGCATCGTGCTGGCCTGCCAGTCGCTCCCGGTCACCGACGACGTCTCGATCAGCTACGAATAGGAGCCCGCGTGCCCATCAACCCCGACGTCGCGATCGGCGCCGAGATCGGCGAGGTGAGCTTCGCCTGGACGTCGTCGGACGTGCTGCTCTACCACCTGGCGCTGGGCGCGGGGCCCGGTGAGCTGCGCTACACCTACGAGCGGGACCTGGTGGTGCTGCCGACGTTCGCGACGGTCGCGGCCAACCTGCGCGTGTTCGAGCCGCCGGCGGTGTCGTTCCCCGGTGTGGAGATCGACCTGGCGAAGGTGCTGCACGGCAAGCAGGAGATCACCCTGCACCGGCCGATCCCGGTGTCCGGCAAAGCCGTGGCCCGCTCGCGGGTCGCGGACGTGTACGACAAGGGCAAGGCCGCGGTGGTCGTCCAGGAGGTCGCGGTGACCTCGTCCGACGGGAGTCCGTTGTGGACGGCCCGGTCGAGCATCTTCGCCCGCGGCGAAGGCGGGTTCGGCGGCTCGCGGGGTCCGTCGGACCGCATCGAGTGGCCTTCGCGCGAGCCCGACGTCGTGCTCGAGACGCCGACGCTGCCGCAACAGGCGCTGCTGTACCGGCTGTGCGGCGACCGCAACCCGCTGCACGCCGACCCCGAGTTCGCCAAGGCGGCGGGCTTCGACCGGCCGATCCTGCACGGGCTGTGCACGTACGGGATCGTCGCGCGGGTGCTGGTCGACGAGTTCCTCGACGGCGACCCGGCCCGCGTGGCGTCGTTCGCGACGAAGTTCGCCGGCGTGGTCTTCCCCGGCGAGACGCTGCGGATCCGCGTGTGGCGCGAGGACGGCAGGCTGCTGGTCACGACGTCGGCGGCCGAGCGCGACGACGCCCCCGTGCTGGCGGACACGGTGCTGTCCACGCTCTGAACCCCCGCCCGCGCGCCCGCTACCGTGGAGGGGAGCGACTCGGGAGGACGGAACGCGATGCCGGAATACTTCGTGGTGCGGGGAACGGTCGAATCGGGCGACAAGCGCGGCCGTGAGCTGGGCTTTCCCACGGCCAACATCGCCCTGCGCGACCAGGACGGCTCCGTGGGCGACGGCGTGTGGGCGGGCTGGGTCCGCCGAGCCGACGGAACCCCCATCCCGGCCGCGATCTCGGTCGGCCGCCGCCCGACGTACTACGGCGCGGACGGCTACCGCCTGCTGGAGGCCCACCTCCTCGACTTCACCGGCGACCTCTACGACGAGACGCTCGTGGTGTGGCTCGGCTCGCACCTGCGCGACCAGGAGAAGTACTCCTCGGCCGAGGACCTGATCACGGCGCTGAAGAACGACATCGCGACGGCGACCCAGTGGACGCTCACCCACCCGGCCACCGCCCTGCCGGCCGCCGAGGACAGCCCCCTGGGCGAGGTCCGCCGCCTCACCACCTGATCCGCGCGGGTCGCGAGCGGGAAACAGGGTTGGAACACTGTTTCCCACTCACGAGCCCGCGGGCGTCAGAGTGCCGAGGCGAGGAGCAGGTAGCCCATGCCGGCGCCCATCGCCACCCGGCAGATCGCGCGCGAAGCGTGCCCGGAGCCGGCGGCGGTCGCCGTGCCACCGATCGAGTGCAGGGCATGCCCGGTCGCATGCGGTGCCTGCCCGGTCGCGCCGCCGATCGCCCGCAGGGCTCGCCCGGCTGTACCGCCGATCGCATGCGGGGCCTGCCCGGCTGTGCCGCCGATCGCATGCGGGGCCTGCCCGGCTGTGCCGCCGATCGCATACGGGGCCTGCCCGGCCGTGCCGCCCATCACATGCGGGGCCTGCCCGGCCGCGCCGCCGATCGCATGCGGGGCCTGCCCGGCTGTGCCGCCGATCGGGCGCGAGGCGTGCCCGGAGTCGGCCACCGTCGCCGCGCCGCCGATTGCGGGTGAAGCGTGTCCGGCCGTCGTCGCCGTGCCGCGGAGGGCGATCACCCCCGTGCGGACCGCGTCGGCCACGAAATACCCCGCCGCCGCCACCGCCGGCAGCGGCAGGGCCAGCCGGGTGTCCATTGTGGACATCGTCAGCCACGGGCCGTGCGTGCCCGGGTGCGGCATCGCCGTCACCATGTAGAACATCGCCGCCGCCGAGAGGGCGTGGTGGGCGCAGGAGCGCCCCCGCCACCAGGCCGCCGTGAACCAGCCCGTCGTCAGCACCAGCACCGCCTGCCAGCCCGCCGCCGGAATCGGGCCGCCGACCGGGGAGACCATCGCCACCATCGCGACCACCAGCAGCAGCTCGGCCAGGTCGCCGTGGCGGAGGCCGTGGCCCAGCCGCGCGTAGTCGAGGCGGACCAGCCGCAGCACGCACGGCAGCGCCAGGGCCGCGAACACCGCCATGAGCGCCCAGTCGACGACCATCGCGCGCTGTCCTCACTCTCCGTCGTGGGTGATGTCTCCACCGTGACACCCACGACGGCCGCGCACCAGCCGTCAATGAGGTGACGCCTCAGTCACCCGTCAGGATGAGTCCGCTGGTCGGCACGCCCGTGCCCGCCGTGACCAGCACCCGGGACGCGCCGGTGACCTGGTTGACCGCCGTGCCGCGGACCTGCCGGACGCCTTCGGCGATGCCGTTCATGCCGTGGATGTAGGCCTCGCCGAGCTGGCCGCCGTGCGGGTTGAGCGGCAGCGCGCCGTCGAGTTCCAGCGCGCCGCCGGCGATGAAGTCCTTCGCCTCGCCGCGGCCGCAGAAGCCCAGCTCCTCCAGCTGCATCAGGACGTACGGCGTGAAGTGGTCGTACAGCACCGCGACGTCCACATCGGACGGTCCGAGCCCGGACTGGCCCCACAGCTGCCGCCCGACGACGCCCATCTCCGGCAGCGCGGCCAGGTCGTCGCGGTAGTAGCTGGTCATCACGTACTGGTCCGGCCCGCTCCCCTGGGCCGCCGCGGCGATCACCGCCGCCGGCCGCGCGAGGTCGCGGGCGCGCTCCACGCTGGTGACGACCAGCGCGACGCCGCCGTCGCTCTCCTGGCAGCAGTCGAGCAGGTGCAGCGGCTCGGCCACCCAGCGCGACGCCTGGTGCTGCTCCAGGGTGATCGGCCGCTCGTGGAACCACGCGTTCGGGTTGGTCGCCGCGTGCTTGCGGTCGATCACCGCCACGCGGCCGAAGTCCTCGCTGGTCGCGCCGTAGTCGTGGAGGTAGCGCTGCGCGACCATCGCCACGGTGGCCGCCGGGGTCGCGATGCCCATCGGGTAGTGGAAAGCGTTGTCCACCCCCGACGAGTTCACCTGGCCGGCCGCGGCCGGGGACACCTGGCCGAACCGCATCCCCGAGCGCTCGTTGAACGCCCGGTACGCGACGACGACGTCCGCGACCCCGGTCGCCACCGCCATCGCGGCCTGCTGCACGGTCGCCGCCGCCGCGCCGCCGCCGTAGTGGATGCGGCTGAAGAACTTGAGCTCCGGGATGCCGAGTTCCCGCGCCACCGCGATCTCCGCGTTGCCGTCCATGGTGAACGACACCAGTCCGTCCACATCGGACGGCGAGAGCCCGGCGTCGGCGAGTGCGTGCGAGATGCATTCGGCCGCCAGCCGCAGTTCGCTGCGCCCGGAGTCCTTCGAGAACTCGGTCGCGCCGATCCCGGCGATGGCCGCCTTGCCCGAGAGCGTCACGGGAGGGTCACCTCCACGGTGCCGGCGACGTGCTCGCCGAGTGAGTCCACACCGGACACCGACACGACGACGTCGTTGCCGTCGGCGGACACCACCCGGCCGGTGAAGGTCAAGGTGTCGTAGGCGTAGCAGGGCACCCCGAGCCGGATCTTGACCGAGCGGATGAGCGCCTCCGGCCCGGCCCAGTCCGAGACGAACCGCTGCACCAGGCCGGTGTCGGTGAGGATGTTGAGGAAGATGTCCTTCGAGCCGCGCGCCACCGCCGCGTCCCGGTCGTGGTGCACGTCCTGGAAGTCGCGGGTGGCCAGCGCCGTGCTGACGACGAACGTCGGTGTCGTCTCGATCGTCAGCGGCGGCAGTTCCGTTCCTTCGGCGACGGTCATCGGGCCACCTTCCACGCGGGCAGGGTCAGGTCGTCGTCGACCCGGACGAACGCGGCCACCACCGGCAGTCCGATGTGGACTTCCTCCGGCGCGGCGTCGAGCAGCTCCGCCATCACCCGGACCCCTTCTTCCAGTTCCACCAGTGCCACGACGAACGGGAGGTCCTTGCCCGGCACCGGCGGGTGGTGGTGCACGACGTAGGAGAACACCGTCCCGCGGCCGCTCGCGACGACGTAGTCCGGCTTGGCGTCGAGCGCGCCGTCCGGCGGCATCGGGCCGGGCGGGTGCCGCAGCGTCTCGCCCCAGCGCTGGATGCGCAGTTCGCCCCGGCGAAGACCGTCCCAGAAGAACTCGGTGTCCTTGCTGATCACCGGCCGCAGCACCGGCGCCGCCGGCGGCTTCGGCGCGGGCGGCCGGAACTTGAGGACGCGGAACATCATCTCCGCGACGGCTTCGCCCTCGACGTACCAGGTCATCCGCGTGGTGACGAACCAGCCTTCGCCGAGCGCGGTCTTCTTCGGCCCGACGACGTCTTCCAGTTTCGTCCGCGCTTCCACCTGCTCGCCCGGCCGCAGGTAGCGGTGGTAGGTCTGCTCGGAGTTCGTCGCGACGACGGACGTGAACCCGGCTTCGTCCAGTAACTCCATCATCAGGCCGAGCGGGTCGTCGCTGCCGCGCGGGACGTTCAGCCCGCCCATCGTCCACACCTGCGCCATCGCGGGCGGCGCGACCAGTCCCTTGTGGACACTCTGCGCGGCGAACTCCGGGTCGGTGTAGACCGGGTTGGCGTCCCCGATGGCCTCGACCCAGTTGTTCACCATGGCCTGGTTGACCGGGTCCCGCGCCAGGCGCGGCGCGCACTCCCCGCGGGCGGCGATTTCCCGGGCGGTTTCTTCGATGGTCATCGCGGCACCCTCGGCAGGCCCAGGCCGATCGACGCGATCAGCTCCCGTTGGATTTCACTGACCCCGCCGCCGAACGTCAGCACGATGTTGCGCTTGGCGCAGACGTCCAGCCACTCGGCCAGCTCGGCGGTGTCCGGATCGGCCGGATCGCCGTGGCGGGCGACGAGTTCTTCGAGGTTCCGGCCGATCCGCTGGATCACCTCGGAGCTGAACACCTTGGTCGCCGACGCGTCGCCGACCACGACCGGCGCGGTCGCCGAAGACACCGCGACCTGCCAGTTCAGCAGCTCGTTCACCCGCGTCACCGCCATCGCTTCGGCCAGCACGGCCCGCACGTCGGCGAGGTCGAGCAGATCGTGGGCGGCGGCCCAGGCGCGCACGCGGTCGTACATCCCGCCGATGCGCCCGGCCGGTCCGAGCATCACGCGCTCGTGGTTGAGCTGCGTCGTGATCAGCCGCCAGCCCTCGTTCTCCTTGCCCACCAGCCGGTTCACCGGCACGCGAACGTCCGAATAGTACGTCGCGTTGACGTGGTGGGCGCCGTCGCAGGTGATGATCGGCGTCCACGAGTAGCCCGGATCTCTGGTGTCGGTGATGAGGATCGAGATGCCCTTGTGGCGGGGCGCGTCGGGCGCGGTCCGGACGGCGAGCCAGACGTAGTCGGCGTCGTGCCCGCCGGTGGTGAAGATCTTCTGGCCGTTGACGACGTACTCGTCGCCGTCGCGCACCGCCGTCGTCCGCAGCGCCGCGAGGTCGGTGCCGGCTTCCGGTTCGGTGTAGCCGATCGCGAAGTGGATCTCCCCGGCGAGGATCTTGGGCAGGAAGAAGGACTTCTGCTCGTCGGTGCCGAACTGCTGCAGCGTCGGCCCGACGGTCTGCAGCGTCACCGACGGCAGCTGGACGTCGGCGCGCGCGGCCTCGTCGACGAACAGGTGCTGCTCGATCTCGCCGAAACCCTGCCCGCCGTCCTCCTTCGGCCAGCCGACGCCGAGCCGGCCGTCGCGGCCCATCCGGCGGACGATCTCGCGGAACACCGGTCCGTGCCGCTCCCGCCGCATTTCCCGGCGTTCCTCCGGGCTGATCAGCCCGGCGAAGTACGCGCGGAGCTCCGCGCGCAGGTCCTTCTGCGCCGCGGTCAGTTCGACGTGCATCCCGCTCACCCCGCCACTCGTTCGCCGAGCCTGCCGAGCCGGTGCGCGGCGCCGCCGAGCGCCCGGCCGAGATCCTTGACCGCCGACGAATACCGGTGCAGCGGGTAGGTTTCGTCGACGCCGACACCGCCGTGCAGGTGGTGGCAGGTCGCGAGCGCCTTCGGGGCTTCCTCGGCGAGCCAGTAGGCGGCGATGTCCAGTTCGGCGTCCGCGTCGAGGCCGGCGGCCAGCCGCCACACCGCGGACGTCACGGCGAGGTGCACGGTGCGCGCGGCGACGTAGACGTCGGCGATCTGGCCCGCCACCGCCTGGAAGGCCGCCAGCGGACGGCCGAACTGGGCGCGTTCGCCGACGTGCTTGACGGTGAGCGCGAGGGCGCCGGCCACCAGCCCGTCGCCGAGCGCGAGCGCGCCGGCCAGCGCGAACCGGTGCAGCGCCGCGACCGCGCCCCGGTCGAAGAGCAGGTCGGTCTCTTCGACGGCGACGTCGTCGAGCCGCAGGGTGCACTCCGGCGTCCCGGCCGAGTTCCGCGTGGGAACGAGCGTGACGCCGTCGGCGCGCGGGTCGACCAGGTAGACGGCGGTGCCGTGCGGAGTGGTCACCGGCGTGAGGATCCGGGTGGCTTCGGCGGCGTACGGGACCGCCGTCTTCACGCCGTCGAGCAGCCACTTCCCGTTGGCCGCGCGCGCGGAGGCGGCGGGGTCGGCGGTCAGTGGCGTGGACGGCTCGTGCAGCGCCGCGGTGAGCAGCCCTTCCCCGGCCGCGACCGGCGGCAGGAACTCCGCGCGCTGGGCGGGCGTGCCGAGCGTCTCGACCGGCAGGACGCCCAGCGCGAGCGCGGCGTACGCGGGCACCGGCGCGGCGGCCCGGCCGACCTCGGTCAGGACCTGCGCGACTTCGGCGACGCCCAGGCCGTCGCCCTCGAGATCGGGGGGCAGCGCGAGCGCCAGCAAGCCCGATCCGGCGAGGGCGCGCCAGGGATCGTCTTCGGCGCCGAGCACTTTCGCGGCCAGCGCGGCGATCTCGCTCTGCGTGTCGTCAAGGGTGAAGTCCACGCCCGACCTCCGGCTCGGCGCAATACTGGAACATGTTCTAGTCTTAGCCGGAATGGACCGGCGCGGCAACCCCCGGAGGTGCAGCGGCATGGCGGCGACGCGGCGGCTGGTCACCGTGCCGCCCACGGCGGGCGTGCCCGACCCGGTTCCCCTCGAGCTGCCCGGCCGCGGGCGGACGGTGGTCACCGACGTCGGCCCGCGGGACGCGCCCGCGCTCGTCTTGCTGCACTCCGTGGCCTGCACCGGCCTGCTGACCTGGTATCCGGCACTGGCCGGGCTGGCGCGTGATCACCGCGTGGTCGTGTTCGACCAGCGGTGGCACGGCCGGGGCATCCGCTCGCCGGAGTTCCGGCTCGCCGACTGCGCCGGGGACGTGACCGCGGTCGCGGACGCGCTCGGCATCGGCCGGTTCGCGCTCGCGGGGTACTCGATGGGCGGGCTGGTCGCCCAGCTGGTCGCCCGCGCCGAGCCAGAACGTGTTACCGGTTTGGTGCTGTGCTCGACCGCGAGCACCTTCCGCCGCGGGCTGCGGCAGCGCGTCGCGCTCGACGTCTTCGGCCGGACGGTGCGGCAGCTGCGCGAGCGCGTGAAGCTGCCGGTCGTGCCCGCGGCCCCGCTGCGGCGCGTCGAGGACCACCGGTGGGGGCTGCGGGAGTTCCGCTCGACCAAGCCGTGGGAGATCGCCGTCGCCGTCGACGAGATCGGCCGGTTCGACTCGACGCCGTGGCTCCACACCTTGCGGCTGCCCACGGCGGTCGTCGTGACCGGCCGGGACCGGTTCATCGCGCCCCACCACCAGCGGTCGCTCGCCCGCCGGATCCCGGGCGCGGCCACCTACGAAGTCGCGGCCGGGCACGCCGCGTGCGTCCTGGCCGCCGACCGGTGGGTACCCGCCCTGCTCGCCGCCGTCCACTCCCTCTGAGGAAGGAACCACGATGGGACGCTTCAGCCTGCCGGAGCAGAAACCCGACGGCCTCGACTCGCCGGTGACGGCGAAGGTCATGAAGTACGGCGCGAAGGCGCAGGTCGCGGTCTTCAAGCTGACCGGCGGCCGGATCGGCAGCACCTGGCGGGTCGGGGCCGGGTTCCGCAAGCCGGTGCCGACGCTGCTGCTGGAGCACCGCGGCCGCAAGTCCGGGCGCCGGTTCACCACCCCGCTGCTCTACCTGCGGTCCGGCGGGGACGTCGTCATCGTCGCCTCGCAGGGCGGGCTGCCGCGGCACCCGCAGTGGTACTTCAACCTGCGGGCGGACCCCGAGACCCGCATCCACCTGAGGGGACGCCGGGACGTCCCGGTGACGGCCCGCGTCGCGGCGCCGGCCGAACGCGCCGAGCTGTGGCCGCGCCTGGTCGAGCTCTACGCGGACTTCGCGAAGTACCAGGCGTGGACCGACCGGGAGATCCCGGTCGTCGTGCTCAGCCCGCGGCCTTGAGCAGCTGGCCGAGGGCCTCCGGCAGCGCGCCGGCGAGCGGCCAGAGGTCCTTGACCAGCTCGCGCGCGCCCAGCAGGCCGACGTGCACCTTGCCCGCGTTGGACAGCACGGTGACGTTCAGGCCCGCGCCGTGGAAGACCGGGCCGAGCGGGTAGAGGCCGGTGATCCGCGCGCCGAGGAAGTACAGCGGCATCGGCGGGCCGGGCACGTTGGAGACGACCAGGTTGTGCACCACCGGGTGCTTCTCGGCCAGGCGCAGCGCCGAGTACGCGCGCACGGCGAGGCCGAACGCCGTCGCGGCCGAGAACTGCGCCCAGTCCTGCAGCATGTCGGCGTCGATGTCGTGGTGGTGGTCCTTCGAGAGCCGGTTGGCCTCGGCGAGGAAGAACACCCGCGCGGCCGGGTCGGGCAGGTGCGTCGGGAGCGAGGCGAAGAACGCGGAAACCTTGTTGCTGCCGTGGTCGCGCTCGGTCCGGTCGTGCACCGAGACCGGGACGGTCGCGACCAGCGGATCGTCCGGCAGCTCACCGCGCGCTTCGAGGAACTCGCGCAGCGCGCCGGCGACGAGCGCGAGCACGACGTCGTTCACCGTGACCCCGAAGGCGTTCTTGACGCTCTTGACCTCGTCGAGGTCCAGCTGGGCGAACGCGACGCTGCGGTGCCCGGTGATCGTGCCGTTCAGCGACGTCCGCGGCGCGGTGAACGGGATCGGCATCCCCTTGCCCCGCAGGGCTTTCCCGAGCCACCGCGGCACCAGCTCCAGCAGGCCGGGCAGCAGCCGGACCACTTCGGCGGGCCGTCGCACGACGTTCCCGGCGCCCTCGCGGAGCAGGTCCAGCGGCGAGGGCGCGGCCGGGTTGCGCGGCTGCTCGATCGCCGGGGCGGGCGCGTCGGGCTCCAGGCCGGCGAGGTGGGTGATCAGGCTGGCGCCGCTCACGCCGTCGACGCTGGCGTGGTGCATCTTCAGCAGCACGGCGATCTGCCCGTCGGCCAGTCCTTCGATGACGTGGAGCTGCCACAGCGGCTGCGCGCGGTCGAGCTGCTGCCCGGCGATGTGCGCGCACAGCTCGGCCAGCTCGGTGCGGTCGCCGGGGGCCGGGACGCCGATGCGGTGCACGTGGTGGTCGAGGTCGAAGTCGTCGTCCTCGATCCACACGGGATGGCCCAGGTTCCAGAGGGGATTGTGCAGTTTGCGGCGGAACGCCGGGATCAGCGCGACGCGTTCTTCGAGCCGCGCCTTGAGTTTCGCGAAGCTGTAGCCGCCGGGGACGGTCGAGCCGTCGAGGGTGAGCAGCCCGCAGACGTGCAGGACCTGGGACGGCGTCTCGAGGTACAGGAAGCTCGCGTCGAGGCCGCTCAGTCTCTGCATGGCGCCAGGGTAAGCCACTTCCGGTGAGCGGCGCGTCACCCTACTCACCGGTATCATCGCGCTGGTGCAGCCGAACTTCCTGATCCGCCGCGCGGTCCAGCTCGGTCTGGCGGCGAACGCGCTCCGCCCCCTGCGGGCCCGCTCGACGACGATCCCGGTGTTCTTCGCCGGGTGGCTGACCGCCGAGCTGGCGCCCCAGCTCCTGGCCCTGACCGCGGCCGACACCGCGCTCCACCTGGCCCGCCACGGCGCCCGCGACCGCTCGACGCAGGCGGGCCTGGCCATGGCCGCCGCGTCCGCCGCCGGCCTGGGCGCGCTGATCCGCACGGGCCACGGCGCCCGCGAAGAGATCGAGGGCGCGCTGACCGCGGCGCTCGGCGAGGACTACGCGGCCGAGCTGGGCCGCTCCGACCTCGGCCTCCCGTGGAGCGAGCTGGCGCTGCCGTTCCGGATGGGCGCCCCGGACGTCCGGGTGGACCGCAACATCGCGTACGCCCCGGGCGGTAAGCGGTTCCTGCTCGACGTGTACCGGCCCGCCGAGCCGGTGTCCGGTGCCCCGGTGCTGCTGCAGGTCCACGGCGGTGCGTGGGTGATCGGCAACAAGGAGGAGCAGGGCCGCCCCCTGATGCGCTACCTGGCCCGCCGCGGCTGGGTGTGCGTGGCGATCAACTACCCGCTCTCCCCCACCCACCGCTGGCCGGCGCACATCGTGGCGGCGAAGCAGTCGCTGGCGTGGATCCGTTCACAGATAGCGTCGTACGGCGGCGACCCCCGTTTCGTCGCGGTGACCGGCGGTTCGGCGGGCGGTCACCTGTCGGCGTTGCTGGCACTGTCGCAGAACGACCCGGCGCTGCAGCCGGAGTTCGAGGACGCGGACACGAGCGTCCAGGCCTGCGTCCCGCACTACGGCGTGTACGACTTCGCGGCGACGTCGGGTTCGCGCGCGAGTCAGTACCGGCTGGAGAGCCTGCTCGCGAGGCGCGTGTTCGCCCCCGACCGCGACCCGGTCAACCACCTGGACGACTACATCGCGGCCTCACCGATGGACCGGGTGAGTTCGGACGCCCCGCCGTTCTTCGTGATCCACGGCCGCGACGATTCGCTGGTCCCGGTGCGCGAGGCCCGCGAGTTCGTCCGCCGGCTGCGGGAGAAGTCCCGGCAGCCGGTGGCGTACGCGGAGCTGGCGGGAGCGCAGCACGCGTTCGACGTGTTCACGTCGGTGCGGAGCGCGCACGTGGTCCGCGGGGTGGCCCGCTTCCTGGACCACACGTACAACGTCTGGAAGGCAGCGAACCGGTAGGCGCCGGCCGGGGCCACGGGGTCGGCCGGCGCTTACCGGTGGGCGCCGAGCCGGTGAGCGCCGGGGCCGGTCAGTAGGCCAGGTCCACCGGGCTTGCCGAGGGCGGGCCGTCCAGGCGCCAGTCCGTTCCCGCGCGGGTGAAGCGGTACCAGCGGGCGTCCTGGCCGTAGCGCAGCTGCACCTCCCCCTGCGTGAGGCGGTTGCGCCAGATCTTCGGGCGGCCGGGGAGGCCCGCGTCGGCCAGGATGGCTTGGGCTTCGGCCAGGGGACCCGGGCCGGGTTGCCATGTGTCGCGCAGGGCGGCCAGGCCGCCGCGGCCGGCTTCGCGCCAGGCTTCGGCCCAGCGGGTCAGGTCTCGGGGTGGGACGCCCGCCGCCGCGGCGAGGGTGGTGATTTCCGGGGCGGTGCGGGTGGCCGCGCGGCGGGCCAGGTCCTCTTCGAACGTCAGCTCGGCCGCCGTCACGCCGCCGATCAGGAGATCGCGGGCCAGGGAAGCCGCGTCCGCCGCCAGGGTCGACAGAGCGGCCGCCGTCCAGCCCGTGGCCGGGGGTGGGTCGAGGTCGAGGGTCGCCGGGGGACCCGCCGTGCGGGGCGGTGGGGGTAAGGCCGGAATCGGGCCTGGCCGCCGGGTGTAGGCCGCCCGCGGGGTGAGACCTTCGTCCGCGGCTTTCGGCAGCTTCGGTTTCTCCGCGCGAGACGGCGACCGGCGGGCGCGCAGCTCGGCCAGGACGTCGGCCCGCGGGCGGCCGCGCAGCAGGAACAGTGTGAAGGGGTCGCGGTCCACCTCGTCGGCGACCAGGTAGTACACCGCGGCGACGTGCTTGCACGGGTTCGCCGAGTCCGGGCACGAGCACCGCGGCCGCAGGTCGCCCGGGCCCGGCAGGAGGTCGGCGCCCGCCTCCCGGGCCTGCTCGGCGAGCGCGGCCGGCAGCTCGCCGTCGAGCAGCGCCGCCGCGTGCCCGAGCTGCGTGCCGACGACGCCCAGCAGCGTGTCCCATTCGCCGTCGGTGAAGGTGCGCATGGTGATGGTCACCTTGTAGGGCTGCGGCCGGCTGCCGCGCACCCGCGCCGTCATCACGCCGGCGCCGAAGTGCAGCTCGGTGACCGTGCCCTTGCGCGCGTACGTGCGGCCGCGGGGCAGCCGGTTCGGGTCGAGTTTCGCGCGTTGTTCGAGGGCCTCGACCCAGGCGCGGCCCCACCAGGTGGTGCCGAAGTTCCGCCGGGGTGGCATCACCCGCTCCCGAGCCGGACCAGGTCGGCGAGGGCGTCGTCGGACAGTTCGGTGATCCAGTCCTCCCCCGCGCCGACGATCGACTCGGCCAGCCCGCGCTTCTTTTCGAGCACCTCCGCGATCCGCTCCTCGAGGGTGCCTTCGGCGATCAGCCGGTGCACCTGGACGGGCCGGTCCTGCCCGATGCGGTAGGCACGGTCGGTGGCCTGGTCCTCGACGGCGGGGTTCCACCAGCGGTCGTAGTGGATGACGTGGGTGGCGCGGGTCAGGTTGAGCCCGACCCCGCCCGCCTTCAGCGAAAGCAGGAACACGGGGATCTCGCCGGCCTGGAACCGGTCGACCATGTCCTCCCGCTTCGACGGCGAGCTGTCCCCCGAGAGGACTTCGGTGGGCAGGCCGCGCTCCTTGAGGCGGCGTTCCAGCAGGCGGCAGAGCTGAACGTACTGGCTGAACACCAGGACGCTCTCGCCTTCGTCGAGGATCACGTCCAGGAGTTCTTCGAAGGCGGCGAGCTTGCCGGAGCGGCCGGTGAGCGCGCCGTGCGGTTCTTTGAGGAACTGCGCCGGGTGGTTGCAGATCTGCTTGAGCTCGGTGAGCAGCTGCAGCACCTGCCCGCGCCGCTTGATGCCCTGCGTCTCGCGGATTTCGGCGAGGTTCTCGCGCACGACGGCCTCGTACAGGGTGGTCTGCTCGGCACTGAGCGGCACGAACCGATCGGTCTCGGTCTTGCGCGGCAGCTCCGGCGCGATGTCCGGATCGGACTTGCGCCGGCGGAGCAGGAACGGCCGCACGGTGGCGGCGAGCCGCTCGGTGACTTCCTTGTCGCGGTCGCGTTCGATCGGCCGTGCGACGGTGCGGCGGAAGCGGTCGAGCGGGCCGAGCAGGCCGGGGGTGGTCCAGTCCACAATGGACCAGAGTTCGGTGAGGCGGTTTTCGACCGGGGTGCCGGTGAGGGCGACCTTGGCTCGCGCGGGGATCTTGCGGAGTTCCTTTGCCGTGGCGGACAGCGGGTTTTTGACGTGCTGCGCTTCGTCCGCGGCGACCAGGCCCCAGTCCACTTCGGACAGCGTTTCGCGGTCGCGGCGGAGGACACCGTAGGTGGCGAGGACGACTTCGTCGGGGGCGAGGTCGTCGAGGTGGCGGCTGCCACCGTGGAACCGGCGGACGGGGATTTCGGGGGCGAAGCGGGCGAACTCGCGCTCCCAGTTGCCGAGGAGGGAAGTGGGGCAGAGGACGAGAGTGGGCCCGCCGGTGAGCGGGGTCTCGGCGCCGGCGGGCCCGGGCTCGGCACCGGCAGCCGGGGCGACGGCGGCGGGCACTGACGGGGCATCCGTGCCAGCGGGCTGGGACTCGGTAGCGGCAGGCGGGGCATCGGCGTGGGCAGACCGAGGCATGGCGGCAGGCCCGGGCTCGGCACCGGCAGCCGGGGCGACGGCGGCGGGCACTGACGGGGCATCCGCGCCAGCGGGCTGGGACTCGGTAGCGGCAGGCGGGGCATCGGCGTGGGCAGACCGAGGCATGGCGGCAGCGGGTGGGGCATCGACGCCGGTAGGCCGAGGCATGGCGGCAGCGGGTGGGGCATCGGCGCTGACAGACCGGGGCGCGGACCGTGGGAGGTCTGCGCCGGGCGGCGGGGCATCGACTGCGCCGCTGGGTGAGGTCGGCAGGGACTCGGCGGCAGCGAGCGAGGCCTCGGCGCCGGCGGGTCGAAGCTCGGCCGGGGTCGGCGGGGGCTGGGGGCTGGGCAGCCGGGCTGGTGCGAGTCGCTCGGGCCGGCCAGGGACAGGCTGGGCCAGGGCTCGGCGGTGCAGGTGGAGAGCGATCAGCTGGATCGTCTTCCCCAGCCCCATGTCATCCGCCAGGCAAGCACCCAGGCCCAGGCCGGTCATCGTCGCCAGCCAGGCCAGGCCCGCCTGCTGGTACGGCCGTAGCGTCGCCTGCAACCCCGGCGGCGTCACGACTTCCGACGCCGCCCGGTCGCGGAGGCGAGAGGCCAGATCGCCCAGCACCGGTGGGGCCGCGAACTCGACGCGCTCGCCGTCCAGTTCCAGCTCGCCCGTCAGGGCCGCCGCCAGGGCTTCGCCCGCCTCCAGTTTGCGGGTGCGGCCGCGGACGCGGGCCAGCAGCTGGGGGTCCACCCGGACCCACTGGCCGCGCAGGCGGACCAGGGGGCGCTTCGCCTCGGCCAGTGCCGCGACCTCCGCCTCCGTCAGCTGCTCGCCGCCCAGGCTGAGCTGCCAGCGGAACTCCAGGAGGCTGCGCAGGGCGAACTCCGGTCCCGCGACGCTCGCCGGGGCCTGGGTCGCGCTCGCCTTCGCCTTCACCTCGCCCGCGAACAGGCCCTTCGACCAGAGCACCTCGATGCCCGCTCCGCCCAGGTCGCGGGCGCCGTCGGCGAGCAGGTCGACGACCTCGTCGTCGGACAGGACCAGCGACGCCGGTGCGGGCTCGGCCAGCACCCGGCCCAGTGGCGCCCACGCTCGCGCGCCGCGGCGCAGGCCCAGCAGGAGCTGGGTCTCGACCTGGTCGCCGAGGCGGTTCAGGACCGCGTCCGGGGCGTCCCACAGCGTCGACGCCTCCACCACCAGGCTCGGCTCGGCCAGGCTGCGGACCGCCAGCACCCCCGCGAACGTGTCGTCGTCCAGGCCCTCGACGCGCAGCAGCACCTGCACGCCCCGCGGCTCGCGCGCCTCCAGCTCGGCCAGCCAGGCGGCGCCGTCCGGGCCGAGCAGGGCCGGTTCGCGGGCCGCGAACGCCGGGTCGCCGGCGCCGACCGGGGCCGCCGGGCTGCGGACCAGCAGGTCGGCCGTCGCGTCCCAAAGCGCGCGGACCAGGGAATCCGGGGAGTGCAGGCGGATGCGTTTCAGCCCGGTCAACGGCAGCGCGTACGCCTCCGGTGGCAACGCGCCGGCGAGCCCGCGCAGCAGCTCCTCGTCCGCCGCGTCGAGCGGGCCGATCCGCCAGGCCGCCGCCCCGGCCGGGGACACGGCCGGGCGCAGCCGCCCCCTCGCGACGAGGTTCACCCCCGCGTTGACCGCGGCCGACCACGCCGCGACGGCCGGGCTCGCCGCCTCCCCCACGGCCAGCAGCCGCGGCAGCGCGCGTTCGAGGGGCACCAGCTCCGCGTCGACCTTCGTCCGCGCGAACTTGGCGCCCCGGGGCAGGACGAGCTCGATCGTGGTCCCGCCGGCCACGTCGTCGCCCCACAAGGCCAGCACGCCTTCCCGCGGGGGATCCGCGGGGAGGTAGGTGGCCTGGGTGTCTGCGCTGAACTCCACGACGGCAACGCTAGAACACGCCACCGACAGTTTCGGCCCGGGCGGCACGAACGGTCCTTTCGCGCCGCCCGGAAGATCAGCGCGGCAGGCCGAGAAGCCGTTCGGCCGTCAGCGAAAGCAGCACCTGGGTGGTCCCGCCGGCGATCGACAGGCACCGCGTCAGCAGGAACTCGCGCTGCGCCGCCCCGTCCGCGAGCAGCGCAGCGCTGCCGGCCAGCTCGACGGCGAACCCGGCGACGTCCTGCCGGTGCCGCACCCCGAGCAGCTTCCGCACGCTCGACTCGGCCCCGGGATCCTGCCCTCCGAGCCGCCGCAACGCCGCCCGCAGGTCCAGCACCGACCCCGCGACCCCGTCCGCCACCAGGGAACCGAGCCGGTCGAGCGCGACATCGTCGAGCGAAGAAGGATCCATTGTGGACACGAGCGTCTGCACGCTCTCGCCGACCGCGGACCCGCTCCCGATGGCCACCCGCTCGTTCGCCAGCGTCGTGCGCGCGAGCCGCCAGCCGCCACCCGGCGTGCCGACCACGTCGGCGTCCGGCACGAACACGTCGTCCAGGAACACCTCGTTGAACACGGCGTCGCCGGTGATCTCCCGCAACGGCCGCGTGGTGATGCCCTCGGCGCGCATGTCGACCAGGAAGTACGTGATGCCCTTGTGCTTGGGCACGGCCGGGTCGGTGCGGGCCAGGCAAATCCCCCAGTCCGCTTCGTGCGCCAAGGACGTCCACACCTTCTGACCGGCCAGCCGCCAGCCGCCGTCGACGCGCCGGGCCGCCGTCCGCAACGCGGCCAGGTCAGAGCCCGCACCGGGCTCGCTGAAGAGCTGGCACCACGTGAGTTCACCCCGGAGGGTGGGCCGGGCGAACCGCTCGCGCTGCTCGTCGCTGCCGTGTTCGAGGATCGTCGGCACCGCCCACGCACCGATCACCAGGTCCGGGCGGCGCACCCCGGCTTCGGCGAGCGCGGCGTCGATCCGCAGCTGCTCCGCGGCGTCGGCGCCCCGGCCGTACGGCGGGGGCCAGTGCGGGGTCAGCAACCCGGCGTCGGCCAGCGCGACCCGCCGCTCGCCGTCGGGCAGCGCCGCGATCCGCGTCACCTCTTCGCGCAGCGCGGGATCGTCGCCGACGTCGACGTTCAGGGTGCGTTCGGACCCCTCGAGCGCCAGCGACGCCGCCCGCCGCCGCCACGTCCCGGTGCCGCCGAGCCACTGCCGCAGGGCGACCGCGCGGCGCAGGTACAGGTGCGCGTCGTGCTCCCAGGTGAACCCGATGCCGCCGAGGACCTGGACGCAGTCCTGGGCGTTGGCGACGGCCGCGTCGAGGGCGACGACGGCCGCGCTCGCGACCGACAGCGGGTGCTGCCCGGACGCCGCGTCCCAGGCCAGCGCTTCGGCCGCTTCGGCCCGGCAGAGCATCTCGGCGCACAGGTGCTTGATCGCCTGGAACGCGCCGATCGGCTTGCCGAACTGCTCGCGCACCTTGGCGTATTCGACGGCGACGGTCAGGCACCGCCGCGCCACCCCCGCCGCCTCGGCCGCGGCCAGCGTCGCCGCGAGGGGCGCGACCGGCGGCAGGGTGAGCACGTCGGCGCGGACACCGGAGAAGCGGACACGCGCCAGCGGACGCGAGAAGTCGAACGCTTCCAGGGGCTCGACCGTGACGCCCGGGGTGTCCGGCGCGAGGAGCACGTGCCCGCCGCCGGCCGGCACCAGGAGCCACGTCCCGGCGTCGACGCCGGGCACCGGGCCGGTGACGCCGTCGTCGAGCGAAGGCGCCTCCAGCAGCACGGCGAGGGTCGCCTCGCCGTCGGCCAGCGCGGGGAGGAGTTCCTTCGCAGCGGGGATCCCGGCGAGCAGGAGGCCGCCGAGCGCGGTGCCGAGCAGCGGCCCCGGCACGAGTTCCTCGGCAGCGGCGGCGAGGCCGGCGGCGAGATCGGCGATACTGCCGTCGGCACCGCCCGCTTCACCGGGCAGTGCGACGCCGAGCAGGCCGAGCTCGGCGAACCCGCCGGGAATCCCGGTTTCCGCCGCGCGCACCGCCTCTCGCGGGTGGTGCGCCGCGGACCAGGCGTGGATCGCCTCGGCCAGCGCGGCCTGTTCGTCGGTGAGCGCGACCGGCATCGGGCCTCCTCGCGGGACAGGACACTACTCGCGAGTGTAGAACGTGTTACAGTTTTTCGGCCAGTGGGTCGATTGTTGAACGTTTCGCCAGGACAGGTACTCTACGTCATGAACTGGAACAAGTTCCGAAGGACGGGGGGACTCCGATGCCCGGCAAGACCAAGGCGCGCGGCAACGGCCTGAGCGCGATCGGCGCCGACGAACTCGGTTCGGCCGCCCAGCGCGACCGCCGGCGCCGGATCATCGACGCGACCCTCGCCCTGGCCTCGAAGGGCGGCTACGACGCCGTCCAGATGCGGGCCGTGGCCGAGAAGGCCGACGTCGCGCTCGGCACGCTGTACCGGTACTTCCCGTCGAAGATCCACCTGCTCGTTTCCGGGCTGGCGCGTGAATTCGAGCGCGCGCAGGAGAAGCTCGAGCGCCAGGCCATCCCCGGCGAGACGCCCGCCGAGCGGCTGATGTTCGTGCTCGGCCGCAACACTCGCCTGATGCAGCGCGACCCGCACCTGACCGAAGCCATGGTGCGGGCCTTCATGTTCGCCGACACGTCCGCGGCCGCCGAGGTCGAGCAGGTCGGGATGCTGATGGAGAACATGTTCGCCAAGGCGATGGGCATCGACGAGCCCACCGAGGCCGACCGGGACATCTTCCACGTCGTCGCCGACGTCTGGATGGCGAACCTGGTGGCCTGGGTGACCCGCCGTGCCTCCGCGGCCGACGTCGCCAACCGCCTCGAGCTGTCGGTCCACCTGCTGCTGGACAAGTAGCCGCCGGTCAGCGGTGCGCGGCGGCCACCTCCGCCAGCTCGTCGAGGGCCTTGAGCGTCTCCGCTTCCGGCAGCGTGTCCAGCAGGAACGTGTACCGCTCGACGCCGGCCTCGCGGAAGCCGTCGATCACCTTCGGGATCGTCGGGCCGCCGAAGACCGCGAACTGGACGTCTTCGCGCCCCTGCTCGGCCAGCCAGCGGCGGACGCGCTGGGCCTCCTGGTACTTCGTGTAGCCCCGGAGCAGCCAGCCGTCTCCGTACTTGGCGAGCCGGTTGAGCGCGGCTTCGCTCTCGCCGCCGATGTAGATCGGGACGTGCGGCTTCTGCACCGGCTTCGGCCAGCTGAAGATCGGGTCGAGGTCGATGTGCTCGCCGTGGAACTCGGCCTCGTCCTTCGTCCAGATCTCCTTGAGCGCGGCCAGCTGCTCGTCGATCAGCGCGCCGCGCGTCTTCGGGTCGGTGCCGTGGTTGCGCATCTCCTCGCGGTTCCAGCCGACGCCGACGCCGAACAGCGCGCGCCCGTCGGAGAGCAGGTCCAGCGACGCGACCTCCTTGGCCGTGTGGATGAGGTCGCGCTGGATCAGCAGGGCGATCCCGGTGCCGAGCAGCAGTTCCGACGTCGCGGTGGCCGCGGCGGTGAGCGCCAGGAACGGGTCGAGCGTGCGGTAGTACACGCGCGGCAGGTCTCCCCCGCCCGGGTAAGGGGTTTCCCGGCTCACCGGGATGTGCGAGTGCTCGGCCAGGAACAGCGAGTCGAAGCCGCGTTCCTCCAGTGCCGCACCCAGTACGTCCGGGCGGATGCCCTCGTCGGTCACGAACGTCGAGATCCCGAATTTCATGCTCCAGGAGTACCACCGTCTTGACAGCGGGTGCACGATGAAGTCATCTCATCATACGTTGAATAAGGGGGCGGTCATGGACGTACAGGGCCTCGACTTCGAGGAGCTCTACCAGGGCACCACGCCGATCGGCCGGAAGATGCCGTGGGACCTGGGCGCGCCGCAGCCCGCGGTGGTCGCGCTGGCCGACGCCGGCGAGTTCGGCGGCGACGTGCTCGACATCGGCTGCGGGCTCGGCGACAACTCCGCGTTCCTCGCCTCGCGCGGCCTGCGCGTGACCGGGCTGGACGGCGCCCCGTCGGCGATCGCCCAAGCCAGTGCGCGCGCCGCCGAGAAGGGCCTCGACATCGAGTTCGCCGTCGCCGACGCGACGAAGCTCGAAGGGTACGAAGGCCGGTTCGACACGGTCCTCGACAGCGCGCTCTACCACTGCCTGAGCGAGGAAGAGCGGCACAGCTACCTCGCCGCGTTGACCCGCGCGGCGCGGCCGGGCGCGCGGCTGCACCTGTTCGCCTTCTCGACGGAGCTCCCGGACGCGTTCCCGGCGCCGTACCTGATCAGCGAGGCCAACCTGCGGGAGACGGTCGGCGAGAACTGGACGATCGAGGTCCTCGAGCCGACGCTCTACACGACGTCGATGGACCCGGAGGAGCTGCGGCAGAGCGTCCGGGTGGTCCTGGACGCGGACCCGGCCGGGCTGCAGGCGATGAAGACCGACGCGGACGGGCGCGTGCTGGTCCCGGTCTGGCGGCTGAAGGCGGTACGTTCGGCCGGGTGATCGGGGCGCGCAACGGATGGGCCTGCCGTCAGCCTGACGCTACGATCGTCGAATGCTTTCGCAGACCAGTGGCCTACTGCGCCAGCTCGCCGACAGCATGGTCGCCGACAATTCCTTGAGCGCGAACGTGCAGCAGCACGAGGACCAGGTTCGCTCGGCCGCCGAAATGGATCACCGGGTACGTGCGGCAAACCTGACAGATCTGCTGGGCGAAAGCGGAAATCCGCTGATCATGGTCACCCGCACGTTCTCGGCTGCTCCGCACATCGCGAACTGGACGCGCGGTCTCGACGCGACGTCCGTGGCTTCGGACCTCACCACGGGTCGCTCGGTCGCCGAGGTGGCACTCAGGTACGGATTCGCTTCGATCGAGGCGGCGACCGAGGGACAGCCGGGTTTTCCGATCGAGATGATGACCAAAACGCTGCGGGCCGAGCTCTCGCTCCCCCGGGCGTCGGCGGAGCGGGTGGCTTCCCATTTCGTCGCCGCCTACCTGCTTCTTCACTTCATCACAACCGCCAAGGCGAGTTTCTCGGCCGTGGCACTGCGCGACAGTTGCGCACAGCTGGCGGGCGACGACGACCCGGTCACCCGTCTGGTGACGGCGCTGTGGGCATGATCATCGAATCGGGGCTCGTGCCGCGGTCCGCGGCGGAACCCTGTGCCGATCGGCTGATCGAGGGCCGGTACTTGGTCGGCGTCGCGGACGGAGCCACGCGGAAGTCCTGGGACACCGGCCCCGACGGGGCGGCCCTGGCCGAAGCGATCGCAGGGCACCTGGCCGGCATCGCACGAACCTGCCCCGCTCGTGAAGTCGTCGATTCGGCGACGGAGGTGGTGGAGAAACTGCTGGCCGCGGACGGAGTCGCGGCGGGATCGGGCTCCGCCGTGTCCTTCTGCGTGCTGCACACCGGACGCCAGGAGGTGTGGCGAGTCGGCGAGGCGCGGCTCATGCTGGACGGCGAGCCGGTGCGACCACGTCGTTCCGGCGAGCGGATCGTCGCCGAGGCCCGCGCCCTCGTCCTCAGACACAGGTTGGCCGCAGGCGCCGCCGTAGCCGACCTGTGCGCTGAAGATCCCGGCCGCGCCGCCGTGCAGGAACTGCTCAAGGCACTGACCGGCTTGCGCAACCACCAAGACGACCCCGCGGGCTTCGGAGCGCTGGACGGCCGTCCGGTGCCGGACCGCTTCGTCGAAGTGATCCCCCTCCCGCGGGGCACCCGGGAAGTCGTGATCACGACCGACGGCTATCCGGAGCCCGCACCCACCTTGGCCGAGGCTGAGCGCCTGCTGGCCGAGCGCCTGGCGCGAGACCCGCTGATGATCGATCCGCCGGAGACGAAGGGGCTGCGCCCGGCCGCCAACTCGTTCGACGACCGGGCCTACGTGCGGCTCGGCCGCGTCACCCCAGCTTGAGCCACGCCGCTGCGGCCGGCGCGTCCCGGTGCAACCATTGGCGCAGCAACTGAATGGTGATGTAAAGCGGAAACGCCAGCTCACCATTGCTGCCGTAGCGGCGCTCGACGGCGTCCAGCGCTCCCAAGAGCCCAGGGACGCCGTCTTTCGGGTCGAAGCGTTCAGCGAGCTGGTCGTCGACGTAGCGCCGCTCCATTCCCCTCACCTTGGGCTCGACCGGCCCGAGCGAAGCCACCCCGTAGAACTGGGGCTTGCCGCCCCAAGCGGTAACCCGGCCGTAGCCGATGATCTTGATGTTCTCGGGTCCGTGGCGCTGGTCGCCACGGAGTCCCATCTCCTCGACCATCTCGCGCCACATCGTGTACTTCACGAAAGAACACAGGTCGCGGCACCGAGGCGGCGGCTCCGGCCGGCTCCTCCGCCGTCCCTCTTCGGCCACCAGGTCCTGCCAGTCGGCCGAACCACTACCGGAACCGATGATCAGGCCCCCGTTCATGATGTTCTTGTTGGCCTGCCGCTGCAGCAGCAACCGCCCCTCGGAGATGGCCAGGACATCGGCGCCGATGTGGTTGGAGCAGGTGCTCAACGGGAGCCGGGGAAGCGGCCCTCGGCCATCCGGACCCAGATCCGGGAACTCCAGGTACTCGTGCGCTGCGTGGTGCTCGCGGTATTCGTAAAGCGCCAGGCGGTTGGTCACGAGAAACGCCGAGTAAGTGGTCCGCCGGACTTTGGCCGTCGTGATGCCCGCCTCAAGGTCCGACTCCAGGCGAACCTTGTCCTCGTCGAAGTCGAGGGTGGGAACCTTGAGCTTGCGCACCGTCTCGTGCTCCGCCGAAGGCGGACGCCACATCTTGTGCTGCTTCTCCAGCGTGATGAACGGGTCGGTCGTCAACTCGGCGTCCAGCACCGGGTCGTGGACCGCTTGAGAGCCCTCGAACTCGATCTTCTCCCACGAGTCATAAGGACTCTTGTAGGGGAGCTGCAAAGGTCTCTGCCGGAGCTTCGACTCGATGGTGAGGATCTTCTTGAGGTCCTTGTACACCTTCTCGGAGATGTCGATCAGCTCCTTGGCGGCAACGGCAATGGTCAGCCCGACAAGGATCCAGAACGAAGCCGAGCGCGGCACCAGTATCTCAACAATCAGGAGGAAGATGCCCACCGTCAGTTTCAGCGGCCGCTGTTGCACGAAGGCCCATGCTCGCCACAGACCGATCCTCAGTTGGATCATGCATACCTCCACCCCGCCTTCGCGCAGTTGCCGTCACAGTCGCCGAAACTGTCCAGCACGTTACGCAAAGACGAACTTCAGGTATACAAACAAGGAAGAGTCGCGGTTGTGCGGCGTCTTGGCAGCGGATCAGCGACGTTCGACGGCCGCAGAGCTCAGACGTTCCGCCGGTACTGGCCCCCGACCTCGAAGAACGCCTCCGTGATCTGGCCCAGTGAACACACCCGCGCCGCGTCCATCAGCACCCCGAACAGGTTCCCGCCCCGAGTCGCCGCTTCGCGCAGCGCCTTCAGGGCCTGCTGGGCCTCCTCGTGGTGACGGTGCTGGAAGTCCGCCAGGCGCTCCAGCTGGGACTTCTTCTCGTCCTCCGTCGCGCGGGCCAGTTCGACCTCGATGTCGTCCTCGCCCGCGTTCGGGTTGCGGAAAGTGTTGACGCCGATGATCGGCAGGGAGCCGTCGTGCTTCTTGCGCTCGTACAGGATGGACTCGTCCTGGATCCGGCCTCGCTGGTAGCCCGTCTCCATCGCGCCCAGGACGCCGCCGCGCTCGGAGATGCGGTCGAACTCCGCCAGGACCGCTTCCTCGACCAGGTCCGTCAGCTCGTCGATGACGAACGAACCCTGCAGCGGGTTCTCGTTCTTCGACAGGCCCCACTCCTTGTTGATGATCATCTGGATGGCCATCGCGCGGCGCACCGACGACTCCGACGGCGTCGTGATCGCCTCGTCGAACGCGTTGGTGTGCAACGAGTTCGCGTTGTCGTACAGCGCGCACAGCGCCTGCAGCGTGGTGCGGATGTCGTTGAAGCTCATCTCCTGCGCGTGCAGCGAGCGCCCGGACGTCTGCACGTGGTACTTGAGCTTCTGCGACCGCTCGTTCGCGCCGTAGCGGTCGCGCATCGCCACCGCCCAGATCCGGCGGGCCACCCGGCCGAGGACCGAGTACTCCGCGTCCATGCCGTTGGAGAAGAAGAACGACAGGTTCGGCGCGAAGCAGTCGACGTCCATCCCGCGCGCCAGGTACGACTCGACGTAGGTGAAGCCGTTGGCCAGCGTGAAGGCCAACTGCGAGATCGGGTTCGCACCGGCCTCGGCGATGTGGTAGCCGGAGATCGACACCGAGTAGAAGTTGCGCAGGTGGTGCTCGATGAACCACTCCTGGATGTCGGCCATCATCCGGAGGCTGAACTCGGTGGAGAAGATGCAGGTGTTCTGGCCCTGGTCTTCCTTGAGGATGTCGGCCTGCACCGTGCCGCGCACGTTCTGCAGCGTCCACGAACGCAGCTCGGCGGCCTCGGCGTCGGACGGCTCGCGGCCGTGCTCGGCGCGGAACGCGTCGAGCTTCTGGTCGATCGCGGTGTTGAGGAAGAAGGCCAGGATCGTCGGCGCCGGGCCGTTGATCGTCATCGACACCGAGGTGTTCGGCGCGGTCAGGTCGAAGCCGTCGTAAAGGGCCTTCATGTCCTCGACCGTCGCGATGGACACGCCCGACGTGCCGACCTTGCCGTAGATGTCGGGGCGCGTGTCGGGGTCGTGGCCGTACAGGGTCACGGAGTCGAACGCCGTCGAGAGCCGCTTCGCCTCGGAGTCGGCCGAGAGCAGCTTGAACCGGCGGTTGGTGCGGAACGCGTCGCCCTCGCCGGCGAACATCCGCGCCGGGTCCTCGCCCTCGCGCTTGAACGGGAAAACGCCCGCGGTGTAGGGGAAGTACCCCGGCAGGTGCTCGCGGCGCAGGAACGACAGCAGCTCGCCGTCCTCGGTGTACCGCGGCAGCGCGACGCGCGGGATCCGGTTGCCGGACAACGTGTCCCGCCACAGCTGCGTGCGCAGCTCCTTGTCGCGGATCTTCACGACGAGCTCGTCCTGGCGGTATTCCTCGGCCAGCTCGCGGAAGCGCTCGAGGAGCTTTGTCGATTCGCCGTCCACATCGGACTCGGCGGCGGCGAGCAGCCCGTCCAGCGCGTCGGTCGACGCGTCCACCTTGGACAGTTCGGTCTTCGTCAACGCCAGCGCGTTGCGCTTGCGGACCGCGGCGACCTGCTGCTCGGTCTTCGCGTGGTAGCCGCGCACGGAGTCGGCGATCTCGGCCAGATACCGCGCACGGTTGCCGGGGATGATCGTCGAGGCGTCCGTGGACACCTTGCCTTCCACACGGGGCAGCGTGCCCGAAGAAACGGTCAGCCCGCGCTCGGCCAGCATGCCGCGCAGGTGCTGGTACAGCGCCGTGACGCCGTCGTCGTTGAACTTC
Source organism: Amycolatopsis sp. FBCC-B4732 (assembly GCF_023008405.1). Lineage (NCBI taxonomy): Bacteria > Bacillati > Actinomycetota > Actinomycetes > Pseudonocardiales > Pseudonocardiaceae > Amycolatopsis > Amycolatopsis sp. FBCC-B4732. The sequence goes on from NZ_CP095376.1 coordinate 5,568,961, forward strand.
GCCGCGCTCGTGCCGTACACCGGCATGTCCTCGGGGCCCTCCGAGAAGGCCTCGCGGTTGCGCACCAGCTGGCGCGCGACGTCGCGGCGGGCGTCCTCGGCGCCGCGGCGCTCGAACTTGTTGATCGCGACGACGTCGGCGAAGTCGAGCATGTCGATCTTCTCCAGCTGCGACGCGGCGCCGAACTCCGGCGTCATCACGTACAGCGACTCGTCCACGAAGTCGACGATCCCGGCGTCGCCCTGGCCGATGCCCGGCGTCTCGACGATCACCAGGTCGTAGCCGGCGGCCTTGCAGGCCAGGATCGACTCGCGCAGCCCGGCCGGGATCTCCCCCGACGTCGTGCGCGTGGCCAGCGAGCGGAAGAACACCGGCGCTGTGCCAGTGCCTCCAGGGCCGGCGGGCCCGTTGTCGAGGCAGTTCATCCGGATGCGGTCACCGAGCAGCGCGCCGCCGCCCTTGCGCCGCGACGGGTCGACCGCGAGCACCGCGATCCGCAGCTTGTCCTCCTGGTCGAGGCGGAAGCGGCGGACCAGCTCGTCGGTGAGCGACGACTTGCCGGAGCCACCGGTGCCGGTGATGCCGAGCACCGGGACCGTCCGCCCGGACGCGGCTTCGGTGATGCCGTCGAGCAGCTCGCCGGGCAGCCGTCCGGCCGCCAGCTGGGTGATGACCCGCGAGAGCGCGGGGACGTCCCCGGAGAGCACCTTGTCCAGCGCCGGGCCCTCGGCCGCGAGGTCGGTGTCGCAGGCCACGATCATCGAGTTGATCATGCCCGGCAGGCCCATCTCGTAGCCGTCTTCGGGCGAGAAGATGCGGGCGACGCCGCGCGAGTGCAGCAGGTCGATCTCCTCGCGCACGATCACCCCGCCCCCGCCGCCGAAGACCTTGATGTGGCCGGCGCCGCGCTCGCGCAGCAGCTCGACCAGGTACGAGAAGTATTCGACGTGCCCGCCCTGGTAGGCGGAGATGGCGACGCCCTGGACGTCTTCGGCGATGGCGGCGGTGGCCACCTCGTCGACCGAGCGGTTGTGGCCGAGGTGCACGACCTCCGCGCCCTGCGACTGCAGGATCCGCCGCATGATGTTGATCGACGCGTCGTGGCCGTCGAAGAGGCTCGACGCCGTGACGAACCGGACGGGGTGCGCGGGGCGGTACAGCTCACTGCTCATCCCCTAAAAATACTTTGACTTCCTACTGTTGGAAACCCGAGGACCAGTGACACGGCTCTCAGCACCGCTCGCCGCAACCTTGACAATGCGCTGCTGGGTTCTATGTTTAACGTAGTCGTTAATTAACAAGGTGCTGAAATGACGATGCCCACGGACCACCTGAGCCGCACGTTCGCGGCCCTCGCCGACCCGACCCGGCGCGCCATCCTCGCCCGGCTTTCGGCGGGCGAGGCGACGGTGAACGAGCTCGCCGAGCCGTTCCCGATGAGCCTGCCCGCCGTCTCGCGGCACCTCAAGGTGCTGGAGCAGGCCGGGCTCATCACCCGCGGCCGCACGCGCCAGTGGCGGCCCTGCCGGCTGGCGGCGAAACCCCTTGAAGACGTCGCCGACTGGGTGGCGGCCTACCGCCCGTTCTGGGACGACGGGTTCGACCGCCTCGACGAGCACCTGCGCTCGCTGAGGAGCGGGGGCGAGCGTGCCTGAGCTGACCATCACCCGCGTCTTCGACGCGCCCCGCGAGCTCGTCTTCGCCGCCTGGACCGACCCCGACCAGCTGGCGAGCTGGCTCGGTCCGCACGGCTACACCGGCTGCGCGGTCACGCTCGCGACGCGGCCGGGCGGCGCCTGGCGGGCGTGCATCCGCTCCCCCGAAGGCGACGAGCACTGGATGCACGGCACCTACCGCGAGATCACCGCCCCCGAGCGGCTCGTGTTCACCTTCACCTGGGACACCGAGGGCGACCTGCGCGCCGAGACCCTCGTGACGATCGACTTCGCCGATCTGGACGGCAAGACGGAGATGACCTTCGTCCAAGCCGGCTTCCCCGCCGCCGCCGACCGCGACGACCACCACGGCGGCTGGACCTCCAGCTTCGACGACCTGGCCGGCTTCATCCACCACCGAGGAGAGGAAGACCGATGACCGCCACCCAGCACGCCCTGCCCGAGATCGTCTCGCCGGAGGAGTGGCAGGCCGCGCGCGACGCACTGCTCGTCAAGGAGAAGGAGCACATGAAGGCGGCGGACCACCTCGCCGCCGAACGCCGCCGGCTGCCGATGGTGCCGTTCACGAAGCCGTACGTCTTCGAGTCGGCGGAGGGGAAGAAGAGCCTGCTGGACCTGTTCGACGGACGGCCCCAGCTGATCGTCTACCACTTCATGCTGCACCCGGGCGACGAAGCGGGCTGCCCCGGCTGCTCGCTGCTCGTCGACAACATGCCGCACCTGGCCCACCTGCACGACCGCGACGTCACGCTCCAGGTCGTCGCGCCGGCGACGCTCGCCGAGATCGAGAGCTACAAGGGCCGGATGGGCTGGGACGTGCCGTGGGTGTCCGCGCACGGCAGCGACTTCACCGAGGACTGCGGCGTCGGCATGGGCTTCGGGATCAGCGTGTTCCTGCGCACCGGCGACGACGTGTACCGGACGTACTTCACCAGCAACCGCGGCGGCGAGATGTTCCTCGCCTCGCACCGCTACCTCGACGTCACGCCGCTGGGGCGGCAGGAGGCGTGGGAAGAGGAGAGCCGGGGCGACGACGGTCCCGGCGCCTGGTGGCGCCGGCACGACGAATACTGACGCCTGCCCGCGGGCGGGCGACGACGGCCGACGATCCACCGGGTGTGCGCGGCGCCGGGCCCGGGGTGTTCCCCGGGCCCGTGCGGCGTCAGCGGGCGTTGGCCGCCCGCAGCGCGATCCACTGCCGCATGGCGTACTCGACCAGCGTGATGAGCGTCTGCTTGGTCGACTCGCGGTCCCGCGCGTCGCAGCGGACGATCGGGATGTTCGGGTCGATCGACAGTGCCTCGCGGACGTCGTTGATGTCGTGCTCCAGCACGCCGTCGAACGTGTTGACGCCGACGATGTACGGCAGTCCCCGGTCCTCGAAGAAGTCGATCGGGGCGAACGAGTCCGCGAGCCGGCGCGTGTCGGCGAGCACCACCGCGCCGATCGCGCCGCGGACGAGGTCGTCCCACATGAACCAGAACCGCTGCTGGCCGGGAGTGCCGAACAGGTAGAGGATCAGGTCCGCGTCCAGGGAGACGCGCCCGAAGTCCATCGCCACCGTCGTCGTCGACTTGCCCGGCGTGTGGTCGAGGTTGTCGACGCCGACACTGGCGTCGGTCATCATCGCCTCGGTGGTCAGCGGCACGATCTCCGACACCGACCCGACGAAGGTCGTCTTCCCCGCTCCGAAACCGCCAGCCACCACGATCTTGGCGGATGTCATGGTCGGGGGCGCGGTGTCCCGCGGTGCCTTATAGCCGACGGAGTCCACTCAAAACCCTTTCCATCAACACCAGATGTGCCTCGGCGCCGTCATTGCCCGTAATCGTCTTGTGCACCGTGACCAGCCCCGCGTCGGCCGCGTCGCTGATCAGCACCCGGGCCACACCCAGTGGCACCCGCAAGGCCGACACGATCTCGGCGACCGAACGGGGGGTCCGGCACTCTTCCATGATCGAGATGCACTCGATCTGCTCCGCGGCCACTTCGGGGAAGCCACCGGTGGCAGCGTAGTCCTTCGCGGAGATCAGTGTCTCCAGCTCCAGGGCGTAGTTTGCCCGAGTGCGGCCGCCGGTCAGCGCGTAGGGCCGGACGATAGCCGTCAGCTCCTCCGGCGCGGGCGGCTGCTCGAACACCGCGGGCATCACGAACTCGCCGCTGGGTGGCCCCGGATCGAACAAACCACCAGGTCGCGGGCTGTCCCCGTCGGTACTGCCGGGTGGAGAGACTAAAGAGGTCACGCGATCTCCTGGGTCGGCCGACGGCGCGGGCGCCGGCGGTTCCGCGGCCGCGTGCGCACCGGCGGCCGGGGGTGGCGGGGACTCCTTGCTCTTCTTGCGCTTCCGGCGGGCACGGCCGGAATCCAGGGTGAACCCGTTGAGGACGTCGGCGAACGTGCCGTCGTCCTCACGCCCGGCGGGCTGCTGGCCCTCGGGTGGTTCGCCGTTGAATCCGGACCCCGTGCTCATCGCGCCATCATCCCACCGGTTCGCCGATCAGCGACCCACCGGAGCCCTGAAGCTGGGCGCGCAGCTCCGGCGTGAGGATCTGGCCGACCCGGTCCACGAGCATCGTCATCTCGTAGGCGACCTGGCCGATGTCGCAGTTGGGGGCGGCGAGGATGGCGAGGCAGGACCCGTCGCTGATCGACATCAGCACCATGATCCCGAGTTCCATCTCGACGACGGTCTCGTTGACCGCGCCGGCCTCGAAGCAGCGGGCGGCGCCCTGGGTGAGGCTGACCAGACCCGAAGCGACCGCGGCGAGCTGGTCGGCCCGGTCGAGCGGGAGCCGGTTCGACGCGGTCAGCAGCAAGCCGTCCGCCGAGACGACCACGGCGTGGGCCACGCCGGGCACCCGCTCCGCGAAGTCGTTCACCAGCCAGCCGAACTGGTTCTGCGTCGGCTGGGCGCTACTCGGCGAGTTCATTCACCCTCCAGTGTCTCGTGGTTGGTCTCGGCCGCCTGTGCGGTGCGGTGGCGTCCACGCTCGATGCCCTGCTGGAAGCTCCGCAGGCGGCCGCGCACGTCGTGCGCGTCCCGTTGTGGTCGGGGAGCCGTGGCTCCGGTGGGCGGTCCGGCGCTGCCCGGAAGCAGCTGCTCCCCGCGACGGCGCCGGGGCAATCCTGCCGAAGTGAATGTGGCGGGTGCCGACTGGGACACCGCTTGCACCGCCCGCCACCCGTCATCGGTCCCGAAGTTCCACTCGGTGGTGACCTCGACGGCGGAGGTTTCCTCCCGGGGGACGGGGGCTTCGGGGGTCTCCGGGGTTTCCGCCCCGGCGCCGCGGCGGGAGGGCAGCGACGACGGCGGAGTGCTGGGGCGGCCGGTGGCGGTGGGGACCTCCGGCTCGTCGGACGGCGGTTGCGCCGGGGGGTGGAGGTCGGTGGCCGGTGGGGGCGCGGTCTGGCCTCGCTGGGGCAGGCCGTCCGGGGCGCCGGGCGGGATCGGCTGGGGCACGCCGTTCGGCTGGGCGCCCGCCTGGCCGGGCTGCAGCAGGCCGTCCGGCTGAGCACCCGCCTGGCCCCGCTGAGGCAGCCCGTTCGGCTGGGCACCGGCTTGGCCCGGTCGGGGCAGGCCGTTCGGCCGCCCCGGCGGAAGCAGACCGTTCGGCAGGGCACCCGCCTGACCCGGCCCGGGCTGACCGTTCGGCTCAGCGCCCGCCTGACCCGCCCCGGACTGGCCGTTCGGCTCAGCGCCCGCTTGACCCGGCTGAAGCAGACCGTTCGGCAGAGCACCCGCCTGACCCGGCCCGGACTGACCGTTCGGCTCAGCGCCCGCCTGACCCGGCTGAAGCAGACCCTTCGGCAGGGCACCCGCCTGACCCGGCCCGGACTGACCGTTCGGCTCAGCGCCCGCCTGACCCGGCTGAAGCAGACCGTTCGGCAGGGCACCCGCCTGACCCGGCCCGGGCTGGCCGCTCTGGGCCGGCGGCGACTGGCGGCGGGGTTGGGGCAGGCCGTTCGGCTGGGAGCCGGCGGGCTGCCTGTCGGTGCCGGTGGGCGGGTGCGCGGCGGAAGCGCTCTGATGGGCCGCTGTCTCCGGCTGCGGGCCGGTCGACTGGTCCGCGCTTGCCTGCGTGGCCGGAGCGCCCACCGCCCGCTCGTCGGTGCCCGGCTGGTGCGCAGGCGAAAGACCCGCTGCCTGCTGAGGTGCCGGATCGCCCGCGCCCGGCTGGAAGGCCGAGGCGACCCCGCCCGGCTGGCGTGCCGGAGCGGTCGTGCCCGGCTGGGCGGCCGTGGCCGGTGTCGCGCCCTCGGTGCCGGCTGCTTGGGGCTTCGACTGGCGGGCCTGCTGGCGGCCGCGGGTCACGCCCTGTTGGAAGCTGCTCAGGCGGCCTCGGACGTCCGCCGGGTCGCGGACCGGGAGTTCCGGGCGGGACGGCGCCGGGGTGGGGGCGGCCGGGGGCGGGACCGCGCTGCCCGGCATCAGCTGCTCGCCTCGGCGGCGGCGCGGGAGGCCCGCCTCCGTGAACGCCGTCGGGGCGGCCTGGGACCGGGCCTGGACCGTGCGGAAGTTCTCGTCGCTCGCGAAGTCCCAGCTGCGTCGCTCCTGCGGTTCCGCTTCCGCCGCGGCCGGTTCCTCGGCCGAAGGAGCCGAGGCAGGAGCCGAAGGAGCAGGAGTGACCGGGGTCGCCGGAGCGGCGGCCGGCTTGTCCTCGCGGAACCACGCCGACAGCATCTCGTCGAAGATCGGGGTCGTCTCCGACCGGTCCGGGGCCGGCTCGGGGGCCGGGGCGGCCGGCGGGGTTGCCGTTGCCTGCCGCCACCAGTCGCTCAGCGTCGTCTCGTTGGCGGAGAACAGGTCCTTGCCCGCCGGCAGCTCGTCCGGCTTCGGCTGCTTCGGCGGCTGCGGGGGCACCGGCAGCACCGCGGGCAACGTCGGGCGCGGCGGCGACGGCGGGGTGTCGTCGTCCTTCGGGAGGGGCGCGAACAGCGCCGTCCCGGAGATCTCCAGGTCCGAGGGCGGGCGCGGGTCCGAGAGGCCCGCGAGGTCGCTCGCCGACGGCCAGCGCTCCTCCCCCATCGCCGGCTGCTGCGGGACGACCGGGCGCGGGCGGGAGTGGCCGTTGACCTGGCGGCGCGGCAGGCGGTTGCCCGCCGCGGGGCTGGCCGGGTGCTGTTGGAGGGCGCCGATCGGGCCGGTCGCCGGGCCGTCGGTCACCGGCATCACCAGGTCCGCCGGGACGACGACCGTGGCGCGGACGCCGACGATGTCCTTGCCGCCGTGCAGCGAGACCCCGATGCGGTGCCTGCTGGCCAGGCGGCCGACGACGAACAAGCCCATCCGGCGTGAGGTGGCCAGGTCGACCGACCCCGCTTCGGTCAGCCGGGTGTTCGCCTCGGCGACCTCGGCCTCGTTCATGCCGATGCCCTTGTCGAGGATGTCGATGTTGAGCGAGCCGTCCTCGCCCAGCCGCGACGCCACCGTCACCGACGTCTCCGGCGCGGAGAACGCCGTGGCGTTGTCCAGCAGCTCGGCGACCAGGCGCATCAGGTCGCTCGCCGCGTAGCCGACGATCCGCGCCGGGGGCGGCGGCTGGACCTGGACCCGCTGGTACTGCTCGATCTCCGACACCGCGGCGCGCAGCATGTCCGTCGTGCCGACCGGCTTCCCCGACCGGCGGCCCGGCTCGGCGCCCGAGAGCACCATCAGGTTCTCGTTGTTGCGCCGCATCCGGGTGGCGAGGTGGTCGAGCTGGAACAGCGTCGCCAGCTGGTCGGCGTCCTCCTCGTCCCGCTCGAGCTGCTCGATCAGCTGCAGCTGCCGCTGGACCAGGCTCTGGCTGCGCCGCGAAAGGTTGACGAAGACGCTGCCGTAGCCGGTGCGCATCGCGGCCTGCTCGGTCGCCAGCCGCAGCGCCTGGTGGTGCACCTTGTCGAACGCGCGCGCCACCTCGCCGACCTCGTCGTCGGTCTGCACCGGGACCGGCCGGACGTCGGTGCCCTGCGCGCGGCCCTCCTGGATGTTGCGGACGGCCTCCGGCAGCGCGTTCTCGGCGACGTCGAGGGCGCTGCGGCGCAGCACCTTCAGCGAGCGCAGCAGCTGGCGGGTGATGAGGAAGACGACCGCGACGGCGAGCACCATCGCGCCGAACAGCAGCACGGCGAGCAGGCCCGCACCGCTGCTGGACTCGTCGACCAGCTCCGCCGACGTCGCCGACGCCGCCCCGCCGAGCCGGTCGGCGACCTGCCCGATCTGCGTGCGCATCGCGCCGGACGCGGCGTTCCAGTCCTGGGGCGACAGCGTCCGGAAGGCGTCGTCGACCGCGCCGCTCGGCGCGTTCAGCACCGACTCGACCATCCGGGCGCGGCTCTGCGCCTGCGAGCCTTCGGCGATGGCCGCGAAGTCGCGCTGCAGCGTGTCGCCCGCCGCGGAGCGGAAGTCGACGAGCCGGTCGCCGAGGCGCAGCTCGGCGGCGCGGAGGGTGGCGAGCTCGCTCGGCGACAGCCCGGCGCGCGCGATGCCGAAGGACACCAGCGCCTGGCTGACCGACACCTGCTCGCCCGCGACGAGGAGCTCGTGCAGCCCGGCGGGGGTGCCGCCGAGCGTGCCGTCACCGGCGCCCGCGGTGGCCGCGGTGTCGAGGGCGACGAGCGGCTTCGCGAGGTCGGAGAACGCCGTGATGGCCTGGCCGGGGTCGAGCTGGCCGCCGTCGACCTGGCGGCGCAGGAAGTCGAGGTTGCCCAGCTGCGAGGTGGCGGCGCCGGCGGCACCCGCGACGCCCGGTTCGATGGCGGCCGCGCGGGACTGGGCGGCGGTGAACGGGCCGACCGCCGCGTCGGTGGCCTTGCGGGCCGCCGCGAGTTCGGGGGTGCCGCCGACGGTGCCGTCGGTCAGCATCGCCGCGGTGACCGTGCGCTCCTGCTGCAGGGCGCCGGTGAGCGCGCGGACCTGGCCGCCGAGCGCGACGAGCCGGTCGAGCCGCTGGTATTCGTCCGAGCGGCCGACCTGGGCCGCGATCGTCGTGATGCCGAGCACCAGCGCGATGACGATGGGCACGACGGTGACGGCCGAAAGCTTGACGGGGAGGCTCCAGTCGCGCCAGTGCACGAGCGCGTGCCACAGGGCCTTCCCCTTCGACCGCCGGGGCGCTCGGCCGAGCAGCTCCCCCACGGGCACCTGACCTTCTCCTGCAACGGTCACGTGAGTGACTCCCTGTCCGGCGTCATGAATCCGCGTCGGCGGCGCGGCGTGCCGGCTCGCGGCGGGCGCCCGGACGGCCGCGCCGTCCGCACCCTGCCACTTCGCCGTCGCCCTCGCTCGCCCCCGGCAGCCCCGCCGTCCGCGCGTCCGTTTCCGGGCAGGCACCACCCCGACGTCCCGTGCAAGGGACTGTGCACGTGCACGTCGCAAGTTGCGTTCTGCACGGTTGTCGAGATCAACTTTATCGGTGCCAATCGATCGCTGCGGTCAGCTGGGCCAAAGAATCGTACCCCCGCGGTCGGGCCGGTCAATTTTGTCGTCCGCTCGGGCGCTGACCTGCGAAAAGCGGAGCACCGGCCGAGAACCCCGCCGATCCCGCTCCCAAAGGGGGAATTCCGGTTACCGGACACGCCTCACCCAGGCATCCAGTCGTCACCCGATTAGTCCAGACAGGGGAGCAGCATACCTCGGACGATCTACACTCTGTACCCCCAACGGGTGGGTCAAGTCTCAAGATGTGCCCGATCTTGTGGCGTTGCGGCCTGCCGTGACCCGACCTGGTGATTTCTGACGAGAACCCGCGCCCACCAGTGGATCTTCGCCGCCACGCCCGCCGCGAGAGGACCCTCTTCGGCGCTATCGGACCTTACTTCGCCTACCCGGAGTGATCGAAGGTCACCCGAGCCCCGCCCGGTTACCTCGTTCGCCGCAGCGTAGGCCGAACGCGACAACGTCGCGTCACAATTCTTCTCATCATTACGAGTGATCTGCCCGTGATCTCGCCACCGAAAGCGCATTCGACGGATTCGACGGGAAACCGAATACCCGGCGCTGCCGGACCCGGAACCGCCCGGCCGCCTTCGGACTCCGCCGGACGGCGTAGTTACGATGTTCGCCTCGCAGACCGCAAGGGCGGCCGGCGCCCCGCCGCGGGGCACCGCGTCCCGCCGCCACGCCAGGCTCTCTGCCGGAGGCACCCATGTACGACGTCGCGCGACCAGCGACGGGCAACGCCCTCGAGGAGACCGGCCGGATGCCGGCCCTCTTCAGCGGGGAGCGCCCGCCGGGCGCCCCGCAGCGGCGGCCCGCCGCCCCCACCGGCCCCGACTACACCGGGATCCAGGCCAGCCGCGAGTTCGTCGCGCTGCGCCGCCGGTTCCGCGGGTTCGTCTTCCCGATGAGCCTCGCCTTCTTCGCCTGGTACATGACGTACGTGCTGCTGGCCGCCTACGCGCACGACTTCATGAGCCGCAAGGTGTTCGGCCAGGTCAACGTCGGCATCGTGCTCGGCATCGGCCAGTTCGCCAGCACCGCGCTGGTCACCTGGCTCTACCTCCGCTACGCGCGCCGCCAGGTCGACCCCCGCGTGGCCGAGCTGCGCGCCCGCGCGGGCGTGCCGGAAGGGCCGCGCCGGTGACCGCCCTCGCCGCGGGCGGGGTGCCCGCCAGCAACCCGATCGTCAACACGGCCGTGTTCGCCCTGTTCGTCGCCATCACGCTTTACGTCGTCTACCGGGCCAGCAGCCGGAACTCGTCGACGTCGGACTACTACGCCGCGGGCAGCGCGTTCACCGGCCGCCAGAACGGCATCGCCCTCTCCGGCGACTTCCTGTCGGCGGCGTCCTTCCTCGGGATCGCCGGCGCCATCGCGATCCACGGCTACGACGGCTTCCTCTATTCGATCGGCTTCCTCGTCGCCTGGCTGGTCGACCTGCTGCTGATCGCCGAGCTGCTGCGCAACACCGGCCGCTTCACGATGGGCGACGTGCTCAGCTTCCGGATGAAGCAGCGCCCGGTCCGCGCGGCGGCCGCGACGTCGACGCTGGTCATCTCCTTCTTCTACATGCTGGCGCAGATGGCGGGCGCCGGCGGCCTGGTGGCGCTGCTGCTGAACGTGCACTCCAAGCTCGGCCAGGCGCTGGTGATCGGCGTCGTCGGGCTGGTCATGGTGCTGTACGTGCTGGTCGGCGGCATGAAGGGCACCACGTGGGTGCAGATCATCAAGGCGACCATCCTGCTGCTGTGCGGCGCGCTGCTCACCGTGTTCCTGTTCGGCAAGTTCGGCTTCTCGTTCTCGAACCTGCTCTCCTCGGCGGCCGAAAACAGCCCGCTCGGCGACAAGCTCCTCGAGCCGGGCGGCTCGTACGGCAAGAACGGCACCACCAAGCTGGACTTCGTCTCGCTCGCGCTGGCGCTGGTCCTCGGCGCGGCGGCGCTGCCGCACGTGCTGATGCGCTTCTACACGGTGCCGAACTCCCGTGAGGCGCGGCGAAGCGTCGTCTGGGCGACGGCGTGCATGTTCCTCTTCTACCTGTGCACGCTGGTGATCGGCTTCGGCGCGGCCGCACTGGTCGGCGCGGACGAAATCAAGGCCGCGCCCGGCGGCGAGAACTCGGCGGCGCCGCTGCTGGCCCTGCACGTCGGCGGGACGCTGCTGCTGGGCATCATCGCCGCGGTCGCGTTCGCGACGATCCTCGCGGTCGTGGCCGGGCTGACGATCACTGCGTCGGCCTCGTTCGCCCACGACGTCTACGCGAACATCTTCAAGCGGGGCAAGGCGGAGCCGGCCGACGAGGTCCGGGTGGCGCGGCTGACCGCGATCGTCGTCGGGGTGTTCGCGATCGTCGGCGGCGTCCTGGCGAACGGGCAGAACATCGCGTTCCTGGTGGCGCTGGCGTTCGCGGTGGCGGCGTCGGCGAACCTCTCGACGCTGCTCTTCTCCTTGTTCTGGAAGCGGTTCAACACGACCGGCACGCTCTGGGGCATCTACGGCGGCCTGATCGCGTGCCTGCTGCTGGTGCTCTTTTCGCCGGTCGTCTCGGGCTCGCCGGACTCGATCTTCAAGGGCATCGACTTCGCCTGGTTCCCGCTGAAGAACCCGGGCCTGGTCTCGATCCCGTTCTCGTTCCTGTGCGGGTTCGTCGGCACGCTGGTCGGCAAGCCGAAGGCGGACGCCGAGAAGCAGGCCGAGATGGAAGTCCGTTCCCTCACCGGCATCGGCAGCTGAGCCCCGCCTGGGCGGCCTGCGTCAGACGCGCAGGCCGTCCAGGATCACGGCCAGCACCCGCCTGCCGTCCTCCGGGCTGCAGTTGCGCACCGCCATCCCCGCGCCGTGCCCCAGCCGCAGCACGTCGACGCCCTCGATGTCCGCGCGGATCAGCCCCGCGTCCTGAGCGGCGTCCACCAGCACCCCGGTCGCTTCGCGCAGCCGCTTCTGGCAGTACTGGAACGTCTCGGAGCCCGAGTCGATCGACTCCTTGAGGAACGTGGCCAGCTTGTGCCGCTCGACGACCCAGGTGACCTGGTCGGTCAGCCACGCTTCCAGCGCCTCCCACGGCGGCAGCTCGTCGTGCAGCGCGAACGCGCGGTCGGCGAGCACTTCGATCTCGTCGCGGTAGACCGCTTCGAACAGCTTCTCGCGGGTCGGGAAGTGCCGGTAGAGCGTCCCGGCCCCGACTCCCGCCTTCTTGGCGACGTCGTCCAGCGGCACGTCGGGACCCTGCGCGGTGAAGAGCTGCTTCGCCGTCGCGACGATGCGCTCGTAGTTGCGCTTTGCGTCCGCCCGCATCGGACGGACCGCGTCACCACCCGGCATCCCGGCCTCCTCACCACGTAACCGGAGAGATTCTCCGAATTCACTTGCGCATCCGGAGACGCTCTCCATATTATCGCGTCGTGTCCAAGTGGAGAAACTCTCCACTTACCTTCGTGCTCCTTTGGGGGAGTATCCCTTGTCGCAGCAAACGCTCCACCGCGCGCCCGTCCCGGCGCCGGCCCACCGCAGCGGGCTGGTCCTCGCGATCATCCTGACCTGCCAGCTCATGCTCATCCTCGACGCGACCGTGATGAACGTCGCACTCCCGCGCATCCAGGCCGACCTGGGGTTTTCCCCCACCGGCCTGTCCTGGGTGATGACCGCCTACAGCCTCGTCTTCGGCGGCCTGCTGCTGCTCGGCGGCCGGGCGGGCGACCTGTTCGGGCGGCGCCGGATGTTCGTCGCGGGCACCGCGCTGTTCACCCTCGCCTCGCTGGCCGGCGGCCTCGCCGACTCGGCCGCGCTGCTCATCGCCGCCCGCGTCCTGCAGGGCGTCGGCGCCGCCATGGCCGGGCCGAGCACCCTGGCCCTGGTCACCACGACGTTCACCGAGGCCAAGGCCCGCGTCCGGGCGCTCGCGCTGTTCTCCGCGATGTCCAGCGGCGGCTTCGCGATCGGCCTGATCGTCGGCGGCCTGCTCACCGAGTGGATCTCGTGGCGCGCCGCGCTGTTCATCAACGTCCCGTTCGGGCTGGCGATCGTGCTCCTCGCCCCGAGGTTCGTCCCCGAGCCGCCCCGCCGGCGGGCCCACCTGGACCTGCCCGGCGCGATCACCGGCACCTTCGGCGTCGGCGCGCTCGTGTTCGCCTTCACCCACGCCGCGTCCGACGGCTGGGGCAGCCCGGTGACGCTCGGCTCGCTCGCCGGCGGCCTGGCGCTGCTGACGGCGTTCGTCGTGATCGAAGCCCGGACCGCGTTGCCGCTGGTCCCGCTGCGCCTGTTCGCCGACCGCAACCGCAGCGCGGCCTACGTCAACTTCTTCCTCGGCCCGATGGCGATGATGTCGATGTTCTTCTTCCTGACGCAGTTCATGCAGGACATCCGGCACTACGCCGCGCTGGCCACCGGGTTCGCGTTCCTGCCGATGGCGGCGCTGATCTTCACCATGAGCCGGCTCGTGCCGCGGCTGCTCCCCCGCTACGGGCCGAAGCCGCTCGCGATCACCGGTTCGCTGATGATGGTCGCGGGCGTCGGCTGGCTCGCCACGCTCACCACGAGCAGCGCGTACTTCCCCGCGTTGCTGGGTCCGCTGCTGCTCATGGGGCTCGGCGCCGGGCTGGCGTTCGCGCCGCTCAACGTGATCGTGATGGCCACGGTGCCCAGCGAGGACGCGGGCGCGGCGGGCGGCGTGCTGCAGACGATGCAGCAGGTCGGCAGCACGCTCGGCCTGGCCGTGCTGATCACCGTGTTCGGCTCGGTCACCCGCTCGGCGGGCTCGGCGGGCTCGGCGGGCTCGGCGGGCGCCCAGCTGACGGTCGACGGGATGACCGCCGCGTTCGGGACGGCCGCGGTGTTCGCGGCCTGCACGTTCCTGGTGGCGCTGACGTTCCGCCGCCAGGCCGCGGCTACAGCTTCTGCCCGGCCTTGACCTTGTGCGTCACCCGGCGCTCGACGAGGAACGAGACGAACGGGACGCAACCGGCCAGCAGCACCAGCACGGTGCCCTTGATCGACCAGCGGGCCTTGATCGCCAGGTCGATGGTCAGCACCAGGTAGATCATGTAGAGGACGCCGTGGATGGGCGAGTACACCGCAGACGGCGTCGGGTTGTCGAAGCCGTAGCGCAGCACCATCACGAAGCAGAGGCCGAGCAGCCCGACGCCGGTGACGTAGGCGGCGGTCCGGAACCGGACCAGGGGGCCGGCGAGCGGCACCGCTGTCCGGGCGCCTTCGGTGCTGGTGGTCATCGGGTCGTCCTCACTCTGCGGCCTGCTGGTCGCGGGCGTTCAGCTCGCGCAGGTAACGGTTGTACGCGGCCAGCTCCTCGTCCTCGTCCGAGACGTGGGTGTCCGGACGGGGGCGGGGGGCGGGCACTTCGGCGACGGGCGCCGGCTTCTCGTCCGCGGTGCCGTCGGCTTCGGCCTTCAGGCGCAGCTGGCGGATCCGCCAGAACATGAAAGCCGGGAAGAGCCCGAACAGCGGCCACTGCAGGACGTAGCCGAGGTTCTGGAAGGTGCCGTTCGCCGAGGTGAAGCGGTCCCACTGCCACCAGGCGAGCCCGCAGCAGACGAGCAGGCTCACCAGGCACGTCGCGGCGATCGCGATCCGGCGCCCCCAGGGGGACGCGGCCGGCGGAGGAGTGGCTGGCACGGCGTCGACGCTAGCACTGGCCGGCTGAGCGGCGACGGCCGACCGCGTGCCGGGTGGCGCCGCTCTCAGCCCTGCTTGCGAACCGACTGGGCGCCCTTCGCGTAGCCGTCCGCGAGGCCGAATACCTTCTGCGCGTACTCCGTCGAGTTGTTGTACGACAGGATCCCGGCCCACCAGCCGCTCGGGCTCGCCATGTCGCGGCCGCCCGCGCACAGGTAGCGGGCCGCCGCCAGGGCCGCGTCGTCGATCTGCTGGGGGTCGCCGAGGCCGTCGCCGTTGCCGTCGGAGGCCCACTTGCGCCAGGTGCTCGGGATGAACTGCATCGGGCCGACCGCGCGGTCCACCCCGGCGTCGCCGTCGTAGCGGCCGCCGTCGGTGTCGCCGATCGCCTGGACGCCCGAAGAGCCGTCGAGCGGGACGCCGATGATCGGCTTGGACGGGCGGCCGTCCGCGCCGAGGACCGCGCCCGCGTACTGGCCGTGGTTCGACTCGATGCGGCCGATGCCGGCCAGCGTCGCCCACGAGATCTTGCACTTCGGCTGGTCCGCGCGCATCGCCAGCTCGGCGTTGCCGTACGCGGACAGCGCCCGCGCCGGGACGCCGGTCACGGCCGCGACCTGGCTCGCCCACTGCGACAGCGTGGCCGGGCCGGTACTGCGGGCCTGCTGCGGAGAAGTCTGCTGCTCGGCCCCGCCCGCGACGGCGCCACCGGCCGGGGCGACCGACCCCGGGCGGACGTCGGCCGCCTTGACCTGCAACGCGGGGATTTCGGTGGTGAGGGGGCTCGCCTCGGGCGTCGAAGCGCGGGTGACGAGCCAGATCCCGCCGCCGGCCACGGCCAGCACGGCGAGGACCACGATCAGCCGGGTGAGCACGGCCACACCGGACGAGCGCGGTGCCGGTGCGGCGGGGGCGGCTTCCTCGACGCTCGCGTCGATCGGGTCGTCCTCGGTGTTTCCGGTACTGGTGCGCACGTAACTCCGGTCCTCCAGCGTGGTGTCGACGAAGTGTCAACGAGCCCGCGCAGGTTAGCGTTACGCGGGTCGTCCCGATCGTCTCACCACACCGGATCACCCGGCCGAGTGAAAGCGTCCCGTCAGGCGGACTTCTGCTGCCGCGCGAGACGCGCGACGCACCAGGCCGGGGCGCTGCCGCGACGGAGGTGCTGCAGGACGGTCATCGGCCCGAGCCGGCGGCTCAGATCGGACGGCGCGAGACCGGCCGCCCGGTAGTCGAGGGCCCGCTGGTCGAGCGGGCTGATGCCGGCGTCCCACCACTCTTCGGCCTCGGCGACGCCGCCGACCATCTGCCACCAGCCCGCGGCGGCGGTGAGGAGCTCTTCCGGCACGTCCGGCAGCCGGCTGCGCATCGCGGCGAGGTAGCCGGGGTCGGCCGACTCGACGGGGACGAACCGGGACTGCCCGGTCCGGGCGCGCTGGCCGGGGATGCCCGGAGCTTGCGGCGGCGCGTCGGCCAGCCACGCGTTCGCGATGCGGTCGACCTCCTGCTCTTCGGGGGTCTGCTCGCGCTCGGCGGCCCATTGCCGGATCAGCGCGTCCACTCCGGGATCTCCGGTCATCCCTGCCTCCTTGTAGGTCCCCGACGGACAGGCCCTGACGCCTGTCCCACGCGGTGGTGCCGCACGCACCAACCTGCACCTGCTGAGTGGAAACTGCCTGCGTACCGGGGGTCTCCGGGGGGAGGGCGAACCACCCGATCACGCAATGTGAGCACCGTAGGGCCGGGGTGGTCCCCTTCGCCAGACCCCGGCTGCCACGAATTCGCCGACCTGCGCGTTTTCAGCCGCAATCCACCCGGATGGTCGAGTGCTGGGGTCCGAAATCCGGGATTGGTGACGTTGCGTGATTTACCGTCCGTTAACACGCACGGTAGCCACCGGCGCCGCCCGTGGCGGTGCCGGTGCGCGGGTGTCGAAGTCAGGAGAAGAGCGTCCGGAAGAACGTCACGATCGCTTCGGCGCCGTCCTTGAGCCAGCCGAGCACGCGGTGCACGAAATCGGCGGACTGGGTGGGCTGGGTGATCAGGAAGAACAGCACGATCGCCACCACCCCGACGATCAGGACCTTCTTCATGCCGCCCGACATGCGCTTCCTCCCGGCTCGCCGATCCCCGTCCCGGGAGTGGCCACCCCAATACTCTAGGGAAGGCGTGCCCGGAAGACACGCCGGTCAACCCTCGAGGAGCGCCGATGCCCCGGAACGTGCTGGTCGAGCACGACGGACCCGTCACCACGATCACGATCGACCGGCCCGCCGCGCGCAACGCCGTCGACGGGCCCACCGCGGCCGAGCTGGCCGACGCCTTCCGCGCGTTCGACGCCGACCCGGCCGCCGCCGTCGCGGTGCTGACCGGCGCCGGCGGCGCGTTCTGCGCGGGTGCCGACCTCAAGGCGATCGGCACCGACCGGGTGAACCGAACCCACCCGGACGGGGACGGCCCGATGGGCCCGACCCGGCTGGCGCTCGGCAAGCCGGTGCTCGCGGCGGTGCACGGGCCGGCCGTCGCGGGCGGGCTGGAACTGGCGCTGTGGTGCGACCTGCGGGTCGCGGACGCGACGGCGGTGTTCGGCGTCTACTGCCGCCGCTGGGGCGTCCCGCTGATCGACGGCGGCACGGTGCGCCTGCCGCGGCTGATCGGCCAGTCACGGGCGATGGACCTGATCCTGACCGGACGGGCGGTCGAAGCGGACGAGGCGTTCTCGATCGGCTTGGCCAACCGCTTGGTGCCGGCGGGCGAGGCGGTCACGGCGGCGCAGGAGCTGGCCCGGCAGCTGGCGGCGTTCCCGCAGGCGTGCCTGCGCGGCGACCGGCTGTCGGCGCTGGCGCAGTGGGGAAGCTCCGAAGAGGACGCGCTGACGGCGGAGTTCGCGGCGGCGATGGGAACGGGCGTACTGGCGGCGGAGGCGGTGGAGGGCGCGGCGCGGTTCGCGGGCGGCGAAGGACGGCACGGCAGCTTCGGCTGACCCGCATCGGCTCCCGCACCGGCCGCGGTCCGCGACAGCGGCGCAGGGCTTCGGCGGCCCCGCGCCGGGGGGCGATGGCCGGACCGCACCGCAGCAGCCCTGCACCGAGTACCGGTCCGCCGCAGCGGCGACGGGGCAGGGGCTTCGGCGGCGCCGGGACCGCGGGCGCAGCGGCTCCCGCACCGGCCGCGGCCCACGACAGCGGCGCAGGGCTTCGGCGGCCCCGCTCCGGGTGGGCAGTGGTCGGACCGCCGCAGCAGCGGTCTGCACCGAACGCCAACGCCGGCGAGGGGCCTCGGCCACCCCGCTCCCTGCGAGGGCGGTGGCCGGACCGCGGGTGCGGCGGCTCCCGCACCGAGCACCGGTCCGCGGCACCGACGCACGGGCCTCGGGCCCACCCGCTCCGGGCGGGGGCGATACCGGACCGCCCCACCTCAACTCCCGCGCCGAACACTGTCCGCGGCACCGGCGGCGGCACCGCAGCTTCGGCTGACCCGCGCTGGGCCGGGGTGCCCCGCGCCAGGGGTGGCCGCGACTGCCGGGCCCGCGCGCATCGCGCTGCGCACCGAACGCAACGCCGACCCGCGCCAAGCCTTCCGTCGGCGCGAGGAAAGTTCCTTCCAGCGCAGCCGAGCAGACGGAAACTCACCGTGTGCGACGGCGCGTCACCTGAGGGGCTGGATCACGCGTCGGGGGCGCGGTTCCGGTCGAGCGGCCGATAAGGTCGGCGGATGGACGGCGATGTCTCCAGAGTCGTGCTCCGGCCGGTGGCCGAGGCCGATCTCGAGTTGCTCGATCGGCTGACCAACGATCCCGTCGCCGCGGGTGAGCACCAGTGGTTCGGGTGGCACGATCCCGGTTACCTGCGCCGCCGGTGGCACGAGAGCGGGATGCTCACCGCCGACAGCGGCATGCTCGTGCCCGCTCTCGGTGGCCGTGTGCTCGGCGTCGTCTCGTGGCACCGGACCCGGACCGGGCCGGCGGCCTACTGCTGGAACGTCGGCCTCGTGCTGGCCCCGGAAGCGCGGGGCCACGGCTACGGCACCGAGGCGCAGCGGCTGCTCGCCGAATACCTCTTCGCGCACACGCAGCTGAACCGCGTCGAAGCGACGACCGAGGTCGGCAACCGCGCCGAACAGCGCTCGCTCGAGAAAGCCGGCTTCACCCGCGAAGGCGTCCTTCGCGGGTACGACTTCCGGAACGGCGAGTGGCGCGACCACGTCATCTACTCGGTCGTGCGCTCCGACCTCTCGCGGAACTAGGCGATCGCGCCCGCCGCGCGCAGGGCGTCGAGGTCCGTGACGCCCAGCTCCGCCAGCACGGCTTCGGTGTCGGATCCCTTGACGCGCGGGGCTTCCGGCGTCTCCGGCGGGGTCCGGTCGAACCGCGGTGCCGGGGCCGGCTGGACCATGCCGCCGATGTCGACGAACGTGCCGCGCGCCGCGTTGTGCGGGTGCGACGCGGCTTCTCCCGGCGCCAGGACCGGCGTCAGGCACGCGTCGGTGCCCTCGGCGCGCGCGACGAGGTCGTCGCGCGTGTACTTGCCGATCGCCGTCGCGAGGATCTCGCGCAGCTTGGGCCACTGCGTCTTGTCCACGTGCAGCGGCAGCGACTCCGGGTCCAGCTCCAGGACCTTGACCAGGTCGCCCCAGAACCGCATCTCGATCGCGCCGACGGCGACGTACTTGCCGTCCGCGGTCTCGTAGGTGTCGTAGAACGGGGCACCGCCGTCGAGCATGTTGTCGCCGCGGCCGCCGCCCCACAGGCCGGCCGCGGCCATGCCGTGCAGGCTCGTGGTGAGCAGCGCGGCGCCGTCGACCATCGACGCGTCGACGACCTGGCCGCGCCCGGACGTGGTCCGCTCGTACAGCGCCGCGAGGATGCCCATCGCCAGCAGCAGGCCACCGCCGCCGAAGTCGCCGACGAGGTTGAGCGGCGGCACCGGCCGTTCACCCGCGCGCCCGATCGGTTCGAGCGCGCCGGAGATGCCGATGTAGTTGATGTCGTGCCCGGCCGCCGTGGCCAGCGGCCCGTCCTGGCCCCATCCGGTCATCCGGCCGTAGACGAGCCGCGGGTTGCGCGCGTGCACCGCCTCCGGGCCGAGCCCGATCCGCTCGGCGACGCCGGGGCGGAAGGGCTCGATGAGGACGTCGGCGGTGTCGCACAGCTTCAGCACCAGCTCGACGCCTTCGGGCGTCTTGGTGTTGATGCCGACCGACCGGCGGCCGCGGGCGAGCGGGTCGGTCGGGATGCCGAGCACGTCCTCCCCCGGCTTCGCGCGGTCGACGCGGACGACGTCGGCGCCGAGGTCGGACAGGATCATCGTGGCGAAGGGCCCGGGCGCGAGACCCGCGAGCTCCACCACCTTCAGGCCGCTGAGCGGACCTGCTTTCATGACTGAGGTCCCTTCAGAGCGTGCGGGAGATGATTTCCTTCATGATCTCGCTGGTGCCGCCGAAGATCCGCGAGATGCGGACGTCGGCCCAGGCACGCGCGATCGGGTATTCGGTCATGTAGCCGTAGCCGCCGAAGAGCTGCACGCAGTCGTCGATGACCTTGTTGACCCGCTCGGTGGTCCACAGCTTCGCCATCGCCGCGCCCTGGACGTCGAGCTCGCCCTTGAGGTGCCGTTCGATGCACTGGTCGAGGAACGCGCGCGAGACGGCGGCTTCCGTGGCCGCCTCGGCGAGGGTGAACTTCGTGTTCTGGAAGTTGAAGATCGGCCGGCCGAAAGCCGTGCGCTCCTTGGTGTACTCGAGCGTGAGGTCGACCGCGGCCTCCAGCCCGGCCACCGCGGTGACGGCGATGATCAGCCGTTCCTGGGGCAGCTGCAGCATCAGCTGGAAGAAACCCTGGCCTTCGGCGTCGCCGAGCAGGTTGGCGGCGGGCACGCGGACGTCGTCGAAGAACAGCTCGGCGGTGTCCTGGCCCTTGAGCCCGACCTTGTCGAGGACGCGGCCGCGGCGGAAGCCGGGGGTGTCGGTCTCGACCACGACCAGCGAGACGCCTTGGGCGCCCGCATCCGGGTCGGTCTTCACCGCGACGACGACGAGGTCGGCGTGGAAACCGTTGGTGATGAACGTCTTGGCGCCGTTGATGACGTAGTGGTCGCCGTCGCGGACCGCGCGGGTCTTGATGCCCTGCAGGTCGGAGCCGGTGCCCGGTTCGGTCATCGCGATCGCGCCGACCAGCTCGCCGCTGGCCATCTTCGGCAGCCACTCGCGCTTCTTCTCTTCGGAGGCGTACGCGCTCAGGTAGTGCGCGACGATTCCGTTGTGGACGGTCACGCCCCACGCGCTGTCACCCGAGCGGGCCTGCTCCTCGTAGAGGACGGCCTCGTGCGCGAAGGTGCCGCCGCCCCCGCCGTACTCCTCGGGGATCGACAGGCAGAGCAGCCCGACCTCGCCGGCCTTGTTCCACAGCTCGCGGTCGACCTTCTTCTCGGCCGCCCAGCGCTCCTGGTGCGGCACGAGCTCCTTCTGCATGAACGACCGCGACAGTTCGCGGAGGTCTTCGAGCTCGGTCGTGCTCCAGGAGCTCTTCGGCAGTTGCAGCGGCACGGGACACCCTCCTGCTGGAAAACATGACGATCAGCATGTAAGTTCTCTGCGGAATGTACATCCGTACCGGCCTGTAGGTAAAGCAGGGAGGCCGAAGTGACCTCGACGGCGCACCGGACCCAGGCGCAGCGACGCGAGCAGACCCGCACGGCGCTGCTCGACGCCACCATCGACTGCCTGGTCGACGTCGGCTACGCCCGCACGTCGGTGCAGGAGATCTGCGCCCGCGCGGGGGTGTCGAAGGGCGCGGTGCAGCACCACTTCACCGCGAAGGCCGAGCTGATGGCGGCCGCGGTCGAGCACCTCACGACGAAGCTGCGCCGCCGGCTCGCGGCCTCGCTGGACGAGCTGCCCAGCGGCGGGACCGGGGTCGCCGCGGCGATCGACCTGCTGTGGACCGGCTACTCGGGCACGCTCTCGACCGCCGTCACCGAGCTGTGGGTCGCCGCCCGCACCGATCCCGAGCTGCGCGCGGCCATCCGCCCGGTCGACCGCGCGCTCGGGCGCGCCACGCTGGAGCACGTCACGCAGGTCGCCGGCGAACTCCCGCCCGAGCGCGCCGAAATGCTGTTCTGGCTCACCGTGAACCTCACCCGCGGGCTGGCACTGGACGCCGAGCTCGGCGGCGACCCGGACCGGCGCCGGCAGCTGCTCGAGGAGTGGAAGCGCATCGCCGTCCTGCTCTACCAGGACGCCGCCACTGCTCCGAGCTGACGAACCCCTTATCCGCGGCCGTCGAATCGTGGTCCAATCCCCCGGACAGAGGGGAGCCACCATGACCGCCGCTCCGCACCCTTATCCCTACGGCCCGCCCCCCGCGCGGCCGCCCGCCGATCCCGGCGGCTTCTTCCGCTTGCTCGCCGGGATGTTCGGCGCCGTGGCCGCGGCGCTCGTGGTGGCCGGGTCGTTCCTGCCGCAGACGTCGTTCGAGCAGGTCGTCGACGGCAAGGCCGAGACCAGCCAGACGATCAGCGCCTGGTCGCGGTCGTTCTCCGTCGAGCCCGGCGAGGAAGCGAAGAAGTTCTACGAGAACACCCACGTCGCGCGCTACGGGATCCCCCTCACCGCCGGCGCGGTCGTGCTGCTGGCCGGGGCCGGACTGGCCTTCGCGGGCCGGCGGCGCTCGGCGGGCCCGGGCGTCCGCGACCTCGGGCGGACGGCGCTGGTGGCCGGCGGCGCCGGGGTGGCCGGTGCGGTGTGGATGCTCGGCATGGACGTCTCGGCGACGTTGAGCTACGAGTCCGGCGAGGGCACCATCCAGTCGCACTACGCGACCGGGACGGGGTTCTGGGTGCTGCTCGGCGGTGGCGCGGTCGCGGTGGTGGCACTGGTGTTCGCGGTGCTGGCCGGCCGGCGCGCCCCCGCCACGGCCGGTCCCGGTGGGCCGCCGGGGCCCTACCAGCAGCAGTCGCGGCCGTACCCGGTGCCGCCGCAGCAGCAGTACGGTGCGCCGCAGTTCCCGAGGCAGGCTTACGGCGGCCAGGGGTACGGCGCGCCCCAGTCCCAGCCCTTCCCCGCACAGCCTCAGGCCGGGCCGTACGGCGCACCGCAGTCCCAGCCGTTCCCGGCGCAGCAGCCGCCCACCCCGGCGCACGGCACACCGCAGCCCTTCGGCGCCCAGCCCTACGGCGGCGCACCCGCGCAGCCGGCTTCCGACCGGGCCGAGGACGAGCCGGTGTCCGGCGACCTGTCGTCGCGGCTCGACGACGCCCACGGCGGCGCGACCCAGGCCCACCCGCCGCCGAAGCAGGAGCCGACCGAGCCGACGTACCAGCTGCCGCCGCTGAACCCGCCCAATACGTGAAAGATATTCACATCAGACTGGACATCTGACGTACCGACGGTATGGTGTACTCGTCGGTAACCCCTGCGCGGCGTCGTGCGGACTCCGGACGCCGCGGAACGGAGACGTCATGACCAGCACGACCCCCGCGAACGCCGTCGAAGACACGCCTTTGCCGCCGACCGTCGGCGGCGTCGCCGGGGCGCCCGGCTCGGCGCGGGCGGCCCAGCTCGTCGCCCGCGTGGCCGGGGGCGCGGACTCGGCGCCGATCCGGATGCGCGCGCCCTTCACCGGGCAGCCGATCGCGACGCTGCCCCAGGCCACCGACGCCGACGTCCGCTCGGTGTTCGACGGCGCGCGCACGGCCCAGCGGGCGTGGGCGGACCGCTCCCCCGCCGAGCGCGCCCGCGTGCTCACCCGCCTGCACGACCTCGTGCTCGACCGCCAGGACGAGGTGCTCGACCTGGTCCAGGTCGAAGCGGGCAAGGCCCGGCTCGACGCGTTCGACGAGGTCAGCGCGACCGCGCTGGTGGCGGCCTACTACGGCAAGCACGCGGCGAAGTTCCTCGCCCCGCGGCGCGTCGCCGGCGTCATCCCCGGCCTGACCCGCGCCGGCGAGATCCGGCACCCCAAGGGCGTCGTCGGGATCATCTCGCCGTGGAACTACCCCCTGGCGCTGACCGCGATGGACGTCCTGCCGGCGCTGGCCGCGGGCAACGCCGTCGTGCAGAAGCCGGACAACCAGACCGCGCTCTCGGCGCTGTGGCTGCACGAGCTCGCCGAAGAGGCCGGGCTGCCCGCCGGGACCTGGCAGATCGTGCTCGGCCGCGGCTCGAAGATCGGCACCGCGCTGGTCGAGGAGTCGGACTACCTGTGCTTCACCGGTTCCACGCCGACCGGCAAGGAACTGGCCGGGCAGGTGGCGAAGCGGCTGACGTCGTACTCGCTGGAGCTCGGCGGCAAGAACCCGATGATCGTGCTGCCCGACGCCGACGTCACCAAGGCCGCGACCGGCGCGGTGACCGCGTGCTTTTCCTCGGCGGGCCAGCTGTGCGTGTCGGTCGAGCGGATCTACGTCCACGAGGACATCCGCGAGGAGTTCACCCGCGCGTTCGTGGCGAAGACCGCGGCGCTGCGGCTCGGCGGCGCGCTCGACTACCAGGCCCAGATGGGGTCGCTGACGTCGGAAGACCAGCTCGCGACGGTGTCGGCGCACGTCGAAGACGCCCGCGAGAAGGGTGCTTCGGTGCTCACCGGCGGACGTCCCCGGCCAGACCTCGGCCCGCTGTTCTACGAGCCGACGGTGCTGTCCGGCGTCACCGCGGGCATGCTGCCGTTCGCGGACGAGACCTTCGGGCCGGTCGTCTCGATCTACGGCTACACCGACGTCACCGAGGCCATCGACCGGGCCAACGACACGCCGTTCGGGCTCAACGCCAGCGTCTGGTCCCGCAACGGCCGCGCGGGCTGGGAGGTCGGCGCGCGCCTCAAGGCCGGCACGGTCAACGTCAACGAGGGCTACGCGGCGACGTTCGGCAGCGTCGGCGTGCCGATGGGCGGTATGAAGGACTCCGGCGTCGGCCGCCGCAACGGCGCCGAAGGCCTGCTGAAGTACACCGAATCCCAGTCGATCGCACTGCAGCGCGGGCTGGCGTTGCGGCCGCCGCGCGCGGTGCCCGGTTCGCTGTGGTCGCGCGGGATGACGTTCGGCCTCAAGGCCCTGCGCCGCCTCCCCCGCTGACTCTCGTGAGTGTTCAGGGCGGTTCTAACCGCCCTGAACACTCACGAGCGGCCCTACGCGTGTTCGGCGGCCGGGGCGGTCAGCAAGCCCCGGTCGTAGGCGATCGCCACGGCCTCCGCGCGCCGGCTCGCGCCCAGCTTCGCCATCACCCGGGACAGGTGCACGCTCACCGTCTTCTCGCTGATGTAGAGCTCCTCCCCCACCTGCCGGTTGGTCCGGCCCAGCGCCACGCGCTCCAGGACGTCGCGCTCGCGGTCGGTCAGCGGGTCGGTGACCGACCGCGCCGGGGCCGCGGGTTCGACGCCGGCCAGCTCGACGCGGGCGCGGTGTGCCAGGTCCCGGACGGCGTCGCGCAACGGGATCGCGCCCAGCCGGTTCGCCACCGCGTGGGCCGCTTCGAGCGCGGCACCGGCGTCGGCGTCACCGGCCAGCAAGGCCTCGGCTTCGTGCCAGCGGCAGACCGCCTGCTCGTAGACGGCGCCGTAGCCGAACGCCTCGGCCGCGACCGTCCACTTCGCCGCGTCGCCCCGGCCGGTCAGGCAGGACGCCGCCGCTTCCAGGCGGGCCAGCCAGGCCCGGCCCTCCGGCCCGAGCTCGCCCGAGCGCGGCTGCCCGACGACCGAGCACATCCGCCCGTGCGCCAGCATCCGCTCGCCCGCCGCCACCGCCGCGTCCACCGCCGCCGAGTCCCCGCGGACCCGGGCGTCGGCGGCCAGCGCGGCCGCGGCCGAGACGCCGAGCGCGGCCACCCGGATGCCGGCCAGCAGCCCGGGTTCGATCCGCTCCAGCCAGCCGATGAGGTCTTCGGTCCGGCGCACCGCCTCGGCGTGCTCGCCCCGCCAGTACGCCAGCTCGACGCCGGAACCGCCCACCGCCAGCGGGATCTGCATGTCCGCCGTCCAGTGCTGCCGCAACCCGGCGACGAGCTTCGCCGCTTCGTCGAACCGGCCGCGGCCGACGAGGAACAGCGACCAGATGGCCAGGATCCGCGCGGCGACCGCGCTGGACACCCCGCGCCCGGCCCGCCCGGCGCTCTCGTCCGGCCAGTCGCCCATCAGGTAGCGCAGCATCAGCTGCCGCGCCCGCAGCTCCAGCCCGTAGACGCTCCAGCTCAGCCCGGCTTCTTCGGCGCGGGCGACACCGCGGGCGGCGTGCGCCAGCGCTTCGGCGAACTCGCCCTGGTCGTCGTGGCTCAGCGCCAGGAAGTAGGTCGCGCGGATCTCGGTGTTGAGCGCCCCGGCGTCCCGCGCCTTGCGTTCGGCCTGCCGCAACCGCTCGCGCGCCTCGGCGGCGTCGCCCGCGGAGTCGGCCAGCGTGCCCAGGGTGACCAGCGCCGACGCCTCGGCGCCCGCCGCGCCGGCCGCCTGTGCGTCGGCGACCGCGGACAGCGCGCTGTCCAGCGCCTCCTCGGGCTTGTCGAGGATCCGCAGGAACCCGGCCCGGCTGGCCAGCACCCACGCCCTCGTGCCGCTCGGCCCGCCGTCCTTGACCAGGTCCCACGCCCGGTCGATGGCCGCCGTCGCCTCGTCGAGCGTGCCCTCCAGGGCCAGCAGGGACTCGGCCAGCCGCCGCCACGTCTTCGCCGCGCGGTCCACCGGCGTGTCCGGGGTCAGGGCCCGGGTTGCCGAACGCGCGAAAGCCGCCGCCCGGTCGGGCTCGCCGGAGGTGCCCGCGAAGTACGAGGCCTCGTGCAGCAGCCGCAGCTCGTCGTAGCCCTCGGGCCGGTCCGCGGCCGCGACGGCGTCCCAGATGGACAGTGCCTGTTCGACGTGCTGCAGCGCCGAGCCGGGCGCGCCCAGCTTCTCGGCCTCGTCCATCGCGCGCAGCAACGCCGGCAGCGCGGTGACCAGGTCGCTGCTCTGCAGCGAGTGGTAGGCCAGCTTCGCGTCGTGGCCGCGGCCCTGCGGCCGGGCCTGGATCCGCGCGGCGTAGGCGGCGTGCGTGCGCGACCGCTCCCCCGGCAGCAGATCGCCGTACACCGCTTCCTGCAGCAACGCGTGCCGGAACGTGTAGGAGCCATCCGAGAGCACCACGAGCACGTGGTGCTGGACGGCTTCGCGCAGCGCCTCGTCGAGCTCCAGCTCACCCAGCGCGGAGACCTCGGCGAGCGCGCCGTGCATCACCGGCTCGTTGGCCACCGAGATCACGCGGACCACCCGGCGGGTGTCCGGCGAGAGCCGCTCGAGCCGGGACAGCAGCACCTCGGCCAGCCCGGCGGGCAGGTCGTTGCACTCGGTCTTGGTGGCGAGCAGTTCCTCGGCGAAGAACGGGTTGCCCTCGGAGCGGCTGACGATGTCGGCCACGACGCCGGCCGCCAGCGGCTCGTCGGCCAGCGCCTCGACGAACTTGCGGGCGTCGGCGGTGCCGAAGGGGTGCAGGTCGACGCGCTCGACGGTGGCGAGGCGGACCAGTTCGGAGAGGAGGCCGCGCAGCGGGTGGCGCCGGTGGACGTCTTCTTCGCGGTAGCTGCCCACGACCAGCAGCCGCTGCGCGCGCAGCCGGCTCAGCAGGAAGGACAGCAGGTTGCGGGTCGAGGCGTCGGCCCAGTGGAGATCCTCCAGCAGGATCACCACCGGGCGCGCCTGGGCGACCTCGGTCAGCACCCCCAGTACCGCGTCGAACAACTGCAGCTGACCGAGGTCCTGTTCCGGCCGGGGACGCACCATGGTCTCCCGGTCGTTGGAAGTCATCGGCGGGTGCTCGGCCGCCCGCGGCTCCTCGAAACCCTGCCCCTGCGGCAGCAGCCGCCCGAGCGCGGGCCGGGCCCGCACCGCGGCCGCGACCACCGCGTCCGTCGCCACGCCGAGGGGGGCGAGCGCCTCGGCGAACGGAAGATAAGGAAGACCGCCTTCGCGGACGTCGATGCAGCGGCCGGTGAGCACCAGCGCACCGCAGCCGTCGACGTGCTCGCCGAGCGCGGTCAGCAGCCGGGTCTTGCCGACCCCGGCGTCCCCCGAGAGCAGCACCGCGCCGGCTTCGCCACGTTCAGCCCTGGCGAAGGCGGCGCGGAGCCGCCGCATCTCGTGGGTACGGGCGACGAGCGGGATTCCGGAGCCGAGTCGGGGCACGAGGAGCATTCTGTCTCACCCCACCGACAATCTCGCGGGGGTTTGGGTGGCGAAGCCCCCAACCTGGGGCGAAGCCCCGGATGTCACCGACAGTTTCCGACCGCTTATCGCCATCGACACCATCTCGCCGCCCCCTTACCGGGCGGTCTCGCCGACGCCCGCGGTCTCCCGCGTGGCTTCGCGGCGCTCCTGCGCCGGTACGTCGACGTCGGTGCGCCCGGCCCGGAAGTGGCGGGCGGCGCGGCGGGCGCGGATCGCCCAGGCGCTGCGCCCGGCCTTCCGCAGTTCCTCGGCCCGGTAGGCCGCTTCGGCCCGGACCGCGTCGAGCATGAGATCGCTGTACATCGTGTTCCCCTTGGTTCCCGAGTTCACCGGTTGGTAGGACTCAGGTTCGTCCTGAGGGGGCGGCCCAGGCATCGGGTGATCACGCAGCTCTGGTCGGCAAAAGACCCCTTACTCCCGGTCGAGCCCAGCTCGGCGGGGGTAAGGGGTCTTCGTGGACTGCCTCAGTCGTGCGTGTGGCCGCCGGTCCGCACCGCGGCCAGCAGCCCCCGCCAGCCCGACGCGGGCAGGCGGAAAGCACCACCTTCGGGGTCCTTCGAGTCGCGCACCGCGGCGCCGCCGTCGACGAATGCGACCTCGACGCAGTCGTTGCCGCCCCCGCTGTGGCTGCTCTTGCGCCACCGCGCCCCGGACAGATCTGCTTCCATGGTCCCCACTCCTTACTGTGTCCTCGGTTCCAGATGGTGCACCGGAGCCGGAACGGCAGCCTGTTCGGCGAACCGTCCGGCGGCCTCGGCGATCAGATCCACCGAGTCGTCCGGCTTCAGTGCGGCCGCGCGCAGATGGTCGAACATCAGCCCGTAGCGCCGGACGTCTGTGGGTTCCTCCAGGTAGAGGCCGCTGGACGTGCTGTCGTCGACGTAGACGACGTCCGGGTCGGCCTGTTCGGGGAAGCCCATGATGAGGAAGGGGCCCTCCATACCGGGGTGCGCGCCGGCGCCGAACGGCACGACCTGGACGGTCACGTTCGGTTTCTCGGCGAGCGCGACCATGCGGTAGAGCTGCTCGGCCATCACCTCGGGGCCGTCGACCACCCGGCGCAGCACGGCCTCGTCCATCACCGCCCAGTACTCCGGCGGCGGGGTTTCCGAAAGCAGTTCCTGGCGCGCCATCCGGGCGGCGACGCGGCGGCGGATCTCGGCGTCCTCGGCGTCCGGCCGCAGCGCGCGGATCACGGCGCGGGCGTAGCGCTCGGTCTGCAGCAGCCCGGGCACCAGCAGGGCCTGGAACGCGCGCAACGAACTCGCATCGGCTTCGAGCCCGACGAAGGTGCCGGTGAAGACCTCGTTGTAGGCGTGCCACCAGCCGCGCTTGCGGGCCTCCCTGGCCAGCTGGACGAGCGCTTCCTGCTCGTCACCGGTGATGCCGTAGAGGGCCAGCATGTCCCGCGCGTCACGCGGGGTGACGCCGACGTGGCCGGTCTCGATGCGACTGATCTTGGAGGCGGAGCATTCGAGCTTTTCGCCGACCTCGTCGATGGTCAGGTCGGCGGCTTCCCGCAGCCGGCGAAGCTCGCCCGCGAGCCTCCGGCGGCGAACCGTGGGGCTCTGTCCCCTTGCCATCGCGCACCTCCGGATGTCGACGGCGTCGTAGCCGTTCGGTCGCTGCCAGTATCCAACCACGGCGGTCGTGCAATAACACCGGCACTATTCCCGCCCGGCCGTTCGGGCGGAAATCTGCAATTTGCAGAATGCTCTTGTATGCTCACGGCCTGCACTGCCCAGGACGCGAGCGGGGCCCGGCGGCTCCCGCCCCAGTTCCCGCCCGGCCCTGTTGAGCAGCGTAGACGATGGATCCGCGGCTCGCCGCGTGATCATCGGGAGAAGAGGTCCGGGGCCGTCCCCCGATCGGCCCCGGCCCTCTCCCTCCGGTCGGCTGCCTTTTGCGGCGGGGGAAATTCCGCCAATTTGTCGCCCGTAGGGGTGATTTCCGGGCCGCGTTCAGAGGACGCGCAGAAGTCCTTCTTGGACGACCGTCGCGAGGAGCGTGCCGTCCTCGGCGAAGAACCGGCCCGTGGCCAGGCCGCGGGCACCGGACGCCGTCGGCGAAGCGCTGTCGTAGAGGAACCACTCGTCGGCGCGGAACGGCCGGTGGAACCACAGTGCGTGGTCGAGGCTCGCGCCGAGCACCTTGTCGGTGTCCCAGTAGACGCCGTGGCGCGCGAGCACCGAGTCGAGCAGCGTCATGTCCGAGGCGTAGGTCAGCACGCAGACGTGCAGCAGCTGGTCCTCGGGCAGCTTCCCGTCGGCGCGCATCCACACCTGGTTGCGCGCGGGCCGCTCGCCGGTCTCGCGGGTGACCCACGGCGGCTCGTTGACGTAGCGGACGTCGATCGGTCGCGGCCGGCTGTGCGCGCCGATCGCGTAGCCCTCGGCGCGTTCCATGAGCGTCGGCAGGGTCTCCGGCGCGGGGATGCCCTCGGGCATCGTCTCGGCGTGCTCGATGCCCGGCTCGTCCTTCTGGAACGACGCCGAGAGCGAGAAGATCGCCTTGCCGTGCTGGACCGCGACGACCCGGCGGGTGGTGAACGAGCGGCCGTCCCGGATCCGGTCGACCTCGTAGACGATCGGCACGCTCGGGTCGCCACCGCGGATGAAGTACGCGTGCAGCGAGTGCACCCGGCGTTCCTCGGGGACCGTGCGCCCGGCCGCCACGAGCGCCTGGCCGGCCACCTGCCCGCCGAACACGCGCACCGGCGAGTGGGCCGGCGAGACGCCGCGGAAGATGTTCTCTTCGATCTTTTCCAGGTCGAGCAGGGCGACCAGGCGATCGAGCACGGGCTGGCCGCCACCGGGCTGTTCGAGTTCGGTGGCGGCCGTCCTGGCCATTTCAGTCATGGCTGGAGCCTATGTGCTGCGGGGGCAGGACGTCCCTTATGCGTGGTCGTCTTCACCGAGGCGGTGCACGTGGATGAGGTTCGTCGAGCCCACGGTGCCCGGGGGCGAACCGGCCACGATGACGACCAGGTCGCCCTTCTGGTACTTGCCCATCTCGAGCATGGCGTGGTCGACCTGCTGGATCATCTGGTCGGTCGAGTCCACCCGCGGCACGATGTGGGTGTTGGTGCCCCACGTCATCGACAGCTGGCTGCGGACGCAGTCCTCCGGCGTGAAGGCCAGCAGCGGCAGCCGGGTGTGCAGCCGGGCCAGGCGGCGCACGGTGTCGCCGGACTGCGTGAAGGCGACCAGCGCCTTCGCGTTGAGCCGCTCGCCGATGTCGCGGGCGGCGTAGGAGATCACGCCGCGCTTGGTGCGCGGGACGTGGGTCAGCGGCGGCACGATCGGCGAGTCGGTCTCGACCGCCTCGACGATCCGGGCCATGGTCTGCACGGTCTCGATCGGGTACCGGCCGACGCTGGTCTCGCCGGACAGCATCACCGCGTCGGTGCCGTCGAGCACCGCGTTCGCGACGTCGGAGGCCTCGGCGCGGGTCGGCCGGGAGTTGTTGATCATCGACTCGAGCATCTGCGTCGCGACGATGACCGGCTTCGCGTTCTCGCGGCAGATCTGGATGGCGCGCTTCTGCACCAGCGGGACCTGCTCCAGCGGCAGCTCGACGCCGAGGTCGCCGCGCGCGACCATCACCGCGTCGAAGGCCAGCACGATGGCTTCGAGGTTGTAGACGGCTTCGGGCTTCTCGATCTTGGCGACGACCGGCAGGCGCCCCTTGCCGACGCGGTCCATCACCTGGTGGACCAGGTCGATGTCGGCCGGCGAGCGGACGAAGGACAGGGCGACGAAGTCCACGCCCAGCTCGAGGGCGAACTCGAGGTCTTCGATGTCCTTCTCGGACAGCGCCGGCACGGAGACGTCCATGCCGGGCAGCGAGACGCCCTTGTTGTTGCTGACGGGACCGCCTTCGGTCACCTCGCAGACCACGTCCTGGCCCTCGACGCCCTTGACCACCAGGCCGACCTTGCCGTCGTCGACGAGCAGGCGGTCACCGGGCTTGGCGTCCCGGGCGAGGCCCTTGTAGGTGGTCGAGACCCGGTCGTGGGTGCCGGCGACGTCTTCGACGGTGATCCGGACGATGTCGCCGTTGTGCCACTCGACCGGCCCGCCCGCGAACGTGCCGAGCCGGATCTTCGGGCCCTGCAGGTCGGCGAGGACACCGACCGCCCGGCCGCTCTCGGCGGCGGCGGTGCGGATGAGGTCGTAGACCTCCTTGTGGTCGCCGTGGCTGCCGTGGCTGAAGTTCATCCTGGCCACGTCCATGCCAGCGTCGACGAGGGCCCGCATCTTCTCCGGCGTAGCGGTGGCGGGGCCCATGGTACAAACGATCTTCGCGCGTCGGCTCACGTTCGCACAGCGTAGTCCCTCTTCGGGCGTTCGTCTGTACCGATCCCGAAAAGTTCAGAGAAACTGTTCAGAAACCCGCCCCGTCCAGCTGGTCAACGGCGGGGTTGCTCGCTGGGGCCGACCCGGTCACGGGCCCACTCGTTGAACTCGCGCACTTGGCGCCACGCCTTTTTCACCCGATCGAGCGCCCCTCGTTCGTGCAGGACGTCGTCGGGCTCCCAGCCGCGCACCGCGTAGACCGAGCGGTAGCGCAGCAGGTCGAGGCGGGGGTGCTCGGCGTCGAAGCCGCGGGGCTTGGACTTGAGCCGGTCGCCGCGGACCTCCCAGCCGGTGCGTTCGAGCTTCTTGAGGATCTTCCCGAGCGCTTCGCCGTGCAGCTCGGTGTCGACGGCCTTCCGGAACCGGGCGATCTGGTCGGTGGCCAGGTGGAAGCAGCCACCGCCGACGCGCAGGCCCTCGGGGCCGACCTCGACGTAGTAGGCGCCGCCGCCGCGGCCCTGCTCGATCACGCCGCCGCAGTGGGTCTTGTACGGCGTCTTGTCCTTGGCGAAGCGGACATCGCGGTACGGGCGGAACACCTTGGGCTCGCCGAAGCCGTCCGAGAACTCGGGCGCGAGCTCCGCCAGCAGCGCCTCCATCGGCGCGCGGATGTCGGACTTGTACGTCTCGACGTGGTCGTCCCAGTAGGGCTTCGAGTTGTCCTCGACGAGGCCGTCGAAGAAGTCGACGGCGTACTCGCCGAATCCGCTGAACTTCACGGGGAGGAACGATAAACGGGGACACCGACGGTTTCCGCGCCGGTGTCCCCGGGGTCGGAACCCGGTGCGGCCGGCGCACCGCGCGCGACCGGCCGCACCAGGAGCCCTACTTGGCGACGGCCGTGATCAGCTCGCCGTTGGCCGTGTCGCCCGACAGTTCCCAGAACATCGCGCCGCCGAGGCCCTGCGTCTTGGCGTAGGAGACCTTGCCGGCGATGGTCGACGGGGTGTCGTAGCTCCACCAGTTGCTGCCGCACTTGGCGTACGCGGTGCCGGCGACCGTGCCGGTCGACGGGCAGGACGTCTTGAGCACCTTGTAGTCCTCGATGCCCTGCTCGTACTTGCCGGGCGCCGGGCCGGTCGCGGTGCCGCCCGGTGCGCTCTGCGTGACACCGGTCCAGCCGCGGCCGTAGAAGCCGATGCCCAGCAGCAGCTTGCCCGACGGGACGCCCTTGCTCTTCAGCTTCTGGATCGCCGCGTCGGAGTAGAAGCCCTGCGTCGGGATGCCGCTGTAGCCGGTCAGCGGCGAGTGCGGGGCCGTCGGGCCCTGCGCGGCCCAGGCGCCGAAGTAGTCGTAGGTCATCACGTTGTACCAGTCGACGTACTGCGCGGCGCCGCCGTAGTCGGCCGCGTCGATCTTGCCGCCGCTGGTGCCGTCGGCGGTGATCGCCGAGGTGACGAGCTTCGAGCCGAACTTGGCCCGCAGCGCGCCCATCAGGTTCTTGTACGCCGCCGCGCCGCTGGTGTCGCAGCTCAGGCCGCAGGAGTTGGGGTACTCCCAGTCGATGTCGATGCCGTCGAAGACCCCCGCCCAGCGCGGGTCGTTGACGAGGTTGTAGCAGGAGTTCGCGAACGCCGTCGGGTTCTGCGCCGCCTGCCCGAAGCCGCCGGACCAGGTCCAGCCGCCGAACGACCAGAGCACCTTCAGCCCGGGGTGCTTGGCCTTGAGCTTCTTGAGCTGGTTGAAGCTGCCGGCGAGGGGCTGGTCCCAGGTGTCGGCGACGCCGTCCACGCTGCCCGCGGCGTCGTAGGTCTTCTGGTAGTCGGCGTAGGCGTCGCCGATCGCGCAGCCGCCGTTCGTCACGTTGCCGAACGCGTAGTTGATGTGCGTCAGCTTGCTCGCCGAACCCGACGTCTCGATGTTCTTGACGTGGTAGTTGCGGTCGTAGACACCCCATTCGGTGAAGTAGCCGACCACCTTGCCGACGGAGGCTTGCGCGGTCTCGGTGGCGGCGGTGGCGGCCGGGGCGGTCGCGGCCCCCGCGACCAGGCCCGCGGCGGCCGCCACGGTCAGCAGCGCCGAGAAGCTCTTCCTGCGGAAACGGGACATGCGTTCTCCCTCCGGAGAATTACTCACGGCGACGGTGCCGGAGTGGTGGGGACCACACCACCGTAAATGGACTAGACCACTAGGTCAATGGTTCAGACCAAGCAGCCCGGTGGTCGGTCCGTGCATGCCTTGACAGGAATATGCCCGCCGGAGCACATTCCGGGGGTGATGCAGACCTTCGAGGTGCTGGCCGAGCCCCGCCGCCGCACGATCCTGGACCTCCTGCGCGACGGGGAGCGCTCGGTCGGCGAGCTGGTCGACGAACTGGCGCTCAGCCAGCCCGCGGTGTCGAAGCACCTGCGGGTGCTGCGGGAAGCCGGCCTGGTGACGGTGCGCGTGGCGGCCCAGCGCCGGTGCTACGCGCTGCGGCCCGAGCCCCTGGCGGAAGTCGACGCGTGGCTGGCGCCCTACCGGCGGTTCTGGGGCGAGCGCCTCGACGCGCTGGAGCGGCGCCTGGACTCGACCGACCCGCGCTAACCGGCGGGCGGCTCGAACGTGATGCCGCGCTCGGCCGCGCGGCGCTCACCCCACTCGTACAACGCCGTCAGCGCGGGCCGCAGTTCCTCTCCCACCGCCGTCAGGTGGTACTCGACGCGCGGGACCCGGTCGTCGAACTCCACGCGGCGCACCAGCCCGTCCGCCGCCAGCTCGCGCAGCTGCTGGGTAAGCATCTTCTCGCTCACCCCGGGCACCCGGCGCCGCAGTTCGCCGTAGCGGTGGGCGCCTTCCTTCAGGTGCGCCAGGATCACCGGCTTCCACTTGCCGCCGATCAGGTCGACCGCCAGCTCCGTCGCGCAGTGGTACCGCTTCATGACGCTCTCCCTACGCACCGGAAATTACGTGCTTGCCCCCGCCACCCCGCCGCTGGTTGCCTGGCCGGGTGATCGTCGAATACCTCCGCTACACCGTGCCAGAAGCCGCGCGGGCCGACTTCGAGAAGGCCGCGGCCGGGCACCACGTCGAGCGCGCGCCCGGCCGGTACCTGGTGCGCGCCCCGTCGCCGTTCGGCGGCATCGAAGGCTTCACGCCCGAAGGCGAGCCCGAACGCTACGAAACCACCACCCCTTCCCTCTACGACTGGGCGGGCGGCCGCGAAGCCCTCGTGCGCCTGCTGACGATCTTCTACGGCCACGTCCTCGAAGACCCGCTGCTCGAACCGGTCTTCCGCACCATGGACCCGCACCACGCCGAGCACGTCGCCGACTGGCTCGGCGAAGTCTTCGGCGGGCCGCCCGCCTACACCGGAAGCCACGGCGGGCACGCCCACATGATCGGCCGCCACCTCGGCCGCGCCATCACCGAACCGCAGCGCCGCCGGTGGGTGTCGCTGCTGCTCGATGCCGCCGACGAAGCCCAGCTCCCGGACGACCCCGAGTTCCGCGCGGCCTTCGCCGGCTACGTCGAGTGGGGCAGCAGGCTGGCCGTCGTCTTCTCCGCCCCCGGCGCCCGGCCCAACCCGCACGAACCGGTCCCGCACTGGGACTGGCCGAGGCCACCCTGGCCGACGGACGGCGCCTAGCCGCATAGTGAGGGCAGTCGGAAGGAGGCTGCCCTTGATCCGGGTGGACGGCCGGACCCTCCGGTGCGCGGACGTCGTCACGGCGGCGCGCACCGAGGGCCCGCTGGGCATCGACGTCTCGATCGCCGCGCAGCGCGCGGCCGAGCACGCGTGGAAGCTCGCAGAAGACCTCAGCACGCGCCGCGTGGTCTACGGCCGGACCACCGGTGTCGGGGCCAACAAGGACGACGCCGTCGAGAGCTCGACGGAGCACGGCCTTCGCCTGCTGCGCAGCCACGCGGGCGGCAGCGGCGACGTGCTGCCGCCCGGGCACGTCCGCGGGATGATGCTGATCCGGCTGAACCAGCTGCTCTCCGGGCGGTCCGGGATCAGCCCCG
Organism: Amycolatopsis sp. FBCC-B4732; assembly: GCF_023008405.1. NCBI lineage: Bacteria > Bacillati > Actinomycetota > Actinomycetes > Pseudonocardiales > Pseudonocardiaceae > Amycolatopsis > Amycolatopsis sp. FBCC-B4732. The sequence goes on from NZ_CP095376.1 coordinate 5,605,169, forward strand.
AACTGATCGGCGCGCTCGCCGAAGCCGTCCGCACCGGCGCGCTGCCGCTGGTGCACCGCCTCGGCGCGATCGGCACCGGCGACCTCGCACCCCTGGCGGAGACGGCGCTGGCACTCACCGGCCAACGGCCCTGGGTCACCGGGCACGTGCCGCCGGTCCCGGTGCACGCCGGCGACGCACTGGCGTTCATGAGCAGCAACGCCGCGACACTCGCCGAAGCGACGTTGGCCGCGATGCGGCTGGACACGCTGACCCGCGCGAGCCACGCGGTCGCGGCGCTGACGTACGTCGCGCTCGACGGCAACCCCGAGGCGTACGCCACCCCGGTGCACGAAGCGCGGCCGCACGCGGGGCAGGTCGCGTGCGCCGCGGAGATGCGGCGGCTGCTCGGCATGCACCAGACGCCGAAGCCGGGACGCCGCATCCAGGACCCCTTCGGGCTGCGGGCGTTCCCGCAGGTGCAGGGCCCGGCGCTGGACGCGATCCACTACCTGCGGGACGTCCTCGCCGTCGAGATCAACGCGAGCACCGAGAACCCGATGATCTCGACGGTGCACGGCGACGCCTACCACCACGCGCACTTCCACACGGCGTACGTCTCCACGGCGCTGGACCAGGCCCGCGCGACCGTGCACCAGGTGGCGGAGCTGTCGGTGGCGCGGCTGGGCGACCTGGTCGAGCCGGAGTTCACCGGCCTGCGGCCGTTCCTCGCGGCGGGCCCGGCGGCCAGCTCCGGCGTGATGATCCTCGAGTACGTGGCCCACGACGCGCTGACCGAGCTGCGGCAGGCGGCGCTCCCGGCCACGCTCGGCACGGCCGTGGTGTCCCGCGGCATCGAGGACCACGCGAGCTTCTCGACGCAGGCGGCCCGCGCGGCGACGGCGGCGTGCGCGGCCTACCAGCAGGTACTCGGCTGCGAGCTGGTGGCCGCGGTCCGTGCCCTGCGGATGCGCGACGCGGACCTGGTCGACCTGCCGGTGCGCGACGCGTTCGAGCTGGCGTCGGAGGTCCTGGACCCCAGCACCGACGACCGCCCCCTCACCGACGACATCGCCGCCGCGGTGGGCGTGCTGGACCGGCTGGCCCGGATCTAGCGTGAACCCGAACCGCCCGAGCCGCCGATAACGGGAGCAGGTGACGGACGACAGGCGGGCGGTTCACGAGTTCACCAGGCGCGGCCGACGCGGGGGTCATCGCGGCGTCGCTGCGGCACCCCGAGCGGTTCGCCGCGGTCTTCGACCGCCACGCCGCGCACATCCACCGGTACCTGGCCCGGCGGCTCGGCGGCCAGCTCGCCGACGACGTCATGGGCGAGACGTTCCTGATCGCCTTCACCGGCCGCGGCCGCTACGCCCCGGCTTTCCCGGACGCGCGGCCGTGGCTCTACGGCATCGCCACCAACCTGGTCGGCCAGCGCCGTCGTGAGGAGGCGCGCGAGTACCGGCTGCGCGCCGCGCTCGGGGTCTCCCGCTGCCCAGGAGGGGCATGCGGACCGGGTGGCCGCGCGGGTGAGCCGCAGCTGATCGCCTGGGAAGGCCTGGCCTACGACGAGGTCGCGGCGGCGCTGGGCATCCCCGTCGGCACCGTCCGGTCGCGCCTGAACCGGGCCCGCAAGAAGGTCCGCGCGGAACTCGCGCCCGCCGAGGAGGTTTCGACCCGTGGATGGGATGCAGCTGCTGCGCGACTTCGCCGGACCGGCGCAGCTCCCGGCGCACGACGACCTGGACCGGCAGCGAACCGAGCTGCTCGCCGCCACGACCGCGCGCCGACCGGCTCGGCGCTGGGTGTGGGCCCCGGTCACCGCGGCCGGGCTCACCGCGGCCGCCACCGCCGTCTTCGCGCTCACGCCGGCGGCGGCGCGCGCCCAGCCGGATGTCGAGCCGCGGCCGGACCAGTTCCTCTACACCAGGACGCGGCTCGCGGACGGCCGGGAGAACGAGTTCTGGGCGTCGGCGGACGGCACCCACGACGGGCTCCAGATCCTCTTCGGCCACGAAGCGGAAATCGCGGGCTGCCACGACGGGAAGCGCGTGCAGAAGGAAGGCCGCGGGCGCACGGTGACCAGCCGGTGCGAGCCGCGGCCGGCCACCCACCCGGACCTGCCGACGGACGCCGACGCCGTGCTCGCCTACCTGCACAAGAGCACGTACGGCGAGGGCGACACCCTGCACGACCTCGGCAACGAGGTCGCCGGCCTGGCCGGCGGCCACCTGCGGCCGGCGGCGCGGGCCGCGCTCTACGAGGCGGTGGCGAAGGTGCCCGGGCTGGTCGGCCGCCCCGACGCGAGGGATGCCGCGGGCCGCCCGGTCCTCGGGATCACCTGGAACAGCACGACCGAGCACGGGATCGGCAACCAGGACGAGTTCCTGTTCGACCCGGTGACCTTCGCCTATCTCGGCGACGGGACGACCGGCACCGTCGTGAGCCAGGGCATCGCCGACGCCGTGCGGCAGCGCCCCTGAACGCGCGAAGGGCCGCCCCGGACTCCCGGAGCGGCCCTTCGCGGGAAACTCAGCCGAAGAAGACTTCGGCTTCCTGGTAGCGCTCGGCCGGGACGGTCTTCAGCTCGGCCGTCGCCTCGGACAGCTTCACGCGGACGATGTCCGTGCCCTTCAGCGCCACCATCACGCCGAAGTCGCCGTCGGCCACCGCGTCCACCGCGTGGAGGCCGAAGCGGGTCGCGAGGACGCGGTCGTACGCCGTCGGGGTGCCGCCGCGCTGGACGTGGCCCAGGACCACCGCGCGGGACTCCTTGCCGGTGCGGTGGGCGATCTCGTCGGCCAGCCAGGTGCCGATGCCGCCGAGGCGGACGTGCCCGAAGGCGTCCTTCTCGCCGGTCAGCAGCCGCTCCTCGCCGCCCTCGGGCAGCGCGCCCTCGGCGACGACGATGATCGGCGCGTACTCCTTCTCGAAGCGGCTCTCGACGTAGGAGACGACCTGGTCGACGTTGAAGTGCCGCTCCGGCACCAGGATGACGCTCGCGCCGCCGGCGAGGCCGGAGTGCAGCGCGATCCAGCCGGCGTGGCGGCCCATGACCTCGACGACGAGGGCGCGGTGGTGCGACTCGGCGGTGGTGTGCAGCCGGTCGATCGCTTCGGTCGCGATGGAGACCGCGGTGTCGAAGCCGAAGGTGTAGTCGGTGGCGCCCAGGTCGTTGTCGATGGTCTTGGGCACGCCCACGACGCCGACGCCGTCGTCGGTCAGCCGCTTCGCGACACCGAGGGTGTCTTCGCCGCCGATCGCGATCAGCGCGTCGACGCCCTGGTCGGCCAGGACCTTCTTGATCTTGTCGACGCCGCCCTCGACCTTGTACGGGTTGGTGCGCGAGGACCGCAGGATGGTGCCGCCGCGGGTCAGGATGTCCTCGACGTCGTTGAGGCCGAGCGGACGGCTGTCCCCGGTGAGCGGGCCGTTCCAGCCGTTGCGGAAGCCCACGAAGTCCCAGCCGTGCACCTCGATGCCCTTACGCACCACACCGCGGATGACCGCGTTGAGCCCCGGGCAGTCGCCGCCGCCGGTCAGCACACCGACACGCATGAGAAGCCTCCGTCTGTTCTCTGGAGATGACAGTCACAGTTCGTCGTCCGCCAGCGTAGCGGCTCGCGTCTTGATCGGTGCAGGCCGTACCACCTGCCGAATCGGTCCGACTCCCGCCTGTGCTACCTTGGCGCCGTGCAGCGCTATTTCTGGTTTACGAAGCCGGCCCCGGGTGGGCACGGCGGCGTGAACCTGCGCTGACCACCACCCCGAGCCGGATCTCCAACCGGCTCGGCGAGTCCCCCGCGGGTCGGTGTCCACCAGGAAGGAACACCCCCGCCATGACGCTCTCGGCCGGCCCCGCCACCATCGGTGACCTCGACGCCGCGCGCACCACGTCGATCAGTCCGCTCATTTCGCCCGCCTTGCTGCGCGAAGACCATCCGGTCGACGCCGCCGTGGCCAAGGTCGTGCGCCAAGGGCGCGCCGAGACGGTCGACATCCTCGAGGGCCGCGACGACCGGCTGCTCGTCATCGTCGGCCCGTGCTCGGTCCACGACCCCGCGGCGGCCCTCGACTACGCCCGCCGGCTGGCCGCGAAGGCCGAGGAACTGCGCGGCGAGCTGCACATCGTGATGCGCGTGTACTTCGAGAAGCCGCGCACGACGCTGGGCTGGAAGGGCCTGATCAACGACCCGGACCTGGACGGCACGTTCGCCGTCAACAAAGGCCTGCGGCTGGCGCGCAAGCTGCTGCTCGACGTGTCCGCGCTCGGCCTGCCGGTCGGCTGCGAGTTCCTCGACCCGATCACGCCGCAGTTCATCGCCGACATCGTGACGTGGGGCTCGATCGGCGCGCGCACGGCGGCCAGCCAGGTGCACCGCCAGCTGTGCAGCGCGCTGTCGATGCCGGTGGGCATCAAGAACTCGACCGAGGGCGACGTCCAGGTGGCGATCGACGCGACCCGCGCGGCGGCGGCGAGCCACGTGTTCCCGGGCATCAACACCGACGGCCTCGCGGCCCTGCTGACGACGTCGGGCAACCCGGACTGCCACGTGATCCTCCGCGGCCACAACACGGGCCCGAACTACGACGCGGCGACGGTGACGGAGACGCTGGCCCGGCTGGCGAAGTCGGGCCTGCCGGAGCGCGTGATCATCGACGCTTCGCACGGCAACAGCGGCAAGGACCACGTCCGCCAGGGCGCGGTGGTGAGCGAGCTGGCGGCGCGGATTTCATCCGGCGAGCGCGGGATCTCCGGACTGATGATGGAGAGCTTCCTGGCGGGCGGCCGGCAGGACCTTTCGCTGGGGCACGCGGAGCAGCTGACGTACGGCCAGTCGATCACGGACGCGTGCCTGGCGTGGGACGACACGGCCCCGCTGCTGGACGAGCTGGCCGAGGCCGTGCGCGCGCGCCGCTGAGAGGTCCCCGGCCTGGGGGTCCCCCGGTTTTGACGTTACCGGGGAGCACCGACAATTCCGGGCCCCGTGGAGGCTGGTGGCGCGAACGGTCCGTTCGCGCCACTCGGGGATGTCCGGGAGTGCCGGTGGGGTCGCGAATGACTCATTGGGGACGTGCGTGGTCTCCGATGAGTCATTCGCGGCGTTCGTGAGGCGACCGCGCGGCCGAAGTGAGCGGGCCGGATCGAGCGAGTTGAGCCGGATCAGGCGAGCCTGGGGCGGGCCGGGCGAGCCTGGGGGCGAACCGGAGCGGGACTCGACCGAGCGCGGCCGAAAGCGAGCGCGGTTACGGCAGCCGGGACCCGAGCGGGCCGGGGGGCGGGCCGGGCTGGCGGGCCGGGCTGGCGGGCCGGGCTGGCGGGCCGGGCTGGCGGGCCGGGCTGGCGGGCCGGGCTGGCGGGCGGCCGAACGGGCCCGACCGGGCGGGCTGGGCGGGCCGACCGGCGGGCGGCCGAACGGGCCGGACCAACCGGGCGGGCTGCGCTGGCGGGGCGGGCGGGTCGGACCAACGAGCCGAACCGAAGCAGGGCGAGCGAGCCGTAACGGACCGGCCGAGCAGAGCGAATGCGGGGCCAGAGCAAAGCGAGCCCGTGCCCCTGCCAGGCGGTAAGGGACCAGACCCGGCTCGGCTGGGCCGGACCAGGCCGACCAATCCGAAGCCCGAGGCGGGTGCACCCCCGGGTGAGCCGGACCGGGCAGGGCGAGCCAAGGCCGGGCGCGGGCGGGGGCGGGGGCGGGGGCGGGGGCGGGCAAGGCGAGCCGAAGCCGGGCGGGGCGGGCAGAGGAGCCGAGCCGAAGCCAGGCTGGGCCGGGCCGGGCCGAAGCAGGCAGGCAAACAGGCCAAGGCGAGGGACCCAGACCGAGGCAGGCCAAGGCGAGCAGGGGCGGATCAGGCAGGCCGGACCGGGGTCAGCGGCGCGGGAAGTACTCCTCGATGATCTCCCACCGGGCCAGGTTGTGCTTCGCGTCCGCCAACGCGTCGTGCTGGTCCGTCGGCGCCGCCGGGAGCTTGGGCTTTCCCGCGTCCTCCCAGCGCTGGCGCAGGTCCCTCGTGAACCTCGGCAGCTGGCGGGGCAACGCCGGCATCGGGCCCCACAGCTGGGCCAGCGCCACGTGGTCGTACGCCGCGAACCAGGCCCACAGCTCGATGCCGCCCGGGGGTTTGCCGAAGAACTCCAGCAGGTCGGTGCGGATCTTCTCGCGGCTTCGCCACGCGCGGTCGGCCGGGGACGGGAGCTTGTCCAGGACGTTGTCCCGGACCCACGGGCCCGCCTTCGCCGGGTCGAACTCCGTCGAGACCGCGTAGAACTCGCGGCCCCGCTCGTCGACGACACCGATGGAGACCAGGTCGATCGTCACGCCGTCTTCGATGAACTCGGTGTCGTAGAAAAAACGCACTGGTGAACAGTAGTGGGTCAGCCGACCTTGGAGTCCGGCACCCGGGCCGCGTCGCGGGGAGCGGGCTGCGCCGGCACCTTCGGCTTGACCCCGGCGGCCTCGGCGGCCAGCAGTTCCTTGGCCTTCGCCGCGTAGATGTCGACGTACTCCTGGCCGGACAGCTCCATCAGCGCGTACATGATCTCGTCGGTGATCGACCGCTCGATGAAGCGGTCGCCCGCGAGGCCCTCGTAGCGCGAAAAGTCCAGGGGCTTGCCGAAGCGGACCTCGAGGCGGCGGGGCCACCACATCTTGGAGCCGATGGGGTTGACCTTGTCGGTGCCGATCATCGCCACCGGGACGACCACGCCGCCGGACTCCAGCGCGATGCGGGCGACGCCGGTCTTGCCCTTGTAGAGGCGGCCGTCCGGGGAGCGGGTGCCCTCCGGGTAGATGCCGAGCAGGTGGCCGGCCTTGACCAGGCGGGTCGCCGTGTCGAGCGCGGCCTGGGCGGCGTTGCCGCCGGAGCGGTCGATCGGGAACTGGCCGACGCCGGTGAAGAACCACTTCTTGAGCAGGCCCTTGAAGCCGGGCTCGGTGAAGTACTCGGACTTGGCCGGGAAGGTCACCTTGCGCTTGACCCGCAGCGGCATGAAGAACGAGTCCGCGACCGCCAGGTGGTTGCCGGCGAGGATCGCGCCGCCGGTCTCGGGGATGTTCTCCGCGCCGACGACTTTGGTCGGCCACAGCGTCTTGAGCAGCGGTCCGATGAATACCCACTTCATGAGCCAGTACAGCACCGGTGCCTCAGTCCTCCATCGCAGCTCAGCCCCATTCACCCGCGCGGGACAGCCTACGAACCCGGGTGGCCGCCGCACAACGGAGACCACCCGGTTACCGGCGGGCAGCGATCGATCTCACAGCGAATTCCGGGCCCGGGCGGAGCCCCACAACGCCCGCGACCCGTGAGAGCATGGACGGATCCACCGCTCACACGGAAGGCGATCGCATGGGCGTGCTCGCCGGCGCGGAACCGTTCGGCCACACCGGTTCGGCCGACACCGGGTTCCTGCTCTGCCACGGGTTCACCGGTACCCCGGCGAGCATGCGGGCCTGGGGTGATCACCTGGCCGGCGCCGGGTTCACCGTGCGCTGCCCGCTCCTGCCCGGCCACGGCACCCGCTGGCCGGACCTCAACCGCACGACGTGGGAAGACTGGTACGGCACGGTCCGCGAAGCGCTCCTCGAGCTGCTCTCGACGTGCAAGACGGTCTTCGTCGGCGGTCTTTCGATGGGCGGCACGCTCACCCTGCGCCTCGCCGAGGAGTTCGGTGACCGGATCGCCGGGATCGTCCTGGTCAACCCGTCGGTGACGCGGCTGAAGTGGGACACGAAGCTGCTGCCGGTGCTGGGCAAGATCGTGCCGTCGGTGCCGGCGATCGCGAACGACATCAAGAAGCCGGGCGAGACGGAGCTGGCCTACCCGCGCACCCCGGTGCGCGCCGCCGCGAGCCTGGCGAAGCTGTGGGCCGTCGTGCGCGCGGACCTGGGCAAGGTCACGCAGCCGGTGCTGCTGCTGCACTCGTCGGTCGACCACGTCGTCGAGCCGGTGAACTCGCAGCTGGTGCTCGACGGCGTCTCGAGCACCGACGTCACCGAGGTCGTGCTGGAGAACAGCTACCACGTGGCGACGCAGGACAACGACGCCGAAGTGATCTTCACGCGTAGCGTCGAGTTCGCGAAGGCGCACGCCGCACAGCCTGAGGAGACCGCATGAGCCGGGGGAAGGACGGGCCGGAGGACGTCGACGCGACGTTCGCCGAGATCGTCGCCGACCTGCGTGCCGACGGGTTCGGGCTCCCCGAAAACGACACTGCCGACACGGCAGGCGCCGCGGAGACCCCGCAGACCGGCACGGCGACCGAGCAGCGGAAGGCGCCGGAGCGGCCCGCCGAGCCGCCGGCCGCGGACCCGGCCCCGCCCGAGGCGGGCTGGCGGTCCGGGGGCACGACGTGGGACACCACGATGTTCTCCGACGACCCCGCGGGCGACGACGAGCACTACGTCCCGCCGGAGCCGCCACCGCTGCCGCGGCCGAAGATGGGCGCGTTCCTCATCCTGCTGCTGTTCCTGGCCGGGCTGTTCCTGCTGATCCTGCCCGGCGCGATCGGTGTCGGCCCGACGGTGGCGACCCCGCTCGGCATCCTCGCGCTCGCGACGGCGCTCGCGCTCCTGCTGCTCCGCGTCCGGCAGGGACCGCCGCCCGGCGCCGATCCCAGCAACGGCGCCCAGGTCTGACGCGGACGGCGATGCGCATCGATTTCACCCCTTCGCGGCGATCGACCGTCGGCGCGGAATGGGAGCTCGGCCTGGTCGACCGCCGCAGCGGCGAGCTGTCCTCGGTGGCGGAGCGGATCCTCGACGCCGTCCGCCCGGACGGCGCCGCCGAGCACCCGAAGATCAAGCAGGAGCTGCTGCTCAACACCATCGAGATCATCACCGGCGTCTGCGAGACGATCGCCGAGGTGAAGGCCGACCTCAGCGAGTCGCTCGACGTCGTGCACGGCGTCGCCGACCCGCTCGGCGTCGAGATGTTCTCGGCCGGGACGCACCCGTTTTCGAACTGGTACCAGCAGAAGGTCACCGACAAGGAGCGCTACGCCAAGCTGATCGACCGGACCCAGTGGTGGGGCCGCCAGATGCTGATCTACGGCGTCCACGTGCACGTCGGGGTCGACCACCGCGAGAAGGTCCTGCCGATCCTGGACGGGCTGCTCAACTACGCGCCGCACCTGCAAGCGCTGTCGGCCTCCTCGCCGTACTGGGGCGCCGAGGACACCGGGTACGCGTCGAACCGCGCGCTGATGTTCCAGCAGCTGCCGACGGCCGGGCTGCCGTTCCAGTTCCGGAAGTGGGCGGAGCTGGAGAACTACGTCGAAGACATGTTCACGACCGGCGTGATCGACCACTTTTCGGAGATCCGCTGGGACATCCGGCCCGCCCCGCACCTGGGCACGATCGAGATGCGCGTCTGCGACGGGCTGCCGACGCTGGAGGAGGTCGGCGCGATCGCGGCGCTGACCCAGTGCCTGGTCGACGACTTCAGCGAGCGCCTCGACGACGGCGAGATCCTGCCGTCGCTGCCGCCGTGGCACGTCCAGGAGAACAAGTGGCGCGCGGCCCGCTACGGCACCGATGCGATCGTCATCCTCGACGCGGCCGGGCGCGAACGGCTCGTGACCGACGACATCGCCGACCTGCTGGACCGGCTGGAGCCGGTGGCGCGGCGCCTCGACTGCGTCGCCGAGCTGCGCGACGTCGAGACGATCCTGGAGTACGGGCCGAGCTACCGGCGGCAGCGGGCGGTCGCCCAGGCGCACAAGGGCAGCCTCAAGGCCGTCATGGCGTCGCTGGTCGCCGAGATGCGCGACGGCATCTCGAAGGGTCAGAGCCCGTCGAGCTGACCGCGCAGCGTGCCGGGCCCGAGGGTCGACGCGCCGAGGGCTTCGACCCGGCCGCGCAGCTCGCGGTCCGCCGTCGCGACCAGGATCCGGGCGCCGGGCTGCTTCGCGACGACCTCGACGATCTTCGAGTCGCCGTCGGTGTCCGCGGCGACGACCTCCACGCCGGGCACGCCCGTGACGTGCTTGGCCTTGCCTTCGACGACCAGGACGATCCGCGGCCACCACGTCACGGTGGCGTCGTCCGGGTCCGGGACGCCGGCCTCGGCCAGCTTCGCGAGCTGGTCGCGCAGGCGCTCGGCGGCGCCGTGCCGGTCGCGCCACCAGCCGTCCGGGCGCGAGCCGACGACGTTGGCGCCGTCGACGACGAGGACGAGTTCGCGCCCGACGCGGGCGGCCAGGTCCGGCCAGGCGGCCGCGAAGTCGCGGTGCAGGGGATAACCGGGGACGTCTTCGGGGTCCACCCAGCGCACCTCCGCGCTCTCGGTGTTGGCGACCCGCGCCTCGGCGCCTTCGGCGAGGGCGAGCACGGTGGTGTAGCTCCAGTCCCCGTGGTCGACCACGGAGGCGGAGACGGTCCGGAAGGCTTCGGCGGGCACGGAGGCCTCTTCGAAGGCTTCGCGGGCGGCCGCGGTGAGCGCGGTTTCGCCCGCCTCGATCGCCCCGCCGGGCAGCGCCCAGGTGCGGCCGTGGTGCACCCACCAGGCCCGCCGCTGCAGCAGGACGCCGCGGGCGGGATCGACGAGCAGGAGCCCGGCGGCGCCGTAGCGGCCCCAGTGCAGGTGCCCGCAGGAACACTTGACGAAGACGCTCGCGGACTGGTGACTCACTCGTCCAGCCTGTCACAATTCGCGGCGTGACCCGGTTCGACCAGCTCAAGCCCACCTTCTGGGACCGCGGTCCCGGCGAGCCGCTGAGCGCCCGCACCTTCGCCCACGCCGGCCGCGAGCTGGGCGTCCGCCTGCCGATCGAACTGGGCGAGCTGCTGGGCCTGCGCAACGGCGGCACGGTGGCCGGTGCGTTCGACGCGTTCCCGACGAGCGAGCCGACGTCGTACAGCGGGACGCACGTGCCGTTCGACCGGCTCCTCGGCGTGGGCGGGCGGCTGTCCATCCTGGACTCGCCGTACCTGTGCGCGGAGTGGGGCCTGCCTCGCCGGGTCGTGGTGCTGTCCGGCGACGGCCACACGTGGGTCGCGCTGGACTACCGCCGGTCTTCGGAGCCGTCGGTCGGGTGGTTCGACGTGGAGCTGGAGTCCGAGCTGGCGCTGGCGCCGACGTTCCGGGCGTTCGTGGAAGGGCTGGTGCCGTCGGGGAGCTTTCCGGAGGAGTGACGGCGCCGGCCGCCGATGACCGCGGCCGCCAGGACGCCCACCACCATCACGCCGATCAGCACGTACCCGAGCGCATCGCCGTGGACGAAGGGGGCGATCAGGAACTGCACCGTCAGCGCCGAGCCCAGGCTGGACATCAGCACCGCGCCTGCCTGGTACCAGCCGTTGCGCGGCTTCCACGCCAGGAAGCCACTGGTCACCAGCAGAACAACGCCGGCCAAGCCGACCCCCACGTCGAGCGCCATACCCGCTCCTCCCCTCGGTGACCCTGGAGTACCCGGAGTGAGGAGCTCTCTATCGCGTCAGACCGGGGTCTTGGCCGCTTCCAGGGCCAGCGCCGCCGCGCCGACGATCGCCGTGTCGTCGCCCAGGTGGGCCGTGCGGATCCGGGCCAACGGCCGGTGGCGGGCGCCCGTGATCGCGCCCGCGTAGTGCTCGCGGGCCTCGTCCAGGAACAGGGGCGCCGACTCCGACACTCCCCCGCCGATCACGATGATCTCCGGGTCGAACACGTCCGCCACCAGGGCCAGGCCCTCGCCGAGCCACTTGGCCAGCTCGGCCATCGCCAGCTGGGCGATCGGGTCGCCGTCGCGGGCCGCGCCCGCCACCCGGCGGCCGGTCACCGAGCCCGGGTCACCCGCGACCTGCTGGGCCAGCACCGTCGAGCGGCCCGGGTGGCGGGCCAGCAGCTCCACCGCCGTCGCCGCCAGTGCCGTTCCGCTGCAGTAGCGCTCCCAGCAGCCGTACTTGCCGCACGGGCACGGCCGCCCGCCGCGGACCACCGTCAGGTGACCCAGTTCGGGCGCGACGCCGTACGCGCCGCGGAACAGCTTGCCGTCCAGCAGCAGGCCCGCGCCGATGCCGGTGCCGAGCGCCACCAGCGCCGCCACGTGGGCGCCGCGGGCCGCGCCGAAGCGGTGCTCGCCCACCATCGCCGCGTTGACGTCGTGTTCCAGCAGCACCGGCAGGCCGACGCGCTTTTCGATCCGGTCGGCGACCGGCGCGCCGCGCCACGCCAGGTGCGGCGCGAACATCACCGACCGGCGGTCGCGGGCCACGAACCCGGCCACGGCGAGGCCGACACCGGCCACCTCGTGGCGGTTGCGCAGGTCTTCGACCACGCCGGCGATGGCGTCCTCGAGGGCGCCTTCCTCGCTCGGCGTCCCGACGCGGGCCGTGTCGAGCAAGGAGCCGCGCTCGTCCACCACGCCGGCCCGGACGCTCGTCCCGCCGACGTCCACCCCTATCGTCCGCACTCAGTTCTCCCACTCGTCGCGCCTGCGGACGGCGATGTGCTGCACCCGCACCGACACCGTGGCGTCCGCCGGTGGCCGCGGCGCGGGCCGGAACCCGGGCATGTGCACGCCCTCGTCCGGCTCCCACCGGTCCGCCAGCACCGCGCGCAGCAGGGCGACCAGCTGCGCGAGCTGCTCGGCCACCTTCGCCACCAGCTCGGGGCGCTCACCTCGCACCACGGCGACGATCGCACACAGCGGGCACCAGCCGCACGCCGAGCCGTCCGGTTCTCCCTCGTCAGGGGTGCCGTGGCCGGCCGCGACCACGTCCTGGAGCCAGGGCGCGGCCTTCTCGACGACCATCTCGACGAGCAGGCGGAGCTCCTCCACGAGGCGCGGCCCGTCCGTGGGTTCCTCTTCGCTCACCCGCGTCCCCGGTTCCCGGCCAGGCTCACGACGAGGCCGTCGGCGTCGGATTCCGCACCGGTGATCCGGCACGGCCGCAGCGACTCCGGCAGGGCGATGAGCCTGCGGAAGCCGTCCACGGTGATCGCCAGGTCGTCGTCGACGCGGGCGAGGTCGACCTCGGTGTCCCGCGTGAGCGGGATCGCGACGCGCAGCGTGTACCCGTCCGGCGTCCGGCGGATCCGCAGCAGCGGGGTGACCGGGGTGCCGTCGCCCGCCAAGGGGTCGCCGTCGCGGTACAGCTCCGCGGCGATCTCCAGCAGGGCGGGCAGCCCGACCGGTTCGACGGCGCGGTGCTCGACGCGGGACACCCGCGCGAACCCGGCGCCGGCGAGTTCGGCGAGGACGGTGTCCTGCTGGGCGCGGCGGGTGCGCAGCCAGGAAGCGGCGCCCCCGCGCCAGAACCCGGGCGCCGGCATCAGCCGGTTGGCGATCAGGCCGTCGACGGCGATGCCGCGCAGGGCCAGCGAGCTGAGCGTGCGCCGCGCCTCGGCGATGACCACCCGCTCGGGGGTCAGGACCAGCCGGACCGTGGTCACCGACGGCTCGGTGAGCAGCGCGCGCAGGCCGTCGAGGTGGACGCCGAGCCGGCGCACGGAGTCGGTGACGCGCCGGCCGAACACGCGCGTCAGGTAGCCGGAGACGGCTTCGGGCAGGGCGAGCAGCCGCAGCGTCTCGGCCGTCGGCCCGCAGTCGACGACGATGGTCTCCCACGGCCCGTCTTCGGCCAGCCGGCGGACTTCGGTGAGGGCGAGCAGCTCGTCGACACCGGGCAGCACGGTGAGTTCTTCGGCGTCCAGGGTGTCGAGGCCCGCGCCGGAGAGCGCCGTCCGCAGCTCGGCCCGCAGCCGGTGCCAGGTGGTGTCCACCAGGGTCCGCGAGTCGATCTGGACGGCCGAGAGCAGAGCGTCCACTTCGGACGGCTCCGCGCCCAGGGTGTGGCCGAAGGCGTCGCCGAGCGAGTGCGCCGGGTCGGTCGACACGACCAGCGTCTTCCTGCCGCGAGCGGCCAGGGCGGCGCCGGTGGCGGCGGCCAGCGTCGTCTTCCCGACACCCCCCTTGCCGGTGAACAGCAGGATCCGCACGCGGCTACCCCTCGGCCCGCTTCTTGAGCTCCTTCAACGCGGTGTCCATGACCATCTTCTCGGCCTTGCGGCGCAGCAGCCCGATCATGGGCAGCGCCAGCTCGACCGACAGCGTGTAGGTGACCCGCGTCCGGCCGCCCAGGTCCTCGAGCGCGTAGCGGCCGTTCTGCGCCTTCTGCATCTGGCCCTTGACCAGGTGCCAGCTGACGCCGAGGCCGTCACCGTCCCAGTCGTACTCGAGGGTGTAGACGTCCTTGATCGGGCCCGCGTCCAGGGTCAGCTTGACCTGCTTGGCCCGGCCACCGGCGTCGGTGCCGAGGACCTCGGTCTGCCGGACGGCCTTGGCCCATTCCGGGTAGGCGGGGAAGTCGGCGATCACGGCCATCACCCGGCTGGGCTCGGCGTCGACCTCGATGGACTGTGTGGACTGCTCGGCCATGGGTCGAAGCGTAGCCGCCGCGGTCGGTCACCAGCGCAGCACGTACGGCTGCCCGGTCTCCTTGAAGTGACCCACGTTGCGGCACTCGGTCAGGCCGACCCGGACGCGCGAGGACAGCGGCTGGTGGACGTGGCCGAACACCGACCAGCGCGGCCGCTGTTCCCGGATCAGCTCCAGCAGCGCCGTGGAGCCGATCTCGTTGCGGCGCGCGACGACGTCGTAGGTCAGCTCCGGCAGCGCCGGCGGGCCGTGCGTGCAGAGGACGTCGACGTCGGTGAGCGCGGCGACGCTCTTGTCGTAGTCCTCGCGATCCCGCAGGTAGGGACGCCAGGCGGCGCCCTTGCGGCGGCGCGGGACGACGCCGTCGGGCAGCAGCGCGCCGCCGACGAACCCGAACCGCAGGCCGCCGATCTCGGTGACCTCGCCGTCGAGGACCTGGATGCCCTCGCCGGTGAACTCGGGCCACAGCGACGGCGTGTCGACGTTGCCGGGGGTGGCGTAGGTGGGCGAGGTCATCGCCGCGAACAGCGTCGCGTACTGCTCGCGGATGGCCTCGTCGACCGCACCGGCCGGGTCGTCGAGGCTCGCCCAGAGCGTCCGGGAGAAGGCAACGGTTTCGTCACGGGTGCCTTCGCGGCGCAGGCGCGCGAACTCCCCGACCTTCTCGGCGCCGAACAGCGCGCCCATGATGCCCTTGTCGTGGTCGCGGTAGTCGACGAAGTCCAGCAGGTCGCCGAGCACGACCAGCGCGTCGGCCCCGTCCCCCGCCCGCTTCAGCGCGTCCGCGTTGCCGTGCACGTCCGAGACGACGTGTACCCGCACCCCTGGTCCCTTCAGTCTTCGCCGCGCGGAGGCACTCCGGGCTCGCGCCCGTCCTCCAGGATCTCCTTGAGCCCGAGCGCGATCGCCTTGGCCGCGCGGGCCCGCCGGTCGAACTCCCGGCGCAGGTCGCGCGGCGCCAGCGCACGGGGCGCGCCCGCCGCGTCGGCGGGGGTCGCCCGCAGGAAGTAGTGCAGCAGGGTGCCGTCGAGCACCGGCTCGAGCCAGACCTCCATCGTACCGACGAGGGCGCCCCGCACGGTCCAGCGCAGGCCCTTGTCCCCCCGGTCGGTGTAGACCTCGAGGACCAGGTCGGGCCAGTAGCGCGGCCAGGAGCGGGGATCGGCGAAGACGGCGGCCACGGTGGACGGCGGGACCGCGAGGAACGTCTCGTCGACGACGTCGATGGCGGGCGGTGCGTTCACGTGCGAAGAATGTCACGCCCTCGCCGTGCGACGCCGATCAGCATGGTCTTAAGGTGCTCACCACGCTAAGTTGACTGGCGGGTAACAGCGGTGTCGCCTGCCGCACGCGTTGAACACGGAGGTCCACGTGCGCGAATACAGCGCTCCCGCCGGCAAGCCGGTGGCCGACGACGAGAACATGTCCGATGTCGTCTGGGCGAACGCCGAGCGGTTCTCCGACGTGGTGAGCTTCCGCCGCCAGGTCGAGGGCAGCTGGCTGGACGTGACCGCCAAGGAGTTCGCGGCCGAGGTGCTGGCCGTCGCCAAGGGCATGGCCCAGGCCGGGATCGGCCGCGGCGACCGCGTCGCGATCATGTCGAAGACCCGCTACGAGTGGACGCTGATCGACTTCGCGATCTGGGCCGCGGGCGCGGTCACGGTGCCGATCTACGACACGTCGTCGCCCGAACAGGTGTACTGGATCCTCTCCGACTCGGCCGCCAAGGGCGTGTTCGTCGAGACGAACGGCCACCGCGGGGCGGTCGAGGAGATCCGCGACCGGCTCACCGAGCTGGACCACACGTGGCAGATCGAGGGCGACTCCCCCGCCGTCGAAGAGCTGGCCGCGCTGGGCGCGTCGCTGTCCGACGACGAGCTGCACGAGCGCCGCCGCGAGGTCGGCGCCGACGAGCTCGCCACGATCGTCTACACCTCGGGCACCACCGGCCGCCCCAAGGGCGTCGAGCTGACCCACCGCAACCTGCTGGCCGAGATCCGGGCCGACATCGAGGCGTTCCCGCAGCTGATGGAGCAGGGCAACTCGCTGCTGGTGTTCCTGCCGCTGGCGCACGTGCTGGCCCGCGCCATCGCCGTGACCGCGCTCACCGCGCGCGTCACCCTCGGGCACACCCCGGACGTCAAGAACCTGGTCGCCGACCTGGGCACCTTCCGGCCGACGTTCGTCGTCGCGGTGCCGCGGGTGTTCGAGAAGGTCTACAACTCGGCGAAGCAGAAGGCCCACGGCGACGGCAAGGGCAAGATCTTCGACGCCGCCGAGGCGGTCGCGGTCGAGTACAGCCAGGCGCAGGACAGCGGCGGCGCCGGGCTCGGCCTCAAGCTCAAGCACCTGGCGTTCGACAAGCTGGTCTACGGCAAGCTGCGCGCGGCCCTCGGCGGCCGGTGCGTGGCGGCGGTGTCCGGCGGCGCTCCCCTGGGTGCGCGCCTGGCCCACTTCTTCCGCGGCATCGGCGTCCCGGTGTTCGAGGGCTACGGCCTGACGGAGACGTCCGCGGCGGCGAACGTCAACACGCAGTCGGCGTTCCGCGTCGGCACGGTCGGCAAGCCGGTCAACGGCACGTCGGTCCGCATCGCCGACGACGGCGAGGTCATGCTCAAGGGCGACGTCGTGTTCCGGGCGTACTACAACAACCCGCAGGCGACGAAGGAGTCGCTCACGGACGGCTGGTTCCACACCGGCGACCTGGGCGAGCTGGACTCCGACGGGTTCCTGAAGATCACCGGCCGCAAGAAGGAGATCATCGTCACGGCGGGCGGCAAGAACGTCGCCCCGTCCGGCCTCGAGGACACGATCAAGGCCGCCCCGCTGGTCAGCCAGGCGATGGTGGTCGGCGACCAGCGCCCGTTCATCGCGGCGCTGGTGACGGTGGACGAGGAGTACTTCCCGGCGTGGAAGTCCCAGCACGGCAAGCCTTCGTCGGCCACGGTCGCGGACCTGGCTTCGGACCCGGACCTCCTCGCCGAGATCCAGGCGGCGGTGGACGAGGCGAACAAGCAGGTGTCGAAGGCCGAGGCGATCAAGAAGTTCACGGTGCTGTCGAACGACTTCACCGAGGCCGGCGGCGAGATCACGCCGAGCTTGAAGCTGAAGCGGAACGTGGTGTCGAAGAACTACGCCAACGACATCGAAGGCCTGTACAAGAAGTAGCCCGACGTCCGTGAAGGCCACCTTGAGGAGCTCAAGGTGGCCTTCACGGCTTTCAGGGGCGCTGGGCGGCCAGGAAGTCGCGGTACCAGCGGTAACTCGCGCGGGGGGTGCGCTGCTGGGTCGCGTAGTCCACGTGGACCAGGCCGAACCGGTGCTTGTAGCCGTGGGCCCACTCGAAGTTGTCCAGCAGGGACCAGCAGAAGTACCCCCGCAGGTCCACCCCCGCCGCCGCGGCCGTGCGCGCCGCCTCGATGTGCTCGCTCAGGTACGTGATGCGCTCGTAGTCCGCGAAGTCGCTGCGGTCCGGGTACACGCACCCGTTCTCCGTGACGTAGACCGGGGGCAGGCCCGGGTAGCGGTTGTGCAGGCCCACCAGCGCTTCCGTCAGGCCCTCCGGCTCCACCGGCCAGCCCATGCCCGTGCGGGGGACGTCCGGCAACCTCGTGGTGTCCACGCCGATGTCGGCCGCCGTCCGGAGGGACGGGTCCGGCTCGCGGTGGGGAGCGTCCGCCACGTGCAGGCGGTAGTAGTAGTTGACGCCCAGGTAGTCCAGGGGCTGGCCGATCGTGCCCAGGTCGCCGTCGAGGCGGAAGGCGAAGTCCGACGCGCCGCTGAACATCGCCGCCAGGCCCGGGGCGTAGCGGCCGCCGAAGAGCGGGTCGGTGAACTGGCGGCGCAGCAGGGTGTCCTGGCGGGCGGCCGCCGCCGCGTCCGCCGCCGACGCGGTCACCGGGACCACCGGGGACTGGTTGAGGACGATGCCGAACTGGTGGTGCGGGGGTGCCTGCGCCCGCATCGCCCGCACCGCCAGGCCGTGGCCGAGCAGCAGGTGGTGGGCCGCGGCGAGGGCGCCGTCACCCTCCTTCGCACCCGGGGCGTGGCGGCCCTCGCCGTAGCCCGCGACCGCGCACGGGTACGGCTCGTTCACCGTCGTCCAGTGCTCGACCAGGTCGCCGAGCTCCGCGTGGACCAGCGCCGCGTAGTCGGCGAAGCGGAACGCCGTGTCGCGCGAGCGCCAGCCGCCTTCGTCCTCCAGCGCCTGCGGCAGGTCCCAGTGGTAGAGCGTCAGGAACGGCTCGATCCCCTTCTCCCGCAGCCCTTCCGCGAGCCGGCGGTAGAAGTCGAGGCCCCGGCGTTCGACGCGGCCGCGGCCGGACGGCTGCACGCGCGGCCACGACACCGAGAACCGGTAGGCGTCCACGCCCAGGCCGGCCAGCAGGGCGAGGTCCTGCGGCCAGCGGTGGTAGTGGTCCGCCGCCGGTTCCCCGGTGTCGCCGCCGGCCACCGCGCCGGGGACCGCGGCGAAGGTGTCCCAAATGGACGGTCCGCGGCCGTCCGCGGTGGTGGCGCCCTCGATCTGGAACGCCGAAGTGGCGATGCCCCAGCGGAAGCCGGGCGGGAAACTGGTGGTCACGATGGTCTCCGTGGGGTCAGCCCTTGAGCGCGCCCTGCATGATGCCGCCGACGATCTGGCGGCCGAACAGCAGGAACACGAGGAGGACGGGGACGGTGCCGATGGTCGCGGCGGTGAGCACGAGCGTGTAGTCGGTGGTGTAGCCACTGGCCAAACTGGACAGCGCGGTCTGGACGGTCGGGTTCTCCGGCACCAGCACCACCAGCGGCCAGAAGAAGTCGTTCCACGCCTGCATGAACGTGAACAGGCCGAGCACCGCCGCGGCCGGGCGGGCGGCGGGCAGCGCCACGTGCCAGAACAGCCGCAGCGAGCCGCAGCCGTCCATCCGCCCGGCCTCCAGCAGTTCCAGCGGCAGCGCGCGTTCGAAGTACTGGCGCATGAAGAACACGCCGAACGCGGTGACCAGGCCGGGCACGATCACCGCCTGCAGCTGCCCGGCCCAGCCGAAGTCGGCCATCATCATGTACAGCGGGACGACGCCGAGCTCCGTCGGGATCGCCTGGGTGGCGACCACGAGCAGCAGCAGGAACGTCCGCCCGCGGAAGCGCAGCTTGGCGAAGGCGAACCCGGCCAGCGTCGAGAACAGCACCACCGACACGGTGATCGTGCCCGCGACGATCAGCGAGTTCCCGAGCGCCAGCGCGAAGTTCGTCTCGTCGAAGACGCGGGCGATGTTCTCGAACAGGTGCCCGCCCGGCACGAGCACCGGCGGCACGCTCCCGACCGCCTCCGTCGTCTGCGAGGAGACGACGAACGACCAGTACACGGGGAACGCCGAGCCGGCCAGGATCGCGATCAGCGCGGCATAGGTCCACGGGCTCGCGATCCGCCGGACCAGCCGCCGGGTCCGCCCGGGCATGACCGGCGGCGCGGGCGCGGGCGGGGTCAGCACGGTAGTCATGTCCGCTCCTCAGTCCGTTTGGATGCGCCGGGTGACCAGGTACGACACGCCCGCGACGAGCATCGTGGCGACCGCCAGGATCAGCGCGATCGCCGAGCTGTAGCCGAAGTCGTACTTGGTGAAGCCCTGCTCGTAGAGGTAGAGCGCGGCGGTCTGGAACTGCCGGTCCGAGCCGCCGGTGGCCGCGGCCGTGCCGGGGTTGAACAGCAGCGGCTCGGCCAGCAGCCGCATGTTCCCGGTCGTCGCGATCACCGTGGAGAAGATGATCTGCGGCCGCAGCAGCGGCACGGTGATCCGCCAGAACTGCTGCCACCCGCGTGCGCCGTCGAGCGTGGCGGCCTCGTACATGGTCGACGGGATCGCCTGCATCGACGCCAGGAAGATCAGCGCGTGGTAGCCGGTCCAGCGCCACACCACCATCGCCGCGATGGCGGTGTGCGAGCTGGCGGTGCCGGCCTGCCAGTCGACGTGCCCGCCACCGAACCAGCTCAGCACCCAGTTGACCAGGCCGAAGTCCCGGCCGAACAGCTGCGCGAAGATGATCGTGACCGCCGCCACCGAGGTGATGTTCGGCAGGATCATGCCCATCCGGAACAGCGTCCGCCCGCGCAGCCGGCGGTTGAGCAGGTGCGCGATGCCGAGCGCGAACAGGATCTGCGGGATCGTGGTCAGCAGCCAGAGGCTGACCGTGTTCCCCATCGCGTTCCAGAAGTACGGGTCGTGGAACAGCAGCTGCTCGTAGTTGCCGAGCCCGATGAACTTCGCGCCCTCGGCGTCGAGCAGGTTCCGGTCCTGCAGCGACACGAAAGCCGTGTACAGCAGCGGGAACAGCCCGAAGACGCCGAAGATGAGGAAGTACGGGCTGATGAAGCCGAACGGCGACAGCTTGACGTCCCACTTGTGCCGCCGGTCGGCCCAGGTCAGCGCCATTACTTGATCTTCTTCACGTCACCGACCAGCTGCTGCCACGCCGCCGCGCCGTCCTGCTTGCCCTGCTCGACGCGCTGCATCGCGTTGCCGAACTCCGTCTGCACGTCGCCGGCCTTGGGGCCCTGGTACTGCGGGTTGAGCTTCTTCGCCGCGTCGGTGAAGAGCTTGCCCACGGGGGCGTTGGTGAAGAACGGGTTGGTGTAGCCGGTGATCTTCGGGTCGTCGTACAGCGACGGCGTCGAGGGCAGCAGGCCCTGGCTGGTGAACACCTTCGCCTGCTGCTCGGGCGCGGTCAGCCAGGCGGCGAGCTCGGCGGCTTCCTTGGTGTGCTTGCCCTGCTTCGGCACGGTCAGGTACGACCCGCCCCAGTTGCCGCCCCCGCCGGGCACGGTCGCGACGTCCCACTTGCCCGCGGTGTCCGGGGCCTGGTCCTTGATCTTGGTCATCATCCAGGCCGGGCAGGTCACCGTGGCGAACTGGCCCTGGGTGAAGCCGGTGTTCCAGGTCGGCGTGCTGTAGAGCAGGCCGGCGCTCAGGTTGGCCTTGACGGCGCCGACGACCTGGTCCCAGCCGGTCCGCAGCGCCGGGTTGCTGTCGACGACGATCTGGTCGTTCTGGTCGTAGTAGCCCACGGGCGCCTGGCCGAAGATCGCGTTGAGCACGGTCGGGCCGCCGTCCATGAACTTGACGCCGTTCGGCGCCTTGGCCTGGAAGCGCTTGCCGGTCTCGAAGAACGCCTGCCAGGTCGGCCAGAGCGCGGAGACGGCGTCGCGGTCGGCGGGCAGCTGGGCCTTCTCGAACAGGTCACGCCGGTAGCAGATGGCCAGGCCGCCGACGTCGGTGCCGTAGCCGATCTGCTGGCCGCCCTTGCCCAGCGACGCCGACCACTTCCAGCCCAGCCAGCGGTCCTTGAGCTTGTCCCCGCCGACGGTGTTGAGGTCGAGAAACTTGTCCGGGTTCGCCTTGAACTGGGCGACGTAGCCGGTGTCGATCGCTTCGATGTCCGCGGCGCCGCCCCCGGTGGCCAGGTGCGCGGCGAGGTTCTTGTGGTGGTCGGAGTAGGCCGCGGTCCGCTCGGTGATCTCGATGTCCGGGTGGGCCGCCTGGTACTCCTTGATCAGGTCGGTGTAGCCGAAGTTGCCGAACAGGCCGAGGCTCAGCTTGACCTTCCCGCCACCGCCGGCGTCGCTGCTCCCGCAGGCGCTCACGGCGGTGACCGCGGCCAGCGCGGCGCACGCCACCGCGATCAGGCGGATCCGGCGGTTTCTCGTTTTCGGGCGCATGAGATCTCCGTTGTTCTGCGGGCCGGTCGGAAAACGCGGGACCCATGAGAGCGCTCCCAGGCGCCATTCGTCAAGTAACAAAAACATAACACGCGTCCGCGTTTACGCAGCCTGAGATCATGTGCTACAGATGTAACCGGTTACAGCACAGGAGGTCGCCATGGTCACCGCTCGCGAGATCGCGCAGCTCTGCGGGGTTTCCGTCGCGACCGTGTCGCGGGTGTTCAACCGCCCCGCGACGGTCAGCGAGGCGACCCGCAGCCACGTCGAGCGCGTCGCCCGGGAGCTCGACTTCTCGCCGAACGAGTCGGCGCGGGCGCTGTCGCGGCAGCGCTCGGCGATGGTCGGGCTGGTCTGGGACACCGACCACCGGCGGCCCGGCTGGCGGCACCCGTTCCTGCAGGACCTGTTGCTGGGCCTCAAATCCGCGCTCAGCTCGCACGGCTACCACCTGCTGCTGCTCGCCACCAGCGACGACGCCCGCAACCGCCACCCCGGGGTGTCGCTGGCCGACCCGATCGCGTACGTCGGCATGACCCGGCGGCACCACCTGGCCGGGCTGGTGCTCATCGACAGCGGGACCGACGCCGAGGCGTTCGGCACGTTCGCCCAGTCCGGGCTGCCGTGCGTGGCGCTGGACGTAGCCCTCGCCGGCCCGCGCGCGACCTACGTGACCTCGGACAACGCCGCCGGCGCGGCCGAAGCCGTCCGGCACCTGGCCGCGCTCGGGCACCGCCGGATCGCCACGATCACCGGCCCGCGCGGCAACGCGCCCGCCGCCGCCCGCACCGAGGGCTACCGCCGCGGGCTGGCCGAAGCGGGGCTGCCGGTGCGCGAGGACTACGTGGTGACCGGGGACTTCTACCGCGAGAGCGGCTTCGTCGGCATGCGGCGGCTGCTCGCCCGCAAGGACCCGCCGACGGCGGTGTTCGCGGCCAGCGACGAGATGGCGGTCGGCGCCCTGCTGGCGGCCCGCACGGCCGGGCTGCGGGTGCCGGCCGACCTGGCGGTGGTCGGGTTCGACGACATCGAGGTGGCGTCGCTGGTGGACCCGGCCCTCACGACGGTGGCCCAGGACAAACCGGGCTTCGGCACGGCGGCGGCCGGCGCCCTGCTCGCGATGATCGAGACCGCGGCGGCCCCCGAACCGGTCCGGCTGCCGACGAAGCTGGTCATCCGCGATTCGTGCGGCGGCTGACCTGGTACTCGGTGCGGATTTCGTCGAGGACGCGCTGGGCCTCGGTAGCTTCAGGGCCGCCTCGGGCGAGCGTGCCGAGGGTCTTCCACAGCGCCCAGCCGCGGCCGCGGGCCCAGGTCGCGTCGTCGATCGCCAGCCGCTCGCGGAACACCCGGCGGCCCTCGGCGGTCAGCAGCGTCCACGCGATGGCGACGTCGCACGCCGGATCGCCGGCGCCGCACGTGCCGAAGTCGATGACCGCGGCCAGCTTCCCGTTGTCCAGCAGGAGGTTCCCCGCGGCGACGTCGCCGTGGAACCAGCGCACCACCCCGTCCCACGGCGCGTCGAGCGCGGCCTGCCAGATCTCGCCGGTCCGGTCGTCGAGCAGGTGCCGGACCAGCTCGTCGTAGGTGCGGAGGGTGCCGCCCCGGAACCAGTTGTGCTTCCCCGGCCCGGGCGCGCCCGCCGGGTCGACGTCCTGCAGCGCCGCCAGGAACCCGGCCAGGCCGGCCGCGAACGCGACGGGATCGTCGATGCGCTCCGCGGTCGCCGGTTCGCCGTCGAGCCAGGGGTACACCGACCACGGGAACGGGAAGTCCGCGCCCGGTCGGCCTTCCGCCAGCGGGACGGGGATGGGCAGCGGCAGCCGAGGTGCGAGCACCGGGAGCCAGCGCTGTTCCTTCCCGACCGCCAGCGCGTACTCGGCCGCGGTGGGCAGGCGCGCCGACATCGCGTCGCCGAGGTGGAAGGTCCGGTTGTCCCAGCCGCCGTTCGCCACGGGCCGCACCACGAGCCCGGCCCAGTGCGGGAACTGCTCGGCGACGAGCCGCCGCACCTGGTCCTCGGTGACGTCGATGCGCCGGGGCGGCGGGCCGAGGCTCATCGGGCGCCGGCCTTCGCGTCCCAGTCGATGTGGTGCGCGTAGACCCAGCCCGGCTTTTCCCCGACGTCCTCGCCCGCGCTCGACGCGACCAGCTTCTCGACCCGCTCACGGCGGAGTCCCTCGTACGCCGCGAACGCCGACTCCGGATCCGGCAGATCACGGAGGCACTGCGCGAGCACGACGCTGTCTTCGATCGCCATCGACGCCCCCTGGGCGTCCGCCGGGGCCGCGGCGTGGGCGGCGTCGCCGACGAGCACCATTTCCGGCGTCGACCAGATCCGCGTCCGCGGGACGTCGTAGGAGTGGCCGCCGAACACCTCGTCGCCCGTCGCGGCGATGATGTCCGCGCAGGGCACCGGTTCCCCGGCGAACGCCGCGTGCGCGAACTCGCGCCACCCCGCCGGGGTGACCGCCGCGATCTCCTCGCGGGAGCGCTCGGCGTCGGGGATGCGGGCGAACCAGAACGTGGCGCCGTCCGGGTCGGTGGTGAAGCCGAAGGCCGCCTCGCGGCCGCGGACCATCCGGTAGATCCCGGCCGCCGACGGCAGCCCGGGCGCCCGCGTGTAGCCGTAGACGATGGTCTGGCCGGTGTAGCGCGGCGCGTCGGCGTCCGGGTCGATCAGCTTCCGGACCACCGAGTGCAACCCGTCCGCGCCGACCAGCACGTCACCCGTTTCGGTGGTGCCGTCGGCGAATTCGGCCGCGACACCGCCCCCGTCCGGCTTCGCGCCGACCAGGCGCTTGCCCCGTTCGAGCGGGACGGCGCGGCGCGCGGCTTCGTCCTGCAAGACGCGGTAGAGCGTCGCGCGGGTCAGGGTGCGTGGCCCGTCGGGGCCTTCGGTGCCGAACTCGCGGCGCCCGGCGGTCTCCCCGGTCGGGAGGACCAGCTCGACGCCCTGGGCGGCGAACGAGCTGTCGATCACCGGCCCGTCGGCGCCGATCGCGCGCAGGGCGTCCATGCCGTTGTGCATGATCGTGAGGAACGCGCCGATGTCGTCCCCGCCCGCCGGGTAGGCCTCGAACACGACCGGCTCGTGCCCGGCGAGCTTGAGCGCCATCGCCGTGACCGTGCCGGCGATCCCGCCACCCGCAACCAGTACCCGCACCCTGCTCCCCCTCGTGGACTCCGCGTGCCGCCGGCCACGACGTTACCGTGGCGGCGGCACGCGGGGTTCACTCCTTCGCGCCACTGGTGGCGATGTCGCCGTTGAGACCGCGCGGGAAGAAGCCGCCCGAGGACACCTTGTCCGGGTTGAGGTAGGCGATGTTGAGCACGCGGTCGGCCGAGCGCCCGAACGCGATGCCGTTGGCGTCCGCCGGGACGAGGTTCGCCTTGCCGTCCTTGAGCACGCCTTCGTCGTCGTCGGCCTTGCCGTCGAGGCTGTCGCGGGCGTCGGAGATCTTGTTCGTGACGTCGCCGAGGCCGCGTTCGAACAGCTGGCCGCGCACGATGCCCGCGTGGTAAGCCTCGACCGCGAGGATGCCCGCCGCGGCGTCGAGGAACGTCTTGTTGTTGACCAGCGGCGCCGCGCCCTTGTAGGCGGACACGCCGACGTCTTCGAACAGGTACGCGGCGAGCAGGAAGTTGTTCTCGCTCGCGAACGGGTCGAAGGTCTGGCCTTCCTTGATCAGCCCCGCGGCCTGCATGGCGGCGGTGAAGCTGTTCTGGAAGTCGATCTCCGGCTGCGCGACGGCGGCCTTGTCGAGCGCCTTGCGCAGGAAGGTCACGTGCGCGACCTCGTCGCCGGCGATCTCCTGCACGATCTGCTTGGTGTGCTCGCTCTTGAACTTGACCGCGTGCCCGCCGGAGACCTTGCCGAGGTTGCCGATGCCGTTGACGTACTTCTCGTTCAGCCCGTAGCCGTAGACGGCGAACGAGTAGAGGTTCGCCTCCAGGTACTCCAGGTTGAGCGCGAAGTTCAGCACGGCGGCGTCGCTCGCCGCCTCCTTGGCGGCGTCGCCGCCCTGCGCGCCGTACTGCTGCGTGGCACCGGCCGAGCCGAGGCCCAGCGACAGCGCTGTGCCGAGCGCACCGGCGCCCGCGACGCCGAGCCCCGCCGCTCCCGCAGCCTTGAGGAAGCGGCGGCGGTCGGTCGCGTTCTCCGCGCTGCGCTCGATCAGCTGCCGTGTGTAGCGTTTTCCGAACACCGGGGGACGTCCTCTCGTGACGAGTTCGTCCACCTCACCCACCGGTCATACGTACGAGGACGGCCCCCGGCTCGGTCAAATCGGGAAAAAGTTCTTGCCGATTCTATTCGTGCAGGTCACAGCCCCTGTTCAGGCGCGCTCGGCGACGGCGAGCCGGACGCAGACGGCCAGCGCGCGGACGGCCTCTTCGACCTCGGCGAGCTTCGGGAAGGTCGGCGCGATCCGGATGACGGCGTCGGCCGGGTCGTTGCCGTGCGGGTGCGTCGCGCCGGCGGGGGTCAGGGCGACCCCGGCCTCCTTGGCCAGCCGCACGACCTCCTTCGCGGTGCCCGCGGGGACGGTCAGCGTGATGAAGTACCCGCCGGTCGGCTTGGTCCAGGACGCCAGGTCCGCGAGCTCCTCGGTGAGGATGCGGTCGACGGCCGCGAACTTCGGCCCGATGATCTCGGCGTGCTTGCGCATGTGCGCGCGGACGCCGGCCTCGTCCTTGAGGAAGTGGGCGTGGCGCAGCTGGTTGACCTTGTCCGGGCCGATGGTGCGCTTGCCGATGTTGCCCGTCCACCAGGCGAGGTTGGCCTCGGAGGCGCCGAAGAACCCGACGCCGGCTCCGGCGAGGGTGATCTTGGAGGTCGAGCCGAAGACGAACACGCGGTCGGCGTTGCCGGCCTCGGTGGCCAGCGCCAGCAGGTCGGCCAGCTCCGGCTCGTCGTCGGTGAGGTGGTGCACGGCGTAGGCGTTGTCCCAGAAGATCCGGAAGTCCGGCGCCGCGGTGCGCATGGTGGCGAGCCGCTTGACGACGTCGTCACTGAACGTGACCCCGGTGGGGTTGCTGTACTTCGGCACGCACCAGATGCCCTTGACGGTCGGGTCCTCGGCGACCAGCGTCTCGACGGCGTCCATGTCCGGGCCTTCGTCGGTCATCGCGACCGGGACGAGCTCGATGCCGAACCGCTCGGTGAGCGCGAAGTGCCGGTCGTACCCCGGAACGGGCGCGAGGAACTTGACCTGCGGCTCGTCGGCCCACCGGCGCTCGGCCCCGGGCAGCTTGCTCAGCAGCGCCTGGACGACGGCGTCGTGCATGAGCTCGAGGCTGGAGTTCCCGGCGGCGAGCAGCTGCTCGGCGGGAACCTGCAGCGCACCGGCGAAGACGCGGCGCAGCTCGGCCAGGCCCTTCAGGCCGCCGTAGTTGCGGACGTCGGTGCCGTCCTCGGCCTTGAAGGAGCTGTCGCCGGGAAGGCTCAGCAGCGCGTTCGAAAGGTCGAGCTGCTCGGGCGACGGCTTGCCACGGGTGATGTCCAGGGAGAGGCCTCGGCCGACCAGGGCCGCGTAGTCGCTGCGGGCCGTGTCGACGTCGACGGAAGCAGTGGTCATGGCGTCAACGCTAAACCCGGCGTCGATACCATTTCGGGGCGGGTCCTGGCTAGGGTGGATCGTGTGCACCTAGTAGTCCACGCCGACCAGCGCCAGTTCTCGTTGCGCGACTCCGGTTCCACCCTGACGGGCAGCGGCTGGACCCCCGAGGCCCTCGACCACCGGATCGCGGCGGAGCCCGGCGGAATCGCGATCGTGACGGCCCGCTCGGACGTGGTGGAGTCTTCGGTGACGCTGTGCCCTTCGGCGCCTTCGGTGGTTGCGGAGGCGGAGCACGTGGTGGAAGCGGATCTTCCGGTCGCGAGCGGGAAACTCGTGATTTCCGGGCCTGCCGACTATCCGTGGCAGGAAAAGTTCTTTTCTGTGTTGCCAGGGTTGTACCGGGCTCGGGTTTCGTATGTGCCGGCTGGGCCGCCGTCGGTTACTTGGAACGAGCACGAGTTCGGGGAGCACTACCGGTACGTGGTGGAGTTGTGGCCGGTGTCGTCGGCATCCGGGGTCGAGGTGCTGCGGCAGGGAGCTTCGGTTTGGGACGGGTAGGGGTGCCGGCCGGGGTTGGGGTGGGCGGGCGGGAGTTCGCGGGTAGGTGCCGGGGCGGTCGGTTGGCTGGGGCTGCGCTGCTGGGTCGGGCATTGCTCGGGCGGGCGATGCTCGGACGGCAGCGCTGGGACGGGCAATGCCCGAGCGGAAGGCGGGCAGAGCTCGGAGCGTATTGCTCGGGCGGGCGGCGCCCGGGAGGCAGTGCTCAGGCATCGTTGAGGTAGGCAGTATTGGGGCAGGCAACGCTTGGCGGGCACCGCTCGGGCGAACGTGCTCGGGCAGGCAGCACTGAGGCAGCACCGGCTTGGGCAGGCACCCGGTCGGGTGAGCAGCGCTGGGGCGAGAAACGCTGGGGCGGAAGCACCGCGGGAGGACCAGCGCTCGGGTGGGCACCGCCGGAGAGGCCAGCGCTCGCGGGGAAAGCACAGGGGCGCGCAGTGCTCCGGGGTGCAGTGCTCGGGTAGCAACGTTGCGCGGACACCGCGGGGTACGGCCGAGGTAGACAGCGTTCGGGCGGAAGCACTGGGGACCGCGCTCGAACGGAAACCACTCGGAGAGGCGCGCCGGAACGGGCAGTGCTCACGCGGAAAGCATTGGGCGGCGATGCTTTCGCGGAAAGCGCTCGGGTGCGCAGTACGGGCAGACACCACTGAGGTGGGCAGAACGGGGGCGGAAACCACTCGGGTGAACAGCACAGGCAGAGACCGCTGAGGTGGGCCAAAACTGGAACGGAAAGCACGCGGGCGGGCAAGTCTGAGTAGACACGCTGGAGTCGGCAGCGCTCGGAGACAGTGCTGGGGCGGGCTGCGCTCGGGGACAGTGCCCGGACGGGCAACGCTCGGGCGAGCTGCGCTCGGAGACTGCGCTCGAGCGGGCAGTACTGGGGCGAGCTGCACTGGGAGACAGCACTCGGGCGGCCAATGCTCGGGCGAGCTGCGCTCGGGGACAGTGCCCGGACGGGCAAAACTAGGGCCAGATGCGCTCCGAGACCGTGCCCGGGCAGGCAATGCTGGGCCAGATGCGCTCGGAGACCCTGCTCGGACGGGCAGTGCTGGGGCCAGCTGCGCTCGGAGACCCTGCTCGGACGGGCGGGCTGGGGGCGAGCTGCGCTCGGAGACTGTGCTCGATCCGGCAATGCTGTAGCGAGCTGCGCTCGGAGACCGTGCTCGGACGGGCAGTACTGGGGCCAGCTGCGCTCGGAAACCGTGCCCGAACAGGCAAGAGCTGTGGCGAGCTGCGCTCGAAGACTCTGCTTGAGCAGCAATGCTGGAGCTAACTGCGCTCGGAGACCCTGCTCGGACGGGCGAGCTGGGGACGAGCTGCGCTCGGAGACTGTGCTCGATCCGGCAATGCTGTAGCGAGCTGCGCTCGGAGACCGTGCTCGGACGGGCAGTGCTGGGGCCAGCTGCGCTCGGAAACCGTGCCCGAACAGGCAAGAGCTGTGGCGAGCTGCGCTCGAAGACTCTGCTTGAGCAGCAATGCTGGAGCCAACTGCGCTCGGAGAGCGTGCCCGGGCAGGCAAGTGCTGGAGCGAGCTGCGAGGGGGACGGTGCTCGGGCGGGCAAATGCGGGGGTTGGACGTGCCGGGGCGGCGATAGTCCTCGGATATCCAACGGGGTGCGGTGTGGGGTCGGGGGTGGAGGGCGATTGGTGGTCGCTGGGGAGTGTTGGCGGAGGCACGTTGTGGGGGCGTGGGTGTAGGCCCGTAGCCGGTGGCTGCGGGCCTTTCCCATATGTGGTTGTGTCAGGCTGCGAATGGGAGTGGCTGGTGGATGTTGTTGCGCCTGGGTTTTCGGTGCTTGTCCAGGAACACCGGGGGTAGGAACTCGGGGTGGCCGTCGGCCGCGAGGCGGACTTGCCAGCCGGAGCGGTGCATCAAGCGGTGGTGATGCGCGCAGAGCAGGACCAGGTTCGCGAGATCGGTGGGGCCGCCGTCGGCCCAGTGGCGGATGTGGTGGCCTTGACAGTGCCGCGGTGGGTGGTGGCAGCCGGGGAAGGCGCAGCCTCGGTCGCGGAGGAACAGGGCTCGGCGGAGGCCGGGTGAGATCAGGCGGCGGGCTCGGCCCAGGTCCAGGGGTTCGCTGGTGGCGCCGAGGACGGTGGGGATCAGTTTGCAGTCGCAGGCGTGGATGCGGGCCTCGACCGCGGAGATCAGGCCGGTGTCGCCCAGGGTCGCCTGGCCGAGGCCGGATTGCAGGTCCGACAGGGAGACGGCGACTAGGACGTGGGCGCGTTCACCGGCCTGCGTCGGGAGCTCTGGGGAGTTGAGGGCGAGGTCGATGGCGTCGGAGAAGGCGTCGCCGTAGCGTTCCTGTAGGGAACGGAAGTCTCCGCCGTCGTCGGCGGTGCGGCGTTCGGCCAGGGCGTCGAGTAGGGCGCTGGCTCGGGTGCCGGTTTCGTCGTCGAAGCGGCCTGTGAGTTCCCAGGTTCCGGTGCGCCTGCGGCGTAATGAGAGTTCGCGGGTCGGGGTGGCGGGCTCGACATCGACCGGCTCGGTGCCGTCGGGGTCGAGGTGGGCCAGGATTCGGGTGCCGAGGGCGGCGACTTGTTTGTGACCCGCGTCGGCGGCGAAGGCGAGCAGGTCCTGTTCGACGGAGTCGCGGTGTTCGAGCGGGATGGGAGTCAGGGCGGTGATGATGGTGTCGATCATCGGGGTGCTCAGGGCGCCCGTCAGGGCGGCAGCGCCGGTGGCGGGGGCGAGAGCGGGCGGCGAGTCGAGGGTGTGCGCAGAGGTGAGGGCCTGGGCTCGGGTGACCGTGCGCTGGGCAGCCGTATGGGGAATGTCCGCGAGGTGTTCCAGCAACCGGGCAACCGAGCGGTACCCGAACAGTTCCATGACGCCGCGGGATTCGATTTCCGCCAGCAGAGTCCCGATTTCCGCCTCGGCAGACCGCACGACGGTGAGCAGCCCACGGAGACGGTCGGCCAAAGCCTCCGCGTCTGTCTGCCACACCGCTTCTCTTTCCACACAACAAGATTACCTGAGTCCGAACGCGTGTTCATCACTCGATCAGGTGGCGATGATCGTTGCGTGGGGAATCGGCGCTGCCGACCACCACACAAAGGCAACCACCACGAGCGCCGATTTCCCACGCACCGGCGAAGCCGCATCAGTAAAGCCTAGAGAGCAGTAAGAGAAGAAATCTTCCAGTGACCATCAACCCGACGAGCCGTCACCGCCAGCTGAGCGACAGAAGACGAAAGCGCCCCACCCGAACCCACCGTCTGCTGGTCCAGGAACAACAACAACGACGCGTCATCGCCAACCAGAGACCGAACCCCGACAGCCCGAACAGTAGTGGTCCGGACCAGCTTCTCAGCCGCCGCCCGGGTCCGTGCCGAAGTGAACTGCGCCTGATACTGACCCACCGCGTCGCCGGTCAGGACCTCGGCGGCCGCCCGCTCGGTTCGGGCCAGATTCGCGTAGTCGTAAGAAAAAACCGACTTCACCGCATCACTCACCTCGGCCGACACCGAAGCGGTCGCAGCCGAATCCACCAGAGCCTGGTTCGAACCGGGAGAAAGAGAAGCCGCCTCCACGCCGAACCACACCGCACAGCCCAAAGCGACCACGACGATCGCCGTCAGCACCCGGATCACGAGCCCGCCGCCTGGACACCGGCGATCTTCCAGCCGGACGCGGACCGCGAGACGTCCACCGTGAGCCGGTTCAGGCGCGGGGTCACCGCGGCGCCCGCGGTCGACACCCGGACGTCCAGCACCGCCAAGAGCCGGGCCGAACCCACGGCGACGTCGATCTCCGTCACCGCTGCCTGGACCAAAGACGCCGTGGAAACCGTACGCGCAGAAGTAGCCCGGTCGATTTGCAGCTGCCGATCCCCGGAGAGGTCCTTCCCGTACTGGCCCGTCGCCGAAGAAATCCAGCGGTCGACGTCCGCCGCCGCCGAGTGGTAGTCGATCGTGTTCAGGGTGACCAGCTGGGGGCCGGCCGCGGCCAGTACCGCGTCGCGCTCGCGGCCGCGGGCCGATGCGTCGTCGGACGCCGCTCGCCACCACGACCAGCCCGAAAAACCCGCCGCCAATAACGAGAAGACCGCGAGGACGATCAGGAGACGGAGTTTCACGGCGCGCCCAGTAAGCGGCCAAGGCCGCCTGAAGACGGACCCGTCAGCAGGCTCAGCATGCCCGGCAGCGGCTGCGGAGCCGAAGCGGCGGTCTGCGAAGGCGCCGCGGGAATCGCGGGTGGTTTGCCGGCGTAGGGGGCGTTTTGGGAGCCGCGGACCCCGGTCGGGCTCCCGGGCGGCTCCGCGCAGTAGGCGTTCATGTTCACGGGGGCTTCGGACTCATCGTTCGCCGGACGCTGTTTCGTTCCCTCGTAACCCTTCGTGCACGAAGCCGGATCGAAGAAGTTGAACACCACGCCCAGGTGACCGGTGCCGTCAGGAGACGTCGACGGCGAGAACGCCCCGATGATCGGGTACGCCACCAGCAGTTCCTCGATCGAGTCCTTGCGGGACGTCGTGATCTGCGCGGTCGTCAGCAGGTTCGCGAACAGCACGCCCAGATCGGTGCCGGACGCCGCGAGCACGTCGCTGATCTGCCGGCTCAGCTTCGGTGCCTCCGCGATCACCCGCCGCAGGTCCGGGTCGGACTTCTTGAGCTGGCCGGAAATCGTGCGCAGCCCCGAAGCGAAGTCGGTGATGTTCGCCGCCTGCCGCTCCTGCGTGTCCAGCACCACCCGCGAGTTCGCGAACAGCCCCTGCGTCTGCGGGACGTACTGCGTGGCGACGGCGGTCAGCGAACCCGTGCTGTCCAGCAGCTGCTGCAGTTCGGGGCCGGCGCCGGCGAACGCGTTGTACGTCTCGTCGACGACCGTGCGCAGCGAGTCCGGGTGCACGCTCGCCACGAGGTCGTCCAGGTGCGAGAGCACGGTGTCCGGCGACGGTGGTAGCGACGTCTTCTCCGGCGTGATCACCGAACCGTCCTTCAGGAACGGGCCGCCGTCGTGCTGCGGGAGGAGGTCGACGAACTGCTCCCCCACCGCCGAGCGGTTCGCCACCTGGGCGTGCGCGTCGGCCGGGATTTCCGGGGCGCCGGCGTCGATGTCGAGTGCCACGTCGACGCCGTGCTCGGTGAGCGTCATGCCGGTCACGCGCCCGACCGTCACGCCGCGGTAGGCGACCTCGGAGTTGACGAAGATGCCGCCGGAGTCGGTGAGCTGCGCGGTGACGACGTAGCCGCGGTTGCCGAACAGCCGGTCCAGCCCGGCGTACCGGCCGCCCGCGTAGACGACCGAAACCACCGCGATGACGACGAACGCGAACAGCTGGATGCGGATCTTGCGGGTGGTCACCGGCCACCCCCGATCAGCCCGAGCAGGCCGCCCAGCAGGTCGGGCCCGGCGGCTTGCGGGCCCGAACCCGAGTCGGGCAGCGGCAGCGGCGGCGCGACCGGTGCCTGACCGCCGATCCCCGGCGGCAGCGCGATCGGCGGCTGCGACGAGTTCGTGAAGTTCTGGATCAGCGTGTCGAGGTCGAGGTTCACGTTGGCCTCGACGTTCGCGTAGTCGCCCTTGATCACGTTGCCCGCGTAGTCCGGGAACGGGTACGTCAGCAGGATCTGCAACGCGTTCGGCAGGTTCGACCCCGCCTCGCCGAGCTTGGTCAACGTCGGCTGCAACGCCTTGAGGTTCGCGACGAGCTGGTCGCGGCTCTTCGTCACGGTGTCGACCGCGACGCCGGACAACGCGTTGAGCGCGTTCAGCATCCCGACGAGCTGGTCGCGCTGGTCGGTGACGATCTTCAGGCCCGGCGCCAGGTTGTCGAGCGCGTTCGACAGGTTCTCCGTCTGCCCGGCCAAGGTGTGCGACAGCTTCCCGAGGCCGTCGATCGCGCGGAGGATCTCCGTGCGGTGCCCGTCGAGCTGCGTGGCCAGTTCGTCCACCCGCGACAGCAGCGCGCGGATCTCCGGCTCGTTG
Source organism: Amycolatopsis sp. FBCC-B4732 (assembly GCF_023008405.1). Classification (NCBI taxonomy): domain Bacteria; kingdom Bacillati; phylum Actinomycetota; class Actinomycetes; order Pseudonocardiales; family Pseudonocardiaceae; genus Amycolatopsis; species Amycolatopsis sp. FBCC-B4732. Next base: position 5,639,257 of record NZ_CP095376.1, read on the forward strand.
CCCGACAGCGCGTCGTTCAGCTCGTGGCTGATCTTCTGGATCTGCTCGACGCCGCCGCCGTTGAGCAGCAGGGAAAGCGCGCCGAGCACCTCCTCGACCTCGGGGTTGCGGTTGGTGCGCCCGAGCGGGATCCGCGCGCCGTCACCCAGGCGCCCCGACGCCGGTTCGGCCGTGGGCACGCTCAGCTCGACGAACTTCTCCCCCAGCAGCGAAGACTGCTTCAGCTCGGCACGGGCGTTGGCGGGCAGCGCGATGTCGCCGTTGACCGTCATCGCGACCAGCGCCGAGCGCGTGTCCGGGGTCAGGCTGATCTTGTCGACCCGCCCGACGGCGACGTCGTTGACCTTGACGCTCGACTGCGGCACCAGGTCGAGGACGTCGGTGAACAGCGCGCTCACGTGGTACGGGTGGTCGCCGACGTCGGCGCCGCCGGGCAGCGGCGTGCCGTAGAGGCCGTTGAACCCGCCGTCGCTGCAGGCCGCCAGCACGAGCACCCCGGCGAGCACTCCCGCGAGCCGCTTCACTTCGCACCGCCCGAAAGCTGCTCCATGACGTCGACCAGCGGGAGCGGCAACGGCGGCAGCGTCCCGTTCTGCAGGGAGTTGAGCACCTGCGGGATGGTCGGCAGCTTGAGCGCCCCGTCCAGCACCGGCGCCAGCTGCTTGCAGATGTTCCCGAGCGCGTCCGGGAGCTGCTTCGGCGTGAACGAGCTGATCAACCGGCAGACGGTGAGGATCGGCGGGTTGGTCAGCTCGTTGAGGTTGTCGCGCACGGCGATCGTGCCGGACGCGGCGTCGTAGGAGTTGATGAAGTTGGTCGCGCCGGTCGGGGCGATGTCGAGCACCTCGGCGAGCGCGGCCCGCTGGTCGACCAGGACCTTCGACAGCGACGCCAGCTTGTCCACATTGGACTCCAGGGCGCCCTTGTTGTCGTTGACGAACGTCTGGACGTCGCCGAGCGCCCCACCGAGCGACTGCAAAGCCGCGCCGACTTCGGAGGAATCCGCCGCGAGGAACCGGCTGACGTCGGCGACGCGGCCGTAGAACTCGTTGAGCTGCTGGTCGCTCTGGGCCAGCGCGCCGGTGAAGGAGTTGAGATTCTGCACGGTCGAGAACAGGTCGTCCTTCGAGCCGTCCAGGGTTTTCGCCAGTTCGGCCAGCTGCCCGACCGTCGAATTCAGCGAAGCGCCGTTGCCCTTCAACGTGTTCGCGGCGGTGTCCAGGACCCCGGACAGCGCGCCGTCCTTGTTGGCGCCGTTCGGGCCCAGCGCCGTCGACAGCTTGTCCAGGCTCGAATACAGGTCGTCCAGTTCGACCGGCGTAGCCGTCCGGTCACGCGGGAGCACCGTGCCGGAAGCCAGGACCGGGCCGCTGTCGTAGGCCGGGGTCAGCTGGACGTACCGGTCGCTGACCAGGCTCGGCGCGACGACCACCGCGCCCACGCCTGCCGGCAGCGAGACGTCGTCGACGCGCATGTCCACGCGCACGGCGTCGCCCTGCGGCGTCACGTCGGTGACCTGCCCGACCGGCACGCCGAGCACGCGCACCGACGAACCGGCGTAGAGCCCGACCGTCTTGCCGAAGTACGCGGACACCACGGTTCCGGTGGACGCGCGGAACACCAGCCACAGTCCCGCGGTGACGATCAGCGCGAGCACGCAGGCGAACGCCAGCCACGTCACCAGGCTGCGGCCGCGGTAGGTGCGGATGGTCATCGGCCGCCCACCCCCTGGTTCGGCGCCGCGATCGGCGGGGTGCAGCCTTCGGGGTTGATGGTGATCACGCCGGCGTTGATCGTCGGCGGCAGCAGCCCGCACAGGTAGCCCTCGAACCAGCGGCCGTTGCCGGTGGCGTTGGCGCCGACGCGGGCGAAGGGCGCCATCAGCTGCAGGCTCTTGTCGAGGTTGCCCTGGTTGCGCTGCAGGATGTCGGTCACCTTCCCGAGCTTGTCCAGCGTCGGCTTGAGCTGCGCGCGGTTGTCGGCGACGAGCCCGCTCAGCTGCTGCGAGAGCTGCTGGGTGCCGGTGAGCAGCGCGTTGATCGCCTTCTTGCGGTTCTGCAGCTCGCCGAGCAGCAGGTTGCCGTCGCTGATCACGCGCTGCAGCTGGGCGTTGCGGTCGGACAGCGTCTTCGACACCTGGCTCGTGTTGGCCAGCAGCGTGTGCAGGTCGGCGTCGCGGGACGAAACGGTGCGAGCCAGCGACGACAGCCCGGTCAGCGTGTCCTTCAGGTACTGGGGGCTGTCCTTGAGGCTGTCGGACAGGGCGTTGAAGCTGTCCGCGAGCTGCTTCGTGTCGATGTCGCCGACCGTCGTCGACAGCTGCTCGAAGGCGTCCTGCAGCTGGAACGGCGTGCGCGTGCGGGCCTGCGGGATCGTCGCGGCCGGCTCCTGCGTGCCGCCGCCCTTCGGGTCGAGCGCGAGGTACTTCTCCCCCAGCAGTGTCTTGATCTCGATGGACGCCGTGGTCGCGTCGCCGACCCGGACGTCCTTCACGCGGAAGCGGACGAGCACCTGCCTGCCGGCCAGCTTCACCGACGACACCGTGCCGACCTTGACGCCCGCGACCTCGACCTCGTTGTCCGGCGCCAGCCCGGCGGACTCGCCGAAGTACGCCGAGTACGTCGTGCCGTTGCCGAAGAACGGGAGCTGGTCGGAAAAGTACGTCGTGGCCGTGACGAGCACGATCAGCACGAGCGCGACCGCGCCGACCCCCGCCTGGTTGCGATCCTTCAGCCGCTTCACGGACCACACCTCTCCGCGCGCTGCGTTCCGGGGATGGGGACGATCGGCAGGGTGATGTCGAGCGAGGAGATGCCGATGGTGCCGGTGATCCCGCACAGGTAGTAGTTGAACCAGCTGCCGTAGCTCAACGTCCGGGTGAACTTCTGCAGGTTGCCCGGCAGCACCTCGAGGAGGTGGTTGAGCAGCACGCCGGAGTCGCCGAGGTTCTGCGACAGCACGCCGAGCCGGGCGACGTCGTCCTTGAGCGCCGGGCGCGCGTCGGCGAGCAGGCCGGTCGTGGACACGGCGAGGTCGCCGAGCGCGCTGACCGCGTCGCCGATCGGCTTGCGCTGCTCGGCCAGCCCGCTGACCAGCTTCTGCGTCTGCTCGATGAGGTCGCCGAGCTGCGGGCCGTGGGCGTTGACCGTGCCGAGCACGGTGTTGAGGTTGGCGATGACCTGGCCGATCACCTGGTCCTTGCTCGCGATCGCCGTCGTCAGCGACGCGGTGTGCTGCAGCAGGCTGGTGATCGTGCCGCCTTCGCCCTGGAAGACGCTGATGATCTCGGCCGAGAGCTGGTTGACGTCCTTCGGGCTCAACGCCTTGAACAGCGGCTTGAAGCCGTTGAACAGCACGGTCAGGTTCAACGCGGGTTTGGTGCGCTCGGGCGGGATCGTGCCGCCGTCCTCCAGCGCGCGCTGCCCCGGGACGTCGGTGCCGAGCGCGAGGTAGCGCTGGCCGACGAGGTTGCGGTACTTGATCGTCGCGGTCACCGTCTCCGGCAGCCGGTAGGCGTGCTCGACGTCGAACCGGACCTCGGCGAAGTTCCGGTCGCCCTCGACGACGCCGATCGCGTCGACCTGGCCGACCTTGACCCCGGCGATGCGGACGTCGTCGCCTTCCTTGAGCCCGGACGCGTCGGTGAACTTCGCCAGGTACCCCGACGTCTCGCCGAAGTTCGTGTTCGCGATGGTGGCCGCGAGGACCCCGGTGAGCAGCACGGTGACGACGGCGAACACCGCGAGCTTGACCAGGGACGGCACGAAGGTCCTCACTTCAGCTCCACCTCCGCCCCGCGGTAGAGCGGCCCGACGAGCAGGCCCGCCCAGCCGGGCACGTCACCCGGCGCGGTGCCGAGCGCGGGCGAGGCGAGCAGGTCGATCAGGTCGCGTTCGTAGCTCGACCCGACGATCGTGCCGGAGCCGCCGAGGGCGCCCCCGCCGGCGGGCAGCTCCTCGGGCGGGTTCTTCGGCGGGGCGGGCTTGCTGGAGCCGTCCTCGATCGCGCCGTCCGGCGGGTACTGCGGCCAGACGCCCGGCTTCGGGACCTGCGGGTAGCAGCGCGGGCCGCGCTTGTCCTCGTACTTCGGCTCGTCGACGCCGGGGAGGTACTTGCCGCGGCTGGCGGCGAACTCGATGGTGACCCGGCTGACCTCGGGGTGCGCGGTGCCCTTGCCGAACGCCAGCTCCGCGCGCGGCACCGACTCGGCGAGCTGCCGCATCAGGCACGGGTACTCCGGCGCGTACTTCGCGAGGACGTCGAGCGTGGGCTGGATCGCCGTGGTGAGCCGGATCAGGTTGTCCTTGTTGACCTGCAGGAAGTTCGTCAGGTCGACCGAAGCCGCGGTGACGGTGGCGTAGAGGTCGCTCAGCTGCGCGCGCTGGTCGACGATCGTCCGGCTCGTAGTCGTCAGGTCGGACAGCGCCTGCAGCAGGTCCGGCGCCGCCTTGTCGTAGGTCTGCGCGACGTTGGCGAGCCCGGTGATGTCGGCCTTGACGTCCGGCAGCGACGGGTTCAGCTTGCCGAGGTAGTCGCTCAGCTGCACGAGGGTCCGGCCGAGCTGCTTGCCGCGGCCTTCGAGCGCGGTCGACACCGCCGTCAGCGTGCTCGACAGCTTTTCGGGCTGGACCGCCTGCAGCAGCGGCAGCACGTCGTCGAGGACCTTCTGCAGCTCGATCGCCGCGCTGCTGCGGTCCTGCGGGATGACGTCGCCGGCCTCGATCGGGCCTTGCGGCGCCTCGGGCAGCTGCAGGGCGACGTACCGCTCGCCGAACAGCGTCTTCGGCAGCAGCCGCGCGGCGACGTTCTTGGGGATGACGTGCGTCTTGTCCGGGTCGAGGGCCAGTTCCAGCTCGGCGTGGTCGCCCTTCGCCAGCACCGACCGGACTTCGCCGACGATCATGCCGCGGACCTTGACGTCGCCGCCGGTGCGCAGCTGGCTGCCGACGCGGTCGGTCTCCAGCTTCACGAGCGTCACCGGCGTGAAGGCCTTGTTGTATACGGCGAGCGTGCCCGTGATGAACAACGCGGCCACGAGCAGGAAGGCGAGCCCCAGCACCTGGTACCGGAGCCGCTGCCAGAGCTCGCGCGTCATCCGGAGATCCTCACCGTCGTGTTCGCGCCCCAGATCGCGAGGGACAGGAAGAAGTCCAGCACCGAGATCAGCACGATCGACGTCCGCACCGCGCGACCCACCGCGACACCGACACCCGCCGGGCCGCCGCCGGCGTTGAAGCCGTAGTAGCAGTGGGACAGGATCACGAGCACGCTGAAGACGATCACCTTCCCGAACGACCAGAGGACGTCACCGGGTGGCAGGAACAGCGTGAAGTAGTGGTCGTAGGTGCCCGCGGACTGCCCGTAGAGCCAGATGGTGATCTGGCGGGACGCGAGGTAGCTCGACAGCAGGCCGACCGCGTACAGCGGGATCACCGCGGCGACGCCGGCGAGCACCCGGGTGGTCACCAGGTACGGCATGCTCGGCACGCCCATGACCTCGAGCGCGTCGATCTCCTCGGAGATCCGCATCGCGCCGAGCTGGGCGGTGAAGCCACACCCGACGGTCGCGCTCAAGGCGAGGCCGGCCGAGAGCGGCGCGACCTCGCGGGTGTTGAAGTAGGCGGAGATGAACCCGGTGAGCGCGGCCGTGCCGAGCTGGTTCAGCGCGGAGTAGCCCTGCAGACCGACGATGAGACCGGTGAACAGCGTCATCCCGATCATCACGCCGAGCGTGCCGCCGATGACGGCGAGGCCGCCGGTGCCGAAGCAGACCTCGGTGAGCAGCCGCAGCGTTTCCCGGCCGTAGCGGCGGATCGTGCGCGGGGACCAGGCGAGCGCCTTCGCGGCGAACGCGAGCTGCTTGCCGAGGCCTTCCAGGCTCTGGCCCGGGCGCGCGATGTACTCGAGCGTCCGCTCGTGGTCGATCGGTTCCGCCGTCATCACATGGCCTTCGGCGGGACGATCCGCAGGTAGATCGCGGTGAGCACGACGTTGATGAGGAACAGCAGCAGGAACGTGATGACGACGGCCTGGTTGACCGCGTCGCCGACGCCCTTCGGCCCGGGTGGCGGGTTCAGCCCGCGGAACGCCGCCACGACACCGGCGACGAAGCCGTAGAGCAGCGCCTTGATCTCGCTGACCCAGAGGTCGGGCACCTGGGCGAGGGCGTTGAAGCTGGCCAGGTACGCGCCGGGCGTGCCGCCTTGGAGGACGACGTTGAAGAAGTAGCCGCCGAGCACCCCGACCACGCTGACCAAGCCGTTGAGGAGCACCGAAACGACCATCGCGGCCAGCACCCGGGGCACGATGAGACGCTGGATCGGGTTGACGCCCAGCACTTCCATGGCGTCGATCTCTTCGCGGATCTTGCGCGCGCCGATGTCCGCGCAGACCGCGCTGCCGCCGGCGCCCGCGACGAGCAACGCCGTGATCAGCGGGCTGGCCTGCTGCACGATGGCCAGCGCGCTGGCCGCGCCGGTGAACGACTGGGCGCCGATCTGCGCGGTCAGCGAGCCGAGCTGCAGCGCGATCACCGCGCCGAACGGGATGGCCACCAGTGCCGTGGGCAGGATCGTCACGCTGGCGAAGAACCAGCACTGCTGGATCCACTCGCGGGCCTGGAAGGGGCGCTTGAAGATCGCGCGCAGGACCTCCCACGAGAGCGTCGCCAGGCGGCCGACCTGGGTCAGGGCCGCGGTTCCCGGGAGCGTGCCCGTGCTCTCGCTCACCACACCTCCCAGTAGGTCGTCGCTGACCTCCGAGTGTTCTCCATACCCGGCGCCCGATTTTCGTTAGCGGTGTTCACTGCCTAGAAGTTGAGCGCGTGGGACGCCGTGGCTCCCCCGTCCGCGACGAACTCCGCCCCGGTGCAGTACGCGCTCTCGTCGCTGGCCAGGAACAACACCAGCTTCGCGATGTCTTCGGGCTGCCCGACGCGGCCGAGCGCGACCTTCTTGCCGACGTAGGACATGTCGACTTTCTGGCCGCCGGCCGCGGTCGAAACCATCTGGGTATCGATCGCGCCGGGGTGCACGGAATTGACGCGGATGTGCTTCTTGCCGAGTTCCATCGCCGCGACCTTGGTCATCCCGCGGATCGCGAACTTGCTCGCGGTGTAGGCGATCAGGTACGGCATCCCGGCCAGACCCTCCACAGAGGACACGTTGACGATGGAGCCACCGCCGGCGGCGGTCATCGGTTCAACGACCGAGCGCATCCCGAGAAACGCCCCGATCTGGTTCACCCGGATCACGCGTTCGTAATCGGCCAGCGTCGTCTTGCCCAGCTCGGAGAAGTGCAGGATGCCGGCGTTGTTGACCAGCACGTCCGGGGCGCCGAACTCGGTGCCCACGCGCTCGACGGCGGTGGCCCAGTCGTCCTCGCTGCCGACGTCGAGGTGCTGGTAGACGGCCTGCTCGCCGAGTTCGGCGGCGAGCTGCTTGCCCTCGTCGTCCAGGATGTCGGCGACGAGCACCTTCGCGCCTTCGGCGACGAACGCGCGGGCCGCGGCCTCGCCTTGGCCGCGCGCGGCCCCGGTGACGATGGCGATCTTCCCGTCCAGCCTCACGACTCCTCCAGGATTTCGGTGGCGGCGAACATCCGGCCGGGATCGCGTTCGGCGAAGAACGCGCTGACCGAGGTTTCCAGCTCGTCGAGGCCCCAGCGCCGCTCGATCCGCGGCGCTTCGACCAGCGCGACGGTGCCGCCGTGGACGACGAACACCTGGCCGTTGACGTGCTCGGCGGCCGGCGAGGCGAGGTAGGCGACGAAGGGGGCGACGTGCTCGACCGAGAGCGGATCGGCGCCTTCGGCAGGGGCGGCGCCGAACACGCCCTCGGTCATCGCCGTCCGCGCGCGCGGGCAGATCGCGTTGGCGCGGACGCCGTACTTGGCGAGGCCGCGGGCGGCCGACATGGTGAGCGCGGTGATGCCCGCCTTCGCCGCGGCGTAGTTGGGCTGGCCGGGCGAGCCGATGAGGAACGCTTCGGACGCCGTGTTGACCAGCCGACCGTAGACGGGCTTTCCGTCCGCTTTGGACTTTTCGCGCCAGTGCTTGGCGGCGTTGCGGGACAACAGGAAGTGCCCGCGCAGGTGCACGCGCAGCACGGTGTCCCAGTCGTCGTCGGACATCGAGAACAGCATCTTGTCGCGCAGCACGCCGGCGTTGTTGACCACGACGTCGAGCCCGCCGAGGTCGAGCGCGGCCTGGGTGAGCGCGTCGGCCGTGGCCCGCTCCCCCACGTCGCCGGCGACCGCGACGGCGGTGCCGCCCGCCGCTTCGATCTCCGCGACGACGTCCTTCGGCTCGCCGATGTCGTTGACGACGACCGTGGCGCCGCGGGCGGCCAGGGCGAGCGCTTCGGCCCGGCCCAGGCCCGCGGCGGCGCCCGTGACGATCGCAATCCTGCCGGTCAGGCTCACCGCGAGGCCTCCTCGTCGAGTCCCAGATGTCGGGCCTAGACTAGAATCTGTTCTCGGTTTGAGCAAGCCTTTCAGTGAACGGCGCTAACCGACGATGAACAGGGCGTTCTTCGGACAGCCCTTGACCGCATCGGAAACACGTTCTACCTGATCGGCCGGGACCGGACCCGGCCGGACCACCAGGTTCTCGTCGTCGTCGAGGTCGAAGACGTCCGGGGCGAAGCCGACGCACACCGCGTTCGCTTCGCAAGCCAGCCTGTCGACGCCGATCTCCATGCTTCCTCCACCACGCGAGCCCTGGTACAACTAGAACAGGTTCTATTGTAACGCCGGATCGGGGTGACGGGTGCGGATCGACTACACGCCGGAGCAGCGCGAGCTGGCCGCCGAACTTCGGGAGTACTTCGCCGAACTGATGACGCCCGAACGCCGTGACGGCCTCCGCTCGGGCGGTGGCGAGTACGGCGACGGCGCCGCCTACAAGGAAATCGTCCGGCAGCTGGGCAAGGACGGCTGGCTCGCGCTGGGCTGGCCGAAGGAGTACGGCGGACAGGGCCGGCCGATGCTCGACCAGCTGATCTTCACCGACGAAGCCGCCGTCGCCGGGGTGCCGGTCCCCTTCCTGACGGTGAACACCGTCGGGCCGACCATCATGCGCTACGGCACCGACGAGCAGAAGGCGTTCTACCTGCCCAAGATCGCCGCCGGCGAGCTGCATTTCTCGATCGGCTACTCCGAGCCCGAAGCCGGCACGGACCTGGCCTCGCTGAAGACGCGCGCGGTCCGCGACGGCGACGAGTACGTCGTCACCGGGCAGAAGATGTGGACGAGCCTGATCGAGTACGCCGACTACGTCTGGCTCGCGGTGCGGACCGACCCGTCGGCGAAGAAGCACCGCGGGCTGTCGATGCTGATCGTGCCGACGTCGGCGCCGGGGTTTTCGTGGACCAAGGTGCACACGGTCGCGGGTGCGGGCACCAGCGCGACGTACTACGACGAGGTGCGCGTGCCGGTGTCCGCGCGCGTCGCCGAGGAGAACGCGGGCTGGCCGCTGATCACCAACCAGCTCAACCACGAGCGCGTCGCGCTGACGTCGGCGGCGCCGGTGCGCAAGGCGCTGGCCGACGTCCTGGCGTGGGCGAAGGAAACCGGCGCGATCGAGCAGGAATGGGTGCGGCTGCACCTCGCGCGGGTGCACGCCGGCGCGGAGTACCTGAAGCTGCGGAACTGGCGGATCGCCTGGGCGGCCGCGGCGAGCGAGCTCGGCCCGGCGGAGGCGTCGGCGACGAAGGTGTACGGCACGGAGTTCGCGATCGAGGCCTACCGGCTGCTGATGGAGGTGCTCGGCGCGGCCGCCGTCGTCCGCGAAGGCTCGCCGGGCGCGCTGCTGGCCGGCCGGATCGAACGGCTGCACCGCTCGGCGCTCATCCTCACCTTCGGCGGCGGCACCAACGAAATCCAGCGGGACATGATCGCCGCCACCGCACTCGGCCTGCCCGTCACGCGCTAGGAGCGTCCATGGACTTCACCCCTTCCGAGGCGTCGGCCGACCTCGCCGCGCTGAGCCGGCGGATCCTCGCCGGCAAGACCACCCACGACCCGCACGGCACCGGCGGCTTCGACGCTCCACTGTGGACGGCCTTGGGACAGGCGGGCGTGCTCGACGCAGCCCTGCCGTCGTCGCTCGGCGGCGGCGGGTTCGGCCTGCTCGAACAGTGCGCGGTGCTCACCGAAATCGGCCGCGCGGTGGCGGCGGTCCCCTACCTGCCCTCGATCACGATGGCGGCGTCGGCGCTGGCCGAGTTCGGCACGCCCGAGCTGGTGGACCGCTGGGTGCTGCCGGTGCTGCGCGGCGAGCGCGTGCTGGCCGTGGCGCTGTCCGGCTTCACCGCCGTCGGTGGCCGGTTGTCCGGTGCACGGCCGGCCGTGGCTTTCGGCGCGTTCGCCCACGGGTTCCTGGTCGCCGCCGCGGACGAGGTCTTCCTGGTCGACGCGGCCGCGGCCGGGGTGTCGGTGCGGCCGCAGCGCACGACCGACCACGCGGACGCGTGCCTGCTGGAGCTGTCCGACGTCCAGGGGACTTCGCTGGGCGCCATCGCCGAGTGGCTGCGCCTGCGCGGGACGGCCGGCGTGTGCGCGCAGCAGCTCGGCGTCGTCGAGCGGGCCCTGGAGCTGACGGCGGCGTACGCGGGCGAGCGCAAGCAGTTCGACCACGTCATCGGCGGTTTTCAGGCGGTACGCCAGCGGCTCGCGGACGCGTACGTCGACGTCGAAGCGGTCCGCCTGACGACCCTGCAAGCCGCGTGGCGGCTGGCGTCGGACCTCCCCGCGACGGAAGCGGTGGCGACGGCGAAGTTCTGGGCCGCGGAGGCCGGTCATCGCGTGGCCCACACGACGGTCCACGTCCACGGCGGCGTCGGCATCGACGTCGACCACGTGGTGCACCGCTATTTCACGGCGGCGAAGCGGCTGGAGTTCGAGCTGGGTTCGGCGACACCGCAGCTGCTGGCGCTGGGTGACGCACTGGCCGGCTAAACGGCGTACGTCCAGAATTCGCGCATCAGCGGAGTGGGCTCGGGGCTGGTCAGCTCGACCTGGGTGAGCAGCACCGAAACCGTGCCGGTCGAGGGGACGATGTGCCAGGCGGTGCCGGCACCGCCGACCCAGCCGTAGCGGCCGGCCACCTCGCCGGGGTGCGTCGGCTCGACGTCGACCGAACCGCCGTAGCCCCAGCCCTGTCCGTGCAGGAAAACCCGGCCGGCTTCGCGCTGCTCGGGTGTCAGGTGGTCGGTCGTCATCGCGCGAACCGAGTGCGGGGAGAGCCGCCGGCCGGCCGTGCCTTCGGCCAGCAGGAAGCGGCCGAAGGCGAGCAGGTCGTCGACGGTCGAGACGAGCCCGCCCGACCCGGAGGAGAACGACGGCGGGGTGCTCCAGCGGCCTTCGGGCGAGTCGATCAGCCGCAGCCCGTCCTCGCCCCGGCGGTAAGCGCTGGTCAGCCGGCCCAGCGCGGCGGTCGGCACGGTGAACCCGGTATCGGCCATACCGAGCGGCTCGAACAGGTGCTCCGCCAGGAACTCCGGCAGCGGACGGCCGGTGACTCGCGAGATCAGCACGCCTTGGAGATCGGAGGCGGTGTCGTAGAGCCATGCCTCGCCGGGCTGGTGCAGCAGCGGCACTTGCGCGAGCGCGGCCAGCCACTCGTCGGGAGTGAGCCCGCGAGGAGGAGCGGCCGGGTGGCCGAGGACCTGGAGGAGCAGGTCGACGGCGGGCAGCGTCATGTCGGCGGCCAGGCCGTAGCCGCAGCGGAAGGTGAGCAGGTCTTCCACGGTGATCGGGCGGGTGGCGGGGACTACGTCGTCGACTGGGCCTTGTGGGGTGCGGACCACTAGTGGGGAGGCCAGTTCGGGGAGCCACGGCGCGATGGGGTCTTCGAGGGCGAGGTCGCCTTCGTCGACGAGGAGGAGCAGCGCCGCGGCGACGATCGGTTTGGTCAGGGAGGCGATGCGGAAGAGGGAGTCGCGCGCCATGGGGAGGGTGTGCTTGGCGTCGGCCGAGCCGATGGCTGCGGTTTCGACCTGGTCGCCGTGGGCGATGAGGGCTACCGCGCCGGGGAGGTCTGCGGCGTGCCGGGTCAGGAGGTCGGCGAGGGTGGTCGGGCCGGTCGCGGGGGCGCGGTTCGGGCCGGGTGTGGTGGTCGTGCCAGCCGACGCGGCGGAATCCGCCGGCTCGGTCGGGCCAGTCGGGGCGGCGGGATCGGCCTGGCCAGTCGGGGCAGCCGAATCAGGCGGCTCGGCCGGGCCAGCCGGCGCAGCAGACTCAGCCGCCGGGGCGGGGCCAGTCGGCACAGTCGAGGTGGCCGGGCCAGCCGGCGCAGCCGGACCGGGCGAGGTGGCCGAGCCGGGCGGCCCGGCCTGGCCGCCCGGTGCGGCGGAGTCAGCCCGCTCCGCCGGCTCGATCGGTGCAGCCCGGTCGGCCGGAGTGGCCCGGTCGGCCGGCGCAGCCGGACCGGGCGGCCTGACCTGGCCGGTCGATACCGCGGAGTCAGTCCGCTCCGTCGGCTCGATCGGTGCAGCCCGGTCAGCCGGAGTGGCCCGGTCGGCCCGGTCGGCCGGCGCAGCCGGCCCAGGCGACCCGGCCTGGCCACCCGGTGCGGCAGAGTCAGTCCACTCCGCCAGCTCGGTCGGTGCAGCCCGGTCGGCCGGATCGGCCCGGGTGGCCAAATCGGCCGGCGCAGCCGGCTCAGGCGACCCGGCCTGGCCGCCCGGTGCGGCAGAGTCAGCCCGCTCCGCCGGCTCGGTCGATGCAGCCGAGCCAGCCGGAATGGCCCGGGTGGCCGAGGCAGCCGGACCGAGCGAGGTGGCTGAGCCAGCCGGACCGGGCGGCATGGCCTGGCCGCCCGGTGCGGCAGAGTCAGCCCACTCCGCCGGCTCGGTCGATGCAGCCGAGCCAGCCGGAGCGGCCCGGGTGGCCGGGCTAGCCGAGCCGGTCGATCGCGGCGGCCGGTGTCGAAGGGGATCGGTCGGCATGGCCGAGTCAGTCGCGCGAGCCGGGTCGGGCGCCTGGGCCGGGTCGGGCGTTGTGGCCGGGTCAGCCGGGTCGGGTGAGTGTGGGGGCCGGTTGTGGGTGGGGTCTGGCGGCGTGGGCATGCTCAGTCCAGCGGGTTGATCGCGCGCAGGCGGCGGGGGCCCGTGTCGGGGCGGGTTGGGGGCAAGCCCAGGACCAGGCGGGCGTTGGCGACGAATGCGCCGTCCGGGGAGGCCAGGATCGGGTCCAGTACCAGTGAGCGGACCTCGGGGTTGTCCTCCGCCAAGGCTGCCACGCGCAGCACCATGTCCTGCAGCGCCGCCAGGTCGGCCGGCTCGTCGCCGCGGTAGCCCGTCAGCAGGGGGGCCGTTCGGGGCTCGCGCAGCAGCGTTGCCGCGTCGACGTCGGTGAGGGGGACCGCGCGGTAGGCGCGGTCGCCCAGCAGGGTGCTGACCAGGCCGGACAGCCCGAACGAGACCAGCGTGCCGAACGACGGGTCGTCCTGCAGGCCGATCACGCACGACAGGCCCTTCGGTGCCATCCGCTGGACGTACACCTCGTCGTCGCCGGAGATTTCGCGCAGGGTTTCGTACGCCGTGCGCACCGAGTCCGCGGAGGCCAGGTCGAGCCGGACGCCGGCCAGGTCGGGGCGGCCGCGCAGGCGTTCGTCGACCGCTTTGAGCGTCACCGGGAAGCCCAGCTCGGCCGCCGCCGCGATGGCTTCGTCCACTGTGGACACTATGCGGAACGGCACGACGTCGATGCCGTAGCAGCCCAGCAGCCGGACGACGTCGGTGTCGGACAGCAGCGTCGTCTTGCCGCTCTCGGCGTCCAGGAGTTCGCGGACCAGGCCCTGCGCCTGTTCCGTGTGGATCCCCTGCGGCCGCACGAGGGTGCCCTGCGGGCGCTGCCGCCACGCCGCGTAGCGGACGACCCTCGCGAGGGCGTTCACCGCGCGTTCCGGGCTCGGGTAGGACGGGATCGACCCGCGCGTCGGCACGCCGTCGTCGCTGAACACGGCCAGCTCGTCCGGTACGCCTTCCGCGGCGAGGAACGTCGAGACGATCGGCTTGCGCTGCCCCAGCTCGACCACGGTTTCCCGCAGGGCACGCGCGTACGCCGTGCCGGGAATTGCGATCGGCGGTGCGAACACGACGACCAGCGCGTCGGTCTCCGGCGACGTCAGCGCTTCGCCGACCGCCTTCGCGAAGTCCTCCGGGCTCGCCTGCGGGCCGACGTCCACCGGGTCCGAGGCGAGCCGCAGGCCCTGCATCCGCGCGGTGTCCGCGGCCAGCAGGCCGATCGCGCTCGAGTTGCCGACGATGGCGACCCGCGGGCCGGCGGGCAGCGGCTGGTGGGCGAACACGAGCGCCGTGTCGAACAGCTGCGCCAGTGACTCCACCCGCACCACGCCGGCCTGCTCGAACAGCGCCTGGACGCTGGCCTCGTCGATCTCCGTGGACGTCGCCGCGAGCTGCGGGCGGACCGCGTGCCGTCCCGACTTCACCGCGACGATCGGCTTCGTGCGCGCGAGCCGGCGGGCCAGCCGCGCGAACTTGCGCGGGTTGCCGAAGGACTCGAGGTACAGCAGCACGAGGTCGGTGTCCGGGTCGGTTTCCCAGTACTGCAACAGGTCGTTGCCCGAGACGTCGGCGCGGTTGCCCGCCGAGACGAACGTCGACAGCCCGAGGCCGCGCGCCTCAGCGTCGGCGAGGATCGCGGTCCCCAGCGCGCCGGACTGGCAGAAGAAGCCGGTGCGCCCGCGACCGGGCAGGCGCGGCGCGAGCGTGGCGTTCAACCGGATGCCGGGCGTCGTGTTGAGCACGCCGAGCGCGTTCGGGCCGACCACGCGCATGCCGTGCGCGCGTGCCTCGCCGACCAGCCGCAGCTCGGCGTGCAGGCCGTGCGGTCCGGCTTCGGCGAACCCGCTCGACAGGATCAGCAGCGTTTTGACGCCCTTGGCCAGGCAAGCGTCCAAAACGGACTCGACGGCCTCGGCGGGCACCGCGACGACGGCCAGGTCGACCGGGTCCGGGATGTCCAGCACGGACGGATAGGCGCGGACGCCGCGGATCGCGCGGTGCTCCGGGTTGACCGGGTAGACGGTGCCGGTGAACGCGGCGGCCAGCAGGTTCACGAAGGCGACGTGGCCGACCTTGCCCGGCTCGGCCGACGCGCCGATCACCGCGACCGACGACGGGTGCAGCAGGTTGTGCACGCTGCGGGCCTCGGCCGCCTGCTCCCGCGAGCGCGCGACCGCGAGCGACTCCTCGGTCGGGTCGATGTCGAACTCCAGGTGCAGCACGCCTTCCTCGATCTCGCGGCTGACCTGGTAGCCGGCGTCGCGGAAGACGCGCACCATGGCGGCGTTCTCGGCGAGCACCTCGGCGACGAACCGGCGCAGCCCGCATTCGGACGCGGCCGCGGCGAGGTGTTCGAGCAGGATCGAGCCGAGCCCGCGCCCCTGGTGCGCGTCGCTCACGACGAAGGCGACCTCCGCCGACGGCCCGCTGTCGAGCCGTTCGTACCGCCCGACGGCGACGATGTCGTCGCCCAGGAACGCGGCGAACGCGACCCGGTCGTGGTGGTCGACGGTGGAAAAGCGCTTGAGGTCCTTCTCCGGGATCCGCGGGTAGGCGCCGAAGTAGCGGAAGTACCGCGTGCGCTCGGACAGCTTGCCGTGGAAGGCGACCAGCCCGTCGGCGTCGGTGGGCACGATCGGGCGCAGGTGGACGGTGCCGCCGTCGGACAGCACGACGTCGGCTTCCCAGTCGCGGGGGTAGTCGAAGGGGTCCCGGCCGGCCATGATCAGTCCCTCGGATCGTCCGGGTCGAGGCCGTGCAGGGGGAAGACGGCGCGGCGGGTGTCCCGGACGGCGATGTCGACCGGGTCGTCTTCGCCGTCGCCCCACGGCTTGAACTCCGTGTCGCGGTCGTCGGTCATCGTGCTGGGGAGTTCGGCCTGCGGCGCGGCCTTGCCGACGGTGGTTTTCCAGCCGGGCGGCAGCGGCGTCGCCGGGTCGACGTCCCGGTTCAGGACGGTGGCGATCAGGTGCGTCCACGACCGCGGGACCACGCGGATCAGCTGGTAGCCCCCGCCCCCGACGGCGATCCACTTGCCGCCGGCGTAGGTCTCGGCGAGGTCGCGCAGGGTGGTGTAGATGGTGCGGTGCCCGTCGACGGACAGCGAGAGGTCGGCGAGCGGGTCTTCTTCGTGCGAGTCGACGCCGCACTGGGTGAACAGCAGCTGCGGTTCGAAGTCGGCGAGCAGCGACGGGACGACGGCGTTGAACGCCCGCAGCCACCCGGGATCCCGCGTCCGCGGCGGCAACGGGATGTTGACGGCCGTCCCGTCGGCCTTCCCGCGGCCGGTCTCGGCCGAGTAGCCGGTGCCCGGCCAGAGCGTGAAGGGGTGCTGGTGCAGCGAGATCGTGAGGACGCGCGGGTCGTCGTAGAAGGCGGTCTGGACGCCGTCGCCGTGGTGGACGTCGGTGTCGATGTAGGCGATCCGCTCGAAGCCGTGGTCGAGCAGCCAGGAGATGGCGACGGCGCAGTCGTTGTAGACGCAGAACCCGGCCGCCCGGTCGCGCATCGCGTGGTGCAGGCCGCCGGCGATGTTGACCGCGCGAGTGGCTTCGCCTTCGGCGATCTTGCGGGCGGCGAGCAGCGTGGACCCGACGACGAGCGCGGAGGCGTCGTGCATGTCCGGGAAGACGGGGTTGTCCGAGGTGCCGAGCCCGTGCCCGACGTCCCACCCGACGAGCGGTGCGTCCCGCACGGCGGCGAGGTATTCGGGCGCGTGGATCCGGAGGAGTTCTTCGTCGCCGGCGCCGGTCGGGACGAGGAGCGGGACGTCGTCGAGCACGCCGAGTTCGGTGGCCAGCCGGACGGTGAGCTCCAGCCGGACGGGGTTGAACGGGTGATCCGCACCCAGGTCATAACCGAGAAGGGCGGAGTCCCAAACGACGGCCGGCGACATAGTGTCCGACTGTAGTGCCGTTCGGGGGACTGTGTGGACCCGAAAGGGCCGGATGTGGGCCGCGCCGCGGTCGGTGGGTG
Source organism: Amycolatopsis sp. FBCC-B4732 (assembly GCF_023008405.1). Lineage (NCBI taxonomy): Bacteria > Bacillati > Actinomycetota > Actinomycetes > Pseudonocardiales > Pseudonocardiaceae > Amycolatopsis > Amycolatopsis sp. FBCC-B4732. The sequence goes on from NZ_CP095376.1 coordinate 5,656,260, forward strand.
GCCCGCGGGCAGCCACGTCCCGGCCCGGCCGGGCCGGGACGCGCTCGATCCCGGGTGCTCAGCCGGGCAGGGGGCCGGTCGCCGCGGGGCGGTCGGGGTTGCGGGACCAGTGCGACCACGAGCCCGCGTACAGGCCCGCGCCGGGGTGGCCGGCCAGTTCCAGGGCCAGTACCACCGAACTCGCCGTCACTCCTGAGCCGCAGTACGCGGCCACCGGCTCGCCCGGGCGCAGGCCCAGGTCCGTGAAGCGGGCGGCCAGGTCCGCCGGGGTGTGCCAGCGGCCGTCGGCCGCGATGTGGCCGGCGAACGGGGCGTTCACCGCGCCCGGGATGTGGCCCGCTCGGGGGTCGACCGGTTCCGTCTCGCCGGCGTAGCGCGGGGTGGCGCGGGCGTCGAGGAGGAGGCCGTCGCGGGCCAGGGCCGCTGCCTCGTCCGCGTCGAGGACCGGCATCGCGCCCGGGCGGACCGTGAGGTCGCCCGGTTCCGGGTGTGCCTCTTCGGTACTGACCGGGTGGTCCTCGGCCGACCACGCCGCGTAACCGCCGTCGAGGACCGCCACCTCTTCGTGGCCTGCCCAGCGCAGCAGCCACCACGCACGGGCCGCCACCGAGCCGTCCGCGTCGTCGTAGGCCACCACCGGGTGACCCGCCCGGACGCCGGCCGCGCGCAGGTCGCGCTGCAGGTCGGCGGGGGCCGGCAGCGGGTGGCGGCCGCCTTCGCCCGGCTCGGCGGCGAGGACCCGGTCGAGGTCGACGAACACCGCGCCGGGTACGTGGCCCGCCGCGTAGGACTCGGCGGCCGGCGGGCCGGCGAGGCGCCAGCGGACGTCGAGGACGACGGGCCGCCCGGCGGCCGGGCCCGCCAGCGCGGCGGCGAGGTCGGTGGTGCTGATCAGCGGACGCATGCTCCCATCTTGCAGCGGCCCGGCGCCCGGCCGCGCCGGGGTGCGGACATCTCCCCCAACCGGCGGGGTGGTGCCGATCCGGCCGGAAGCAGTCGGACACGGCCCGCCATCGATCCGCGCGAGCCGACGGTTTCCGCCATGACCGCGTCGGATCGGTAACCGACGGCACCGTATCCACCAGGCCCGCCGCCGCTGTCGGTGCCAACGACTACGATGAGCGACGCGGACGAAGGGGACAGCGTGAACGATCTCATCGACACCACCGAGATGTACTTGCGTACGATCTACGAGCTCGAAGAAGAGGGAGTCGTTCCGCTGCGCGCCCGCATCGCCGAGCGCTTGCAGCAGAGCGGCCCGACCGTCAGCCAGACCGTCGCCCGGATGGAGCGCGACGGGCTGGTCGTGGTCGCCGACGACCGGCACCTCCAGCTGACCGACCACGGCCGTGAACTGGCCATCGCCGTCATGCGCAAGCACCGCCTGGCCGAGCGCCTCCTCGTCGACGTGATCGGGCTCGAGTGGGAGCACGTGCACAACGAGGCGTGCCGGTGGGAGCACGTGATGAGCGAAGCCGTCGAGCGCAAGCTGGTCAAGCTGCTCGACCACCCGACCACCTCCCCCTACGGCAACCCGATCCCGGGCCTGGACAAGCTGGGCGACGGCGACCCCGCGCCGCCCGCGGAGGCCGACCTGGTCCGGCTCGACGAGTTCGCCCGCACCGGCGGCGGCCGCGTCGAGATCCGGCGCATCGCCGAGCACGTCCAGCTGGACGAGTCGCTGATGACCGAGCTCAAGTCCGTCGGCATCGTGCCGGGCGGCACGGTCACCATCGGCAAGACCAACGGCGGCACCATCGAGGTCACCGGCGGGGACACCACCGCCCAGGTCGCGACGTCCGCGCTGCACGCCGTCCTGGCCCAGGCCAGGTGAGCCCCGCTTCGGAGGCCGTGGCGGCGTTCCGCACGGTCCACGGCACCGTACCCACGGGCGTCTGGTCGGCGCCCGGCCGGGTCAACCTGATCGGCGAGCACACCGACTACAACGACGGCTTCGTGCTGCCGTTCGCGCTGCCGCACCGGCTGGCCGCGGCCGCGTCACCCCGGGAAGACGGCGTCCTGTCCGTGGCCACCCTCGGCGACGACGGCCAGATCCAGCGCTCGGGCGAGCTCAAGATCGCCGACCTGGCGCCGGGCACGGTCGACGGGTGGGCCGCGTACCCGGCCGGCGTCGCCTGGGTGCTGCGCGACCAGGGCTTCGCCGCCGGCGCCGACCTGGTCATCGCCGGGGACGTACCGTCCGGGGCGGGGCTGTCCTCCTCCCACGCGCTCGAGTGCGCGGTGTCGCTGGCGTTGCTGGGCCTGGCCGGCCTGGAGCTCGACGGCACCGGTGACGGCATCCCGACGCGGCCCCAGGTCGCGCGCTGGGTCCAGCGTTCGGAAAACGACTTCGTCGGCGCGCCGACCGGCCTGCTCGACCAGACGGCGTCCCTCTGCTGCACCGAGTCGCACGTGCTGTTCCTCGACGTGCGCTCGGGCGAGCAGGAGCAGGTGCCGTTCGGCCTGGCCGAGGCCGGGCTGCAGGTGCTGATCATCGACACCCGCACCAAGCACTCGCACGCCGAAGGCGGCTACGGCGAGCGCCGGCGCGGCACCGAGCGGGCGGCCGGGCTGCTTAGGGTCAAGGCGCTGCGCGACGTCACCGTCGAGGGCCTCGCCGAGGCGCTCGACCGGCTGCCCGACGACCTCGTGCCGCTGGTGCGCCACGTCGTCACCGAAAACCAGCGCGTGCTCGAGACCGTCGAGCTGCTGCGCGCCGGCCGGCTGGCCGAGATCGGGCCGTACCTGGACGCCTCGCACGTCAGCATGCGCGACGACTACCGGATCTCCACGGCCGAGCTGGACCTCGCGGTCGACTCGGCGCGGGAAGCCGGCGCCCTCGGCTCGCGGATGACCGGCGGCGGCTTCGGCGGTTCGGCGATCGCGCTGGTCCGCGACGCCGACCTGGACCGGGTCAAGGCGGCCGTCGAAACGGCGTACGAGAAGGCCGGCTACCGGCGCCCGCGCATGTTCACCGCGGTGCCCTCCCGGGGCGCCGGCCGCGACGAGGTCTGAGGCCGCGCGGGTCCGTCCGGGGCAACCCCCGGACGGACCCGCGCGTCGCCGAGGGGGAAGACTGAAGCGCATCATCACCCTCGGCAGAAAGGCCTGGACGTGTCGGAGCAGAGCAACGCCCTGAAGCTGGTCGTGACGGGCGGAGCGGGGTACGTCGGCAGTGTCTGCGCGGCCCGGCTGGTCGAGGCCGGGCACCAGGTCACCGTGGTCGACGACCTGTCCACCGGGCACGCCGACGCGGTCCACCCGGACGCGCGGTTCATCGAGGGCGACGCCGCCGAGGTGGCGGGCAGCCTGCTGCGCGAGGGCTTCGACGGCGTGCTGCACTTCGCGGCGAAGTCGCTGGTCGGCGAGTCGATGGCGGAGCCGGCGAAGTACTGGGAAGGCAACGTCGTCACGTCGCTGCGGCTGCTCGAGGCCATGCAGGAGCACGGCACGCCCCGGCTGGTGTTCTCCTCGACCGCGGCGACCTACGGCGAGCCGGAGCAGTCGCCGATCCCGGAGTCGGCGCCGACCCGGCCGACCAACACCTACGGCGCCACGAAGCTCGCCATCGACGCCGCGATCACCAGCTTCGCCACCGCGCACGGTCTGGCCGCGGTGAGCCTGCGCTACTTCAACGTCGCCGGCGCGTACGGCGCCTTCGGTGAGCGCCACGCCACGGAAACCCATCTCATCCCCCTCGTCCTGCAGGTCGCCACCGGCGACCGTGAGCACATCTCGATCTTCGGCGACGACTACCCGACGCCGGACCACACCGCGGTGCGCGACTACATCCACGTCGTCGACCTCGCGGACGCGCACCTGCTGGCGCTGAAGCACGCGACCGCCGGCGAGCACCGCATCTACAACCTGGGCAACGGCACCGGGTTCTCCGTCCTCGAGGTGATCGAGGCCTGCCGCGAGGTCACCGGCCACGCGGTGCCGGCCGTGGTGGCCCCGCGCCGCGCGGGCGACCCTTCGGTGCTCGTGGCGGCCAGCGACCGGGCCCGGGAAGAACTCGGGTGGAAGCCGGAACGGATCGAGCTGACCGGGATCGTGCGCGACGCCTGGGAGTTCACCCAGGCCCGGCGCGCCGCACAGGGCTGAGCCGGCCACTGTCCTTTCGCGACAGTCACGCCTCACCCGGGTCGGCTCGGTTCGGCGTCCGGCATGATCAGCCCGAAGCCGGCCGTTCCCCCGGGTCGGCGTGCTCTGCCAGGCCCAGCAGCTGTTCCGGGGGCATGCCGCGGCTCAGGACCCGCAGCAGCAGGTCCGCCAGGACGTGGCCAGGGTCCGCTTCCAGCGCGTTCTCCAGGGCCATGCCCGCGAAGGTGCCGTCGCCGCGCAGGTAGGCCGTGTAACCCAGGAGTGCCGCCGGTTGCGCGCGTTCCGGGGCCGGGAGCTCGCGGACCAGCGTGAGCCACAGGCGCTCCGCTTCCCGCGCCGCCGAGCTCTCGGGCGGCACGGCCATGCCGAGGCACTCGTCGCGGATCTCCGGGATCGTCAGTGCGTTCGCCAGCAGGACGGCTTCCTCGTCGCTCGGCGGTCCTTCGCCCCGGCGCAGGCGGCCGAACGCGGCCCGGATCTCCGACGCCGCGTCGAAGCCGCCGGGCTCGGGCAGCCGGGCCAGCAGCTCCGCGCGGCGGGCGATCGTCTCCGGGCACCGCGGGTCGAGCAGCGCCGCCATCTCGGCGCGGCTGTCGAACACCACCTGGCCGCGCTCGGTGGCGGCGGCCGCGACCACCGTCGCGCGGGGGTCCGGGAGCCGGCCGCCGCAGAGCTCGTCCTCCTCGTAACAGGCCCACCGTGCGTTCGTGGTGATGCCCGTCGTCCACATCGCGTGCAGGATCGGGAGGCCGTACTCGCCCAGCGCTTTCGCCAGGTGCTTGACGAGACCCGCGTGCGGCGGCGGGCTGCCGGATCTTCGCCGACCACCGACGATCGCCACGGTCACGCCGGTGTGGCAGCCCGCCGCGAGCAGCGGTGCGAGCGCCTGGGCTTGGCGGGCGCGGTCTTCCCGGCGCGGGATGCCGGCGCGCAGGATCAGGCCGGCGCGATCGCCCTCGGGGGCGCGGTGGCCGAGCAGGACGACGGACCTCGCGGGGCGGAAGCCGATCAGGTACGGGAGCGCGGCCAGCAGCAGCGCGGGGTCTCGGAGGTCGACCGGCAACCGGCCGGCCGTGGTGGCGGTGGTCATGCCTCCACCGTGGAGCAGGACGGGGCCGCTCGGGGCGCCGGCGGCAAATCTGTGGATGGCCGGGGCCGATGTGGACGGATCGGGCCCGAGGACGGCCGGACGGACCGTTCCTGTCGGTGGGGCGGGCTATGCTGCCCGGCCCCACCGACCGGCACGGGTCATCCGCAGTGCTCGAAGCCGCTTTCGTAGGTGTTGCTGCCGACCGAACCGCCCCACTTCACGCAGGTGGAGCCGGCCGTCTTCTTCACCGGCCCCGCGTAGTAGGTGAAGCTGCCGGAGTCGGTCGTCCGGGCCGAGCCCTGGACCTCGAGGAACGCCGAGACCGGGCTGGCCGTGCCGAGCGACGTCGCCTTCAGCGTCGTCACGCAGTTCGCCTTGGTGGAGGCGTTGTACAGCAGGTACGCCGTGCCCGAGGAGTTCGCCAGACCCTGCTTGTCGATGACCGAAAAGCCCGAGCCGCAGACCTCTTCGGCGGAGTACGGGTTGCCGCCGCAGCCGTTCTTGCTCGTGAAGTCGGTGTGCCCGTAGTACGGCACGGCGACGCCGTTCAGCTTCGCCTTCTGCACCACGCCGTCGAGCCGCTCTTCGAAGTGCAGGTGCGGCCCGGTGACCCCGCCGGTCGCGCCCGCCTTGCCGATCTCCTTGCCGCCGGCGACCGACTGCCCGACCGAGACCTCCTGGGCCGACAGGTGCGCGTACCGGGTCCGCCAGCCGCCGCCGTGGTCCAGCTCGATCCACTTGCCGTAGCTGGTGCTGCCCTCGTCCGCCACGCGCGTCACCGTGCCGCCGACCGACGCGAGCACCGGCATGCCGGTGATGCCCGACTTCTGGAAGTCGACGGAGTACGCCGGGCTGTGGCCGCTGAACGTCGCGGCGGTCACGGTGACCCCGCACTTGAACGGCACCTGGAAGTTCGGCGCGGCCGAGGCGGTCGCCTGGCCGGCGAGGGTGAGGCCGAGCGCGGGCAGCGCCGCGGCGGCGGCGAGCACGGCGAGCCGTCGCAACCTGGACATGGGGGAACCTCCTGACGAACGGGACGTTTGACCGCACCAAGGGAAGCCCGCGTCGGTACATTTTCCGTACAAGCACCCGCGGAGGACACCCGGCATGACGCCCCGACGAGTCACGTTCCCGTCGGCGCAGGGCTGGCTGCGCTGGGCACTCATCGCGGTGCCGATGGTCACCGCGATGCCCCGCGCGGACGCACTCGCCTGGGTGCTGATCGGGATCACCCTCGCCTTGTCGATCCCGATGCCGTGGGTCCAGGACCTCGGCGCCCGGACGCCGTCGGCGGTCCTCGCGCTCGCCGTGATCGCGTCCGCGGGCGCGCTCTGGGTGGTCCTGCCGGGCAGCTGGGCGTCGGTCGCGTTGTTCGGTACGACGTTCTTCGTGGTGCTGCGGCAGGCCCCGGTGCCGATCGTGCTGGCGGTCGTGCTGAACGCCGGGCTGATCACCACGGTCTGGGTGCTCCGCCAGGACCAATGGGAAAGCGCCCTGTCGACGTACGCGGTCCTCGCCGTGATCGTGCTGATGGGGCTGAACCGGCGCACCCGGCTGGCCCGCATCGAGCAGACCGAGCTGGCACTGGCCCGCGCGCAGACGGCCAACGAGGAGCACGCCCGCGCGGCCGCGCTGGCCGAACGCGCCCGCATCGCCCGCGAGCTGCACGACGTCCTCGCGCACTCGCTGGCCGGGCTCTCGCTCAACCTGCAGGGTGCGCGGCTGATGCTGGTGCGCGACGGGGCCAGCCCGGACGCCGTCGCGCAGCTCGAACGGGCCCAGCAGCTGGCGGCGGACGGGCTCGCCGAAGCGCGGCAGGCCGTGGCCGCGCTGCGCGAGGACGCCGTGCCGGTGGAACGCGCGATCGCGGACCTGCTGGCCGCGTACCGGCTGGACAGCGGGGCGCGCGCGGACCTCGAGGTCAGCGGTGAGCCGCGTGAGCTCGACCCGGCGGTCGGCGCCGCGCTGGTGCGCGCGGTGCAGGAGGCGCTGGCCAACACCCGCAAGCACGCCGCGTACGCCGACGTCGAGGTCAAGCTGGACTACGTGGCCGGTTCGGTGCGGCTGACGGTGGCCGACCGGCAGGGCAGGCGGCCGCCGGCCGCGCCCGCGGCAGGCTACGGTTTGCGCGGGATGAGCGAACGGGTCGCGCTGCTCGACGGGCACGTCGAGAGCGGGCCGGGGGAGGACGGATGGCGGATTCACCTGACGGTGCCGGCGTGACGCTGCGCGTCGTGCTGGCCGACGACCAGGCCGTGGTCCGGGAAGGCCTGGTCACGCTGCTCGGGCTGCTGCCCGGCGTCGAGGTGGTCGGCGCCGCCGCCGACGGGCTCGCCGCGCTCGACCTGGTCGCCGAGCACCACCCCGACGTCGTGCTGGTCGACCTGCGGATGCCGCGCTGCGACGGGGTGGAAACCACCGAACGGATCCGCGCCGAGCACCCCGGGACCGAGGTCGTCGTGCTCACCACGTACGCCGACGACGAGTCACTGCTGGCCGCGTTGCGCGCCGGCGCCCGCGGGTTCCTCACCAAGGACGCCGACGCCGAGGCCATCGCCAGGGCCCTGCGTTCGGCGGCCGCCGGGCAGTCCACAGTGGACGGCGAGCTGCAGCGGCGGCTCGTCGAAGCCGCCACTCGCGGTGCACCCCAGCGCGTCAAGGCGGTCGAAGGCCTGACCGCGCGCGAGATCGAGGTGCTGCGGCTGATCGCGGCCGGGCTGTCGAACACCGAGATCGCGCGCACCCTGGTGGTGAGCGAAGCGACCGTGAAGACCCACGTGAACCACTTGTTCGCCAAGGCGGGCCTGCGCGACCGCGCGCAGGCCGTCGCCTTCGCCTACCGGGCCGGGATCGCCGGCTGACTCACGTCGCGGGCGGGATGTTCGCGTTGTGGTGGAACACGTTGCGCGGGTCGTACCGCGCCTTGATCCGGGCGAGCCGCGCGTACTTCGCCGGCCCGTACGACGTCCGGACGCGGTCCTCTTCGTACTCGGCCATGAAGTTGACGTAGCCGGCCGGGTTGGACGAGTGCGGTACGAGCGCCGCCCAGAACTCGCGCACCCATGCGCGGTCCACGGCGAATGGCCCCGGTTCGGCCGCGAGCGAGTCGATGTTGATCAGGATGCTTTCCCGGCGCGGGCCACCGAAGGCGGTCGCGTCGGCGGCGACCTCGGTGAACGCCCCGCGCATCGAGAAGATCGGCATGATCGACATCGGCGACGCCTTGCGCGGCAGGAAGTCCGCGATCACCTCGATGACCTCCTCGGTGAACCCCTCGGCGTAGGCGGCCTTTTCGTAGCCGAGGATGCCCCACGGCGCGGCGTCGTCGAGCATCCGCTGCAGCTCGACGTACGGGATCGGCGAGACGAACTCGAACAGCGGCGCCGGCCCCGACCGCGCCGCCCGGATCGCCTCGGCGTGCTGCTCCTCCCCCGCGAACCCGGCGATCAGCAAGGCGTAGCCGGGGCGGAAGTGGTGGGCCTCGGGGACGAACGGCGCGGGTGGCGCGTTGAGCCCGGCGACTAGCGCGCCCATTTCCCCGGGCAGCGTTTCGAGCACCGCCCGGGCCTGCCGCAGTGCGGCGGTGCCGTCCTCGAGACCCCAGAAGAACAGGCCCAGGTGGACGATCGGGCCCACCGGGTGCAGCCGGAACTCGAACTCGGTGACGACGCCGAAGTTGCCGCCGCCCCCGCGCAGCGCCCAGAACAGGTCCGGGTGCTCGTCGGCGGACGCGCGCAAGACCTCGCCGTCGGCCGTGACGACTTCGGCCGAGAGCAGGTTGTCGCAGGAGAGCCCGTGCTTGCCGGTGAGCCAGCCGAAACCGCCGCCGAGGGTGAGGCCGCCGACACCGGTGTGGCTGATCGTGCCGCCGGGCACCGCGAGCGCGTGCTCCTGCGTCGCGGCGTCGAGCTGCGCCCACGTCGCCCCGCCGCCGACGCGGGCGGTCCGGGCGGCCGGGTCGACGGTGATCGCGTCGAGCGAGCTCAGGTCGAGGCAGAGGCCGCCGTCCACGACCGCGGCTCCCCCGTAGTTGTGCCCGCCGCCGCGCACCGAGACGTCGAGCGCCGCTTCGCCCGCGTACGCGAGCGCCGCCGCCACGTCCGCGGCCCCGGCGGGGCGCACCACGACCGCGGGCCGACGGTCGATCTCGCCGTTCCAGACCGAACGGGCGACGTCGTAGCCGGGTTCACCGTCGGTGAGCACCGTGCCGGACAGGCGGGCGCGCAAGCTCTCCAGGATGGGGTCGGCGGTCGAGGTCATGGCGGCTCCTCTCGCAGGTGCCCTTGAGTCGCCTGACCTGCGATGATCGTTACATTGAGTGATCACCGGGGCGGCGGAGGAGGCGCTGGGTGAACCCGGCTTCGGCCAGCCGGTCGGACGCCCGCTCGACGCCGGCCGGGACGTGCTGCGGGATCGCGAAGCCCCGCACGGCGTACTCGGTGACCCGCTGGGTCTCGCCGACGAGCATGCTGACCACGCGCTCGACGTCCTCTTCCCCGCTCACGTGGTCCTCGAACGAAGCCGCCTTCGACGCGCACACGAAGTCGACGCCCGGCCAGAGCCGCTTCGCCGTCGCGTAGGCCCGGCGCTGCTGGTACGGCCGCGTCACCAGCGTCACGGACCGGATTTCCCGCCCGGCCAGCAGCCGGCGGGTGAACGCGATGTTGTCGCCGGTGTTGCGGGCCTCGGGCTCCACCAGGATCACGTCGTCCGGGACGCCGAGTTCCCGCGCGATGTCGCGGTAGTGCACCGCTTCCCCGCGCGGGAAGCGCTCGATCGTCGTCGGCGCGTTCGCCCCGGTGAACACGACCAGCGGGAACCGGCCGGCGTGGAACAGCTCCGCCGTGTGCACGGCGACGCCGGGGTCCCGGCTGCCGAGCCCGACGCCGACGTCGGAGCGGCGCGGCTCGTGCCGCAGGTCGTGGTACGCCCACAGCGTCGCGACGTCGGCGCGGAGGTGCTCCGGCAGCATCAGCCGAACGCGGCTCGCAGCGCCGGCTTGCCGCCCGTCACCGGGAGCGTCACCGACGTCCTCGTCAGGTCGAGCGCCAGCCCCGCGCCCGGCTTCGGCCGCAGCGTGTAGTCGTGGTCGCTGGAGGCGAGCAGGAACTCGAGCCGGTGGCCGGCGGCGAGGACGTAGTCCTTCGGCATCAGCTCGACGCCGATCCGGTAGGTCTGCCCGGGCGTGATCGGCTCGGTGCGGGAAGGCGACGTGCGGTTCTGCGGGTCGGTCCAGCCGCGGCTGATCACGTGCGACGTGCCGTCGGGGGCGCGGTCGAGCAGGATCGCGGAGACGTTCGCCGCGGTCCGGTCGAAGGCCAGCGCGAGGTCGGCGCGGGCGGTGCCGGAGAGCCGTACGGACTGCTTCGCCGCCGAAGTCGCGTACAGCAGGCGGTTCCCGGACGAAGCCGCGCCGGCCAGCTGCTCGATCGTCTTCGAGGAGTCGTCGGCGAGGATTTCGACGGCCGCCTTGCCCGGCACCGGGTTGCGCGTGTCGATGGCGCCCTTCGACCGGCCGCCCGGCCACGGGTAGACGCGGACGTCGGCGGTGCCCGGCGCCGGCCAGTCGGCTTCGTCGGTCCACGAGAGGTCTTCGCGCTGGATGGTCGCCTTCGGCTCGTCCTGGATGCCGTTGCCGACGCCGTAGAGGTAGTGCGACATCCACTTGTTGAGCGTGGCGAGCCAGACGTCGCGCCGCAGCGAGTACGGGTCGGCGTGGCCGGACTGGTGCAGCCAGATCTTGTGCTCGACGCCGTGCGCCTTGAGCGCTTCGTACCACTCGGCGACCTGGTCGGTCTTGACGTTCCAGTCGTTGAGGCCGTGCACCGCGAGCACCGACGCGTGCACCTTCGCGACGTCGTTGCGGTAGTTGCGGACGTCCCAGAACGGCGTGTAGTCGCCGGTCAGGCGGTCCTGGTCGCGGGTCAGCGCGTCGATCACCGGGCGGCAGACCTGCCGGTCGGCGCGGGTGTGGACGTACTCGGCGAGCACGTCGGCGTCCTCGCCCTGGTAGCCGCCGGCCGCCACGACGGCGCCGTCGTTGCGGTAGTACTGGTACCAGCTGGAGATCGCGGCGATCGGGACGATCGTCTCCAGGCCTTCGACACCGGTGCTCGCGACGGCGTTGGGCAGCGTCCCGTTGTAGGACACGCCCATCATGCCGGTCTTGCCGGTGCTCCAGTCGGCCTTCGCCGCGGCGCCGTTCGCGTCCTTCGCGGCGGTGCGGCCGTTGAGCCAGTCGACGACCGAGCGCGCGCCGATCGTCTCGTTGACGTCGCCGGTGGTCGGGCAGCCGGTCGAGAGGCCGCTGCCGAGCGATTCGCCGTAGACGACGGCGAAGCCGCGCGCGGTGAAGTAGTCCTGGTAGCGCCAGGTGATCGGGGTGGCGGGGCCGACCCCGTGCGCGGCGACGCGCGGGCCTTCCGGACCGCGGGCGTACCCCGGCGCGTACAGCTCGACGTCGACGTTGTGGTTCGCGACGTCGTTGCCGCCGGCGTAGTACGGGCTGGCCTGGTAGACGACGGGGACCTTCATCCCCTGCTGCGTGGCGCGCGGCCGGACGACCTGGGCGTGCACGAGGTCGTCGGCGCCGTCGTGGTCGCTGTCGACCGGCGCGGTGACCCAGACGTCTTCGCGCACGACGTCGGCCGGGTTGAACACCGGTTGCGCCTGGCCGCCGGAGAACACCGGCGCGGGTGGATCGGCGGCTTCCGCGGCGACCGCGGTCAGCGGCAGTGCGAGGACGGCGGCGAGCACGACTGCGGCTTTCACACAAACCCCCAAGCCGGGCGAAGCGGACGAGGTCCGACACTTCCGTCCCGGCCTCCGGGGTGTCAAGAGACTAACGTCGGAGGCATGCCGACCGTGGAAGCTCCGATCGCCGCCGTGACCGTCCACCCGCAGCAGGCCCGCATCACCCGCCGGGGGAAAGCGCCGCTGGACGGCGGGCCGCGCCTGACGTTCGCGGGCCTGCCCCTGGCCCTCGACCCGGCTTCGGTGCGCGTCACCGGCACGGGCCCGGCGCTGATCACCGGGGTGGACGTGCGGACCGAGCGGCACGCGTCGCCGGCCGACGCGGCGTTGCGCGCGCTCGTCGAGCAGCGGCGCGCGGACCAGGCGACGCTCGACGGCGTCGTGGACGACGAAGCGGCCGAAGCGATGAAGGTGGATCTGCTGACTTCGCTGGCGAAGCGGAGCGGAGGCAGCTTCGCGAAGGCGCTGGCGGCCGGGACGGCGGAGCCCGCGCGGGTGGGCGAGGTGACGGACGCGCTGAGCTCGCGGCTGGCCGCGGCGCTGAAGTCCCGGCGGGTGCTGTCGGATCGGATCACCCGCCTGCGCGAGGACCTCGCGGCGTTGGACCGGCGGATCGGCGAGCACAGCGCACAGTCCGAAGAGGACAGTACTTCGGTGGTGGTGGAGCTGGAGATCTCGGATCCGGCCGGATCGGCGGAGCTGGAACTGTCCTATGTGGTCCCCGGGGCGAGCTGGGAGCCGGGGTACGACATCCGGGTGCGCGGGACCGGCGTGACCGTGGTGTCGTACGGGCTGGTCAGCCAGTACACGGGCGAGGACTGGCCGGAGTGCGAACTCGCTTTGTCGACCGCGCGGCCCGCGGTTTCGGTGGTGGTACCGGAGCTTTCGCCGTGGTACCTGGATCGGGTGCACCCGGCTCCGGCGGCTCCGGCGGCGGCGTACGGGGGTTCGGGCGGCGGGATTCCGGAAGGCGCGCGGATGGCCCGGTTCGCGATGGCTGCTCCCGCGATGGCACCGAAGCTGGCTTCGGTCGAGCAGGGGACGACGGCGGTGACGTACCGGCCTTCGCGTCCGGTGGCGGTGCCTTCGGGGGCCCAGGGGCACCGGACGACGTTAGCTTCGCTTTCGCTCACGGCCGTTTTGGGTTACGTGACCGCGCCGGTGCTGGCGGAGGAGGCTTATCTGCGGGCTGTGGTGGTCAATTCCTCTTCGCTTGCCCTGCGGCCCGGACGGGCTTCGGTGTTTCACGAGGCGGAGTTCGTGGGGACGACTGTGCTGGAACCGTGGGCTCCCGGGGAGGAGCTGGAATTGGCGCTGGGGGTCGACGACCGGATCCGGGTCGAACGGGAACTGGTGCGGCGTTCCGCGTCGAAGGCGGTCATGGGCGGGCAGAAGCGGCGTGAGGTGGAGTACCGGATTTCGGTGGGGAACCACGGGCCTCGGGAGGCCGTGGTGACGGTGCTGGACCAGGCACCGGTTTCCCGGGACGACGCGGTGACGGTGAAGGACGTGAAGACTTCGCCGGAGCCGGTGGAGACTTCGGCGCTGGGTGAGTTCACGTGGAAGCTGACGCTGGCGGCTGGGGAGACCGGTGAGGTGAAGCTGGCTTACCGGGTGGATGTGGCGAAGGGGGTGGAGTTGTCGGGGTGGCGGGAATGAACGTCCGAGTCGACTACGCACTCGAAAGGCAGATCGAGCAGACCGAACAACAAGCTCGGGGCGAAGACGTCAAAGCCGCGATTGCGGCCGCGCTGGGCTACCTGCGAAGTGGCAAACGAGGCAATCGACGCGGCGGGCAAAGACTGGTTCATCTGCTGGAAGTCGCTCGCCTTCGCGCAACAGAGGACGACGAGTGGCAGGTCGTCCGCCTTCTACAGGACGCATTGGACTACTGCGAAGGCCGGTCGTCCAAGCCGGAGTTCGAAGAACGCTTCCTCCTCTTCCAGGACGGTGCGCGCAAGAAGAGCAATCTGAACTTGTTCCGGGGCGTCATGCGGGCGACCTCCCAGTACGTGGAAGGATGCGGACGCGAAATCCTGGAAGGCCGGCCGGATATCACCGCGGACGAACTCCTCCGCGAACTCGTCTCCTTGGCCGCCGACGGTGCATTCGCCGAAGCTCCCGATGACCGGCCGGGCCGTTACCGGGTCGTCCGAGGGCGGGCCGAAATGGCGCTCTGGCTCGAGCAGGTGTTCCGCAACCGGATCGATGTCGAAGATCCGGCCGAAGCCGCACGGGCAGTGGCGACCTCGCCGGATGCCCTGGCCGTGCTCGCGGACGAGGATCACGCGCAGATGATTCTCCGTGCCGCGGAATTGAAGCGGCAAGCCGCCGGTCTCGACGAACTGCGCAGGATCGCCGAGGACCCCGCTGCCTCCGAAGCAGACTTGCACCTCCTCTTGCGGCAAAACATCTGGATCTTCGGCGGCCGATTCCTCGGCGAAGCCGCTGAACGCCGCCTGACCGCGGGCAACGAACTCGATATTCCCCTGATCAGGGCGGACGGTGCGCTTCATGTCGTCGAGCTGAAGCGTTCGATGCAAGTGCGTGCACTGGTGAAGCGCCACCGCAATGCGTGGGTTCCGACCGCGGAAGTACACGACGCCGTCGGTCAGGCGATCAACTACCTCGTGTCCCTCGACGAGGAACGGCACGAAATCCGGCGGAGGTTCGGGATCGAGACTCGTCGTGCCGACGCGCTGGTGCTGATCGGACACCCGAAGGTGCAGCCGGATGTCTCCGAAGAAGACATCAACGACACGCTGCGGACGCTGAACTCACACACCAACCGGGTCGAGGTTCTCACCTACAAAGACCTGATCGACAGCGCCGAGCGAGCACTGCTGGGCATGAAGTGAGCCGGCTCGCCCGCACGGGGCGAGCCGGACACCGACGTCAGCCCTGGGCGATGTAGTTCTGTAGCTGTTCCTGGCTCTGCTCCAGCTGCTCCATCCGGTTCTTCACCACGTCCCCGATGGACACGATCCCCGCCAGGTGGCCGTCCGCCAGGACCGGTACGTGGCGGATGCGGCGCTCCGTCATCAGGACCGACAGCTGGTCCACCGAGTCGTCCGGGGAGCAGCTCGCCACCAGCTTCGTCATGATCTCCGAAACCTGGCCGTCCAGCAGAGCCGGGCCTCGCTCGTTCAGGCGGCGGACCACGTCGCGCTCCGAGACGATGCCCGCGATCGAGCCGTCGGGGGCGACGACCACCATCGCGCCGACGTTGTGTTCGGCCAGGGCGGTCAGCAGTGTGGTCACCGTGGTTTCCGGGGTGACCGTCGCGACCGCGGTCCCCTTCGTGCGCAGCAGATCCGCAATCCGCATGGCGATCCTTCCCGTCGGTGAGCTGGATCACCACAGGGTAGGTGCCACCGGCACCGGGCGAAAGTCCGGCAAACGGGGCGTGTTCGTGGTATTCGAACCGATTCAGCCGAGGCGTTCGGCCAGGCCGTCCAGTGCCGAGCGGATTCCGGCCGCGTAATCGTCGTCGCAGAGGGCGTCGAGGCGGGCCCGGGCCAGGGCCAGCTGCTCGCGGGCGGCCGCGAGGTCACCCAGTTTGCGGTAGTCCTCGCCCAGGTTGAGGTGCAGCGACGGGTAGAACCCGCGCACCGCCAGGGACGCGTGGTACTCCTGGGCCCGCGAGTCGGTCAGGGAATCCGCCGCCGCCAGTGCGCGCAGGTCCCACTCGAGCTCTTCGGCCGGGTCGTCGCAGACGTCGGCCATGTGGTGCGCCAGTGCGACGCGGTGCAGCGGGTCGCCGTCCGGGCCGATCGAGTCCCACAACGCCGTGAACGTCGCGTACGCGCCCGCGCGGTCGCCGCCGATGTGCTGACGCAGACCGGCGTCGATCGCCACCATCACGTCGTCGGTCATGCCGCTCCCCCGTCCGCCAGTGCCCGCAGCCGGGCCAGTCCCGGCTCGATCCGCTCGGCCGCGACCGCACCGTAACCGAACACCAGCCCGTGCCGCCGCTCCCCCACCCCGAAGTCCCCCAACGAGTACAGCCGTACGCCGTGCCGCCGGGCCGCGCGGACCAGCGGACCGCAATCCGACGGCGCCACCGCGCTCAGGTGCAGGCCCGCCGACGACGGCAACGGCGTCAGGAAGTCCGCGAACGAAGCCAGCGACCGGGACAGCAGCTCGTGCCGCTCCCGGTACACCTTCCGCATCCGCCGGACGTGCCGGGCGAAGCCGCCTTCGGCCATGAACGCCGCCAGCGCCGCCTGTTCGACGTTCGGCGCGTGCCAGTCGGTCAGGTACCGGGCCTTGACCAACGCGGGCACGAGCGACGGCGGCGCGATGAGGAAACCCAGCCGCAGCGCGGGCGAAAGCACCTTCGAGAACGAGCCGACGTACACGACCCGGCCGCGGGAATCGAGGCTGTGCAACGGTTCCAGCGGCCGCCCGGTGTAGCGGAACTCGGTGTCGTAGTCGTCCTCGACGAGCACCGCGTCGTTCCGCTCGGCCCAGTCGAGCAGCTCGAGCCGCCGGTCCAGCGACATCGACAGCCCCAGCGGGTACTGGTGCGACGGCGTCACGTACACCAGCCGCGTCCCGGCCGGGATCGCGCCGACGACTATGCCGGACGCGTCCACCGGCACCGGCGCGACCCGGATCCCCCGCGCGGCGAGCACCAGCCGCGGCGGCGGGTAACCGGGGTCCTCGACGGCGGCGAGGTCACCGGTGCGCAGCAGCACGCGCGCGACCAGGTCGGTCGTCTGCTGCGCGCCCGCGGTCACGACGACCTGCGCCGCGCTCGCCCGTACGTCCCGCGACACCGCCACGTGCCGCGCGATCTCGGTGCGCAGCGACGCCAGCCCCTGCGGGTCGCCGTAGGTCATCAGGTCAGCTTGCCCGGCGCGCAGCCGCTGCGTGACCAGGCGGCGCCAGGTGTCGAACGGGAACCGGGTCAGGTCGGGGACGCCGGGCCGGAAGTCGAACTCCGGCGCCGGGGCGAACGGCGCCGGGGGCGGCGGAACGGCGTCCCACTCCGGCAGCGGCCGTACGCCGGACACCGGTGAGGGCTCCGGGCGCGCCGACGCGGACGCCGTGACGAACGTGCCGGCGCCGACGCGGCCGGCCAGGAAGCCCTCGGCGGTGAGCCGGTCGTAGGCCGCGCTGACCGTCGTCCGGGAGACCGCCAGCCGCTGAGCGAGCTCACGAGTCGGCGGCAGCGCCTCCCCCGGCCGGATCCGGCCGGCCAGGATCGCCGCGCGGAGCTGCCGGTAGATCGCGTCGCGGTGCCCGCGCGTGCCGGTCAGGTCGATGTGGATCTCCACCGGCGCCAGTCTAGATTGGCCCACCACAAGTGCCATGGATTTGGCACTGTCCGTGGTCCGCTGGCCCGCCTAGCGTGCGAGGCATGGATCTCCGCGAACTCGACCGCCGCGCCCTGCTCGTCCTCGACAAGATCGTCGCGACCGTGACGCCCGCCGACCTCGCCCGCGCCACGCCGTGCGCGGGCTGGACGCTGGCCGACCTGCTCCGCCACCAGGTCAGCGAGAACCACGCCTTCGCGACGGCCGCCCGCGAGGGCTCGGCGCCGGACTGGGATGCCGGCGAGCTCGGCGACGACGCCCAAGGCGCGTACGCGGCCTCCGTCGACGACTTCCTCGACGCCTTCGCCGACGACGCCGTGCTGGAGCGGCAGCTCACCATCAACCACTTCGGCACGTTCCCCGGCCCGGTCGCCGCCCACATGCACCTGGTCGACACCGTCGCGCACGGCTGGGACCTGGCCCGCACGCTCGGCCTGCCCTACGAGCCGGACGCCGAAGCCGTACACCTCGCCCTCGAGCTGGCCGAGCGGATCCCCGACGAAGGCCGCGAGAAGAACAACTCGTTCGCCCACAGCGTCGAGGTTCCCGCCGGCGCGAGCGAGCTCGACCGGTTCCTGGCCCTGCTCGGCCGCGATCCCGCGTGGGCGGTCAGCTGACCTCGGCGACCGGGGCGCTCCAGGTGTCGCACGCCTTCGTCGTCTTGCCGTCGTAACCCGCCTTCGCCCAGGAGAGCTGGTGCTTGCGGGAGCCGTGGGTGTCGCTGTCGTCGGCCCGGCCGTAGTCGGCGACGGCGGCGTTCGCCAGCGAGCGGCTGAGCGAGCCGGTACCGGCGACGGCCGCCAGGAAGAGCGCGCCGAAGCAGTTGGCCTGCAGCTCGATCCGGCGCACGACCTCCTTGTCGGCCGCGCTGTCCTCGTTCGGCGACGTCATCTTGTCCGCCGCCGCCGACAGGATGCCGCTCTCGCGCTGCACGTGGTGGCCGTACTCGTGGGCGATCGTCGCGATGTGCCGGGCCTTGTTGAGCCCGGCGTCCGAGAGCATCCAGTCGGTCGGCGCGTAGATCGTGGTGTCGCCGCCGCAGTAGTAGGCGACGGCTTCGTTCTCCGTCGGCGCGTCGCCGCACGCGCTGTGCTCGGGCAGCTTCACCGAGACCGTGACGATCAGCCTCGGCTCGTTCGCCTTCTCCAGGGCCGGGCGCCAGGACTCCGCCAGGCAGTCGGCAAGCCTGCCGTAGTACGCCTCGAGCTGGTCGGCGGACCGGCCGAGGTCAGGCAGCGCGCACGTCGCCGGCCCGGGCGTGATGCCGTCGGACAGCAGCGGGTTGCGGGCCAACTCCGGCACGGACTTCACCGTCGAGCCGGTGCCGCCGAAGGCCCGGCCGGTGCCGGCGCCCTGCGCGGCGAAGGCACGCCCGTCCACGCGCCGCGGGATGGTGGCCGCGACCAGGGAGATCGTCAGCACGACGATCAGGACCCCGGCGACGGCGCCCCAGAGCCGGTTGGGTGGCGGGGCGATGGGGACGGGCGGCGCGGCGGCCCAGTTCGGGGCCCACGGATTCGGCTCGGGCGCCCACGCGGGCTCGGCCGGCGGGGCCGTCCCCGGCGGTGACGGCTCGGCGTCGTTCACGATCTCCCCCTGCTCGGTGGCACCAGCATACGGACCACCCGGGAGGCGGGGATCACGAAACGAAAACGCCACCCGGTGGCCACCAGGCCCGCCCTCGGGCAAGACTGGGGGCATGAGTGTCGAGGACCCGTACCTGTGGCTGGAAGACGTGACCGGCGACGACGCGCTGGACTGGGTGCGCGCCCGCAACGGTGAGGCGCTGGCCGAGCTGACCACCGGAGCGCGTTTCGCCGAAGTGCGCGACGAGCTGCGCGAAGTGCTCGACGCCGACGACCGGATCCCGTACGTGCGCCGCCGCGGCGAGCTGCTCTACAACTTCTGGCAGGACGCGAGCCACCCGCGTGGCCTGTGGCGGCGGACGACGCTGGAGTCCTACCGGCGGGCCGAGTCCGAGTGGGAGCTGCTGCTCGACGTCGACGCGCTCGCCGAAGCCGAGGGCGAGAACTGGGTCTGGCAGGGCGCCACCGTGCTGCGCCCGGGCTACCGGCGCGGCCTGGTCGAGCTGTCCCGCGGCGGCGCGGACGCCACCGTCGTGCGCGAGTTCGACCTCGACGCGCACGAGTTCGTCGAGGACGGCTTCACCGTCCCCGAGGCCAAGACGCGGATCGGCTGGATCGACGAGGACCGCGTCTACCTGGGAACGGACTTCGGCCCGGGCACGCTGACCAGCTCCGGCTACCCGCGGCTGGCGAAGGAGTGGCGGCGCGGCACGCCGCTCGAAGCCGCGACCCTGGTCTACGAGGGCAAGCCCGACGACGTCTCGATCGGCGCGTCCCACGACCCGACCGAGGGCTTCGAACGCGACTTCGTCAGCCGCGCGATCGACTTCTACCGCTCAGAGCTGTACCTGCGGACGGACGGCGCGCTCGTCAAGATCGACGTGCCCGACGACGCGAGCGCGTCCGTGCACCGCGAATGGCTGCTGGTCCGGCCGCGCACGGCGTGGACGGTCGAGGGCACCGAGCACCCGGCCGGCTCGCTGATCGGCATCCGCTTCGCCGACTTCATGGCCGGTGACCGCACCTTCGCCACGCTGTTCACGCCGGACGAGCACACGTCGCTCGACTACTGGGCCTGGACGCGCAACCACCTGCTGCTGGGCACGCTGCGCGACGTCCGCACCGAGCTGCGCACGCTCACCCCGGGCCCGGACGGCTGGACCGAGGAGCCCCTTTCCGGCGGGCCCGAGTTCGGCAGCGCGGACATCTTCGACACCGATCCCGACGTCAGCGACGAGTACCTGATCAACTCCAGCGGCTTCCTGCAGCCGTCGACGCTGAGCTACGGCCACGTCGGCGAAGAGGTCGAAGTGCTGAAGCAGGCTCCGGAGTTCTTCGACGCTTCGGGCATGGGCGTGGCTCAGTACTTCGCGACGTCGGAGGACGGCACGAAGATCCCGTACTTCGTCGTCCGGCCGTCCGGCGCCGAGGGTGGCCCGACGCTGCTGACCGGTTACGGCGGCTTCGAGGTTTCGCTGACGCCGTCCTACAGCGGGATGATCGGCCGCGGCTGGCTTTCGCGCGGCGGCACGTACGTCGTCGCGAACATCCGCGGCGGCGGCGAGTACGGGCCCGGCTGGCACACGCAGGCGATCAAGGCCGAGCGCCACCGCGTCTACGAGGACTTCGCCGCGGTGGCCGCGGACCTGGTCGAGCGCGGCATCACGACGCCGGCGAAGCTCGGCATCCAGGGCGGCAGCAACGGCGGGCTGCTGATGGGCGTGATGCTGACGCGCTACCCGGAGCGGTTCGGCGCGATCGTCAGCCAGGTGCCGCTGCTCGACATGCGCCGCTACCACCTGCTGCTGGCCGGCGCGTCCTGGATGGCCGAGTACGGCGACCCGGACGAGGCCGCGGAATGGGAGTACATCGCGCAGTACTCGCCGTACCAGAACGTCCACAGTGGACGTTCGTACCCGCCTTCGCTGTTCGTGACGTCGACGCGCGACGACCGCGTGCACCCCGCCCACGCCCGCAAGATGGTGGCGCGGATGCGTGAGCAGGGGCACGACGTCCGGTATCACGAAAACATCGAAGGCGGCCACGGTGCCGCGGCGGACAACGAGCAGCTGGCGTTCAAGTGGGCGCTGGTGTTCGAGTTCCTGTGGGAGCAGCTCACGAAGTGACGCGCGCGAGCACGACGCCGCCGACGACGAGGGCCAGCGCGGCCACCCGGCCGACGCTCAGCGGATCCTTGTTGACGACGACGCCGAGCGCGATCGCCCCGACGGCACCGATCCCGGTGAACACGGCGTAGGCCGTGCCCACCGGGACGGTGTCCATCGCACGCGAGAGCAGGTAGACGGCGGCCGCGCCGAGCACGAAGCACAGCAGCGTCGGCCACGGCCGGGTGAAGTTCTCCGTCGGTTTGATGCTCTGCGACCAGGCGATCTCGACGAACCCGGCGAAGACGAGCGTCACCCAGCCCATCAGAGCGCCCTGAACGCGGCTTCGCGCGAAGCGACGCGCTCGTCTTCACGCGCGGCCAGGTGCGGGTCGACCAGGGCGTTGGTGAGCTCGGCGTGCACGAAGCGGACGTCGTCGACGTCGTAGTGTCCGGCGATGAAGTCGCGCAGGTAGCGCTCGTGGTGGTCGAAGGGGGCTCGCGGGGTGCCGGGCGCGTAGGTTCCGCCGCGGGCGCCGGCGATGACGAACGCTTTGCCCCTGAGGGACATCCGCGGGAACGTCACCTGGTCGATCCAGGTCTTGAGGGCGGCCGGGATGGCGAAGTTGTACATCGGCGCGCCGATCAGGACGACGTCGGCTTCGAGCAGTTCGGCCAGGAGCGGCTCGACGACAGCCCAGGCGCGCTTTTGTGCGGGTGTTTCGACGACCTCGGCGTAGCGCGCGGGGTCGGTGATCCCCTTCGTGAGCAGGGCGTCGCAGATTTCGGTCCAGGCCTCGCCGATCACCGGCACGGGGTCGGCGGCGAGGTCACGGTAGGTGCGGGTGCCGTCCCAGGCTCGGGCGTAGTGAGCGGACAGCTCGCGGGAGAACGACCGGCGGCGGGCGCTGGAGTCGAGATGCAGCAGGTGGGTCACGGTTCCTCCTCAAGTGGACGCCTTGTCCACTTCTGTTCAACTGGACACCGCGTCCGGTTATTCCCTAGGCTCGCGGCCATGCCCGAACGCGCCGACGCGGCCCGCAACCGCGCCAAGATCCTGGCCGCGGCCGAGCAGCTGTTCACCGCCCGCGGCGCGGCCGAGGTGACGATGGAGGACATCGCCCGCGCGGCCGGCGTCGGCCGCGGAACGCTGTACCGCCGCTACCCGGACCGCGCGGCGATCGCGGTGGCGCTGCTGGACGAGCACGAGCGCCGCCTGCAGGAGTCCCTGCTGCGCGGCGAGCCCCCGCTGGGCCCGGGCGCTCCCCCGGCGGAGCGCTTGGCGGCGTTCTACGTGGCGATGGTGGAGTTGCTGGAGCGGCACGCGCACCTGGTGCTGGGCGCGGAGGTCGGCCACTCGCGGTTCACGACGGGCGCGTACGGGTTCTGGCGCACGCACGTACGGGTCCTCGCGGAGGCGGCGGAGGTCGCGGATCCCGACGTGCTGGCGGATGTCCTCCTGGCACCGTTGGCACCGGAGCTGTTCCTGCACCAGACGTCGCGGGGTGTGCCGGTGGAGCGGATCACGGCATCGCTTCGGGAGCTGGCCGGGTTACTAGAGCCTCGCGAGGGCGGCATCGAAGGCTGCTAGGACGTCGACGGCGAACTCCCGCCGCCCGACGCCGAGCTGCCGTAAGGCGCGGCCGTGGTCGAGCGCGACGGTGATCGTGACGCCGAGCAGCAGGACCCGCCAAGTCCCTAACACGAGGGCACGCACGGCTTTCGGGAACTCGCCGCGCAGCCGGTGGCAGTGGAAGGGCACGTGCCGCTCTTCGTCGGCGAGGATCCGGGCGGCGACTTCGGTGAGGAGCGGATCGCCGCCGCCGTCACGCAGGGCGCGGTAGTACCGCAGCGCGACGACTTCGGCGATGAGCAGCACCATGAGTTCCAGCCGCAGCCCGAGCGCCCGCCGCAACCGGACGAACACGGTGTCGGACCAGTGCGCCCCGATGGTCGGCACCCCGGCGGCGGCCAGCAGCTCGGCGAGCATCCGCGCGTGGTTCTGCTCCTCGGCGACGAAGAGCTTCACGGCGGCGAGGTAGTCGCCGCTGCCGGCTTTCGCGATGAGGTTGGCCCCGTCGCCGGCTTCGCCGACCTGGAACCGCTGGATGCTCTTCGCGACGTCGGGATGCAGGCGCGCACCCCGCGCCCAGTGCGGATCTTCGCGCTGTTCACGGCGTTCGGCTTCGATTTCGAAGTCCTGGAGCCACTGTGCGTAAGTCATCGCGTCGATGATGCCGCGCGCGTAAACTGCTCGGCATTCGACGTACGAGGTGGGGGGGTCCGATGTCGATCGAAGACGGCTACACGGTCGAACCGGCCGCGCTGGGGGAAATCGCCGCCGCCGCGAGGCGGGTCGCGCACGACACCGCGCAAGCGGGTGACGCCGTCGCGGACGCTTCCCGCTGAGACTGCCCGAGGGGGACTGGGCGGTCGGCGACGAAGTCCGCGCGATGATCGCGCCCTGGGAAGGCTCGTTGCACGCGCTCGCCGAGAACATCCGCGATCTCGGCCGGAACATCGACAAAGCGTCGAAACTCTACGCCGGCGCGGAAAAGACGCACAGCGAGAAGCTGCGAGCGATCTTGGGCTAGGGGGCCATGCGAGCGGATTACCGGGCACTCAAGGATTTCCCGATCGGCCGGCTCAACCAGTGCGCGGAAGGCTGGCGCTCGCTCGCCGACGCCCTGAGCGGCCAGGTCGCCGACTTCGACCGGACGGTGGTGCGGCCCGTCGACAATCCGGCGTGGCGGGGCAGCGGAGGCGACGCCGCGCGCGCCGCCATGCACCAGGCCGGCGACCGCCTGGGTGCCACGCAGAAGTACGTCGACGCCAACGCCGTGCTGCTCGAGGCGGCGCACCACGGGATCTGGCAGGCGGGGCTCCCCGAGCCGGAGATGTGGGCGACCGTGCACGACGACGGCGGCGTTTCGTTCGACCACGAGCCGGACCTGTTCCCGTGGGACCGCCCGCCGATCGTGCGGATGATGAACGCACAGGGCACCGTCCACAAGCTGCTCCACCTGGCTGACGTCGTCGACCGGAAGACGGCGTCGCTGCTGTGGCACCCGCCGTCGCCTTCGGTGGAGCGCATCCCGTCGGTCGCCGACGCGGACGAGCACCTGCGGCAGGCCAAGATCGCCGCGCAGGAGGTCGTCGACGAGGCCAACCGCTTCCAGCCGGTCGAGGAGGCCCACACCGACACGGCCGAGCAGTCGCGGGGCGACCTGACCGCCACGAAGGACGACGAAGGCCTGCGGGTCGTGCTGGCCGACGCCGCCGGGATCCTGAGCGTCACGGGCCGGCCGCACGGCGGCGACCACCTCCGCCACTGGCTGCGGAGCTCCGGGACCACGAAGTACGTCAGCCCGGCGGAAATCCGTCGCGACCTCCCGCTGTTCGAAGCGATCGTCCAGAACGCCCTGCGCTCGGCGCCGGACGAGGGCTACTTCGACACCGGCTGGCAGAACACCGACGTCCAGGACGACGGCAGCGGCGCCACGCAGAGCGAAGACTGGTGGTACGCGATGAACGACTTCCGCTACCGCGTCCTGGGCCGCGCGACCCGGGCCGACGGACGGCGGCGCACGCACTACACGATCGGGGTGCTCAAGCCGTACGTCTTCGGGCCGCCCCGCGGGCCGATCAAGGTCCCGTGGACATCGAGTTCGACCAAGCGCTTGCACACGTCGGGCTGGCGCGCAACTTCATCATCCAGGGCCTGTCCCACGGAGTGGAGTAGCCGGCACGCCGATCAGCACCGCCGGGGTCCAGAAGAAGACCTTCGGGTCGCTGAGGCCGGACGCCGTGAGCCAGCGGGCCGCCTCGACGGCGGCGGCTTCATCCTCGATCAGGCCGTCGCGGGCACGAATGCCGGTGGCGTGGCGGACGTCGTCGACCAGACCGCCGAGGCAGCCCCAGGAGTGGCAGAGACCGCAGTCGAAGCCCACCGGCTCGAAGCCCAGCAGCTTTCCGTCGCCGAAGTGGTGCGGCGGTTCGGCGCGGGCCAGGCGGTCCGGCAGGCCGCCCGCGCCGGCGGCCGCGAACTCCGCCAGCAGCACCGGTACGTCCTTCGCCGGGAAGCCGATCTCGTAGACCGCGTGGCCGGTGCGAGCGGCCGCGGCGGCGTCGGGGAACCAGTCGTCCCAGTCCGGCTCGGCGGGGACCAGGTCGGCCAGGCAGGCGCTCACCGAGACGGTGCTCGATCGGGGAAGCGCCGCGTAGCCGGCCAGGACGTACTCCACCCGTCCAGTATTCGCGCGGGGTCAACGCGTTTGCCCGCCGGGCCGAGCCGGGTGACGGGACGCGCGCGTCCCGTCACCCGGGCCGTCAGC
This sequence comes from Amycolatopsis sp. FBCC-B4732, assembly GCF_023008405.1. NCBI lineage: Bacteria > Bacillati > Actinomycetota > Actinomycetes > Pseudonocardiales > Pseudonocardiaceae > Amycolatopsis > Amycolatopsis sp. FBCC-B4732. The sequence continues at coordinate 5,681,552 of NZ_CP095376.1, forward strand.
TACAACCCGAAGTCGCGCCGCAGCCCTCGCAGGCGTAGCACGAGCCTGCCGGGCGCATCTTCGTTCCGCACGTCATGCACAGCGGGGCGTCCGCGGCCTTGCCGAGGCGGAGCTCCATCAGCTCCGTCGTCGTCTGGGCTTCGCGGTGGGGGTGGCCCGTTTCCTCCGCGTGCGGCTCCGGCGAGGAGTCCACTGTGGACTGCAGGGCCTCGAGGTCGACGTTCGACGGCGTGCCGTAGTTCGCCTCGACCTCCGCCGAGCGCTCGTCCGCCGACAGGATGCCCAGCTGCGTGCGCTTTTCGTGCGGCAGGTAGTCCAGGGCCAGGCGGCGGAAGAGGTAGTCCATCACGCTCGTCGCGATGCGGATGTCCGGGTCGTCGGTCATGCCGGCCGGCTCGAAGCGCAGGTTCGAGAACTTCGAGACGTAGAACTCGAGCGGGATGCCGTGCTGGAGGCCGACCGAAATGGACATCGAGAACGCGTCCATCACGCCCGCCAGGGTCGAACCCTGCTTGCCCAGCTTGACGAAGATCTCGCCGAGGCCGTCGTCCGGGTACGAACCCGCCGTCAGGTAGCCCTCCGCGCCGCCGACCGTGAACGACACCGTCTGGCTCGGGCGCTTCTTCGGCAGGCGCTTGCGGACCGGGCGGTACTCGACGACCTTCTCCGGCTCCGCCACGGCCTTGTCCTTCTTGGCCGTCGACAGCGGCTGGCCGACCTTGCAGTTGTCGCGGTAGATCGCGAGGGCCTTGAGGCCGAGCTTCCAGCCCTGGAAGTAGATCTCCTCGACCTCTTCGACCGTCGCCGACTCCGGCATGTTGACCGTCTTCGAGATGGCGCCCGACAGGAACGGCTGCACCGCGGCCATCATCCGGACGTGGCCCATCGGCGCGATCGAGCGCTCGCCGACCGCGCAGTCGAACACCTCGTAGTGCTCGGGACGCAGGCCCGGCGCGTCGACGACGTGGCCGTTCTGCGCGACGAACTCGACGATCGCCTCGACCTGCTCGGCCTGGTAACCCAGCGCTTCGAGCGCGCGCGGCACCGTCTGGTTGACGATCTGCATCGAGCCGCCGCCGACGAGCTTCTTGAACTTGACCAGCGAGAAGTCCGGCTCGATGCCGGTCGTGTCGCAGTCCATCATGAAGCCGATGGTGCCGGTGGGCGCGAGCACGGACGCCTGCGCGTTGCGCCAGCCGTGCTTCGTGCCGATGTCGATGCCCTTCTTCCACTCTTGCGTCGCCAGCGCGCGGACCGCGGCGTCGTTCGAGTGGTAGGTGCGGACGAGCTCGTTCGCCGCCGCGTGCTTGCGCATCACGCGCTGGTGCGATTCGGCGTTGCGCGCGTAGCCCTCGTACGCGCCGACCGCCTGGGCCATTTCGGCCGAGCGGCGGTAGGAAACACCCGTCATCAGCGACGTGATCGACGCCGCGAGCGCGCGGCCGCCGTCGGAGTCGTACGCGTGGCCCAGCGCCATCAGCAGCGCGCCGAGGTTCGCGTAGCCGATGCCGAGCTGGCGGAACTTCCGCGTGGTGTCGGCGATCGGCTCGGTCGGGAAGTCCGCGAAGCAGATCGAGACGTCCATCGCGGTGATGACGAACTCGACCGCGCGGGCGAACAGCGGCGCGTCGAACGTGCCCTCGGGCGTGACGAACTTGAGCAGGTTGAGCGACGCGAGGTTGCAACTCGAGTTGTCGAGGTGCATGTACTCGCTGCACGGGTTCGACGCGGTGATCCGGCCCGACTCCGGGCAGGTGTGCCAGTCGTTGATCGTGCCGTCGTACTGGATGCCGGGGTCGGCGCACTCCCACGCGGCCTGCGCGACGCCGCGGAACAGCTTCTTCGCGTCGGTCCGGTCGATCACCTCGCCGGTGAGCCGGGCGCGCAGGCCGAAGTCGGTGCCGTTCTCGACCGCCTGCATGAACTCGTCGGACACGCGGACCGAGTTGTTCGCGTTCTGGTACTGCACCGAGGAGATGTCCGCGCCGGAGAGGTCCATGTCGAACCCGGCGTCGCGGAGGACCTTGATCTTCTCCTCTTCGCGGGCCTTCGTCCGGACGAACTCTTCGATGTCCGGGTGGTCGATGTCGAGCACGACCATCTTCGCCGCGCGCCGGGTGGCGCCGCCGGACTTGATGGTGCCCGCGGACGCGTCGGCGCCGCGCATGAACGAGACCGGGCCCGACGCGGTGCCGCCGGAGGTGAGCAGTTCCTTCGAGGACCGGATGCGGGAGAGGTTCAGGCCCGCGCCGGAGCCGCCCTTGAAGATCAGGCCCTCTTCGCGGTACCAGTTGAGGATCGACTCTATCGTGTCGTCGACGGCGAGGATGAAACAGTTGTGGACCCGGAGGTTCCCGGAAAGGTATTCGCCGGATTCCGTCTGGATGTCGTAGACCGGCAGCTCGCCACGGGTTTCGATCGCGGCGATCTCCAGCCGCTTCCGCTCGTGGGCGGCCAGGCCGGGCTTTTCGAACGACGCCTCCAGCTTCGCGGTCTTCACCGGATCGACGAAGCCGATCTCGTCCGCGAAGATCCGCCGGTCACCGGCGTTCTGGATCCGGATGCCCCAGAGGTCGTGCCGATCCGGCCGGCTCTCCTTCTTACGGCCCACCCGGGCGAAGATGCCGAACCGGGCCAGCAGCTGCTGGAGACCACGGACCAGGTCTTCACCGATCATGTCCAGCGCGACCAAGGTGGACCGCTCCCGCGCGGAAACGTAGCCCTCCGCCTGGAAGAGGCTCCGCAGGTACGCGGCCACGACCGGAAGCGGCGCCGTGTACAGGAACTCCGGCACCACCATGTCGACGCCGCGAGCACGCAAGCCCCAGGCCTCGACGAAGTTCTCGAGGACGTTGCCGTAGAGCCGGGTTCGGCGGCAGTCGAGTGTCTCGTCCTGGGTTTCGACGGCACGTTCGTGGCGGTGGACGTCCGGGAAGACGCGGTCGAGCGCGTTGCGCACCCAGCTCAGCTCGGCGTCGTTCACGGTCATCGCTTCGATGGTGAGCGAGCGGTTCGTGCCTTCGTACTGCCCGACGAAACCGTCCGACTGCAACCAGCCCGCCAGCGCGGCTTCGGCGATGTCGGTTTCCCTGATCTCCTCTTCACCGAAAGCGGCGCGGCGGTGCCATTCGAGCTGGTCCCCGACCCGCAGCTCGCCGGCGGGCACGAACTTCCCGCCGCCCGCACTCGCACGCCACACGAGGTGATCGGCCGTGACGTCCAGGACGTGCCCCGACTTCGTCGTGACTCGCAGGACTTCCTTGATCCCGTTCGCCTTGGTGGCGACGACCTTGGTCAGCCCGTGCGCGTCGTAGACCTTGGCACCCACGGCGTCCAGCTCGACGAAGCGGCCGATCGGTACCGCGCCGCCGGGGGTGCTCACCAGGGCGTCGTACGGCTGACACGCGCTGACCTGCTGCTTCGACGCCGTGCCGACGTTGAACCAGACCGGGGAGTTGAAGCTGAAGACCTGGTGCAGCAGCATCCAGGTGAGCTCGTGCTCGAAGATTTCGAGGTCCTGCGGCGAGGTGAAGTAGCCGTGGTCGCTCGCGGCCTTGACGTAGGTCTTCACGACCCGGTCGATGAGCTGCTTGAGGCTGCGCTCGCGCTGCGGGCTGCCGACGGCGCCGCGGAAGTACTTGCTGGTGACGATGTTGGTGGCGTTGACCGACCAGAAGTCGGGGAACTCCACGCCGCGCTGCTCGAAGTTGACCGAGCCGTCGCGCCAGTTCGTCATCACGACGTCGCGCTGTTCCCAGGTCACCTGGTCGTAGGGGTGCTGCCCTTCGGTGGTGAAGACGCGCTTCACGCTCAGCCCGCCGGCTGCCTTGCTCTTCTTGCCGGCGGCCGCGCCGGTCCCGGTTCCCACGGTTTCGGTCATCGGTCGAACCCTCACTCCCGCAGCGGGACGACTCAATCGCCGTCTTCGCGCTGATCGCTCTCCTCCGGAGCAGCAGAACCCGCCATGGCCTCACGCAGATCGGCGATCTCCTTCTCGAAGTCCTCGACGGACGAGAAGGAGCGGTAGACGCTGGCGAACCGGAGGTAGGCGACCCCGTCGAGCTCACGCAGCGGGCCCAGGATGGCCAGGCCGACCTCGTGACTCGGGATCTCCGCCAGACCGGCGGAGCGGATCGACTCCTCCACGCGCTGCGCGAGCTGCTGCAGCGCGTCGTCGTCGACCGGCCTGCCCTGGCAGGCGCGGCGGACGCCGCTCACCACCTTGTCCCGGCTGAACTGTTCGGTGACCCCGGACCGCTTGACGACGGCGAGCACCATCGTCTCCGACGTCGTGAACCGCCGTCCGCACGACGCGCACGAGCGCCGCCTGCGGATCGCCTGGCCTTCATCCACCTCTCGGGAGTCGACGACCCGGGAGTCCGCATGCCGGCAGAACGGGCACCTCATCCGCCGATCACCTTCCCCTCATCGCCGCCCGCCCCGGTCGACGTCCCCCGGCCACCACGCGTGGCCGTGCCGCGACCGCCCGGTACCCCTGCACCTGGTGATCGACTTGTGGACATCCGGTGGGTGAAAGACGGCCAGCTGTGGACAACTGCTACCCAGTTTACCCCAACCTGTGGACCAACTACAGCGGTGTAACTACTACATATAGCGGGCGACAGTAGAACTCGGCGCGAGCTCGCGCAAGCTGCGACGGCGTGTCGGACCCGGCCGGGTGAGACCTCCCGCGGGAGGGGGCGCTAACGCCGTCCCGGCGGCTCCCGTCGCGAATGGACCGGAGCGGCCCGAGCCGGTTTCGCCGACGCGGCAAGCCGTCGCGGCGGCACTCCGTCGGACCGGCTGGTGATTTCACCGGGCCGAGTGAATCTTGGCCGGCGCCGTCGAACGTGCCCACCCAGGCCGGTAACGCCGTTTCGCGGCGAGCCGGATTCGGCATCCCCGGAGAAGGGAGACGGCTCAGGGTGCGTCGGCGACCGGGACTGTGAGGGGCAGCCCGGGTACGAGGACGGCTTGGTCCAGGCGGTTGAGCTCCTTGATCCGGGCGACGACCGCACCCGGCTCGCTCTCCGGCGCGAAGCGCGCGGCCAGCGAAGAGAGCGTGTCGCCCTGCTCGACCGACACCGTCGCGGTCCGCGCGGGCACCGGGGCACCCGGGGTGCCGCCGCCCAGCAGGCCGAGACCGGCGACCACCAGGCAGCTCGCGACGCCGAGCGCGGCGAGCCACGGCCACCGCACCGGCACCCGGCGGGGCGCCGCGCAGGGCGAGCCGGCCGGGCGGCGGCCCGCCACGACCCGGGCGCGGGTCGGCGGGCGCTGCACTTCGCCGCGGCGGCCGCGCAGCACGTGCACGGGGCGGGGCTGCGCCGGGACCGGAGTCGCCGGGCGCATCGGCCCGCGTTCGGCCAGAATGGACATCCGAACCTCCTCGAAACCCTGGTGTCCGCCTGTTTCCGCGGGCCGGGGCCGGTCGGCGGATCAAGGTCGAACAGGCGTTCTATCGAACGCCCGTGCGAAGGTCTACCACCTACCACCGACAAAATCGAGCGGACACGGCGTGTCGATCGAACAGATGTTTGAAATCGCCGTGCCCGGGGGCTAACGTCGGTGACCAGGGCATCTGCCGGGCAGATGCCGCCCGGCGAGGCTGCCCGCACCCGGCGGGCGGCGGCCGGCGCGCAGATACGTGCAGCGAACGTCTGGGAGGCGACGCAGTGGCGAAGGAGAACAAGGCGGGCAGGACCAGTGGGTCCCCCGGTGGCTCGGGCAAGGTGCACGCCATGCCCGAGGTGTACGACGTGGACGAGACCCTCACCGTCCGCCAGCAGCAGGTCCTCGACGTGATCCGCTCGTGGGTGAGCCGCTTCGGCTACCCGCCGAGCGTCCGTGAAATCGGTGAAGCGGTCGGGCTGACGTCGACGTCGTCGGTCTCCCACCAGCTGCGCGCCCTGCAGCGCAAGGGTTACCTGCGCCGGGACGCGAACCGCCCGCGCGCGGTCGGGGTGCTCTCGGCGACCGACGACAACCCCATGGGCATCGAGATGGACCAGCAGCCGGTCATGCCGAAGGCGGCGTACGTGCCGCTGGTCGGCCGGATCGCCGCCGGTGGCCCGGTGCTGGCCGAGCAGGCCATCGAGGACGTCTTCCCGCTGCCGCGGGAGATCGTCGGCGAGGGCGAGCTGTTCCTGCTCAAGGTCACCGGCGACTCGATGATCGACGCGGCCATCACCGACGGCGACTGGGTCGTGGTCCGGCAGCAGCCGGACGCGGACAACGGCGAGATCGTCGCGGCGATGATCGACGGCGAGGCCACGGTCAAGACGTTCAAGCGCAAGAACGGCCACATCTGGCTGATGCCGCACAACGAGGCGTACGAGCCGATCCCCGGCGACGACGCGACGGTGCTCGGCAAGGTCGTGGCCGTGCTCCGCAGGCTTTAAAAAAGGTGCTCCCGGGCTTTCGCACGGCCCGGGAGGTTCACCGGATCGGATGATCTTCGGCCGTGGGGAGCCGGAGGTCAGCGGCGAGAACGGCGACGCAGTCTGCTGAAGCCGAACCAGCCGACACCGACCACCGCCAGCGTGATCCCGGCAGCGGGCAGGACGGGGAGCCCGGCCCCGTCCCCCGAGCCGGACGAAGCGCCGGCGCCGGTCGAGGTCGTCCCCTCCGCCGGTGCGCCGGACTGCGCGGCCAGAGCCGCCGCGCCCCGCACCGCGCGGAGGGGCTGGCCCACCCCTTCGCTACCGGAAATCAACGTGCCGTCGGGGTCGAACGCGATCGCTTCGCCCTGCTTCTCCCCCGGCAACGGGATCCGGACGGGGTTGCGTTGCAAGGCGGCCAGGAGGTCGCCGTCCGGAACCGAGTAGACGTAGGCGTCGGTGTACGTCCGCAGCGCGACGACACTGCCGTCCGCCATCGAAGCGGCGCCGGTGACCAGCACCGAACCGATCGACCCGACCGGCCCGCCCTGGGTGTCCGTCGTCTCGATCTTCAGCGAGCCGACCTTCTCCAGGTTCGTCGGGCCCGGGCTGGCCAGCGGCCCGGAAGGCCGGTAGACGCGGGCCTCGCCCAGGACGTCCTTGGTGATCAGGTACGGCGTCCCCGACTTGTCCATCAGCAGCGCTTCGGTGTCGTGCTGGCCGTCGGGGTAGGTGAGGCGGTGCAGCGTGACCTTGCCGGCCGGGCTCATTTCCAGCAGGGCGACCGTCAGCCGCCCCTTCAGGTTGTCGCCGGTGTCCGACAGCCACAGCGTCCCGTCGGGCGTGCGGGCCAGGTCCTCGACGTCGAACGGGTCGGTCTTGTCGCTGAGGACCTTCTGCACCTTGCAGTCGCGCCCGAGCACGAACACCTGGGCCTTGGTGCCGCCGTCGTTGATCGCGTAGAGCTTCGAGCCGTCGGAAACCAGACCGGACAGCTCGCCGATCCGCGAGTCCTTCATCGTGCACAGCGGCTCCGGAGCCGGAGCCGCCCAAGCCGGGACGGGCCCGCTCAGCAAAGCCAGCGAAACCGCCGCGAAAGCGACCACCCAGCGCACCCAGCCACCTCCGTAGTGTGCGACCCCAGTGGATCGCACACTACGGAGACGTCTCAGGCCCTGGTCGAGTTGGTCTCGAACTCGCGCAAAGCCGCGGCGAGGTCCGGGCGGACCCGCACCAGCAGGCGCGTGCCGTCCTCGGCGTGTTCCTCTTCGAGGACTTCGCCGTCCGCGTGCGCCCGCGCGACCAGCTCGCCGCGCGTGTAGGGCACGAGGACCTCGACGGTGACCTCCGGCCGCGGCAGGCGGTCGGCGAGCACGTCGACGAGCTCCGGGATCCCCGCCCCGGTCCGCGCCGAGACCTGGACCGAGCCGGCCAGCGCGTGCCGCAGCCGGGCGAGGCTGACCTCGTCGGACGCGTCGATCTTGTTGATCACCAGCAGCTCCGGCGGGAGCGGCTCCTTGCGCTTGCGGGTGATCTCGCCGAGCACCTCGCGCACGGCGCTGACCTGCTCCTCCGGTGCCGGGTCGGCCCCGTCCACCACGTGCAGCAGCAGGTCCGCGTCCGCGGCCTCCTCCAGCGTCGAGCGGAACGCGTCCACCAGCTGGTGCGGCAGGTGCCGCACGAACCCGACGGTGTCGGTCAGCGTGTAGCCGCGCCCGTCCGTGGTCTGCGCGCGCCGCGTGGTCGGGTCGAGGGTGGCGAACAGCGCGTCCTCCACCAGCACCCCGGCCCCGGTCAGCGCGTTGAGCAGGCTCGACTTGCCGGCGTTGGTGTAGCCGACGATCGCCACGCTGGGCACCTCGTTGGCCAGCCGCCGCCCGCGCTTGGTCTCGCGGATGGTGTCCATCGCGGCGATCTCGCGGCGCAGCTTCGCCACGCGCTTGTTGATCCGCCGCCGGTCGGTCTCGAGCTTGGTCTCACCGGGACCGCGCAGGCCCACGCCGCCGTTCGCGCCACCGGCGCGGCCACCGGCCTGCCGGGACAGCGACGCACCCCAGCCGCGCAGCCGCGGGATCAGGTACTGCAGCTGGGCCAGCTCGACCTGCGCCTTGCCCTCCTTGGACCGGGCGTGCTGGGCGAAGATGTCGAGGATCAGGGCGGTCCGGTCGATGACCTTGACCTTGACCTTCTCCTCGAGCTGCCGCAGCTGGCCCGGCGAGAGCTCGCCGTCGCAGATCACGGTGTCGGCGCCGGTGGAGCCGACGATGTCCCGCAGCTCCTTGACCTTGCCCGAGCCGATGTAGGTGGCCGGGTCCGGCTTCGGCCGCCGCTGGATGAGGCCTTCGAGGACCTCCGAGCCCGCCGTCTCGGCCAGGCGCGCCAGCTCGGCCAGCGACGCCTCGGACTGCAGGGCCGTGCCCTCGGTCCACACGCCGACCAGCACGACGCGTTCGAGCCGCAGTTGCCGGTACTCGACCTCGGTGACGTCCTCGAGCTCCGTGGACAGTCCCCTGACCCGGCGCAGCGACGCCCGGTCCTCGAGCTCCATCTCACCCGTCGACGGGTCACCGTCGTACAGGTCGTCGTCGTGGTCTTCGGTGTGTGTCAGATCTGTCATCGTGCCTCCATGTTCCCACGTTTCGCCGCGGGAACCGAACTTTTACGTGCTGGGATAGGTGGCGAGGTAGACCGCGGTGCGCTCGGCGCCGGGACGGCGGGGGCGCGCGCGGAACTCCTCGAGCAGGGCGTTGAGCCGGGTTTCCAGCTCCGCCCGCTCCTCGGGGGCCACCTGGACGACCAGGCGCGTCTGGTGCACGCCCTCGAATCCGGTGTCGGCGATCTCGGCCAGATAGGCCTCGAGTACCGCCTGCTCCACGTCCTTGTCACCGCATGAGTCGAGTGTCCACGAAAGGCCCGTCGAAAGATACGGGATTTCCCGGGCGCCCCGGGTCCCGCGGCGCGGGGGCTGCGCGGCGAGGAAGCCGGTGTCGACGAGCCTGCGCACGTGGTGCAGCGTCGTCGCCGGGTCCCGGCCCAGCCGCTGCGCCAGCTCCTTGTTCGTCAACGCCTCCGAGAAGGTCAACCGGATGATGCGCAGCCGTATTCCGGAGGCCAGCGCGGCGGCCTCGGCTTCGGTGGCGGTGCGTCGTTTCTCGGGTGGCACCGGCACAGCCTAGAGCGAACAGTGATTGACACTTTCCAATCACTCGCGGCACACTCGTCGCCATGCGCAGGGGGTCACTGTTCTTCCACGCCGATTTCCGGCGGCTCTGGGCCGGCGACACGGCCAGCCAGTTCGGCACCGCGGTCGGCTACACGGCGGTTCCGTTGCTCGCAGCGGTGACGCTGGCCGCGACACCGTTCGAGATGGGACTGCTCACCGCGGCCGAGACGGTCGCGTTCCTGCTGATCGGGCTGCCCGCCGGGGTCTGGGTGGACCGGCTGCGCCGCCGCCGGGTCATGCTCACGGCCGACTTCGTCCGCTTCGCGCTGCTGCTAAGCGTGCCACTGGCCTGGTGGGCGGGCGTGCTGACGCTCGCGCAGCTGGTCGTCGTCATGCTGGTCGTCGGCGTGGCGACGGTGTTCTTCGACGTCGCCTACCAGTCGTACCTGCCCTCGCTCGTGGGACGGGAGCACCTCCTCGAAGGCAACGCGAAGCTGCAGGCGGTCCAGTCGGTCGCGCAGGTCGCCGGGCCGAGCGGCGCGGGCGTGCTGGTCCAGCTGATCAGCGCGGCCAGCACGGTGCTGGTCACCGCCTTCGGCTACCTGACGTCGGCGCTGTGCCTGCTGCGGATCCGCGCGGCCGAGCCGGCGCCGGAACCCACCGGGCACACGCGCCTGGGGCAGCAGATCGCGGAAGGGCTGCGGTTCGTCTTCTCCGACAAGCCGTTGCGGTCGAGCGTGGCGTGCACGGCGACGGCGAACCTCTTCGGCGGCGCGTTCGTGGCGGTCCAGGTGCTGTTCTTCACGCGCACCGTCGGGCTTTCCCCCGCGCTGGTCGGCGTGATGCTCGCCGTCGGCGGCGCGGGCGGCATCCTCGGGGCGATCTTCTCCGGCGCGCTGACCCGCCGGATCGGGCACGCCCGCACGATCTGGCTGGTCCCGCTGCTGTCCTGGCCCGCGCACCTGCTGCTCCCCTGGACCGGCGCGGACTGGCGGCTCGTGCTCGCCGCGTTCGGCGAGGTCGTCTACGGGTTCGGGGTGATCGTCTACAACGTCGCCCAGGTTTCCTACCGCCAGGCGATCTGCCCGGACCGGCTGCTGGGCCGGATGAACGCGAGCGTCCGGTTCCTCGTCTGGGGCACGCTGCCGCTCGGCGGTCTGCTGGGCGGCGCGCTCGGCGAAGGTCTCGGGCTGCGCGGGGCGATCTGGGTCGCGGCGGCCGGGGAGGCGGCCGCCGCGCTGTGGGTCGTCTGCTCGCCGCTGCGGACGATGCGCGACCTGCCGACCGCGGCGAAAAGCGGTTCTCCGGCCGCCTAGAGTTGCTTCATGAGCAACCCACACGAGCGCCCGCGAGTCCCGGACAAGGTCGGTGTCGACGGTCTGGAGGCCAAGTGGGTACCCGTATGGGAGTCCACCGGCGCCTACCGCTTCGACCGAACGAAGACCCGCGAAGAGGTCTACTCGATCGACACTCCCCCGCCGACGGTCAGCGGGTCGCTGCACATCGGGCACGTCTTCTCCTACACCCACACCGACGTGCTGGCGCGGTTCAAGCGGATGCGCGGGCTCGAGGTGTTCTACCCGATGGGGTGGGACGACAACGGCCTGCCGACCGAACGCCGGGTGCAGAACCACTTCGGCGTCCGCTGCGAGCCGTCGCTGCCCTACGACCCGGACTTCCGGCCGCCGGAGAAGCCGGGCAAGAACGTCGTGGCCGTGTCACGGCGGAACTTCGTCGAGCTGTGCGAAACGCTGACCGAGACCGACGAGAAGGTGTTCGAGCAGCTGTGGCGGCAGCTCGGGCTGTCGGTCGACTGGACGATGACCTACCAGACGATCGGGCACGACTCGCGGCTGATCTCGCAGCGCGCGTTCCTGCGCAACCTCGAGCGCGGCGAGGCCTACCAGGCCGAAGCGCCGACGCTCTGGGACGTGTCGTTCCGCACCGCCGTCGCGCAGGCCGAGCTGGAGGACCGCGAACGCCCGGGCGCCTTCCACGACCTCGCGTTCGACGGACCGGACGGCGACGTCGTGATCGCGACGACCCGGCCGGAGCTGCTGCCCGCGTGCGTCGCGCTGGTGGCGCACCCGGACGACGAGCGGTTCAAGCCGCTGTTCGGGAAGTCCGTGCGGACGCCGGTGTTCGGCGTCGAGGTGCCCGTGGTGGCGCACCACCTCGCGGATCCCGGGAAGGGCCGCGGCATCGCGATGGTGTGCACGTTCGGCGACACCACGGACGTCACGTGGTGGCGCGAGCTGCGGCTGGCGACGCGGGTGGTGCTGGGCCGCGACGGCCGGTTCCTGCCCGACGCGCCCGCCGGCGTGCCCGCGGAGGCGTACGCGCCGCTGGTCGGCAAGACCGTCCACACGGGACGCGAGATCCTGGTCGGCCTGCTGCGCGAAGCCGGCGCCCTGCGCGGTGAGCCCCGGCCGATCACGCATGCGGTGAAGTTCTACGAAAAGGGCGACAAGCCGCTGGAAATCGTCGCGAGCCGGCAGTGGTACCTGCGCAACGGCGGCACCGACCCGGCGTTCCGGGAGAAGATGCTGGCCCGGGGCGAGGAACTGAACTGGGTGCCGAAGCACATGCGCGTCCGGTACTCGTCGTGGGTGGAGAACCTCGCCGGCGACTGGCTGGTCAGCCGCCAGCGGTTCTTCGGCGTGCCGATCCCGCTGTGGTACCGGCTCGACGCGCACGGCGAGCCGGACTACGACGCCCGCCTGCTGCCCGAAGACCTGCCGGTCGACCCGAGCAGCGACGTCCCACCGGGCTTCACCGCCGAGCAACGCGGCGTGCCCGGCGGGTTCGTCGCCGACGCCGACGTGATGGACACGTGGGCGACGTCGTCGCTGACGCCGCAGATCGTCGGCCGGTGGACCCTCGACGACGACCTCTTTTCCCGCGTGTTCCCGATGGACCTGCGGCCGCAGGCGCACGAGATCATCCGCACCTGGTTGTTTTCGACGGCGGTGCGCGCGGAGCTGGAGCACGGCGTGCTGCCGTGGCGGGAGACGTCGATCGCGGGCTGGGTGCTCGACCCCGACCGCAAGAAGATGTCGAAGTCCATCGGCAACGTGATCACGCCGGTGGACCTGCTGGAGCGCTTCGGCTCCGACGCGGTCCGCTACTGGGCGGCGAGCGCGCGCCCGGGCGTCGACACGGCGGTGGACGAAGGGCAGATGAAGGTCGGCCGCCGCCTGGCGACGAAACTGCTCAACGCGAGCCGGTTCGTGCTGGGCCTGGGCGTGCCGTCCGCTTCCGCGGTGGTGGGGGACCCCCTCGACCGGGCGCTGCTGGCGTCGCTGGACGCCGTCGTGTCCTCGGCGACCGCGGCGTTGGAGGCGCTGGACTACGCGCGGGCGCTGCAGGTGACGGAGACGTTCTTCTGGACGTTCTGCGACGACTACGTCGAGCTGGTGAAGGGCCGCGCGTACGGCGACCTCGGCCCGGCGGCGGCTTCGTCGGCGCAGGCGGCGCTGGTGACGGCGTTGTCGGCGGTGCTGCGGCTGTTCGCGCCGTACCTGCCGTTCGCGACCGAAGAGGTCTGGTCGTGGTGGCAGGAGGGCTCGGTGCACCGGGCCGGGTGGCCCACGGCGGCGTCGTCCGACGGCGACCCGGAGCTGCTTTCCCTGGCCGGCGCGGTGATCGCGGCGGTCCGGCGGGCCAAGACGGACGCGAAGGTGTCGATGCGGACCGCCGTCGAGACGCTGACCGTCACCGGCCCGGCCGATCTGCTGGCCCGGTTCGCGGACATCCAGGCGGACATCCGCGTCGCGGGCGCGATCACTTCGGTGGAGACGCGCGAAGGCGAGTTCGCGGTGGAAGCGAAGATCTGAGGCGAGGGGCCGCCGTCACGAACCGGCGGCGGCCCACCAGCTTTCGTCGATCTCGCCGCGGGCCACGATCTCCGCCGGGCCCGACAACGTCGACGCGCCCCGCGACACCGTGACCTCGACCCGGCCGCCCGGGATGTCCACAGTGGACGAGCCGGTGTCCGTGCCCGCCAGGTGGAACGCGGCCGCCACCGCGGCGACCGTGCCGGTGCCGCACGCCCGGGTCTCCCCCACCCCGCGTTCGTGGACGCGCATCCGCAGCGCGCCCTCGCCGAGGCGGTTGACGAACTCGAGGTTCACGCCGTGCGGGAAGACGTCGTGGTCGAAGTCGGGCTGGTCGCGCAGGTCGAGGCCGGCGACGTCGTCGTCGAGCACCGACACCAGGTGCGGGTTGCCGACGTTCACCGCGACGCCCGAGAACGGGCGGCCGGCCACCACCGTGACCGACGTGCCGGTGATCGTCGCCGGGCCCATCTGCACCGTCACCGACCGGTCCGGGTGCACCACCAGCGGGCGGTCGCCCGCGCGGGTGCCGATGACGAACTCGCCCTCGGTCGCCAGGCCCGCTTCGACGAGGTAGCGGGCGAACACGCGCGTGCCGTTGCCGCACATCTCCGCGATCGACCCGTCGGCGTTGCGGTAGTCCATGAACCACTCGCCCGCGGACGGCTCGTCGAGCGCGGCGGCGCGGACGACGCGCAGCACGCCGTCGGCCCCGAGGCCGCGGCGGCGGTCGCACAGCGCGGCGACCCTGGCCGCAGTCAGCTCGAGGCGGCCCGCCGGATCGGGGAGCAGCACGAAGTCGTTCTGCGTGCCGTGCCCCTTGAGGAACTCGATTCCGCCCATAGGGGCAAGATTACCGGCCCAGGGTATCCAGGACGCGCCCGGCCAGCCCCGGATCGGCGCCGCCGAACCAGTGGATCCGCTGGTCGCGCCGGAACCAGGAACGTTGCTTCCGGACGAAGCGCCGCGTCGCCTGCGCGGTCGCCGCGGCGGCCGCTTCGAAGTCGCCGCCGCCGTCCAGCTCGGCGAGCACCTGCTGGTAGCCGAGCGCCCGCGACGCCGTCTTGCCTTCGCGCAGTCCCCGCTTCTCGAGTTCGCGCACCTCGTCGACGAGCCCGGCCGCGAACATGCGCCGGACGCGTTCGTCGACGCGCTCGTCGAGCTCCGCGGGCTCCCGGTCGACGCCGACCACGACCGTGCCGTAGCGGGCGGGCCCGGGCTTGGGGAGGTTCGCCGAGAACGGCTCGCCGGTGATCTCGATGACTTCGAGGGCCCGCACGATCCGCCGGGTGTTCGTCGGCAGGATCGCCGCCGCCGCGGCCGGATCACGTTCACCCAGCCGGGTGTACAACGCGGGCGTGCCGAGCTGGACGGCCTCCTCGTCCAGCCGGGCCCGGATCGCCGGGTCGGTGCCGGGGAACCGCAGGTCGTCGAGCACCGCCTGGACGTACAGGCCGGACCCGCCGGTGAGCACCGGCACCCGGCCGGCGGCCAGGAGCCGCTCGATCTCGGCGCGCGCGTGGCGCTGGTAGGCGGCGACCGACGCCGTCTCGGTCACGTCCAGCACGTCGAGCAGGTGGTGCGGCACGCCGCGGCGCTCCGCTTCGGTGGCTTTCGCGGTGCCGATGTCCATGCCGCGGTAGAGCTGCAGCGCGTCGGCGTTGACGACTTCGCCGCCGAGTTCGAGGGCCAGCTCCACGGCCAGCGCGGTCTTGCCGGTGGCTGTCGGCCCGACCACGGCGACCGGGGCGACGAGGCTGTTCACGGCGGCTGACGATACCGGCGGGCCGACACGGAGCGTCCACCGGAAGTAGGATCACGAGCTTCGAGTGGCTCATCCAGTACCACGGTGCGCGCTGAGCTGCTTGAATGCCGCGTGGGGGCCGTAGCATCCGAGCACGGCCCGTGACGACCGCATTACCCGGCCCCGCTTCCGCGGCGGGGCGCCCGCGCCAGCGGGCGTACAGGCGATAAGGAGCCTGCGATGGCCCAGGAGAACACTTCCACCGGTACCCCGGCCCCGCACCCGGTGCCGCACGCGCTGCACGCCGGGCACGCCGCCCCGCCCGTGCCGCCCGCCGAGCCCACCCCGTCCACCTGGGGCCGGATCGACGAAGAGGGAACCGTCTACGTCGTCACCGCCGAGGGCGAACGCGCGGTCGGCGTCTGGCAGGCCGGCAGCCCCGACGAGGGTCTCGTGCACTACGCCCGCCGCTTCGACGACCTGCGCACCGAGGTCGAGCTGCTGGAGACGCGGCTGGCCTCCGGGGCCGGCGACCCGAAGCACGCGCTGTCGAGCGCCACCCAGATCCGGGACGGGCTGGCCGAGTCCGCCGTGGTGGGTGACCTGGCCGCGCTCGCCGCACGCCTCGAGTACGTCATCGCGCACGCCGAGAAGGCGCTGGCCAGCGCGAAGGCGGAGCGTGAAGAGGCCCGTGCCGCCGCGGTCGCGCGCAAGCAGGAGCTGGCCGAGGAGGCCGAGAAGATCGCCGCCGACTCCACCCAGTGGAAGGCGGCGGGCGACCGGCTGCGCTCGATCCTGGACGAGTGGAAGACGGTCAAGGGCGTCGACCGGAAGACCGACGACGAGCTGTGGAAGCGGTTTTCGAAGGCCCGGGAGGGTTTCAACCGCCGTCGCGGGTCGCACTTCGCGGAGCTCGACAAGCAGCGCGCGTCGGCCAAGCAGCGCAAGGAAGAGCTCATCGCCGAGGCCGAGGCCATCAGCGAGTCCGAGGACTGGGGCGACACCGCGGGCCGCTACAAGGACCTGATGACCGAGTGGAAGGCCGCCGGCCGGGCCCCGAAGGACAGCGACGAGGCGCTGTGGCAGCGCTTCCGCGCGGCGCAGGACAAGTTCTTCGCCCGCCGCTCCGCGGTGTTCTCCGAGCGCGACGCCGAGTTCACCCAGAACGCGGCCCGCAAGGAAGAACTCCTGATCGAGGCCGAGAAGATCGACGCGGCGGCCAACCTGGAGGCGGCGAAGGGCGCGCTGCGCAAGATCCAGGAGCAGTGGGACGAGATCGGCAAGGTCCCGCGCGAGCGCATCCGCGAGCTCGACGGCCGGCTGAAGGCGGTCCAGGACGCGGTGAAGTCGGCGGAGGACAACCGCTGGCGCCGCACGGACCCCGAGGCCCAGGCCCGCGCGGCGCAGTTCCGCGAGCGCGTCGAGCAGTTCGAATCGCAGGCCGCCAAGGCCCGCGCGGCGGGCGACGAGCGCCGGGCGAAGAAGGCCGACGAGCAGGCCGCGCAGTGGCGCGAGTGGCTGCACGCCGCGGAGGCGGCGGTCGCGGACCGCTGAGGTCGGGTTCGTGAAGGCCGCCTTGAGGAACTTGGGGTTCCGCAAGGCGGCCTCTCGCACTTGAGGTCAGCCGCGGTGGGACCGGATCGCTGCCGCTCGCGGTTCCCAGCGCCCGCGCAAGGCCTGGTCCCGAGCGCGGCCGTCTCGGGTGGCTGGCTCAGCAGCGGTCTTCGAAGCGAGCTCGGACCGCCGCCGAGCAGGCGCCGACCGCCGCGGCCTGGGTTTCGGCAAGCGGACGGTTAACGCGTCACCCGAAGCGGTGTGACGGGCTGCACGGCCGGGGGTCACCGGGCGCTTTCCCGGCCCCGCGGTGCTGCACTTCGATCATGAGCAAGCCATCGAACTTCGTGTCCGCACTGGTCGTCGCCTGCACCGTCGCGCTCGCCGCCCCGGCCGTCGCGCTGGCGGCCGCCGGGCCCGTGCCCGCCGCGGTGCAGGGGAAGAAGCACAAGGCCAAGGTCGAGGCCCAGGCCGACAAGAAGAGCGTCAAGGTCGGCGAGACGGCGAAGATCAAGGGCTCGTTCGCCGACCTCGGCGGGCAGGAGAGCATCGCCGGCGGTGAGCCGGTGATCGTCCAGCAGCTGCGGGCCGGCGTCTGGGTCGACCTCAGCACCGGCACCTGCCGGCCGAACGGGAACTTCGTGTTCAGCCTGAGCTTCAGCGTCCGCGCCAGCCTGACGCTGCGCGTCTACCACCCGGAAACCGAGCTCTACGTCAGCGCGGTCTCCAGCGTGATCGGTCTCGTGGTGCGCTAGGAGCGCGAGAACGCCGTGCGCATCCACTGCACGGCGAGGCAGATCATCGCGATCCAGGCGATGATCAGGCCGAAGCCGGGTCCGCCGCCCGCGGCGCCGCTGGCGTGCGACGACTGCTGCGACCAGATGGCCAGCAGCCCGTCCACCGAAGCGAACCAGCCGCCGGCGGCGCACACCCAGGCCAGCCACCAGCGGCGCGTCACCAGCGCCAGCGCGGACGCGAGGATGCCGACGCCGGTCGACGTCGCCGCGAACAGCTGCGGGATGCCGCCGCCCTCGCCGGCCAGCACCTGCCAGCCCGCGTGGTCGCCGACCCACGGCAGGATCAGGCAGATCAGCAGCACGAACGAGAACACGGCGATGGTGAACCCGCGCCGGCCCAGCTCCACCGTCCGGGACGCGTGGACGCCCGCTTCGTCGATCTCGGCGGCCAGTTCGGCCAGGTCACCGTTGCCCTGGGGCTCGGTCACAGCGCACACCCACTCACCGGTTCGGGCTGGGCCGCCGGAGCTCCGAAGCCCGGCAGGCCCAGCGTGACACCGCTCGTCTTCGGCCGCAGCCCGGCCTCCGCGTTGTCGCCGGCGCGCGTCCGCCGGTGGGACAGCAGGTCGCCGTCGGCGACCAGGTGGTGCGGCGCGCCGTAGGTGACGACCGCCTCGACGACGTCACCCGGCCGCACCGCGCGGTCGACGTGGTCACCGGCCGGCGTGAAGTGCACGAGCCGCCCGTCGCGGGCGCGCCCGCTCATCCGGTGCGTCTCGGCGTCCTTGCGCCCCTCGCCCGCGGCGACGAGCAGCTCGACCCGGCGGCCGACGATTTTCTTGTTCTCTTCCCAGGAGATCGCGTTCTGCAGCTCGACCAGCCGCTCGTAGCGCTCCTGGACGACGGCCTTGGGCAGCTGGTCCGGCATCGTCGCGGCCGGCGTGCCGGGGCGGATCGAGTACTGGAAGGTGAAGGCGCTGGAGAACCGCGCCTGCTCGACGACGTCCAGCGTCGCCTGGAAGTCCGCTTCGGTCTCCCCGGGGAAGCCGACGATGATGTCGGTGGTGATCGCGGCGTCCGGCATGGCCGCGCGGACCTCGTCGAGGATCTTCAGGAAGCGCGCCGAGCGGTAGGACCGCTTCATCTCGCGCAGGACCCGGTCCGAGCCGGACTGCAGCGGCATGTGCAGCTGGTGGCAGACGTTCGGGGTCTCGGCCATGGCGTCGATCACGTCCGAGGTGAACGCGGCCGGGTGCGGCGAGGTGAACCGCACGCGCTCGAGCCCGTCGATCCCCCCGGCGGCGCGCAGCAGCTTCCCGAAGGCGAGCCGGTCGCCGAACTCGACACCGTAGGAGTTGACGTTCTGCCCGAGCAGCGTGACTTCGAGCACGCCTTCGGCAACGAGCGCCTCGACCTCGGCGAGGATCTCGCCGGGCCGCCGGTCGCGTTCCTTCCCGCGCAGGGCCGGGACGATGCAGAAGGTGCAGGTGTTGTTGCACCCGACCGAAACGGACACCCAGCTCGCGTACGACGACTCGCGGCGCGCGGGCAGCGTGGAGGGAAAGGTCTCGAGCGATTCGAGGATCTCGACCTCGGCCTCGGCGTTGTGCCGCGCCCGCTCGAGCAGGGTCGGCAGCGACCCGATGTTGTGCGTCCCGAAGACGACGTCCACCCAGGGAGCGCGCTTGACGATCTCCCCGCGGTCCTTCTGCGCGAGACACCCCCCGACGGCGATCTGCAGGTCGGGGTTGGCGACCTTGTCGGGACGCAGGTGCCCGAGGGTGCCGTAGAGCTTGTTGTCCGCGTTCTCCCGGACGGCGCAGGTGTTGAACACGATGAGGTCGGGCTTGCCCCCGTGGTCGACGGGGACGTACCCGGCGTCTTCGAGCTGCCCGGCGAGCCGCTCGGAGTCGTGCACGTTCATCTGGCAGCCGAAGGTGCGGATCTGGTACGCCCTGGGTGCCTGTGTCTCGGTCATCGGCTTCCAGGGTAGACCCGCCCCCACCTGCGCCTCGGCGTCCCCTCCCGGGCCGGGCACGCGGGCCGGGTGCGGTGGGCCCGGGCCGGGCCGGGCCCACCGGTGGCGTCAGCAGTGCCCGACCGCCGGCTGCTGGGAAACGACGCCGGAGCTGAGGTAGCCCACCTGCGAGTAGTAGGTGGCCTTGAACCAGCGGTTCGACCCGAAGCCGTTGTCCCCGCCGTCGAGCCAGCAGTTGATGTCCACCCACTGGTTGTAGATCGTCACCTTGATGCCGGCGCCGAGGTTCGGGTCCTGCCGCAGGTTGCCCTGGGTCACGTACCCGCGGGCCGCCTGGACGGAGTCTCCGCGCGCCGGTGCCGCCGACGCGGTCGCCACGCCACCCGCGGCAGCCGTCGCCGCGATCGCCGTCACGGCCAGTGCTCTGGTCACGATGTTCATCGTTCCTCCTCGTATTCCACGGTCGAGGATTCACGCTAGAACGGAAACCCCGCGAAACCGGCTTCGTTGCGGACATGAATCGCCGTGCAACGCGACGTCAGGCAATTCCGTGGACACTTCTTGTCCCATTATTGTCTACGCGGCCGCGACGAACACCGTGCTACCAAGTAATGGTGGTCTCTTTCGGGCAAAGCGAGAGCAACCGCCGGCTGGGCTGGTTGTTGCGCACCAGCCGTGGTTCGCTCGGCCTGCGGGAGTTCGCGGCCGCGCTCGGTGGGGGAATCGCGCCGAGCACCCTGAGCCGCTGGGAGCGGGGAAGCGCCGGCATCGGCCATTTCGCCGTCCGCGGCTACGCGAAAGCCTTGGACCGACCGGAATTGGTGACGATCGCCGACAACATGGCCCGCTACTACGGAAACCGGCTGGGACCGGGGCCGGCTCTCGCGCGCCCACCGCTCGACCCCACATCGGTGTCCACCCGGCTCGACCGGCTGATCGACCGTGCGACCGGCGGCGACCTGTTTTCCGGGCGGGACTGGGACGCACTGACCGATCTCCTGTCCCGGGGCCTCGTGGTGGTGAGTCCCCGTTCGACGTGGGCGCGGCTGGCGGAACGGCTGCTCGCGGAGATGGCCATCGCCGACGGGGCGCACTGGCTGTGGCGTGCGGAAGCACTGCACCGCCTCCTGGCTCACCCGGTCGGCGGGGAGATCGCCGTGGCCACCGCGGCGGCCGCGGCAGCCGATCGGGCGACCCAGAGCCTCATCGGCACGATCTCCGTTCTCGACGCCACTTCGTCCGGTCCCGCGGCCTCGGTCGTCATGCGGCAGCTGACGAACCCGACTTCACACCGGTCCTTCTCGGGCGCGTTGCTGTCCTGCCACCGCAAGGTCCGGCTGGGGCACTTCACCCGCGGCCAGCTCGTGCACATCGGCGGTGTCCTGGCCGAGCTGCGCGACCAGCCGCTCGCCGCGGCGATCGCCGCCTGCCTGCCCGCGCAGCTGCGCAAGCGGTTCGGCCTGCTCACGAAGACCGACCGGGACGGTGCCCGCGACCACCGGACCTTGATCGAGTCGGTCACCGCTTCCGTCGGCGGCACCGTCCACCCGGCCGACCAGGACGTGCTGAACGACCTTTTGGCCGAAGCCCTCGGTGCCGACGTCTTCGACGAACGCATGCACGCGCTGTTCCTCCTCCACGCCGGCCCCTACCGGGTGCCGATCGCGCGGGAACTGGGGCGCGTCATGGCCGGGCGCCATCGCGAGCCGGAGTCGGCGATCGTGGCGGAAGCCCTGCGCAAGCTGGGTGGCCGGCGCGAACGTGCCCTTGTCGAACAACTGGTGCTCGCCGCCAGGACCCGAGCGGACGTACGCGAGGCGGCGGCGTTCGCCCTCGGCCACATCGGCGGGGAAAGCGACGAGAACTTCCGGCGCGCCGCACTCGCGATCACCCGCCGGTGGCGGCCGGGCAGCACCACGACGTCCACGATCGACCGCCTCGTCTACGCCGCCGGCCGCACCGAAAAGAGGAACTTCCTCCACCGGGTCCTGGCCACCGCGGACCTGCCGCGAGTCGCGCGCGTCTCGGCACGCTGGTGGCTGGAGATACCAGCGCACATCCGGCTCAGTGTCACGGTCTGATCCGGGAGAGCTGCTTTCCTACGCTTCCGCCTGAGCCAGCAGGGCGACCATGCTGTGCGGCGCGTCCGCACCGAACATGACTTCGTAGATGTCTTCGTCCGCGGCTTCGGCGGCCGCGCGCTCGAACATGCGCTGCTCGTACGCCCCGAGCGCGCTCTCGACGTCATCCCGGTGCGCGGCAAGGGCTTCCCCGAGTTCGGCGCCGTCCAGCATGGCCAGGTTGGCGCCTTCGCCGTTCGGGGGCATGAGGTGCGCTGCGTCGCCGAGCAGGGTCACCCCCGGCACGCGGTCCCAGCGGTGCCCGGCGGGGAGCGTGTGGAGGCGGCGGAGCACCGGCGGGGTGTCGCTCGCGGTGATCAGGGCGGTGAGTTCCGGGGCCCAGCCGTCGAACTCGGCGGCGGCCCGCGTGGTCACCTCGGCGGGGTCGAGGCCGGCGAGCCAGTCCTCGGGCTTGCGCAGCTGCGCGTACGTGTGCAGGGTTCCGCCGCTTTCCCGGTGGGCGAGGATGCCGTGGCCCGGCGCGAGCGCGAACAGCGATCCGGCGCCGACCGCTTCCGCCGCGGCCGGGTGGCGGGTGTCGCAGTCGAAGAGGAACGTCTCGACGACCGAGACGCCGACGTACTCGGGTGTGGCGCCGGAGAGCAGCGGGCGCACCCGCGACCACGCGCCGTCCGCGCCGACCAGCAGGTTCGTGCGCACGCTGGTGCCGTTCGCGAAGTCCACTTCATGGCGGCCGTCGCCGAGCGCCCGCACGGCGACGGCCTTGTGGCCCCAGCGGACGACGCCGGGCGGCAGCGCGTCGAGCAGCAGCTGCCGCAGTTCGCCGCGCTGCACCTCGGGCCGCTCGCCCGTGCCGTCGTCCGGCCGGTCGAGCAGCACGGTTCCCGTCCGGTCGAGGACCCGGTAGGACTCGCGGCCGGGCAGGACGAGCTCGCGGAACCCCTCGGTCAGGCCGGCCGCCTCGAGCGCGGGCCGGCCGTTCCACGGGTGGATGTCGAGCATCCCACCCTGGCGGCGCGCGGCCGGCGAGGGCTCGGCTTCGTGGACGGTGACCGGGATGCCGTGCCGGTACAGGACGCGGGCCAGCACGAGCCCGCCCAGGCCGGCTCCGATGATCGTGGCTTCTTCGCTCATGGCGCTCCTTCGATTGGATCGTCGATCCAAACCAAGCTAACACGACTTTGGAGCGCCGATCCAAACGTGCGATGATGAGCCCATGGCGAAGCGGCGCACGGACGGCTTGTCCCGGGAAGTGATCGTCGAGGCGGCGACCGGCCTCCTCGACGAAGGCGGCGAGGCCGCGCTGACCTTCCGGGCGCTCACCGGGCGTCTGAGCACCGGCTACGGGGCGATCTACCACCACATCGCGAACAAGAGCGACCTGCTCGCGGCGGCGACCGACGACGTCATCGCCGGGGTCGTGACCGGCGTCGTCGTCGGCGCGGAGCCGCGGGAAGCCCTGCGCACGGTCGCGCTGGGCCTGTTCGACGCGATCGACGCCCACCCGTGGGTCGGCGCCCAGCTGTCCCGCGAGCCGTGGCGCCCCGCGCTCCTCGAGGTCTACGAGCGCATCGGTGGGCTGCTCGACGCGCTCGACGTCCCCGGGGAAGCGCTGTTCGACGCCGCGGGCGCGCTGGTGAACTACGTGCTCGGGGTGGCGAGCCAGAACGCGGCGAACGCCCGGCTCCTCGCCGGCGACGTCGACCGCTCGGCGTTCCTGTCCGGCGTCGCCGCCCAGTGGGCCGCGCTCGACCCGGCCCGGTACCCGTTCGTGCACAAGGCGGCGGCCCGGCTGGGCGAGCACGACGACCGCGAGCAGTTCCTGGCCGGCGTCGACATCTTCCTGGCCGGCATCGCGACCCTCGGCTAGGAGCCGCGTCCGAGGTCCGTCGACCGCGGCGCTAGACGGATTCCAGCTCGGGCTCGGGCGCCGTGACGCGCGGGCGGGCCAGGAGGCCGACCAGCGCGACGACCAGACCCGCCACGGTGAACCCGGTCACCACGACCAGCGCCGGCACCCAGCCGCGCAGCAGCGCGGCGGTCGAAGACGCGCCGTCGCCGGCCGCGGTCAGCACCGCGGTCACGACCGCGAGGCCGATCGCGCCGCCGACCTGCAGCGAGGTGTTGACCAGGCCGCCGGCCAGGCCCTGCTCGCCGTCCGGGATGCCGGCCGTGGCCTGGATGTTGAACGACGGGAAGGCCAGCGCGAAGCCGAGCCCGAGCAGGATCATGCTGGGCAGCACCGAGCCGACGTAGCCCGAGTGCTCGTCGACGCGCAGGAACAGCGCGTAGGAGAGCACGTGCGCGACCACCCCGGCGAAGATTGCGCGGGCGGTGCCGACGCGCTCGATCAGCGGGTCGACGCGCGGGCAGCCGAACGCCACGATCATCGCCGCCGGCAGGAAGCCCAGCGCCGTCTGCAGCGGCGACCAGCCGAGCACGCGCTGGAAGTAGAGCATCACGACGAACTGGACGCTGATGAAGGAGGCGAAGAACAGCGCGGCGCCCAGGTTGGCGCGAGCGAGCGGGCCGGAGCGGAGGATGCCCAGCCGCAGCAAGGGATTGCGGGTGCGCTTCTCGATGAGCACGAACGCCACCAGCAGCGCGACGGCGACCACGAACGTGATCAGCGTGCGGGGCGCGACCCAGCCGGTTTCGGGCGCCTCGACCACGCCGTACACGAGCAGCAGCGAGCCGCCGACCCCGGTGAGCGCGCCGGGCAGGTCGTAGCCGCCCGACGGCTCGGTGCGGTACGCGGGGATCAGCTTCCACGCCACGACCACCACCGCCGCGGCGAGCGGCGCGGGCAGCAGGAACGTCCAGCGCCAGCCGAGTTCGGTCAGCAGCCCGGAGAAGACCAGCCCGGCCGAGTACCCGCTGGCCCCGAACACGGCGAAGATGCTGATCGCCTTGTTGCGCGCGGGCCCTTCCCGGAACGTCGTGGTCACGATGGACAGGGCCGCGGGCACGGTGAACGCGGCGGCCGCCCCCTTGACGAAGCGGCTCACGATCAGCAGCGTCCCGTCGTCGACGAGCCCGCCGAACAGCGAAGCCAGCGCGAACAGCGAAACGGCGGCGAGGAAGACCCGGCGCCGCCCGAGCAGGTCGGCGGTGCGGCCGCCGAGCAGCAGCAGCCCGCCGAAGCCCAGCACGTACCCGCTGACGACCCATTGCAGCGCGTTCGTGGACAACCCGAACTCGGCCTGGATGGCGGGCAGCGCGACCCCGACCATCGACCCGTCGAGGGCGTCGAGCGCCGTGACGATCGAGACGGTGAGGAGAACTCCCCACAGCCGCGCGTCCCACCGGGTCGAAGCGGTGGACAGGTACGTGGCAGAACTCATGGGTCCGACGTTAGGTTCGCACGTTCCGGGAGCTCGTCTCATGGACTGCGGTGCGCGGCCCGCGGCAACGGGCCGGCCGGTGCTGCGAGCCTCGCCCGGACGAAGTGACGGAGGTCCTCAGCCGTACGCCCCCTTGTCGTCACGGCGGGCACCGGACGTTCCCCGGCTGAGACGAACAGCGGAAAAAGCGCCGGTACCAGGCCGGCGCCGGCGATGAGGTCCCGCGGCAACGGGACCGGTGCGGCTTCGAGCCTCGCCTGGACGGTGCGACGGAGGTCCTCGGCCATTCGCCCCCTTGTCGTCGCGGCCGCCGCCGGACGTTCCCCGAGTGAGACGAACAGCGGAAAAAGACGACCCTTGATCGAATCTCGTTCCGATCACGGCGATTTCCGGAAAATATGACAGACCGTTGCCGACGGCTACGCGGTGGGCCAGGATCTCGGTAATTCGGTCGCACCGAGGATCTTGGGCCCGGACGGCAATCCGGCACCCCGGCGGCGGCTGCCTCGCCTGGACGACGTGATCGAGGAGGATTTCCGGTGCCCCCTTTCGTGAGTACCCCCGTGCCCGCGTACCGGCCGCGGCCGGGGCGGAGAAAATCGGCGTTGCCCGCCGAGGCCGGACCCGCCGTGAAAGCGCTGAAGAAGTGGCTGCGCGGTTTCGTCGGTGAAACGTCGCTGGAAGAAGTCGCGGCGGCGGCGAGCTACTCCGTCAGCGCCGTGTCCGGCGCGCTCGGCGGCGCCGAACTGCCCCGCCTGCGGCTCGTGCGCGGCATCGCCGCCGGTGTGGGCGCTCCCGTGCGCGAGGCCCACCGGATCTGGTGGGCCGCCGCGCTCGAGGAGTTCGCGAAGCACAACCCGGACCTGCCCGGCGACGCGCTCGCCGGGCTCGCGCTCGACCTGCGGCGGGCGATGCTCCGGCACGACCTCGGCAAGGTCGACGTGCTGCGCCGGATGGCCCGGCTGTGCGAGGCCGACGGCGACGTCACCAAGGCGATGTCGCGCGCCACCCTCTGCCGGCTGCTGAGCGGCACCACGCTGCCGCGGACCGACCAGATGACCGTCTTCCTGCGCGCACTGGGCCTGCGCGACAGCGAGGTCGAGCAGCTGACCGGCCGCTACGAAGAGCTCAGCGCGGCCCGGCGGAAGGCGGCCCGGTGAGCGGCAACGTCGTCTGGCTGATCGAGAAGATCGTCACCAGCACGCCGAACACCCTCCGGACCGTGCTGGTGATCCTGCTGGTGATCGGGGCCGTGGTGGGCGGGCTGTGGTTGCTGCGGGCCGACTTCACGGCCGGGCCGATCAGCATCACCGGCCGCGAGACCTGCACCCCGACCCCGGGAGCGCCGGTTGCCTGCGGACGCTGACCAGGCCGCCACGGTGGCACTCGTCACGGTCGACGGTGAAAACACGCCGGTCGAGAGGTTGCTGGCGGCCATCCGCCCCTTGGTCGTGCGCTACTGCCGCGCCAGGATGGGCGGAGGACAGCACTCGCTCGTCTCACCCGACGACGTCGCGCAGGAGGTTTGCCTCGCCGTGCTCGCGGCCTTGCCCGCCTATCAGGACCAGGGCCGCCCCTTCCTGGCGTTCGTCTACGGGATCGCGGCCCACAAGGTGGCCGACGCGCACCGGGCCGCCGCCCGCGACCGATCGGAGCCCGTCCCGGAGCTGCCCGAACGTCCGGCAGTCGACGCCGAGCCCGAGACCAGTGCCCTGAGCAGCGAACTCAACGGACGCCTCAGCCGGCTCCTGGCGATGCTGCCGCGCCAGCAGCGCGAAGTCGTCATCCTGCGGGTGGTGACGGGTCTTTCGACGGAGGAGACCGGCGCCGCACTGGGCATGTCCCCCGGCTCCGTCCGGGTGACGCAGCACCGCGCCCTCACCAGGCTGCGCACGCTGGTGGCGGGCATGACCGACTGACGGCGAGCGCCGCGTCTGGCACGATCGGCACGTGACCGGGACCCGGCGACCACGCGCGCTGGCACTGGCGGCCGTCCTCCTCCTGGTCCTCACCGCCTGCACCAGCGGCTTCGCCGACGTCCACCTCCGCATCGCCGCGGGCAACCCCGGGGGCGTCTACGACAAGCTCGCCCAGACCCTCGCCACCGCCTGGCAGGCCGGGCTCGACATCGAGCGGCCGCAGGTGCTGCAGACCCAGGGGTCGCCCGACAACGTCGCGCGGGTGCTGAGCGGGCAGGCCGACGTCGCCTTCGTGGCCGCCGACGTCGCCGCCGACCAGTACCGGACCAACCGGGGGCTCGCCGCGCTCGCCCGGATCCACGACGACTACCTGCACGTCGTCGTGCGGTCCGACTCCGACATCCGGTCGGTGGCGCAGCTGCGCGGGCGCCGGATCGCGATCGGCTCGCCCGCCTCCGGGGTCGAGTACATCGCCGGGAAGCTGCTCGCCGCGGCCGATCTGACCGGCGCGGTCAGCACGATCACCCGCGGCCTCGACGACTCCGTCGCGGCGCTGCTCAACGGCGACGTCGACGCGTTCTTCTGGTCCGGCGGGCTGCCGACCCCGAAGCTCGCGGACAACAAGAGCCGGCTGCGGCTGGTCGACATCGCCGACCAGATGCCGAAGATGCAGGCGCTCAGCGAGGTCTACGGCACGGCCACCATCCCGGCGAGCACCTACGACCAGCTCCAGCCGGTGACCACGCTCGTGGTGCCGAACTTCCTCGTGGTGCCGACGTCGATGCGCGAAGACGTCGCCGAAGCACTGGTCAGCGGCCTGTTCGCGGCCCGGCAGCAGCTCGCCGTCGCCAACCCGGCGGCGCTGTCGATCGACGTCCACCCGGGCATCGAGACCCAGCCGATCCCGCTGCACCCGGGCGCGCTGCGCTACTACCGGGCGAAGAAGACCTAAGCCGCCGGGAACGTCATCGAGATCCGGAGGCCGCCGCCTTCGGGCAGGTCCAGGACCAGTTCGCCATCGGAGTGGGCGACGATCTCGCTGACGATCGCCAGGCCCAGCCCCGAGCCGGGCACGTTCTGGTGGGCCGGGCTGCGCCAGAAGCGGTCCAGCGCGCGGTCGAGCTCGTCGGGCCGCACGCCCGGGCCGTGGTCGCGGACCGACAGGCGCACGCGGTCGTCGTCGCGCTCGACGGTGACCTGGATCTCGGTGCCCGCCGCGGTGAACTTCAGCGCGTTGTCGAGCAGCGCGTCCAGGATCGTCTCGGCGCCGCGCGGCGGCATGCGCACGCACACGCCGTCGCCGGGGGTGTCCACGACCAGCCGCACGTCCCTGGCCTCGCCGACCACCGACCAGTCGGCGACCCGCTCGGCGACGGCCTCGTCCAGCACGACCGGGTCCAGCTCGCCGCCGGAGGCCTCGGCGCGGGCCATCGACAGCAGCCCGTCGAGGATCTGGTGCAGCCGGCCCGCGTCGACCCGCGCGGCCTCGAGGTCGGCCGCGGCCGGCTCGTCGTCGACGTGGCCTTCGAGGTTGCCGAGCCGGATCTTCAACGCGGTCAGCGGGTTGCGCAGCTGGTGGGAGGCGTCCGCGACGAACGCGCGCTGCGCGGCCAGCGCCCCCGACACGCTCTCGGCCATCCGGTCGAAGGAACGGCCGAGCTGCCGCAGCTCCGGTGGCCCGCCGCTCTCCCCCACCGGCTCGGCCTCGCGCCCGCTGACCACGGACGCGACCAGCGCGCCGGTCGCGTCGTCGAGCCGGTGCACCGGCCGCAGGATCCACCGGACCACCGGGATCGCCACGGCCAGCGCCAGCGTGAACGCGAGGATCCCGCCCGCGGCGAGCAGCAGCCACCACCACAGCACGTCGGCCCGCTCGGCGCCGGTGTCGGACACGGTCACGACCGCGCCGCGCACCTCGCCGTCGGCGAGCACGGGTTCGGCCAGCACCAACGGGGTCGCGTCCCACGGCATCAGCACGCCGCCGGGCTGGGAACGGCGGCCGGCCAGCGCCTCGTGGACCGGGTCGCTGATCCGCGGGGCACGCATGTCGAGCCGTGCGGCGTTCGGGCCCAGCGAGCTGCCCACCGGCTTGCCGTCCTGGTCGAAGACGAGCACCTGGACGCCGTACACCTCGGTGTAGCGGCGCAGGTCGGGGTCGAGCAGCGACGGCTTGTTGTCCAGCAGCGGCCGCTGCGCCAGCGACGCGAACCGCGCGGTGTCGGTCAGCCGGTCGAGGAAGAGGTCCTGCTGCGCGCCGGCGGCGATCGTGGTGGCCAGCGGGATGCCCAGGCCGAACACCAGCAACGCGACCAGCGTCAGCACGATGCCCTGCAGCCGGACGCGCACGCCGTCAGCTCCGCGAGACCTGGCCGCCGAGCCGGTAGCCGACCCCGCGGACCGTCTCGATCAGCGCCGGGCGGCCCAGCTTCGTCCGCAGCGTGGCGACGTGGACGTCGAGCGAGCGGCTCTCCGCGGGACCGCGGTGGCCCCACACCTCGGTGAGCACGTGCTCGCGCGAGCAGACCGCGCCACGTGCGCCCGCGACGAGCGCGAGCACCTGGAACTCCTTGCGGGACAACGCGACCGCGCGCCCGTCGACCAGCACCTCGTGCCGGGACAGGTCGACGCTGACGTCCCCGACCCGGATCACCACCGGCTCGGCCGTCGTGTGCTCGCCGCGGCGGCGTCGCACCGCCTCGACCCGGGCGAGCAGCTCCTCGACGTCGTAGGGCTTGACCAGGTAGTCGTCGGCGCCCGCGCGCAGGCCCTTGATCCGGTCGTCGACCTCGCCGCGCGCCGACACGACGATGATCGCGACGTCGCTGACCGCGCGGATCTGGTGGCACAGCGTGACGCCGTCGATGTCCGGCAGGCCGAGGTCGAGCAGGATGACGTCGACCTCGTTCACCCGCTCGAGCACACCCGCGCCGGTGGCCAGCCGGGCGATCGCCAGGCCGCGGCGGGTCAGCGCCGGGATCAGCGCCCCCGCGACCCGGTCGTCGTCCTCCACCAGCAGCACCCGCACCCGTCCACCCTCCCTGGTGACCTGCTTCACCGCGCCGGTAGCGACGAACTCTAGGACGTCGGCGCGCCGGGTGCCGAATCGGACATCGATACCCACTTGAAACCCTAAGAATGGGTCAAGCCGCCTTGCGAGCAGGTAGAGCAACGGTAGGTTCTCGCCATCGCGTGGTGACCCACGCCGCATTCGACCGATCCTGGAGGCCAGATGACCGCGGAGGTGGCGGCGCCGATGATCAAGGCGTCCGCCGTGAACAAGTACTTCGGCGACCTGCACGTGCTCAGGGAGATCACGCTCGAGGTGCCCCGCGGCCAGGTCGTCGTGGTGCTGGGCCCCTCGGGGTCGGGCAAGTCGACCCTCTGCCGGGCCATCAACCGGCTGGAGCCGATCAACTCGGGCGAGATCGCCGTCGACGGCGTCCCGCTGCCCGCCGAAGGCAAGGCGCTCGCCGCCCTGCGCGCCGACGTCGGCATGGTGTTCCAGTCGTTCAACCTGTTCGCGCACAAGACCATCGTCGAGAACGTGATGCTCGCGCCGGTGAAGGTCCGCAAGACCTCGCAGGCCGAAGCGCGCAAGACGGCGATGGAACTGCTGGAGCGCGTCGGCATCGCCAACCAGGCCGACAAGTACCCGGCGCAGCTCTCGGGCGGCCAGCAGCAGCGCGTCGCCATCGCGCGGGCGCTGGCGATGCGGCCCAAGGTCATGCTCTTCGACGAGCCGACCTCGGCGCTGGACCCGGAAATGGTCCAGGAAGTCCTCGACGTCATGACGGGCCTGGCCAAGGACGGCATGACGATGCTCGTCGTGACCCACGAGATGGGCTTCGCCCGCCGGGCAGCCGATCGGGTGATCTTCATGGCCGACGGCGAGATCGTCGAGGACACGACGCCCGAAGAGTTCTTCACCGCGCCCAAGAGCGAGCGCGCGAAGGATTTCCTCGGCAAGATCCTGACCCACTGAGAGAACGTTCCGCGGCGCCTTCGCGCCGCGGGTGACGACACACAGGAGAAATTCACATGAGGATCCGCACCCTCGCGGTGGGAGTGCTCGTCGGTGGCCTGACGCTGACCACCCTGACCGCCTGCGGCAAGGAAGGCACGCCGAGCACCCCGGGTGCCGGCGACCAGAGCGGTTCGAGCGCCGCCGCGCTGCCGTCCTACCCGGTCGCGTCCGGCGTCGACCTGGCCGGCTCCCCGGTGTTCGCGAAGATGAAGTCGGCGGGCGCGCTGACCGTCGGCGCCAAGGACGACCAGCCCGGCCTGGGCCAGAAGGACCCGACGACCGGCAAGTTCGGCGGCTTCGACATCGAGATCGCGAAGCTCGTCTCGGCCGGCCTCGGCTTCGACCCGGAGAAGATCACCTTCCGCACGGTCGACTCCGGTGCCCGTGAGCAGACGATCGCGAACGGCGACGTGAACTACTACGTCGGCACGTACTCGATCACCGACAAGCGCAAGGCGCTCGTCTCCTTCGCCGGCCCGTACTTCGTTGCCGGCCAGGACCTGCTGGTGCGCAAGGACGACTCGTCGATCACCGGCAAGGACACCCTCAAGGGCAAGAAGGTCTGCTCGGTCACCGGCTCGACCCCGATCCAGAAGATCCGCTCGGAGAACCTGACCGAGCCGGGCAACATCGTCGAGTTCCAGAAGTACTCGCAGTGCGTCGAGAAGCTGCTGTCGAAGGACGTCGACGCGGTCACGACCGACGACGCGATCCTCAAGGGCTACGCGTCCCAGGACCCGGACAACCTGAAGGTCGTCGGCCAGACGTTCTCCACCGAGAAGTACGGCATCGGCCTCAACAAGGACGACAAGGTCCTGCGCGACAAGGTCAACGAGATCCTGCAGAAGGCGCTGGACGACGGCACCTGGCAGAAGATCTACGACGCCACCCTCGGC
The DNA here is from genome assembly GCF_023008405.1 of Amycolatopsis sp. FBCC-B4732. Classification (NCBI taxonomy): domain Bacteria; kingdom Bacillati; phylum Actinomycetota; class Actinomycetes; order Pseudonocardiales; family Pseudonocardiaceae; genus Amycolatopsis; species Amycolatopsis sp. FBCC-B4732. The sequence continues at coordinate 5,713,208 of NZ_CP095376.1, forward strand.
AAGTCGGGCTCGGCCGCCAAGAAGCCGACCCTCGAGAAGTACTGACGTGACACCGAGGCCGGTGGACCGGGGTTCCCGGTCCACCGGCCTTCCCACATCCACCACCTGACCACCGCCTGAAACGGACGCGGGGAAGGCTCATGGACGTCCTCTTCAACAACCTGGACCTGTTCGGTCCGTTCTTCCTCCGCACGATCGAGCTGTTCGTGCTCTCGGCCGTCGGCAGCCTGGTCCTCGGCACGGTCCTGGCCATGCTGCGGGTGAGCCCGGTGCCCGTCTTCCGCGCCGTCGGCACGGCGTACGTGACGATCGCCCGGAACACGCCGCTGACGCTGGTGTTCGCCTTCTTCGTCTTCGCGTACCCGCTGCTGGACATCGTGAAGCTCGACTACTTCCCGGCCGCGGTGACCGCGCTGACCGTCTACACCGCGGCGTTCATCTGCGAGGTCGTGCGCTCGGGCATCAACACCGTGCCGGTCGGCCAGGCCGAGGCGGGCCGGGCGCTGGGGCTGACGTTCGGCCAGATCCTCGGCCAGGTCGTGCTGCCGCAGGCGCTGCGCTCGGTCGTCCCGCCGCTGATCAGCACCCTGATCGCGCTGCTGAAGAACACCACGATCGCCGCCGGTTTCTCCGTCGCGGAGGCCGGCGCGATCCGCTCGTACCTGTCCGAACGCGGCGAGAACCAGCTGGTCGGCCTGCTGTGGGTCGCGCTCGGCTTCATCATCCTGGTCGCCGTGCTGTCGTTCGTCCAACGCAGCCTGGAGAAGCGCTGGAGCGTGGCCCGATGAGCAACGTGCTGTTCGACGTCCCGGGCCCGCGCGCCCGGCTGCGCTATCGGACCTACGCGGTCGTCGGCACCGTCGCGGTGCTCGGGTTCCTCGGCTACATCGGGTGGCGCTTCTACGACAGCGGCCAGTTCACCGCCCGCAAGTGGGAGTGGCTGCAGTACGCGCAGGTGCAGCGCGACCTCGGCAACGCGGTGCTCCAGACGCTCGAGGCGTTCGCGGCCGCGGCCGTGCTGGCGCTGATCTTCGGTGCGATCTTCGCGGCCGGGCGGCTGTCGGACCACGCGTGGATCCGCGGGATCGCCGGGTTCGTCGTGGAGTTCTTCCGCGCCATCCCCGCCCTGATCCTGATGTTCCTGTTCTACTTCGGCCTGCCGACCGTCGGCGTGCCGATGACGCCGTTCCTCGGCGTGGTGCTCGGCCTGACGCTGTACAACGGCTCGGTGCTGGCGGAGGTCTTCCGGGCGGGCATCCAGTCGCTGCCGAAGGGGCAGAGCGAAGCCGCGTACGCGCTGGGCATGCGCAAGACCCAGGTGATGTTCCTGGTCCTGCTGCCGCAGGCGATCCGGGCGATGCTGCCGACGATCATCAGCCAGCTGGTCGTGCTGCTGAAGGACACCGCGCTCGGCTTCATCATCACGTTCCAGGAGCTGCTGTACTACGCGCGGTACATCGGTTCGCAGGGCACGTTCGGGCGGCCGATCGTGCCGTCCACGATCGTGGCGACCGTCATCTACGTCGTGATGTGCCTGCTGCTGACCGCGCTGGCGACGTACCTGGAGCGGCGCAACCGGCGCAACAAGAAGGTCATCGCCGGGACCGGCGGCAAGCTCGAGCAGGTCGCGCTCGGTTCGGCCGCCGGCACTGCCGGCGGCTGAGTCCCCCCGCTCACCGAAAGGCCCCCGGCGTACCCGTCGGGGGCCTTTCGGTGTCCGCCGATCTCCCCTAGCGTCGGGCCATGGGTGTCGCACTGGTGACCGGAAGCTCCCGAGGCCTGGGCCGCACGATCGCCCGGCGGCTGGCCCGCGACGGGTTCGCCGTGGCGCTGAACGGCCTGCACGACGATCCCGACCTCAAGGCCGCCGCGGAGGCGGTCCTGGCCGAAGGCGGCCGGGCCGCGGCCTTCGCCGCCGACGTGACCGACCGGCGCGCGGTGGGCGAGCTGGTCGACGCGGCGACGGCGTTGCTGGGCCCGATCAGCGTCCTGGTCGTCAACGCGACCGGCCCGCAGCCGGACGTCCCGCTGTCCGATGTGGACTGGGCCGGGCACCTGGGCCACCTGGACTTCTTCGTGCGCTCGCCGGTGCTGCTGGGCCACGCGGTGCTCCCGGGCATGCGCGCCCGCGGGTACGGCCGGATCGTCCACATCGATTCGGAGGTGGCGGACCGCCCGCCACCGGGCCGTTCGGCTTACGCGACGGCCAAGGCGGCCCAGGCCGGCCTGGCCCGGGCGTGGGCCCGCGAGCTGGCCCCGGACGGCATCACGGTCAATTCGGTGGCCCCGGGTTTCGTCCCGGTGGAGCGCCACGCGGACGTCCCGGAAGCCGAGCGCGCGGCCTACCTGGCCGGGGTGCCGATGGGCCGCCTGGGCACCCCCGACGACGTGGCCGCGGCGGTGAGCTTCTTCGCGTCGGAGGGAGCGGGCTTCATCACGGGCCAGCGGCTGCTGGTGGACGGCGGCCGCGCCCTCGGCTAGCCCCGGTCTGCAGCACCGCCGCCACGGCCAGCACGAGCACCAGGGCGAGCGTCAGCGCGGTCCACATGGCGACGTGCAGCTGGAGCACCCCGCCCCCGAGCGCCCCCACGAGCATCGCTCCCACGGCGGCGACCTTCCGCACCGGGTGCGACCCGGCCCCGCCGGCGGCCTTCGAATCGGCCGCGAAGCCGGTCAGCGTCATGGTCAGCACGGTCGTGGTCAGATCGGGCGCCCCGATCCGCCGGACGGCGGCGTTCTGCAGGCCCATCGCCAGCCCGAGCACGACGATCAGCAGCTCGCTGCCCAGCCGCGTACCGCTGCCGAGCGTCGCGGACAGCACGACAGCGACCGCGATCAGCCCCGCCTGCACCGCGGTGGCCCGCCGGAGGGTGTCGTAGTCGTCCCCGGCGCGCCCCAGCCGCCCGCCGGCGAGGGCGCCCGCGAGGAACGCCAGCACGGCCGTCAGCGAGGCGAGCACGGAAAGCGTCGTCTCCCCCGCCGCGGCGAACCCGAGGAAGACGACGTTCCCGGTCATGTTGGCGACGAAGACCCGCCCGAGCCCGAGAAAGCTGACGGCGTCGACGACACCGGTGACGACGGTGAGGGCCAGCAGCAACGCGGCCAGGTCCCGCGGTTTCGGTTCAGCCATGCGGGCAGTCAACCACCACGCGCCCCGGCGTTCTCGGCGAACCACTCGGGCACCCGGATCGCGGCGGCCGGTGACATCCCGGCCGTCGCCTCGTACGATTCCCGAAATGGACGCCATTAATGCCCGCGCTACTTAGCGAAGGTGCGAAGCACGCTTCATTGTGCGAAGCTGCTTCGCAGTGCTTTGCGACCGGAACCCGTTGTCACACAGGCAGAACAGCAACATCCCTTCCGGTGAACCGCTGCGTGGCAGAAGCCGTTTTGTCGGTGCTTGCCTTTAACGTGCGGGGCATGACCGAAAAGAGCACGGTGCGCACCCGGGAGATGGGTGTCGAGCTGAAAACCCAGCGCGAGGCGAGACAAATGTCGCTGCGCGAAGTAGCCCGGCGCGCCCACTGGTCGGCGTCGAAGGTGTCCGGCTGGGAGAACGGCCGCCGGATCTCGCCGATCGACGCGGCGATCTACCTGGCCCACTGCGGAACCAACGCGTCCGAACGCGACCGGCTGCTGCACCTGACCCGGCCGCCGAGCGAGCTGTACTGGGTGCGGCCGTACTTCGACAAGCTCGTCGACCCGATGAAGTCGCTGATCATCCAGGAAAACCTGGCGACCGCGGTGATCTCGAACAGCCCGATGGCCCTGCCGGGCATGCTCCAGACCGAAGACTACGTGCGCTCGGTCTACGAGCTGTCCGGCCGGTACACCACGGATCGGCTCAAGGCCCTCGTCCAGGCGAGGATCGACCGGCAACAGCTGCTGCAGCGCCGGAACCCGCCGCAGTGCCTCTACTTCGTGTACGAGCACACCTTGCGGTCGGTCCTGCGCGACCCGGCGCTGATGCACGAACAGTTGCAGTACCTGGTGCTGGCCACCAACCTCCCGCACTGCACCATCCGCGTCGTCCCCGCTTCCGCACCGCCGTACCACCTGGTCGGCAGCCGGTTCACGATCCTCGAGTTCGCCGAACACCCGCCGGTGGCCTACGAAGAGACCTTCGCGGCCGGGCTGTTCATCGACGAACGCGTGGCGGTCGAAGCCTTTTACGTCCTGCGCACGCGGCTGGAACAGATTGCCCTGTCGGAGCACGAGTCCCGGGCGTTCCTGGTCCGGCTGGCCGAGGAGTTCGACGTCATGGCGGGCTGAACCCGGCCTTTTCCCATCGCCGGACCGGCCGGACTTCGAGGACTCGCCGTACGAGCCGGGCAGGTGTCCGGGCCGGTCAGCGCGCGGGATGAGCGGTCAGTCATCCCGGATGCCGCGATCCACCTCGGCACCGGAGATCCTCCCGCACCCCCAGAGCATCCGATCACCTGTCGCCACGGTCGCGACCTCCCCTGGACAGAACACCTAGCCGACCCGGTTGCCGTCGTGCCAGACCGCCCGGATCCGGGTGGGCAGGTCGGTCACGTCCAGGTCCGTGCCGTCGAGCAGCACCACGTCGGCACGCAACCCCACCGCGAGCCGGCCTCGGTCGTGCTCCAGCCGCAGCAGGCGGGCGGCCTCGGCGGTCGCCGCCTTCAAGGCGGCCGCGGGGCCGAGCACCGCGGCCAGGAGGCGGAGCTCGGTCGTCAAGTCGACATGAGGACGGGGAGCGAGGTCCGAACCGGCGGCGATCGGGATGCCCGCTTCCGCCGCGAGGCGCAGTGATCGCCGGTGCGTCTCGGCGAACTCGCTGTCGCTGATCGGCGAGAGCGTCGGGACGTACCAGGCGTTCGCCAGCGCGGTCACGGCGTCGTCGTCGAGGAACGTGCCGTGCTCGATGCTGCGGGCACCGGCGCGGGCCGCCGAGGTGACCGACTCGGCGGTGTGCGCGTGGGCCAGGACGTCCCGGCCGGTGCGGCGGGCCTCGTCGACCAGGGCGGCGAGCTCGTCGTCGGCCGGCCGGACGTCCGTGCCCTCGCGCACGGCCCGCAGTGCGCCGCCGGCGCCGACTTTGATCCAGTCGGCGCCGGCGCGCACCATGCGGCGGACGGCCGCGCGGGCCGCGTCGGGCCCGTCGAACACCGGGTCCGGCAAGGACGGGTCGCCGAAGTTGTCGACCGTGCCCGCGGGTGGGTCCCAGCTGTCACCGAGCCCGCCGGTCGGCGACAGCTGGCGGAGGCTGACCAGCAGGTCGGGCCCGTCGATCCAGCCTTCGCGCAGCGCGTGCTTGAACCCGGCGTCGGCGCCCCAGGCGTCTCGCACCGTGGTGATCCCGCGCGCCAGCAAGCCGCGCAGCACCGGCACGGCTTCGAGGATCCGCGCGCTGCGCGGCAACGGCTCGGGCCGCGGGAAGGCGACGTGCACGTGGCAGTCGATGAGCCCGGGGATCAGCAGCCCGCCCGAGCAGTCGACACGCCCGTCGCCGTCGAGGCCCGGGCCGACCTCGGCGATCCGGGCCCCGTCGAGCCGGACGTCGGCGCGGACGACGTCGCCGGTTTCGGGGTCGAAGACGTGCGCCCCGGCGAGCAGCGTCACGCCAGGTCCTTGCGGTGGACCAGGAAGCCGCACGGCGTCGCGAGCGAAGGCGCGAGGTGCGGGTAGTCCTCGGCGAGGCCGGACGGCGGTGGGGACACGATCTCCATGTCCCCACCATGCCAGGCGGGTCACCTCACTTGTCGCGGCGGAACAGCTTGTTGCCCAGCCAGACGATCGGGTCGTACTTGCGGTCCGCGACGCGCTCCTTCATCGGGATGAGCGCGTTGTCGGTGATGTGGATGCCTTCCGGGCAGACCTCGCTGCAGCACTTGGTGATGTTGCAGTAGCCGAGGCCGTGCTCCTCCTGGGCCGCGTCACGCCGGTCCGCGACGTCGAGCGGGTGCATCTCCAGCTCCGCGATGCGCATCAGGTACCGCGGCCCGGCGAAGGCTTCCTTGTTCTCCTCGTGGTCGCGCACCACGTGGCAGGTGTTCTGGCACAGGAAGCACTCGATGCACTTGCGGAACTCCTGCGAGCGCTCGACGTCCACCTGCTGCATCCGGTACTCACCGGGCTTGAGGTCCGCGGGCGGGGTGAACGACGGGATCTCCCGCGCCTTCGTGTAGTTGAAGGACACGTCGGTGACGAGGTCGCGGATCACCGGGAACGTCCGCATCGGCGTCACGGTGATCACCTCTTCCTCGGTGAACGTCGACATCCGCGTCATGCACAGCAGCCGCGGCTTGCCGTTGATCTCCGCCGAGCACGAGCCGCACTTGCCCGCCTTGCAGTTCCAGCGCACCGCGAGGTCCGACGCCTGGGTGGCCTGCAGCCGGTGGATGATGTCGAGGACGACCTCGCCCTCGTTCACCTCCACCGTGAAGTCCTGCAGCCCGCCGCCGGTGTCGTCGCCGCGCCACACCCGGAAACTCGCCTTGTAGCTCATGCTTTGCTCCCGGGGTGCGCTTCGAGCTCGTCGTCGGTGTAGTACTTCCCGAGTTCGCCGAATTCGAACAGCTCCAGCAGGTCCTGCCGCAGCGGCACCTGCTCCTTCACCTCGACGCCGATGTCCGGGACGACCGGGTTGTCCCCGTCCGAAGCCGAGCACACCAGCAGCTTGTGCCGCCACTCGGCGTCCATGCCCGGGAAGTCGTCGCGCGTGTGCCCGCCGCGGCTCTCGGTCCGCGTCAGCGCGGCCTTCGCGACGCACTCGCTGACCATCAGCATGTTGCGCAGGTCGATCGCGAGGTGCCAGCCGGGGTTGAACTGCCGGTGCCCTTCGACCGTGACGCGCAGGATCCGCTCCCGCAGCTCGGACAGCTTCACCAGCGCCTGCTCAATCTCGCCGGCCTTGCGGATGATGCCGACCAGGTCGTTCATCGACTGCTGCAGCTCGGTGTGCAGGGTGTACGGGTTCTCGGCCGACGCACCCGCGGGCGGGTCGAACGGCGCGAGCGCCATCTTCGCCGCGGCGTCCACATCGGACTGCGCGACGGCCGGCCGGTCACCGAGGCCGTCCACGTACTCGGCCGCGCCGAGCCCCGCGCGGCGGCCGAACACCAGCAGGTCCGACAGCGAGTTGCCACCGAGCCGGTTGGACCCGTGCATGCCGCCCGAGCACTCGCCGGCGGCGAACAGGCCGGGCACGCTCGCCCCGGCCGTGTCCGGGTCGACCTCGATGCCGCCCATGACGTAGTGGCAGGTCGGGCCGACCTCCATCGGCTCGGCCGTGATGTCGACGTCCGCCAGTTCCTTGAACTGGTGGTACATCGAGGGCAGCCGCTTCTTGATCTCCTCGGCCGGCAGCCGGCTCGCGATGTCGAGGAAGACGCCGCCGTGCGGGGACCCGCGGTTCTCCTTGACCTCGGAGTTGATCGCGCGGGCGACCTCGTCGCGGGGCAGCAGGTCCGGCGTGCGGCGGTTGCTCTCCTGGTCGGTGTACCAGCGGTCGGCTTCGTCTTCGCTTTCCGCGTACTGGCCCTTGAAGACGTCCGGTACATACTCGAACATGAACCGCTTGCCCTCGGAGTTCTTGAGCACGCCGCCGTCCCCGCGCACGCCCTCGGTGACGAGGATGCCCTTGACGCTCGGCGGCCAGACCATCCCGGTCGGGTGGAACTGGACGAACTCCATGTTGATCAGCTTCGCGCCGGCGCGCAGGGCCAGCGCGTGGCCGTCGCCGGTGTACTCCCACGAGTTCGACGTCACCTTGAACGACTTGCCGATGCCGCCGGTGGCGAGCACGACCGCGGGCGCCTCGAAGAGGATGAACCGCCCGCTCTCGCGCCAGTAGCCGAACGCGCCGGCGATCTTCCCGTCGGTGGTGAGCAGCTCGGTCACCGTGCACTCGGCGAAGACCTTGATCTTCGCCTCGTAGTCGCCGGTCTCCTTGAAGTCCTCCTGCTGCAGCGAAACGATCTTCTGCTGCATCGTGCGGATCAGCTCGAGCCCGGTGCGGTCACCGACGTGCGCGAGCCGCGGGTACGTGTGCCCGCCGAAGTTGCGCTGGCTGATCCGCCCGTCCGCGGTGCGGTCGAACAGGGCGCCGTAGGTCTCGAGCTCCCAGACCCGGTCCGGCGCCTCCTTGGCGTGCAGCTCGGCCATCCGCCAGTTGTTCAGGAACTTCCCGCCGCGCATGGTGTCGCGGAAGTGGACCTGCCAGTTGTCGTTCGAGTTCGCGTTGCCCATCGACGCCGCGCAGCCACCCTCGGCCATCACCGTGTGCGCCTTGCCGAACAGGGACTTGCACACGACCGCCACGCGGAAGCCGCGTTCTCTGGCTTCGATCACCGCGCGCAGGCCGGCACCACCGGCACCGATCACCACCACGTCGTAGCTGTGCCGTTCGACCTCGGTCATGTAGGAATTCCACCTCGGAAATGGGGACGTCGTTGTCGGGAGAGGGCGGAGGCTAGTTCACGAATCTCAGGTCGGAGATCGCCCCGCTGGCCACGAGCATGACGTAGAAATCGGTCAGCACCAGCGTGCCGAGCGTCGTCCAGGCCAGCGCCATGTGGCGGGTGTTGAGTTTCGAGACCTTGGTCCAGATCCAGTACCGCACCGGGTGCTTGGAGAAGTGCTTCAGCCTGCCCCCGGTGACGTGCCGGCACGAGTGGCAGGAAAGCGTGTAGGCCCAGAGCAGGACCACGTTGGCCAGCAGGACGATGTTGCCCAGCCCGAAGCCGAAGCCGCCGGTCTTCCCGTGGAACGCGGTGATCGCGTCGTAGGTGTTGATCAGCGAGACGACCAGCGCGACGTAGAAGAAGTAGCGGTGGACGTTCTGGATGATCAGCGGCAGGCGCGTCTCGCCGGTGTACTTCGCCTTCGGTTCCGCGACGGCGCACGCGGGCGGGGAGAACCACACCGCCCGGTAGTAGGCCTTGCGGTAGTAGTAGCAGGTCAGCCGGAACCCGAGCAGGAACGGCAGCACGACGAAGCCGAGCGGGATGAACCCCGGCAGGTCGCCGAACCAGTGGCCGAAGTGGCTCGAGCCCTCGACGCACGACGTGGACAGGCAGGGCGAGTAGAACGGCGTCAGGTAGTGGTAGTCGGGCACCCAGTACGCGGTGCGCACGAACGAGCGGACCGTCGCGTAGATGATGAACGCCGACAGTCCGAGCACGGTCAGCAGCGGCTGGAGCCACCACCGGTCCGTGCGGAGGGTGCGCTCGGCGATCCGGGCCCGCTTGGGGGACCGGACGCCGGTGCCGACGCCGTTGTCAGCCGGTGCGCTCACCGCTGGTCGCGCTTGTAGCCGCCGACGCCTTCGTCATCGGCGCCGTGCCAGAGCGCCGGGTCGTAGGGGGTGTCGGGTACCGGGACGCGCTCGGCGGCCTTCGCCTGCGCGGGCACGGCCAAGGGCGTGCCGTCGAGGTCCGCGGTGTCGATGTCGAGGCGCTCCACGTCGTTCGCGAGCCGGCGCACCGCCGAAGCGTCGCCGTAACGAGAGCGCAGTGCGCCGACGCACTGCCGGAGCTGGCCGATGGTTCGCCGCAGCTCGGCGATCTCGGAGGTGGACATCATGCCTCCCGTGGTGGTGGGGCCGACAGGGAACCGGCCGGGCGAGCGTTCGCCCCTACGGCTTTGCCGCGCGTCGTGCAGTGTGACAACTAGCACACTAACGGTTCGCGAGGTGATCGGGGTCACGCGGGTCGATCTTCTGAATCGATTTTGATTCGGCGTTTTCCCGAGGTAGTGTGGCCAGGGTCACGACCCTGAGGCGTCAGCGTTGCCGTCCCGCGAACCACCACACACCAGTGATCCGGAGCCGGACATGAGCCCCGCCCCCACCACGAAGCTGCACCGAGTCGTCGCCGACGTCACCGAGCGCATCGCGAGCCGCAGTGCCGCGACCCGCGGTGCCTACCTCGCCCGCATGGCCGCCGCGCACGAAGAAGGCCCGGTCCGCCGCGGTCTCGCGTGCAGCAACCTGGCCCACGGGTTCGCCGCGATGGACGGCGTCGACAAGGCCGCCCTGCGGGCCGCGCGCGCCCCCGGCGTCGCGATCGTCTCGTCCTACAACGACATGCTTTCGGCGCACCAGCCGATGCAGGAGTACCCGGCCTGGCTGAAGAAGTCCGTGCGCGAAGCGGGCGGCGTCGCCCAGTTCGCCGGCGGCGTCCCGGCCATGTGCGACGGCATCACCCAGGGCCGCGCCGGCATGGAGCTGTCCCTGTTCAGCCGCGAAGTCATCGCGATGTCGACGGCGATCGCGCTGTCCCACGACATGTTCGACGCAAGCCTGCTGCTGGGCGTCTGCGACAAGATCGTGCCCGGCCTGCTGATCGGCGCCCTGTCCTTCGGGCACCTGCCGGCGCTGCTGGTCCCGGCCGGCCCGATGAACTCCGGCCTGCCGAACAAGGAGAAGGCGCGCGTCCGGCAGCTCTACGCGGAGGGGCTCGCGACGCGCGAAGACCTCCTCGACGCCGAAGCGGCGTCGTACCACTCGGCCGGCACGTGCACGTTCTACGGCACCGCCAACTCGAACCAGATGGTCGTCGAGGTGATGGGCCTGCACCTGCCCGGCGCCAGCTTCGTCCAGCCGGGTTCTCCCCTGCGCCGGGCGCTCACCGAGGAGGCGGGGCGCCGGGCCGTCGCGATCTCGCGCGGCGAGGAGTACACGCCAGTCTCGCGGATCCTCGACGAGAAGGCGTTCGTCAACGGCGTCATCGCGCTGCTCGCCACCGGCGGCTCGACCAACCACACGATGCACCTGGTCGCGATCGCCGCCGCCGCGGGCATCCAGCTGACCTGGGACGACTTCTCCGACCTCTCGGCGATCGTGCCGCTGCTGGCGCGGGTGTACCCGAACGGCAGCGCGGACATCAACCACTTCCACGCCGCCGGCGGCATCCAGTTCCTGGTCGGCACGCTGCTCGACGCGGGCCTGCTGCACGAGGACGTGCACACGGTCGCCGGGTTCGGGCTCCACCGCTACCGCGCCGAGCCGATCCTGTCCGACGGCGAGCTGGTCTGGCGCGACGTGCCGACCCGCAGCCTCGACGAAGAGGTGCTGCGCCCGGTGTGGCGCCCCTTCGCCGCGGACGGCGGGCTGCGGATGGTCGAGGGCAACCTCGGCCGCGCGGTGGTCAAGGTGTCGGCGGTGGCGCCGGAGCACCGGGTCGTCGAGGCGCCGGCCCGGGTGTTCACCACGCAGGAGGCGTTCACGGCCGCGTTCCAGGCGGGCGAGCTCGACCGCGACGTCGTCGTGGTGATCCGGCAGCAGGGCCCGCGGGCCAACGGCATGCCGGAGCTGCACGGCCTGACCCCGGCGCTGGGCGTGCTGATGGACCGCGGGCACCGGGTGGCGTTGCTCACCGACGGCCGCATGTCGGGCGCTTCGGGCAAGATCCCGGCCGCCATCCAGGTGACGCCGGAAGCCGCGGCGGGCGGCCCGATCGCGCGCATCGCCGACGGCGACGTCGTCCGGCTGGACGCCGCCGCCGGTTCGCTCGACGTGCTCACCGGTGACGAAGAACTCGCCCGCCGTGAGCTTGTGGACGGACCGCCGTCCGAAGCATCCTGGACCGGCACCGGCCGAGAGCTGTTCGCCGCGTTGCGCCGTGCCGTCGGCCCCGCTGACCAGGGCGCTTCGGTGTTCGGGCCCTTGACGCCGGAGCACTTCGGAATGCCCACGCACACTCTGGAAATCCAGGAGGTCGGTCAGTGACCACCGGTCAGGACCTGCTCGCGCTGTCCCCCGTGATGCCCGTCGTGGTGATCGACGACGCCGCCGACGCGGTGCCCACGGCCCGGGCCCTGCTCGCCGGCGGGATCGGGGTCATCGAGCTGACCCTGCGCACCCCGGCGGCGCTGTCGGCGATCGAGCGCGTCGCGGCGGAGGTGCCGGACATCGTCATCGGCGCCGGCACCGTCACCGCGCCGGAGCACGCGAAGCAGGCCGCCGACGCGGGCGCGAAGTTCCTCGTGACGCCGGGCTGCACCGACGCGGTCGTCGACGCGTGCTTCGAGACCGGGCTGCCCTTCCTGCCCGGCGCGAGCACCGTGTCCGAGGCGATGCGGCTGGCCGAGCGCGGGCTTTCGGCGCTGAAGTTCTTCCCGGCGGAGGCGTCCGGCGGCGTCGCGTACCTGAAGTCGATCGCGGGCCCGTTGCCGTCGCTGAAGTTCTGCCCGACCGGCGGGATCACGGTGGCGTCCGCGCCTTCGTACCTGGCGCTGCCGAACGTCGGCTGCATCGGCGGTTCGTGGCTGACGGCGTCGCTCGAGCCCGCGACGATCGAGAAGCTGGCCGCGGAGGCCGCGAAGCTGTAGCGGAGATCACCCCGCGTCGGCACCCGCGCCCGAACGGCGGAATGCGCGTCCGCATTCCGGGAGCACCGTTCCAGCACTCTGGAACGGTGCTCCGAGCGGGTGTGGCGGTGGTCATGAATTCCGCTGAATGGCGCATTCCCGTCGCCGGTGGGTGATTTACCGGCCTGTTATCGTTCACCCTCGCTGTTTCGAGCGAGGAGATCCGGTGTCCCTGACCGATGTGGTCGCCCCCAGTCCTGCCCCCGAGAACGTCGCCGCACTGGTCGGCGAACGCCTTTCGCTGTCCGCCCTCCACCAGCTGGGCGGCACCCTCGGCGGCTATTCCTTCGTGAAGGTCGTGGTGGACCGGGAAAAGTCGGTGATCCACTTCCTGAACGACGCGCGGCATTCCTTTCACGCGATCTATATCGGCGAAGAGATCCTCGGCGTCCCCGGGGAACGGGTGCGCGCGGAGATCGACTCGTACAACCAGGCTTTCTACCACGGCCCGGATCGCCGGTTCCTGCTCGGCATTCTGGCCCGGCACCCGCAGATGCTTTCGCTGGAGACGGTCGAGGTCGACACGATGCCGGCCGCGCTGATCCGCGAGTTCCACGCCTTCGTCGCCGAGCACGTCGACCCGGCGCTGCCGCTGGTGTTCAAGCCGGCCAACCAGCTGCAGGAACGGATCGTCCGGGAGATCCCGGCGGCCGAGCTGCCCCGCGTCTTCGCGCACGAGCTGTTCTCGACGGCGCCGTTCGTGGCGCTGAACCCCGGCACGGCCACCGGCCGGCTGCGCGCGTTCCGCACCGAGGCCGAGTACCGGGCGGCGACGCTGGACTGGACGGACATCATCGTGATGGACCGCGTCCCCGACGACGTCCCGCGGCTGTCGGGCATCATCAACGCCCGGCACACGACGCCGCTGTCGCACACCAACGTGCTGGCCACCGGCTGGCAGATCCCGAACGCGGTCCAGCTCGGCGCGCTCGCCGAGATCGAGCGCCGCGGCCTCGACGGCAAGTGGGTCGAGTACACGGTGGATACGCAGGCGCTGTCCCTGCGCGAGATCCCCGAGCCGCCCGCCGCGACGCCGCCGAGCTGGTACGCCCAGCGCGTCACGCTGGAGCAGCCGGAAGCCGACCACAGCCCGATCGTGAACCTCGCCCGCCTGCGCGCGGCCGACCGCCACCGCTACGGCACCAAGGCGGCCAACCTCGGCGAGCTGCACCACGTGCTGGCACGCGGCTCCCAGCGGCTGCTCGGCTTCTACCAGGTGCCGCGCCCGCCGAGGGAGAACCTGCTGCCGTACCTGGCCCGGCTGCTGGACGTCCCCACCGGCCCGACGGCATCCGACCACCGCGCCGAGCCCACGGTTCCCGACCAGCCCGCGGCTCCGGGGCGGTTCGCGGCTGAGGACCGGTTCGCGGGTGCGGACCAGCCTGCGGCTATAAGCCGGTTCGCGGCTGAGGACCGGTTCGCGGTTGCCGACCAGCCCGCAGCTCCGGGCCGGTTCGCGGGTGCCGACTCCGCCACCAGCCCCGCGGTCGCCGACCTGACCGTCGCGGCCCGCCGGCTGCTCGACGAGCGCGTGCGCGTCCCCCGCGGGATCGCCCTGCCGTTCTCGCTGCAGCGGCGGTTCCTGGAGTCGTCGCCGCGGATCCAGCAGGCCATCGGCAAGCTGAAGATGGCCCTGGAGCTGGACGCGCGAGAGATCGAGCCGCTGTGCGTCGAGCTGCAGACGCTGATCCGGTCGGCCCGCATGCCCGGCGCGCTGGCCGGCGAGATCGACTCCGCGCTGGTGTCCCAGCTGGCCGGCGTGCGCGCGTTCGTCGTGCGCAGTTCGTCGAACGCCGAAGACCTCGCCGGGTTCTCGGCCGCCGGGATCTACGAGTCGCTCAACCACGTCACCACCGCCGAGCGGATCTTCGCCAGTGTTAAGGAGGTCTGGGCGTCGCTGGTGTCGGTGCGCAGCGTCCGCCTGCGCCGCCAGGCCGGGATCTCCCTCGACGACTGCTACATGGGTGTCGTGATCCAGGAGCAGGTCACGGCCGACTTCGGCGGCGTGCTGGTGACGACGAACCCGATGAACCGCGCGGACTTCCGCACGGTCTACGTCAACGTGTCGCCCCGGGTCACCGACGTCGTCGAGGGCTCGGTCCTGCCGATGCAGTACCTGTATTCGACGGTCGAGGGCGGCGGCCGCACGGTGTCGCTGGGCGACGCGCCCGAGGACCTCGACGAAGCCGCCCACGCGCAGCTGCAACGGCTCGCCGTCGCCGGTCGCCTGCTGCAGGGCCACTTCTCGCCCGACTACACGTTCGATTCGCCGGTGGACGTCGAGTGGCTCGCCGACCGCGACCACATCCACATCGTGCAGCTGCGTCCGTATTCCGTTTGATCCTCCAGGAGACACCACCATGCTGGGCTTTCGCCTGCCCGCGAAACCGGCCGTCCAGCGCGCCGTCCGGCTGACCTACGGGTTCCAGTTCTTCTTCGGCCTGCTGCTGTGGGTGCCGATCTTCTACCAGTACCAGAAGCTCGTCGGCCTCTCCGACAGCGAGATCTTCGGCATCCAGAGCATCTACTACGTCGTGTTCTGCCTGCTGGAGATCCCGACGGGCCTGATCGCCGACCGCTTCGACTACCGCACCTCGCTGACGGCGGGCGCCGGCGTGCTGGTGGTGGCGAACCTGGTGCCGGTGTTCCTGGGCTCGTACCCCGGGTTCCTGCTGCACTTCATCCTGATCGCCCTGGCCCGCTCGCTCGTGTCCGGCGCGCAAAGCGCGTACCTGTACGAGTACCTGCACGCCCACGGCGAAGGAGAGCACTACCTCCGCGTCGAGGGTGTCGGCCGTGCGTACAGCCTGGTCGGCAAGATCGTGTACTGGCCGGTGATCGGCCTGCTGATGACGTGGAACCTCCCTTCCCCGTACTGGCTGACGGCGATCAACGCGGCCGTGGCGCTGGCGCTCGCCTGCAAGCTCCCGCCGATCCCCGGCGGCCGACGCACCTCGGGCAAGACGGCGTCGCTGCTGTCGGGCGTCGGCGGCGCGGTGGCCGCGCTGCGGTCGTCCCGGTGGCTGGCTTTGCTGATGGTGCAGGGCATCGCGATGTTCACCCTCGTCCGGATCTGCCAGGTGAACCTGTTCCAGCCGATCCTGGAGTCGAAGTCGCTTTCGGTGAACTGGTACGGCGCCGTCCTGGCCGCGATGACGGTCTTCGAAGCACTCGGCGCGGCCCGCCCTCACCGCCTCCGCCGCGCGATCGGCCCGGTGGGCTCGGTGTTCACGCTGACGATCGTGATGGCGTCGTGCCTCGGCCTGCTGGTCTGGGCGGGGCCCTTCCCGGCGGTGGTGCTGCTGTGCGTCTTCGCGGTGGCGACCGGCATCGCGTTCCCGGTGCAGAAGCAGCTGCTGAACGACTCCATCCCGGACTCCCGCTACCGCGCGACCCTGCTGTCCATGGAGTCCATTGTGGACCGCGCGGTGTGCGCGCTGGTGGCGGTGGCACTGGGCGCGTACCTGGCGGCCGGGCAGCTGAACGAGTTCCTGCTGCTGACGGCCGTGGTCACGTGCGCCGCGATGGGGCTGCTGGCGCTGCTCCTGCTCGCGGTCCGCAAGCACCGCTCCGACCGCCGGGTGCCGGTGGTCCGCGCACCGGCGCCTGAAACCGTCAGTCGATGAAGGCGTCGTCGAGGAGGGTGGACTCCGCGCCGTACTCGCGGAGTTCCTCCTTGATGACGCTGTACGCCAGCCCCTGCGGGTAGCCCTTGCGGGCCAGGAAGCCGAGCAGCCGCCGCAACGCCGTCTGTTCGTCGACGTTGCCCAGCGAGCCGAGGCGCTTGCGGACCAGTTCCCTGGCCATCTGCTCCTCGGACTCGCGGTCGACCTCGCCCGCCGCCTGCGCCGCGACCTCGTCGTCGACGCCTTTGCGCCGCAACTCGGCCATCAGCGCGGTGCGGGACAGGCCCTGGGTCTCGTGCCGGGACTTGACCCACAGCTCCGCGAACTCGGCGTCGTTCACCAACCCCGCCCGGTCGAGCTTGCCGAGCAGGGTCTCGCTGGTCTCCTCGTCGAACCCCTTGCGGCGCAAAGCCTGCCGGAGCTCCTCCTGAGTCCGCGCGCGCACGGCCAGGAGGTCGTAACAGATCTCCTTGGCCTTCTTGTAGCGCTCCTCGGGAGGCAGCTCCGCCGGCGGAACCTTCGGCGCCCTCGCCACTCAGCTCACTCCTCGTTCTTCACGAACCACATCGCGCATCACCACACACGCGACCACACCCGGGGGTCCAGGGGGCTCGCCCCCTGGCGGGGGTCCGGGGGTTCGACCCCCGGAGAACACGGCGAAGGGATCCAGGCGAGCGCCTTCCGCGAGCACACCCCACCCAATCCCGAAGCCCCTCCGGAGCTCCTTCGATCAGAAGTCGACCGGCGCCGGAACAGCTTCGACGGCCTCGGCGTCGACCTGTGCGCCGATGCCCAGCTTCTCCTTGATGCGCTTCTCGATCTCGTTGGCGATGTCCGGGTTGTCGCGCAGGAACTTCCGCGCGTTCTCCTTGCCCTGGCCGAGCTGGTCGCCCTCGTAGGTGTACCAGGCGCCGGACTTGCGCAGGATCGCCTGGTCGACACCCATGTCGATGAGCGAACCCTCGCGGGAGACGCCGTGGCCGTACAGGATGTCGAACTCGGCCTGTTTGAAGGGCGGGGCCATCTTGTTCTTGACGACCTTGACGCGGGTGCGGTTGCCGACCGGCTCGCCGCCGTCCTTGAGCGTCTCGATGCGGCGCACGTCGAGCCGGACCGACGCGTAGAACTTCAGCGCCTTACCACCGGTCGTGGTCTCCGGGGAGCCGAACATGACGCCGATCTTCTCGCGCAGCTGGTTGATGAAGATCGCGGTGGTGCCGGAGTTGTTCATCGCACCGGTCATCTTGCGCAGCGCCTGGCTCATCAGGCGGGCCTGGAGACCGACGTGCGAGTCACCCATCTCGCCCTCGATCTCGGCGCGCGGCACGAGCGCGGCCACGGAGTCGATGACCAGGATGTCGAGCGCGCCGGAGCGGATCAGCATGTCCGCGATCTCGAGCGCCTGCTCACCGGTGTCCGGCTGCGAGACGAGCAGCGCGTCGGTGTCGACGCCGAGCTTCTTGGCGTACTCCGGGTCCAGCGCGTGCTCCGCGTCGATGAACGCCGCGATGCCGCCGGCGCGCTGCGCGTTGGCCACCGCGTGCAGGGCGACCGTCGTCTTACCGGAGGACTCCGGGCCGTAGATCTCGACCACGCGGCCGCGGGGCAGCCCGCCGATGCCGAGCGCGACGTCGAGGGCGATCGCACCGGTCGGGATCACGGAGACGGGCGCGCGGCCGTCCTGGCCGAGCCGCATGACCGAGCCCTTGCCGTACTGCTTGTCGATCTGCGCGAGCGCGAGCTCGAGCGCCTTGTCCTTGTCGGGTGCTGCAGGCATGGAAGTCCACCTCGCTGGTCGAAGCCCCCCGTCTCGAGGGCTCTGTGTCGGTTCTTCAACTGTCCGGTCCGACGCTAGCGGCGGGGACCGACAATTCCAGGCGCGGCGCCCAATCTGTGGATCGCTGGACCCGATGTGGACAACACGATAGACGAACACGTGTTCGAGGTCGGCAGCGACACACCCTTGCGCTAGGGTTTTCGCCCGCCCGGGTCCGGAGCCGGGTGTATCCGCGCAGGTCAGCGCCGTTCGAAGGGGACATCGAAGGCGTCACAGACCTCTCGCCAGACCTCTTTCGCCGGGATTCCCGCGGTCAGCGCCTGGTCGACGGTGCGCCCGCCGAGCCCGCTGATGACGTGGTCCCTGGCCAGTACCTGGGCCCGTCCGGGGCCGAACTCCTCGGCCATCAGCCGCCGGAAAACCGTGATGCGCATCGAAGCTACTCTAACCCGGCGGCACGAACGGTCCGTTCGCGCCCGCCACCCGCCCCGCCCGGCCACCGCGAGTGGCGCCGGACCCGCGTCCGGACGTCATGAACGACCCTTTCACCGCGTCGGGCGAGGTGAACGACTCGTTCATGACATCGCGGGCCGCCGGCTACTCCCCCGGCTGGACGCTCGCCTCGAAGTAGTTGGCCAGCGTGTCCGGTGTGGTCGCCGCCGCCTGGTCGTTCGAATTCAGCTGGTAGATGAAGCCCACCAGCGGCCGGTCCGACACCGTGAACACGAGCACCGCCGACGTCTTGCCCGCCGCGGACGAGTAGTGGCCCTTGAGCCCGTTGCCGCCCCAGTCGGCCTCGGTGCGGTCGCCGCCCGCGGAGGTGAGCAGGCCGTCGGTGTACTCCTTGAGCGTGTCGGCGCTGTCGCCCTGGACGTAGGTCACCTGCGTGCCCGCGCGGCCGGGCGCGGAGCAGGTCGAGGCCACGCCGAGGCTCTTCGCCGGCGCCGCCGGGCCGTTGCCCATGCCCGCCTTGCAGTCGCCGGTGTCGGCGATCTTCCCGGCGAGCTGGCGCAGGCAGCCGGTGAGGCCCTTGTCGTCCGCCTGACCCGGCGTCCTGCACTGGTCCGCGGTGTAGGTCGGCACCGAAGACGACGACGTCAGGAAGAAGGTCAGCCCCGCGGCGAGCACCACGACGACCGCGGCCGCGATCCCGATGAGCAGCTTCTTCTTGCCGCCGGACTTCGGCTCGGCCTGCTCGGTGGCCGCGGCGGGCGAGTACGCGGGGAAGTTCGACGGCATCGGCTGCGGCCCGCTGGGCGGGAAGTTCGCGTACCCCGGGTACTGCTGTTGCTGCGGCGGAGGCGGCGGCGCGTACTGCGGGCGGTGCGGCCCGGCGCCGGCCGCCACCGCGCCTTCGACGTTCTGCGTCCGCGCGCCCATGCCGTCGCGGGCGACGTGCTGAGCACCGAGCGCCACCGCCGTCTCCGGCTGGTCCAGGCTGCCCGGCACGACGCCGAGCTTCTCCGCGATCATCGCCCCGACCAGCGGCAGCCGGCTCGACCCGCCGACGAGGTAGATGCCGGCCAGCCGGTCCGGGCTCAGCCCCGACGAGCGCAGCGTCCGCGACAGCAGCTCGACGCTGCGCAGCATCGCCGGCCGGACCAGGCCCTCCAGCTCACCGCGCGTGACGAGGACGTCCTTGAACGGCTCGGGCATCGGCACCTCGGTCTGCGGGTGCCGCGACAGCGCCTCCTTGGCCGCCTTCACGTCTTCCTGCAGCGCGCGCCGGGTGCGCCGGTCGCCGGTGGACTCGGGCCGCAGCAGCCGCTGCCAGCGCTGCGGGTCCGAGTGCGAGACCTCGCGCCCGACGTGCACCATCAGCGCCTGGTCGACGTCGAGGCCGCCGAGGTCGGGCAGGCCGTCCTCGGCGAGCACGGTGAAGCCGTTCTGCGTGGCGCCGACGACGGCGACGTCGAAGGTGCCCGCGCCGAGGTCGTAGACCGCGAGGGCCTGCCCGGGCGCGAGCGACTTGCCGGGGAACGACGCGAAGTGCGCCGCCGCGGCGACGGGCTCGGGCACCAGCAGGATGTTCTGGCCCATCCCGGCGAGGCGGGCGGCGGACATCAGGACGTTGCGGCGGGTCTGGCCCCATTGCGCGGGGTGGGTCAGCCGGACCTCGTCGGGCTGCTCGCCGCCGAGCTGGCGGGTGGTTTCTTCGAGCACGCGGCGCAGGATCGCGGCCAGCGCGTCGGTCACCGGGACGACGTCGGTGCCGAGCAGCAGGGTCTGTTCGTCGATGCGGCGCTTGGGGTTCGGCTCGAAGCGCGTCGGGTCGAGGCGGGCGCGGCGCTCGGCGTCGCGGCCGACCATGATCGTGCCCTCTTCGGTGGCGAAGACCGCCGACGGCATGTTGGCCGAGCCGTCCACCTCGACGACCCGGGGCGGCATGCCGTGCGCCGAAAGCACGGCGACGGTGTTGGACGTCCCGAGGTCCACCGACAGGATCCGCACTGCACTTCCCTTCACGAAAACCCGCCTTGGCGGCGTTCGCCGTGATGCTGCCATGTGCGCGGTCACCGCACGTGCGGACCCGCGAAAGTCCCCCGCCGCTTGACGGAGAGGTGGATCACGAGGCACGATAGATGCGCAGTTCGGTCAACCGAGTTGCACGAACCGCGCAAAGGAGCGTTGCAATGCCCCAGCTGCTCGTCCTCGGGGACGACCTCACGGGCAGCAACGCTTCCGGAGC
The DNA here is from genome assembly GCF_023008405.1 of Amycolatopsis sp. FBCC-B4732. Classification (NCBI taxonomy): domain Bacteria; kingdom Bacillati; phylum Actinomycetota; class Actinomycetes; order Pseudonocardiales; family Pseudonocardiaceae; genus Amycolatopsis; species Amycolatopsis sp. FBCC-B4732. The sequence goes on from NZ_CP095376.1 coordinate 5,733,636, forward strand.
GCTCAACGCCCGCCTCGGGCTGCGCGCGGTTTCGGTCACCGCATCGCTGGAGCCGGACGCGCCCTGCTTCCGCGCGGACAGCGGGATCGACGCACTGGCGGTGAACCTGGGTACCCGGCACGCTTCGCCGTCACACGCCGAGCGGGCGGTCCGCCGCGCGATCGAGCTCACCGGGCCGGTCGAGCTGACGGTGAAACGCGTGGACACGACGCTGCGCGGCAACGTCGGCGTGGAGACCGAAGCCGAAAGCCCCGCCGCGCGCGACCCCCTGGCGCCGGTCGCGTCCTCGCGCGTCCGCACCCTCCTCGGGCCGACCCGCTGCGAACTCTCCGAACTGCCGCTGGACGTCGTCGAAGAGGGCGTGGACGCGGTCGAAGCGGCCCTGCGGTGCCCCGCCGGGCTCGTCGTCTGCGACGCCACGACGAACCGGCACCTCACCACCGTCGCCAAGGCCGCGGCCCGGCTGGCGGCCGAGGGCACGAAGTGGATCTCCGTCGACTCCGGGCCCTTCGGCGTCCGGCTGGCCGCGGCGCCGGGCCTCGCGCCCGGCCACGGCACCGTCCCGCCGGTGCTCGCGGTGATCGGCGGCATCACCGGCCAGACCCACGACCAGCTGCTGGAAACCGAGCTGGTGCCGGACGCGCGGTACGTCGACGTCGAGGCGGGCCGGCCCGATCCACCGGCCGTCGCGGCGGCGGCCGGGCAGCTACTGGCAGCCGGGCACCGGGTCGCCGGCATCCGCACGCGCGCCCCCGCCACGGGCACGAGGGCCGACCCGGCGGTCGCGGCACGGATCCCGCCGGCGCTCGGCGAAGCGGCCCGGCCGGTGCCCGGCGCGCACCGGATCGGCGGGCTCTACGCCTCCGGCGGCGACATCGCCGTCGCGGTCACGAAGTCCCCCGGGGCCGAAGGCTTCGAGATCGACACCGAAGTCCTGCCGCCGGCGGTCGCCGGGCGGCTCTCCGGCGGTCCGCACGCCGGGCTGCCCTTCGCCACCAAGGGCGGGTTGACCGGCGGCCGGGACGCCGCCGTCGCCTGCCCGGAACACCTGAACCACGTGCTGGCCACCGGAAGGAACAACCCGTGAGCGACCTCCCCCTCCTCGCCGTCACCCTCGGCGACCCCGTGGGCATCGGCCCGGAGATCACCCTCAAGACCCTCGCCGAGCCCGAGTCCCTGCAGCTGGCGCGCGGGGTCGCGGTCGGCGACGCGATCGTGCTGGAACGCCTGGTCCGCCACCTCGGCCTGCACCTGGAGGTCAACCCGATCGCCACGGTCGCCGACGCGCGCTTCACCACCGGCGTGATCGACGTCCTCAACCTCGGCGTCGTCCGGGAAGACCTGCCGTGGGGCGAGGTCAACGCGACCGCGGGCGCGGCGGCGGTCGGCGCGATCGAGGTCGCCACCCGGCTCGCGCTGGCCGGCGAGGTCGACGCGGTCGTGACCGCGCCGATCAACAAGGAGGCGATCTGGGCGGCCGGCTCGCAGCACCTCGGGCACACCGAGATGCTCGGCGAGCTGACCGGCTCGACCCGGTACAACACCATGTTCTGGGTGTCGGGGCTGAAGATCTTCTTCGCCACCCGGCACCTTTCGCTGCGCGAAGCGATCAACCGGATCACGCGGGAGAACATCGAGCACGCGATCCGCGAGGCGTACACCGCGCTTGAAGTCTTCGGCACCGAGAAACCGAGACTCGCCGTGGCCGCGCTGAACCCGCACGGCGGCGAGAACGGCAAGTTCGGCGACGAGGAGATCGTCGCGATCGCGCCCGCGGTGGCCGCCGCGCGCGCCGCGGGGCTCGACGTGATCGGCCCGATCCCGGCGGATTCCGTGTTCCACCAAGGAATCCAGGGCCACTTCGACGGCGTGCTCTCGCTCTACCACGACCAGGGGCACATCGCGTCGAAGACGTACGACTTCGACGGCACGGTCTCGGTGACGGTCGGCCTGCCGATCCTGCGCACGTCGGTCGACCACGGCACGGCGTTCGACATCGCCGGCACCGGCCGGGCGTCGCACCGCACGATGGTCGCGGCGTTCAAGGCCGCGGCGACCCTGGCGCCGTACGCGCGGAAGCTGCCCGCGATCTACCCACCGGGCGTCCGGTGATCCCCCGCAAGCGCTGGGCGTACGTCATCCCGGTCGCGGTGGTCATGTACATGCTGGCCTACCTCGACCGCACGAACGTCGCGGTGATCCTGCCCTACATCGGCGACGACTTCCCGTTGTCCGCCAGTGCGAAGGGGCTGGCGAGCGGCATCTTCTTCCTCGGCTACCTCGTGCTGCAGATCCCGGCGGCCGTGCTGGCGGTGAAGTGGAGTGCCCGCAAGACGGTGCTGATCCTGATGGTCGCATGGGCGGTCGCGGCGGTGCTGTGCGGGCTGGTGCGGAACGAAACGCAGCTGCACCTGGCGCGGCTGCTGCTGGGGCTGTTCGAAGGCGGCGTGTGGCCCGCGGTGCTGATCCTGCTGGCGTCGTGGTTCCCGCAGGCGGAACGGGCCAGGGCGAACGCGCTGTGGATGACCTGCCTGCCGATCTCGGCGATCGTCATGTCGCCGCTGTCCGGGCTGATGCTCGACCACATGTCGTGGCGCTGGGTGTTCGTGCTCCAGGGCCTGCCGCCGCTGCTGTGGGCGGTCGTCTGGTGGTTCGCGGTGGCCGACCGGCCGGCCGGGGCCCGCTGGATCTCCGCCGAAGAGCGCGAGTACCTCGAAAGCACGTTGAAGGCCGAAGAGGACGCGAAGCCCGCGTTCGCGAAGCAGGGCTACCGGCAAGCGCTGGCGAACCACCAGGTGCTCCTGTTGATCGGCGTCTACTTCTTCTGGATCACCGGCTTCTACGGCTTTTCGCTCTGGCTGCCGTCGGTGGTGAAGACGATGACCGGCGGCTCGGCCACCGCGGTCGGGTTCCTGTCGGCCGTGCCGTACGTCCTCGCGCTGGCCGGGATGGTCGCGTGCGCGCACTGGTCCGACCGGACCGGCAACCGGCGGCTCGCGGTCACCGTGCCGCTGCTCGTCGCCATCGCCGGGCTCCTGCTCGGCAACCTCGTGCACTGGCCCGCGGCCGTGCAGCTGGTCCTGCTCTGCGTCGTCGCGACCGGCGTGTACATGCCGTACGGGCCGTTCTGGGCGATCCCCAGCCGGATCCTCGGCATCGGAGTGGTCGCCGTGGCGATGGGCCTGATCAACGCGCTCGGCAACCTCGGCGGGTTCGCCGGGCCCTACCTGGTCGGCTGGCTCACCGACGTCACCGGCAGCGCGACCACCGGGTTCGTGGTGCTGGCCGCGTTCCTCGCCGTGGCCGCCGGCCTGGCGTTCTTCGGGCTGAAACCGGCCGTCGTGGAAGACTCGGCGCATGTCCCAGCCGCGACCAGGAACCCGTGACCGGCGCGCGATGCTGCTCGAAGCCGTCCGCGACGGCTCCGGCGGCATCGCGGAGCTCGCCGAGGAGTTCGGCGTCTCCGAGTCGACGATCCGCCGCGACCTCGCCTCGCTCGCCGGGGCCGGGCACGTCGTCCGCACCTACGGCGGCGCGCTCGACACCGAACGCAGTCCGCGGGAAAAGGACCAGGAGCACTCGGCGGCGAAGGAGACCATCGCCCGCGAAGCCGCCTCGCTGGTCGAGGACGGCGAGGTCGTGCTGCTCGACGCCGGCACCACCACCGGCAGGCTCGCCCGGCACCTCGCGCACCGCGACGGGCTGACGGTGGTCACCAACGGCGTCGACGCCATCCGCGAGCTGGCCGGGTTCGCCGGGATCGACCTCATCGTCCTCGGCGGCCGGCTGCGGCACCCCGACGAAGCGATCCTGGGCGAGAGCATGCTGGCTCAGCTGCGGCACATCTCACCCGATCGGGTGTTCCTGGGTGCGGACGGCGTGGTCGAGGGCCGGGGGCTGTGCTGCCCGTCACTGGAACAGTCGGTGGTCAAGCACGCGATGCTCCACGCCGGGGGCGAGGCGTACGTGCTGGCCGACCACTCCAAGCTGGACCAGGCCCCTTTTTCGTACTGGGCTCCGCTGGACCGCGACTATCGGCTGATCACCGACGGGCCGGCGGTCGACGTCGCCTTCCCGCAGTTCGCCGACAGCGTGATCCTCGCCGGAGGATCGGAAACTGTCGGTGGTGCCGCGCATCATGGACGACGTGGCCACTGACGTGCTCGACCTCTTCTCCCCCGCGACCCGCGACTGGTTCGCGGGGGCCTTCGCCGCGCCCACCGCGGCGCAGGAGGGGGCCTGGCGGGCGGCGCACGCGGGCGAGCACGCCCTCGTCGTCGCGCCGACCGGCTCCGGCAAGACGCTCTCGGCGTTCCTCTGGGCGCTCGACCGGCTCTCGGTGGAGCCGCCGCCGGCGGAGGCCACCAAGCGCTGCCGGATCCTCTACGTCTCCCCGCTGAAGGCCCTGGCCGTCGACGTCCAGCGGAACCTGCGCGCGCCCCTGGCCGGCATCTCCCAGGCCACCCGGCGGCTCGGGCTGCCGGTGCCCGAGATCGAAGTGGGGATGCGCACCGGCGACACCACGGCGGCCGAGCGCCGCTCCTTTAACAAGACCCCGCCGGACGTCCTGGTGACCACGCCGGAGTCGCTGTTCCTCATCCTCACGTCGTCGGCGCGGGAGTCGCTGCGCGGCGTCGAGACCGTGATCGTCGACGAGGTGCACGCGGTCGCCGGCGGCAAGCGCGGCGCGCACCTCGCGCTTTCGCTGGAGCGGCTGGACTCGTTGCTGCCGAAGCCGGCCCAGCGGATCGGGCTCTCGGCGACCGTCCGCCCGGTCGACGAGGTGAGCGCGTTCCTGGCCGGCGGCCGTCCCGTGCGGGTGGTCCAGCCGAAGCTGGCGAAGACCATCGAGGTGCGCGTCGAGGTCCCGGTCGAGGACATGAGCAACCTCGACGCGCCGCGCAGCGGCCCGGCGCCGAGCCCGCTCGACGCGCTCGAGTCGCTCGAGTCGCTGACCGAGGCGTTCCCGCCCGGCGACTCCGACCTCAGTTCGGGGGTCCGGGTGGCGAAGCCCCCGGCCCGGGGTGAAGCCCCAGTTGTCACTGCGCCCGGTGGGCTGGGCACGCTGGAGGAGATCGCGGGCAACGCCGTGCAGCGGCCGTCGATCTGGCCGGCCGTCGAGGAACGGGTGCTGCACCTGATCCAGGAGCACCGCTCGACCATCGTTTTCGCCAACTCGCGCCGGCTCACCGAGCGGATGACGGCCCGGCTCAACGAACTGGCGGCCGAGCAGACGGAGCTCACGCCCGCCGACGCCTTCCCGGCCGAAGCCGCCGGGCAGTCCGGCGTCAGCACCGGCGCGCCGGCGGTGATCGCCCGGGCGCACCACGGGTCGATGTCGCGGGAGCAGCGCACGCACGTCGAGGAAGACCTCAAGTCCGGGCGGCTGCCCTGCGTGGTGGCGACGTCGTCGCTGGAGCTGGGCATCGACATGGGCGCGGTCGACCTGGTGGTGCAGATCGAGGCGCCGCCGACGGTGGCGTCCGGGCTGCAGCGCGTCGGCCGGGCCGGGCACCAGGTCGGCGCGGTGTCCTCGGGGGTGATGTTCCCGAAGTTCCGCGGCGACCTCGTCTCGTGCGCGGTGGTCGCGGAGCGGATGGCGAGCGGCGCCATCGAAGCCGTGCGCTACCCGCGCAACCCGCTCGACGTCCTCGCGCAGCACGTCGTGGCCATGGTGGCGCTGGAGCCGTGGACGGTGGCGGACCTGGCGTCGCTGGTGCGGCGGGCGGCGCCGTTCGCGTCGCTGCCGGACGACGCGCTGCACGCGGTGCTCGACATGCTCGCCGGCCGGTACCCGAGCGAGGAGTTCGGCGAGCTGCGGGCCCGCATCACGTGGGACCGGATCAGCGGCGAGCTGCGCGGGCGGCCGGGCTCGCAGCGGCTGGCCGTGACCTCCGGCGGCACGATTCCGGACCGCGGCCTCTTCACCGTGATGACGCCGGGCGCGGACGACAAGCCCGGTTCGCGCGTCGGCGAGTTCGACGAGGAGATGGTGTACGAGTCGCGCGTCGGCGACACCATCCTGCTCGGCACGTCGTCGTGGCGGATCACCGACATCACGCACGACCGGGTCATCGTGGTGCCCGCGCCCGGCGAGCCGGCGCGGATGCCGTTCTGGAAGGGCGACGCGCCGGGCCGCCCGCTGGAACTCGGCCGGGCGCTGGGGAAGTTCGTCCGCGAACTGTCCACATCGGACGACAAGAAGGCCAGGGAGCGGGCCGCCGCGGCGGGTCTCGACCAGCGGGCGTCGGACAACCTGCTCGCCTACCTGACCGAGCAGAAGTCCGCCACCCGCCACGTGCCGAACGACCGGACACTCCTGCTGGAGCGCTACCGCGACGAGCTGGGCGACTGGCGGATCATCCTGCACTCGCCGTTCGGCGCGCAGGTGAACGCGCCGTGGGCGCTGGCCATCGCCGCGCGGTTGCGGGAGAACCGCGGGGTGGACGCGCAGGTGGCGCACTCCGACGACGGCATCGTGCTGCGCCTGCCGGACGCGCTCGACGCCGAGGGCGGCGACGTCACGATCGGCGCGGACGACATCCTGCTCGATCCCGAGGAGGTCGAGCAGCTGATCGTCGCGGAGGTCGGCGGCTCGGCGGTGTTCGCCGCGCGCTTCCGGGAGTGCGCGGCGCGGTCGCTGCTGCTGCCGCGCCGGGACCCGCGGCGCCGCACTCCCCTGTGGCAGCAACGGCAACGCGCGTCGCAGCTGCTTTCGGTGGCGGCGAAGTACGAGCGGTTCCCGGTCGTCCTGGAGGCGATGCGGGAAGTCCTGCAGGACGTCTACGACGTGAGCGGGCTGCGCGAGCTGATGGCCGACGTCCGGGCCCGCAAGGTCCGGCTGGTGGAGGTCGAGACGCCGGCCGCGTCGCCGTTCGCGCGCAGCCTGCTCTTCGGCTACGTCGGGATGTTCCTGTACGAGACGGACGCGCCGCTGGCCGAGCGGCGGGCGGCGGCGCTGTCGCTGGATTCGGCGCTGCTGGCCGAGCTCCTGGGCACCGAGGCGATCCGCGAACTGCTCGACCCGGAAGCCGTGCGCGAGGTGGAGCGGTCGCTGCAGCGGCTCGAACCCGACCGGCACGCGCGCTCGGCCGAAGACGCCGCGGACCTGTTGCGGTTCCTCGGCGACCTGACCGTCGAGGAGGCCGCCGAACGCGGGATCCAGTCCGAGTGGCTCACCGAGCTCGAAGCGGCGCGCCGCGCGATCCGGGTGCGGATCGGCGGCACGGAACGGTTCCTGGCCATCGAAGACTCCGGCAAGGTGCGGGACGCGCTGGGCACCGCGCTGCCGGTGGGCGTGCCCGAGGCGTTCACCGAACCCGTCGCGGACCCGCTCGGTGACCTCCTCTCGCGCTACGCCCGCGGTCGCGGGCCGTTCGCCGCGGCGGCGGTGGCCCAGCGGTTCGGGCTCGGCCTGGCCGTCGTCACCGGCGTCCTCGACCGGATGACCGGCGAAGGCCGGCTGGTGCGCGGCGAGCTGAGTCCCGTCGGGCATCCGGACACCCACGGGGTAGGAGTCGAGTACTGCGATTCGGCGGTCCTGCGGCGGCTGCGACGAGCGTCCCTGGCGAAGCTGCGGGCCGAGGTCGAACCGGTCGAACCGGCGGCGCTGGGCCGGTTCCTGCCGGCGTGGCACGGGTTCGGCGGGCGCGTCCGGGCGGCGCCGACGGCGGACGACGTGCTCTCGGTGGTCGAGCAGCTCGCCGGGGCGCCGCTGCCGGCGAGCGCGGTGGAGTCGCTGATCCTGCCCGGGCGGCTGCCGGGCTACTCCCCCGCGCTGCTGGACGAGCTGACGACGGCGGGCGAAGTCACGTGGGCGGGCTGCGGCGCGCTGTCCGGCGGGGACGGCTGGATCGCCCTCGCTCCCACGGACGTCGCCGACCTGCTGCTGCCCGAGGTCGTCGAGGACATCCCGACCGGGCCGCTGCACGACGCCATCGTGTCCACTTTGGAGGGTGGCGCGCTGTTCTTCCGGCAGCTGGTGGACCGCGCGACCGTGCTGGTGGAGAAGGCACCGAGCGACGCCGAAGTCGTGGCGGCGCTGTGGGACCTGGTGTGGGCGGGGCTGGTCACCGGCGACACGCTCGGTCCGCTGCGGGCCCAGGTCGCCGGGCACGGCGCGCACAAGGCCCGGCGCCAGGCGCCTCGCGGCCGGTACGCGCGGTTGCGGGCGGGCCGGCCGCAGATGCCGTCGCGGTCCGGGCCGCCGACCGTGGCGGGCCGGTGGGCGCTGACCCCGCCCCGCGAAACCGACGCGACCCGGCGGGCCCACGCCCGCACGGAAGCGTTCCTGGAACGCCACGGCGTCCTGACCCGCGGCGCGCTCGACACCGAACGCGTCACCGGCGGGTTCTCGGGCATCTACAAGGTCCTGCGCGGCATGGAGGACACCGGCCAGGTGATCCGCGGCTACGTCGTGGAGGGCCTCGGCGCGGCCCAGTTCGCGGCGAAGGGCGCGGTCGACCGCCTGCGCGCCCTGTCCGGCCCGGGCCGGCCGGCTCCGGGCCGCGCGGTGGTCCTGGCCGCGGCGGACCCGGCCCAGCCCTACGGCGCCGCCCTCCCCTGGCCGGCGGCGACGGGCGACACGAAACACCGCCCCGCGCGCAAGGCCGGCGCGCTGGCGGTCCTGGTGGACGGGGTCCCGGCCCTGTACGTCGAGCGAGGAGGCCGATCACTGCTGAGTTTCACCGAGGAACGTCAACCGCTGTCGGACGCGGCCCAAGCCCTGTCGGCCGCGGTCCGCGAGGGCTGGCTGGGCCAGCTGGCCGTCCAGCGCGCGGACGGCGAGCAAGCCCTGACCTCGGAGCTGGCGGAAGTGCTGCGGGAGGCCGGTTTCCGGGCGACGCCGTCGGGCCTGCGCCTGCGAGCCTGACCCGGGATCGGCGCCCGCCCGCGGGTGGCCCGCGCGCCCGGGCCCGCCGGGTTGCCGATTGCCCGGCGACCCCGGCGCGGGCTGCCCTAAGCTGCCAGTCCGACACGCACGAAGGATGTTCTGCTCATGGCGATGCGCGAACTGCGCTATTTCGGCGACCCGATCCTCAAGTCCGTCTGCGACCCGGTCACCGTGTTCGACGAGAAGCTCGAAGCGCTCGTGCGGGATCTGGTCGACTCGGTCAAACCCGCCGGGCGGGCCGGGCTCGCCGCGCCGCAGATCGGTGTCGGGTTGCGGGTTTTCAGCTACGACGTCGCCGGGCTGACCGGGTACGTCGTCAACCCCGAGGTCGTCGAAGTGTCCGAAGAGACGCACGAAATCGACGAAGGCTGCCTGTCCGTGCCGGAGCTGTGGTTCCCCACCCGGCGCGCGAAGCACGCGAAGGTCCGGGGCGTCGACATCCACAACGAGCCCATCGAGGTCGAAGGCGAAGACGTGCTGGCGCAGTGCCTCCAGCACGAAACCGATCACCTCGACGGTGTCCTCTACCTCGACCGGCTCACCGCCGAGCGCAAGAAGTCCGCCATGCGCGAAGCGCGGGACAAAGACTGGTTCTGGAAGCGCTAAGCGGGCAGGAACAGCCGGAGCTTGGCGCCGTCCTCGGGGGCGCGTTCCGTCCGCAGGCCGGCCCGGGCCGCCGTGCGGGGCAGGACGTCGTCGCCGGTCAGGCAGTCGGCCGTCAGCTCCGTGATGCCCTGGGTTTCCGCGAGGACGGCGAGCCGGGCCAGCAGGGCCGTGCCGATGCCCTGCTGCTGCCAGTCGTCCTCCACCAGCAGTGAGATCTCGGCAGGCCCCGACGCGCTCGGGATGAGCTGCGCCAGGCCGATCACCTCGCGGCCGAACACCGCCAGCACGCTGGTTCCGCGCGGGGGCACCAGCAGCCGGTGCAGCCAGCGGCGCGGGACCGTCCGCACGCCCGAGTGGTAGCGCCGGAAGAGCGTCGCCATCGAGCAGCGGCGGTGCAGGTCGGCGACCGCGTCGGTGTCGCCGGGGAGGCCTTTGCGCAGGACGATCGCGGCGCCGTCCGGACGGTCGAGCACGACCGGGCCGGCCGCGTTCCGGGCCGCCGCCGTCAGCAGCGCCACCAGTGCTTCGGCACGGGTCAGTTCCAGCTGCACGAACGGGGCCCAGCGGCGGCGCGCCACCAGTGCGCGGTCGCCGGCCAGCGCGAACACCGCCCGGTGCCCGCTTTCCGTGCGGGCCGGGTTCGCTTCGGTGGCGGGCACGAGCGTCACGACGTCCGCGGCGAGGACGTCCTTGAGCACCTCCGCGAGGCGGGCCGGGTCGTCGACGGCGCGGCGGGCCGTCAGCAGCGTCGACGCGGCCGGGTCGACCAGCTCGTGGACGTCGGCGTCGATGATCGCGGTGCATTCGCAGCCCTCGGCGCGGATGGCCTCGGCGAGGTGCCGGCGGGGCAGGCCGGTCGCGGGGCGCAGCACGATCTCGTCGAGCACCCCGCCGGGCACCGGCAGCACGCTCAGGCCGAGGATGTTGCACTCCAGGTCGGCGAGCCGGATGGCGAGGCGGGCCAGGGTGCCCGGGTGGTCGTGCATCCGGACCCGCACCCGCCACGCCGACGCGACGGCGGGTTCCTCGACGACGGCCGTCCGGTCCGGCTGGGGCAACGCTCTGGAGGTCTCCATGTCCCCACGGTCCCGCGTGGTTGTTGCCAAGCCAGGACGCCGGTGTTTCGCGCAGGTCAGCGTTCGACGCGGCCCGGCAACCCCGGCGAAACACTCGTCAGCCAGGAACGCAGCTCCGTCGCCAGCGCGACCGGGGCGTCCAGCTGGACCAGGTGCCCGGCGTCGCGGAGCGGGGTGAACTTCGCGCCCGGGATGCCCGCGGCGAGCCGCTCGCCGATCCCGATCGGGATCCAGGTGTCCTCGGTGCCCCACAGCACGTGCACGGGCAGGTCGACGCGGTCCAGCAGTCCCTCGATCTCGGCGAGGTAGCTCTCGTCGTACGCCGCGATCTGGCGGTACAGCGCCGGCTGGCCTTCTTCGCCGAGCCACGGCGCGGCGAGCTCGTCGACGTCGGCTTCGCGCAGCTCGCGGTGGCTCGCGTTGGCGACGTAGGCCCGGACCAGCGCCTCGTGGATGTACGGCGGCACCCGGGCGAGCACGTCCGGGTGTTCCTTGACGAGCTGGAAGAACGGCGAGCCCGACGGCGGGATGGCCACGGCGTCGACGAGCAACAGCGACGCGTACGGCACGCCGTGGACCAGGTTGGTGCGCAGCGACACGACGCCGCCGTAGTCGTGGGCGACGACGTGCGGCCGGTCGAGCTCCCAGTGCGCGAGCAGCGCCCGGAACGCCTCGGCTTGGACGTCGAAGCCGACTTCGTGCCCGGCGTCCTTGGACGATCGGCCGTAGCCGGGCATGTCCCAGAGGTAGACGGTGAAGTCGCCGCTCAGCGCTTCGGCGAAGGGCCGCCAGAGCCACGAGGACCACGGCGTGCCGTGGCAGAACACCACCGGGGGCCCGGAGCCGGCACGGTCCCAGGCGATCCGGCGCCCCTGCCAGTGGAAGGTCTCCATGACCTCCAAGCTAGGTCACCGCGGGGTCAGCACGCAGAACTCGTTGCCCTCCGGATCGGTCAGCACCCGCCACGGCACCGGCGGCCCGCCCAGGTCCGCCGGTGCCGCACCGGCCGCGACGACCTCCCGCACCGCCGCGGCGTGGTCCGCGCCCGCCGGGGGCGCGACGTCCAGGTGGACGCGGTTCTTGCCGCGCTTGGCGTCGTCGTTGCGGAGGAACTCCAGCCACGGCCCGCGCCCGGACGGCGCGCGCAGCCCCACCAGGACGTCACCTTCGCGGGCTTCGACCGGCCGGCCCGTGAGCCCTGCCCAGAACGCCGCCAGTTTCTCCGGGTCGTGGGCGTCGACCAGGATCGACGCCACCGCGCCCGTCTCCGCGTAGCGCTCGCGGGGCTCGAGGACGCAGAACTCGTTGCCCTCCGGATCCGCCAGCACGACCCACGGGACCGCGCCCTGGCCGACGTCGACGCGGCCGCCGCCCAGCTCGAGGGCGCGCGCCACCAGCGCGGCCTGGTGCTCGGGGGTCTTGCTCGCCAGGTCCAGGTGGATCCGGTTCTTCACCTCCTTGGGGTCCGGGACCGGGACGAAGACGAGGTCCAGGTCCCAGCCGTCGGTCTCCGGGGCGCGCACGTCGACCTCGCCGAGGTCTTCGACGGCGACGTCCCAGCCGAGCAGCGCGGCCCAGAAGTCCGCGAGGACCTCCGGGCGCGCCGCGTCGATCACCAGGTTCACCAGGCGCGTGTTCATGCGGCGCAGGCTAACCGCCACCCCCGACAGTTCCGGTTCGGCTTCCCCACCGGCCGGTTCATCGGGTCGCGAGCCGCAGCAGCGCCCAGAGCTGGGCCGCCTGGTCGTGGACGCCGCGCACGGTCACCGAGGTCAGGGACGCGCGGCCCCAGAGCCACAGGTAGACCTGCGCGGGCTTCGCCGTGACGACGTCGTCCGCGGCCTCGGCCTCCTCGGCCGAACAGCGCCAGGCTTCGGTGGTTTCGGGCCCGGCGCGCGCGATCCAGCTGTGGGCGCCGGTGCGCACGCCGACCGAGCCCGCTTTCGTGCCGGTCAGCCCGAGCATCGGCAGCTTGTGGCCGAACCACAGGGTGAGCGCTTCGTCGATGCCGTCGATCGCGAGGTCGTCGGGCACGCCGCGCGGGTCCGCGCCGGACGCCTGCTCGACGTCGACGCGGTGGATCAGCGTCTCGTGCAGCATCCGGCGCCGCCAGAACCCGTAGGTCGGGTCCGCGGGCCACCAGGTGTCGGCGCGCTCCTGCGGTTCGTGGGCGGCGAGTTCGTCGAGCAGCTCGGCGAGGCCCGTCTCGAGGAACTCGTGGAGCGGCCGGCCCGGTTCGGGGTCGCGCTGCCAGTCTTCGGGGGTGCGGCCGTCCGCGAGCCGGCGCCGGACGAGCCGGTAGACGCTCCCGACGTGCCGCGCCACCTCGCCGAGCGACCAGCCGGGGCAGGCGGGCACCGGCGCTTCGAGCGGAGCGGCGTGCACGGCCTCGGCCAGCACGCGGCCTTCGATCCCCAGCGCCGTGAGCAGCCGCCCCGGGTCGACCGGGCCGTGCTCACGCGACATGGGCTTCCCCACTGACCGGCAGGCCGTGCACGAGCCGGCGCACGAGCTCCAGGAACAGCCCGGCGACGCGCACCAGCTGAGCGGCCGACTCCCCGGTGACCTTCCCGGTGATCCCGGCCTGCGCGGCGGCGCGCGTGGCGGAGTTGCCGGCGAAGAAGGCGGACCACTCGTGCAGCTCGGGCGCGACGGAGTCGAGCAGCATCCAGCTACTGGCCGGCCGGGCCCGCCCCCGGTGCGGCCGGCCCCGCGCGGCGAGCACGGCGGCGGCCCCGCGCAGGGCGGCGAGGTAGGCCCCGATGAACCGCTCGGCGGGGGCGGTCTCACGTTCGGCTTCGGCGAGCCCACGCCGAGCTTGGGCGAGCAACGCGGCCGCGGCGGGCGGCGCGGGAGGGTGGAGCGACATGGGCAGCTGGGACTGATCGGACTCCGCGACGGGCGGGCTGAGGGGCACGCGTTGAGGAGGGACGGCGACCTCGGGCGCATCCGGGACCGGGGCGGATGTCGGCTCGGGCGCCGTCGAGTCCGCGGCCGGTGAGGCCGCGATGGCGACGGGCGGATGCGGCACCCCGGGCCGCGCAGGTGCGACGGTGGCCGGCAGGTCCGCGGTGGCGGCGGGCGAGTGCGACAACGCGAGCTGCGCGGGTTCGGTGGCGGCGGACGGGACGGCCGCCGGCAAGTCCGCGACGGCGGTGGGCGACTGCGACAACGCGAGCTGCGCGGGCGCAGCGGCGGTGGCGGGCAAGCGCGCTGTGGCGACGGCCGGAGGCAAGTCCGCGATGGCGGTGGGCGACTGCGACAACGCGAGCTGCCCAGGCGCAGCGGCGGTGGCGGCCAAGCTCGCCACGGCGGCGGCCGGGGCGGCCGCCGGCAGGTCCGCGACGACAGCGGGCGACTGCGGCAATGCAAGCTGCGCAGGTGCGGCGTTGGCGGGCAAGCTCACCACGGCGGCAGCTGAGGCGGCAGCCGGAGGCAAGTCCGCGATGGCGGCGGGCGACTGCGGCAACGCGAGCTGCCCAGGCGCGGCCGTCGAGTACGCGAGCGCCGCGGGCGGCCGCAGCGGCAACCCGGGCCGCACCGGGTCCCCCGCTCCCGACGGGCGCGGGTGGCGCCGCCCCGCCGCGTCGGTCTCTGCCGGGTGCGGGGACATCGGCAGCTCCGGCTGCCTCGGCTCCGCGGCGGACGAAGACGGGCGCGGGCGGCGGGGACGGCCGTGGTGGGGGCCGGGGGCCGGTGGGGTCACCGGAGGGCGCAGCGACATGGGCAGCTGGGGCTGTCCGGGTTCCGTGGGGGACACGACCTCGACGGACATGGCGACCCTCCTCCTGCGCGGCGTGAGCTCGATCCGGTACCCGGCGCCGAGACGCTTCCCCCGTCCCGGAGCCGGGCACCCGACCGGTGCGCGCTCACCAGATGTCGAACGTCTGTTCGAACAATTTCCAGAGTAACCCCGGACCGGGCATCCGCTCAACCCCAGGGGTGGAATCCCGCGGGACAGCAGGTCGGCGGCGTGATCTCATAGGCGCATGAGTTCGCTGGACCACCCCGCCGTCGCCAAGGTGGCGGCCGCGCTCGCCGAAGCCGGGCAGCACGCCGCCGCCGAAGGCATCCGCGTTCTGGCCGCCGAGGTGCGGACCGCCGCCCAGGCGGCCGACGCGCTCGGCGTTCCCGTCGGCGCCATCGCCAACAGCCTCATCTTCCGCCTGGGGTCCGACAAAAACGCGCTCCTCGCCCTCACCTCGGGGGCGCACCGCGCGGATCCGGCCACCCTCGCGCGGCTGGCCGGGGGCGAAATCGGCAAGGCCGACGCCGATTTCGTGCGGGCGCACACCGGGCAGCCGATCGGGGGCGTCGCGCCCGTCGGGCACCCGCGGCCGCTGCCGACGCTGGTCGACACCGCGCTGCGGGCCCACGACGTCGTCTGGGCCGCCGCCGGGCACCCCAAGACCGTCTACCCCACGACCTTCGCGGACCTCGTGGCGTTGACCGGGGGCACCCCCGGCGCGCTCGGCGGCGCGGAGGAAGATGGCTCGCTGTGACCGCGATGCCCGCCGGCTGCTCCCGCTACGTCCAGCTCTCGACGGACGAGTTCCGCGCGCGCCTGCCCGAAGCGCTCGACATCTACGTGCGGGCGATGCGGTACCCGGCCGGCACGGCCGAGCAGCGGGCGCCGATGTGGCTCACCCACGCGCTGCGCGAGGGCTGGCGCTGCATGGCCGCGCTCGACGCCGACGACGTCCTGCTCGGGCTGGCCTACGGCTACCGCGGCCGGGCCGGGCAGTGGTGGCACGAGCAGGTGCGCCACGGCCTGAGCCGTCGCTCCGGGCCCGCCGAGGCCGACCGCTGGCTGGGTGACTACTTCGAGCTGACCGAGATCCACGTCAAGCCGGAGAACCAGGGGCACCAGATCGGCGAAGACCTGCTGCGCGGCCTCCTCGACGGCGTGCCGAGCGCGAACGTGCTGCTCTCCACGCCCGAAGGCACCAGCCGGGCGTGGAAGCTCTACCGCCGGACCGGGTTCGTCGACGTCCTGCGCGACTACCACTTCGCCGGCGACCCGCGGCCGTTCGCGATCCTCGGGCGGGCGCTGCCCCTCGAGCCGCGCTGAGGGGCAGCACCCGGGTTTCACCGCGGTTCGGGCCGCCAGTAGCCGACCGCCAGCGCCGCGACCAGCACGGCCACGCCGCACCACGCCGTGCCGCTCAGCCGCTCGCCGAGCAGCACCGCGGACAGCACCGCCGCCGTCAGCGGCTCGAGCACCGCCGACAACGCGCCCAGCACGGGGTGCGCGTCGGTCAGGCCGCGCAGGTACGCCGCGTACGCGAGCGCGGTGGGGACGGCGCCGAGGTAGCAGGCCACCAGCAGGACGTCCGCGTGCAGCGGCAGCGCCATCCCGGTCCAGTTCGCGACCGGGGTGAGCAGCAGGCCGCCGGTCAGGCAGCCGAACGCCGTCGTGGGCAGCGGCTCCAGGCCCTCGACGGGCTTCGCCGTGAGCAGCGTCAACGCCGCGAAGCCGACCGCGGCGAGGAGCGCGAAGCCGAGACCGCCGAGCGTGGCCACGGCGTCCGGTGACCAGCGCAGCAGCACCAGTCCGGCGAGCGTGCCCGCCACCGAGGCCAGCGTCCAGCCGCCGGGTTTCCGGGTGCCGGCGAGGGTGACCACGACCGGCGCGGCGCCGATCGTGGTCATCGTCGCGATGCTGACCGAGCTCAGCGAGACGGCGGCGAAGTAGCTCGCCTGGAACAGCGCGAACAGCCCGCCGACGGCGAGGACGCGCTTGACCGCTCCGGCCGTGCGCGGGAAGGTGCCGCCCTTCAGGAGGACGAACAGGGTGGCGAACCCGCCGCCGACGAGCAGCCGGTAGGCGGCGACGGCGAGCGGGTGGAGACCGGCGAGGTCGCCGAGCAGCGAGCCGGCGAGGCCACCGGTGCCCCAGAGGACACCGGCGAGGACGAGCGCGGCCGAAGAACGGACGCGCGTGGGCAGAGACACCAAAGGAACGCTCCTGCGTCGAAGGAAGGGGGAAATCGACGACGCGGGGCGGTGCGCAAGACGAAGCGGCCGCGGGCGCTCAGGCCACGCGGCGAGGAACCACCCCGCTCAGGCGCGGGGCGGTGGGGTGACGAGGAAGATCCGGTGCACGGGAGGAACCTATCAGCGGGGCCGGGCCGACACGACTGATTTCGGCTGGTTCAGGATCGGGACGGACTGTCGGCTTACTCCTCCAGCTTCTCCAGGTCCGCCCGCTCGGCAGCTCTTTCGGCTTTCAGCTCATCGTGGTAGCGCGACCAGATTCCTGCCATGGCCGATTCCGGCAGGTTGGTCCGCCACTCGAGGATCTTCAGCTGCTTGCGCGCGAGAACAGAGTCGTACGCCTGGTCGTTCGAACGGTAAGCCTCAAGCACGGAACGCAAGTCGTCTGCTGTGAAGGCGGCCGCCAGTGCAACCAAGCCCTTCATCCAGAATTCTGCCTCCGTGTAGTAGAGGGCACGGCGCAGACGGTTGACGAAATGGCTGATCAGACGCCGATCCGGTTCGACTTCGAGCTGATCGGTGAAGTGGTCGACGACGACCGGATCGTCTTGGACATCGGCAACTCGTTCGATGAGGTAGCCATCCACGGGCGGAAACGGCAGCGGAGCGAACAGCGCCCTGGGCACCACGAGCTCTCCGATCGAGGTAGTCGCGATGAACGACTCGATCCGATGGCGGGTTCCGTCACGCAGATTTCGCCATGTGGGTTCTACGTAGCACAAGCCTTCGACCAGCAGCATCACACCGTCGTCATCGAGCCCGTCCTGCCGCTTGTCGAGGATCGACTTGAGGGATTGCTCGAATTCCGCCGGAATCAGCCACCACAAGGCTCGCGCCACCCGGGAGTACTGCCACCGCACCTTGTCGTCGTTCGCCTCGTCGAGGGTCGCCTTGATCGAAACAGCGCACAAACTCGACTTGAGCTGAGGAGTGCTGTTTTCGACAAAACCTTCGCGGATCGTGGCCAGTAGTTTTTCGTCGTCGCTGGGCAAGGACCTCGACCGCACCTGGGAATCGAACCGGTCGAGCAACCGCCGCCCTCGGACCGGACCGTGGGAAAGCAGCGCGTCCACCGCCGACGCGAGGTGGTCTCGGACACGCTCGGGCGTCGGGTTGAACAGCTCGTCTTCGGACACGAAAGCCGGATGCGCGCAGAGGTTGCGATCTTCCTTGAGCCTGGAGAGGTCGCGGTGGTCTTCGGCACTGATCAGCTGGAGCTTGTCGCGGGCATCGTCCAGTAGCGCGTTTTCGATCCGCTGCATCATCAGCTTGTCGCCTTGGGCTGCAGCCTTATGGATGCTGTCGCGCAGCAGTTTCGCGGCGGCGTCACCCTCGTCGGCCATATCCTTGACCTTGTCGATGACGTCGGCGACGACAGCGATCCACAGAGCCATGATCGCCGAGCGGTAGGAGCCCGCGTTGTACGCGCCCATCGCTTCTTCAACGTAGCGGCGAGACCGTACCGAACGAACTTGAATCTTCAGATCTTCCAAAGCACGCATGCGACAACCTGCACCATCGACCGAAGTGGCCTGGCCACTGTTCACCAGCGGCCAGGCCACACCTTCACTCGTCTTGACCGCGCACCTCAGTCCAGGTGGGCCAGCTGCTCCCGCAGCGTGTCCAGCCCCATCCCGCCCAGCTTCAGCGCCTCGGTGTGGAACCGCTTGATGTCGAACGCGGCTCCCGCGCGGGCCTGCGCCTCCGCGCGGGCGGTCAGCCAGAGGCGCTCGCCGATCTTGTACGCCGGGGCCTGGCCGGGCCAGCCGAGGTAGCGGTCGATCTCGTCGCGGAGGTGGGCCTCGTCGGTGATCGTGCGGGTCAGCATGAACTCCAGGCCGAGCTCCGGGGTCCAGCGCGCCCCCTCGTGGAAGCCGGTGCCCGCCGGGATCGTCAGCTCCAGGTGCATGCCGAGGTCGACGATCACCCGGGCGGCGCGGAACAGCTGCTCCGAGAGCATGCCCAGCAGGTCGCCGTCGTCGGAGAGGTAGCCCAGCTCCTCCATCAGGCGCTCGGAGTACAGCGCCCAGCCCTCCGCGTGGCCCGACGTGAAGGCCATCAGGCGCTGGTACTTGTTCAGCGACGCCGACTGGTCCACCGCCGTCGCGATCTGGAGGTGGTGGCCCGGCGCGCCCTCGTGGTAGACGGTGCTCGTCTCGCGCCACGTGCTGAACTCGTCGCGGCCGGCCGGCAGGGACCACCACATGCGGCCCGGGCGGCCGAAGTCCTCGCTGGGGCCGGTGTAGTACGCGCCGACGCCGCCGCCGGGCGGGGCGATCTTGCACTCCAGGGCCATCACGCGGTCGGAGATCTCGAAGTGCTTGCCGCGCAACGATTCCAGGGCGCCGTCGGACAGGCGCTGCATCCACGCCTCGAACTCCGCGCGGCCCTGGACGCGGTAGCGCGGGTCGGCGTCGAGGATCTCCGCGGCTTCCTTCGGGGTCGCGCCGGCCTTGACGCGGTTCGCGACCGCGCGCATCTCCGCTTCGATGCGGGAAAACTCGGCCCAGCCCCATTCGTAGGCCTCGCGCAGGTCGAGCGCGGCACCGACGAAGTACCGCGACCACAGGCGGTAGACGTCCTCGCCGACGGCGTCCTTGACCGGGGCCTTCGGCGCCAGCTCGGCGCGCAGGAACCCGGCGAACTCGGCGAACGCCTCCTCGGCGGCGCGCGCGCCGTGCGCGAGGTCGGCCTTGAGCGCTTCGCCCTGCGAAGCCGCCCCGGCGACGAGCTCGGCGAAGAAGCCCTTCGCCTCCTTCAAGCCGGCCCACGTCTCGCACTGCTCCGCCACCTTCGAGACCTGCCGCAGCGCCGCGACGTGACCCGCGTCGGCGCCCGCGAGGAGACCGCTGCGGACGCCGGCCAGCGCCTTCGGGACCTCGCCGATGCGGGCCGCGACGACCGACCAGTCCTGCTCCGACTCCAGCGGCATCAGGTCGAACGCCATCCGCAGCTCCTGCACGGGGCTGGAGATGACGTTCAGGCTGGCCACGTCGAGACCGGCTTCGTGGATCTCCAGCTCGAGGCCGAGGCGCTCGGTGAAGACGGCCTGCGCCGCCCGTTCCGCGGCGTCGCGCGGCTCGGCGGCCGCGACGGCGGCGTGCGCCCGCGCGGCCAGCCCGGCGCGCTCGGCGAAGCCGTCCGCGGAGTAGTCGGTCAGCCGGTGGTCGTGACCGGTGATGCCGTAGGAGGTCGCGGCGACCGGGTCCGCGGCCGCGTAGTCGTCGACGTAGCGGTCGCAGACACCGTTGACGTCTGAAGCAGTGGAAGCCATGCCGGGCACGCTACCGGGCCACACCGACCCGGTGGTACGTACTTAAGCACGGGCCGGGACGAGACCCAGCCGCGCGATGACCTCGCGCGTCGCCTTCGAGCGGTTGAACGTGTAGAAGTGCAGGTTCGGCACGCCTTCCGCGATCAGCTTCTCGCACAGCTCGGTGATGACGTCGATGCCCGCGGCGCGGAACGCCTTGGGGTCGTCGGCCAGCGGTTCCAGCCGGTCGAGCAGCTTCCGCGGGGCCGGGGCGCCGGACAGCTTGATCGTCGTCTGCAGCGTCCGCATGGTCGTGAGCGGCATGACGCCGGGCAGGACCGGGACGTCGCAGCCGGTCGCGGCCACCCGGTCGCGCAGCCGCAGGAAGTCCTCGGCGTCGTGGAACAGCTGCGCGATCGCGAAGTCCGCGCCCGCGCGCAGCTTGCGGACCAGGTACTTCGTGTCGGTGTCGAGGTCCGGCGAGCGGGGGTGGCCGTAGGTGGACGCCGAGACGCCGACGCAGAAGTCGCCCAGCTCGCGGACGAGCTGCACCAGCTCCTCGGCGTAGGTCAGGCCCTCGGGGTGCGGGATCCAGTCGCCGTAGACGTCGCCGGGCGGGTCGCCGCGCAGCGCGAGGATGTTGCGGACGCCGACCGAGGCGTACCAGCCGATGACGTTGCGCAGCTCGGCGACGGAGTGGTTGACCGCCGTCAGGTGGGCCATCGGCACCAGCGTCGTCTCGGTCGCGACGCGGGCGATGCTGCGGATCGTGCCGTCGCGGCTGGAGCCGCCCGCGCCGTAGGTGATCGACATGTAGGCCGGGTCGTACGGCTCGAGCTCCCGGACCGCCTTCCACAGGACGGCCTCGTCCGCCGCGTCCCGGGGCGGGAAGAACTCGATGGAGAACTTCGGCCCGTCTCCGCGCAACCGCTCGATCACCGACGTCATACCCGCATGTTAAAGGCCGACGCCCGCCATGCGGGAGCCCCCGTCCGCGTCGCGAGACTGCGGTTCGACTCACATTCGAGGCGCTATGGCGGCCTAAACTGGCCGGGTGCGCGAAGACGACGTGAGCTGGGACGAGGACGTGCGCCTCGCGGTCTACCACGCGTTCGCCGACCACGGCCGGGCGCCGACCGCGCCGGAGCTGGCCGACGCGGCGGGCGGCTCGCTGGCCGTCGCGAAACAGGCGCTGCACCGCCTCGCCGACGCCCACCACCTGGTGCTCGACGACTGCGAGCACGTCGTGCTGGCGCACCCGTTCGCCGCGAAACCGCTCGGGTTCTCCGTGATGGGCGCGCGCACCCTGTGGTGGGGTGGCTGCGCCTGGGACTCGTTCGCCATCCCGCACCTGGCCGAAGCCGAGCCGGAGGTGCTGGTCGCGACGCGCTGCCCCGGCTGCGGCCAGCCGCACGCGCTGGTCGTGAACCGGGCCGAGCCGCCGGAAGGCGCCCAGGTCGCGCACTTCCTCGTACCCGCATCGCGGATGTGGGACGACGTGCTGCACACGTGCGCGAACCAGCGGCTGTTCTGCTGCGAGTCCTGTGTGGACGCCTGGCTCGCGGAATCCGGGCAGGACAAGGGTTCCGTGCTGGACCTCGTGACGCTGTGGCGGCTCGCGCGCGGCTGGTACGAGGGCAGGCTCGAGCGCGGCTACCGGCGCCGCGAACCGGACAGCGCGGCCGCTTACTTCGCCGAAGCGGGCCTGACGGGATCGTTCTGGGCCGCCACGGCCGGAGTCTGATTCACCACATCCGGGTGCCCCGGCGGGCCGCGCACCCGCGGGTTCGGCGAGGATGGGCCGCATGAACGCGCCCGCCGACACCGACCTGCCCGCCCACGTCGAGCGGGCGCTCGCCGGGTTCCTCGACCGGGCCGGCACCGAGATCCTGGCGACCGAGCCGACGGTGGCCGCCGGCATCGACGCGCTGCGCGGGTTCGTGCTCGGCGGCGGCAAGCGGCTGCGCCCGACGTTCGCCTGGTGGGGCTGGCGCGGCGCGGGCGGCGACCCCGAGGGCCCGGACGCCGAGGGCGTGCTGCAGGCGGTGGCCAGCCTCGAGCTGATCCAGGCGTGCGCGCTGATCCACGACGACCTCATCGACTCCTCCGACTCCCGCCGCGGCTTCCCGACCGTGCACATCGCGGGCGCGAAGCTGCACGCCGACCAGGGCTGGCTCGGCTCCCCCGCGACGTTCGGCCTGGCCACCGCGGTGCTGGTCGGCGACCTGGCGCTGGCCTGGGCGGACGACATGTTCGCCGACGCCCCGCTGCCCGCACGGACGCTCGCCGCGGCCCGCCCGGCGTGGCGCGCGATGCGCACCGAGGTGCTCGCCGGCCAGTACCTCGACGTCCGCACGCAGGCCACCGGCGACGCCTCCGTCGAGGCCGCCCTCAAGATCGACCGGCTCAAGACCGCCGCCTACACCGTCCAGCGGCCCCTGCACCTGGGCGCCGCGCTCGGCGGGGCCGCTCCCGAGCTGATCGCCACGCTGCTGGAGTTCGGCGGCGAGGTCGGCGTCGCGTTCCAGCTGCGCGACGACCTGCTCGGCGTGTTCGGCGACCCGTCGGTCACCGGCAAGCCCGCCGGGGACGACCTGCGCGAGGGCAAGCGCACCCTGCTCGTGGCCCTCGGCCTGCAGCTCGCCGCCGAAAAGAACGAGACGGCCGCGGCCACCGTGATCGCGGACGCGATCGGCGACGCCGACCTGTCCGACGAAGGCGTCGAGACCGTCCGGATGGCGTTGCAGCAGGTCGGCGCGGTCGACGCGGTCGAGCGCCGGATCGACGAGCTGACGACGGCGGCGATGGCCGCGCTCGAGCGCGCGCACCTGGCCGAGCCGGCGCCCGCGGCGCTGACCGGCCTGGTCGTCAAGGCCACCCAGCGGACGTACTGACGTGCGGACCATCGAGGGGCCTGCCGACCACGTCGTCGTGATCGGGGCCGGGCTGGCCGGGCTTTCGGCGGCCCTGCACCTGCTCGGCGCGGGCCGGCGCGTCACGCTGCTGGAGCAGGCGGACACCCCGGGCGGGCGGGCCGGGCAGCAGAGCTTCGACGGCAACGCGGTCGACACCGGCGCGAGCGTGCTGACCATGCCTGAACTGCTGGAAGAGGCGTTCGCCGCGGTCGGCGAGTCCCTGGCCAAGAACCTGCGCCTGACGCGGCTCGACCCGGCGTACCGGGCGCGCTTCGCCGACGGCAGCTCCCTCGCGCTGCACACCGACGGCGACGCGATGGAAGCCGAGATCCGCGAGTTCGCCGGTGCCCGCGAAGCGGCGGGCTACCGGGCGCTGCGGCGCTGGCTGAGCGAGCTGTACGCGGTGCAGAAGGACCGCTTCATCGGGACGAACTTCGACTCGCCCGCCGACCTGGCCCGCCCCGAGCTGGCGAAGCTCGCCGCGCTGGGCGGGTTCGGCAGGCTCGGCCCGCGCATCAGCCGCTACCTGCTCGACGAGCGCGTCCGGCGGCTGTTCTCCTTCCAGGCGCTCTACGCGGGCCTCGACCCGGCGCGCGCGATCGGCGCGTACGGCGTCATCTCGTACATGGACACCGTCGGCGGCGTCTACTACCCCGAAGGCGGGATGGGCGAGATCGGCCGGGCGCTGACCGGTGCCGCCGCGCGGGCGGGCGCGGCCGTCCGGTTCGGCACCGAAGCCGCCTGGCTCGAACGGGTGAATTCGCGGGTGCGCGCGGTGCGGACGCGCTCGGGCGAGCGGATCGCGTGCGACGCCGTCGTGCTGGCCACCGAGCTGTCCACGGCGTACCGGCTGATCGGCGCGCGGCCCCGGCGTCCGGTGCCGTTGCGCTACTCGCCGTCCGCCGTGGTGCTGCACGGGCGGACCACCGAGAAGTGGGACCTCGGCCACCACACGATCTTCTTCGGCGGTGCCTGGGAGCGGACGTTCGCGGAGATCATCCGCGAGGGAAAGCTGATGAGCGACCCGTCGCTGCTGGTCACGCGCCCGACGGCGACCGACCCCGGGCTGGCCGGGCGCGGTGGCGAGATCGTCTCGGTGCTCGCGCCCGCGCCGAACCTGCACCGCGGCCGGGTCGCCTGGGACCGCCTGCGCGGGCCGTACCGCGAAGAGCTGTTCCGCACGCTGGAGGCCCGCGGGCTGACCGGCTTCGGCGACGAGTTCAGCGTCGACGAGACCATCACCCCGGCGGACTGGGCGGCGCGCGGGCTCGCGGCGGGGACGCCGTTCTCGCTGGCGCACACGTTCGCGCAGACCGGCCCGTTCCGGCCGGCGAACCTGGTGCGCGCGGCGGGCAACGTCGTGCTCGCCGGCTGCGGCACCACCCCCGGCGTCGGCATCCCGCCGGTGCTCATCTCGGGACGACTGGCGGCGGAAAGGATCACCGGCCGGTGAACGAACTCGACGCCGCGGGCATCACGGCGCCGGACCTGCGGGCCGCGTACACCGAATGCCGGCGCATCAACGCGCACCACGGGCGCACGTTCTTCCTGGCGACCCGGCTGCTGCCGGCCCGGGCCCGCCCGGCGGCGCACGCGCTGTACGGGTTCGCGCGGATGGCCGACGAACTGGTCGACAACCCGGCCCCGGGCAGCGACCCGGCGGCGGCCCTCGACCGGGTCGGCGACCTGGTCGACGTCGTCTTCGACGGCGGGACCCCGGACGACGCGGTGCTCGTGGCGCTGGCCGACACCGTGCGGCGCTACGACCTTTCGCGCGACCTCTTCGCCGCGTTCCTGAAGTCGATGCGGATGGACCTTTCGCCGGTCGAGTTCGCGACGTTCGCCGAGCTGGGCGAGTACGTGTACGGCTCGGCCTCGGTGATCGGGCTGCAGATGCTGCCGGTGTTCGGCACGATCGGGCCGCCGGCCGACGCCGAGCCGGGCGCGATCGCGCTGGGCGAGGCGTTCCAGCTGACGAACTTCCTGCGCGACGTCGGCGAGGACCTCGACCGGGGCCGCCTGTACCTGCCGCTCGACGAACTGGCCGCGTTCGGCGTCTCGCGGTCGCTGCTCGAGGAGCGGCGGCCGGACCCGCGGATCCGCGCGGCGATGGCGTACTTCGTGGCGCGGACGCGGGCGGTGTACCGGCGAGCCGAAGCCGGGGTTCCCTTGCTGCGCCCCGAATCCCGGCCGTGCGTGCGGACGGCGTTGACGCTGTACCAGGGCATCCTCGACGAGATCGTCGCACTGGACTACGACATCCTGACGCGGCGGGCGGTGGTGCCGAAGTCGCGCAGGCTGGTAGTCGCCGCACCAGCCTTGGCGAGAGTCACGCTGAGCCGCCGATCACGGGCGTAACACCAGCGGAACTACCAGCGAGTCGGATGACGTCTTCGTGCGAATCGACCGGCTTGGTGGCGGCGGATGAACAGTCCTGAAGAAATCGTCGGTCGGCGGCTCGGTCGCGAGGCCGCGATCGCACGGGCCGACGAAGCCGACGCCCGCGCGACGGCGGCAGCGAACCTGCAGGCGGCGCGTCAAGCGGCAATGGCCTCGATTCGCGGGTCGCTGGCATCACTCGCGGGCTACGAGTACTTCGAGGCGAAGATCATCCGCCCGACGCTGAAGACCCACGGCCGCTTCCGCACCAAGGCGGACACATCCGCGCGCGTGGCCCGGAAGCTGACGTCCGAGCTGGAGCGGGACAAGGAAAGGTCTGGCAAGAAGTCCGGACGTACCTCGCAGACCTGGTGGTACTGCTCGATACCCGGACCCGCAACAAGCAGCTCGACCGCGACATCTCGGCGAAGTACGGCCTCGACCACGACCAGGTCGTCGCCGAGCTGGACAGGGTGCTCGGGCTGAGCACGCCCTCCCCGACCCCCAAGGAGCTGCCACCCGCTGTCGATCTGGCAGGTCTCGACAAGCTGCTTGTTCGTGAGCGAGCGGCTCGGACATCGCTCGACCACGGCACCTCGCCGTCGGAGACAGCCTGAACGTCGCAGGCCGGTAGTCGCGCTACCACCGTCGGCCGCGGTCTGGGCGCGCGAAACGTTCCGGAGCGGTCGTAGGCTGCGATCATGACCGAACGACGCATCCGGATCGGCCTGCAGCTCCAGCCGCAGCACGCCGACTACGACACCATCCGGCGCACCGCGTCGGCCGCCGAAGACCTCGGGGCCGACATCGTCTTCAACTGGGACCACTTCTACCCGCTGTACGGCGATCCCGACGGCCTGCACTTCGAGTGCTGGACGATGCTGGGCGCGTGGGCGGAGTCGACGTCCCGGGTGGAGATCGGCGCGCTGGTGACCTGCAACAGCTACCGCAACCCCGAGCTGCTGGCCGACATGGCCCGCACGGTCGACCACATCTCGGGTGGCCGGCTCATCCTCGGCATCGGCTCCGGCTGGTTCGAGAAGGACTACGACGAGTACGGCTACGAGTTCGGCACCGCGGGCGGCCGCCTCGACGACCTGGCGGAGTCCCTGCCGCGCATCGAGTCACGCCTGGGCAAGCTGAACCCGGCCCCGACCCGCAAGATCCCGGTCCTCATCGGCGGCGGCGGCGAGAAGAAGACGCTCAAGCTGGTGGCCAAGCACGGCGACATCTGGCACGGCTTCGGCGACCCGGAGGTCGTCGAGCGCAAGGTGAAGATTCTCGACCAGCACTGCGCGGACGTCGGCCGCGACCCGGGCGAGATCGAGCGTTCGTGCGGCGTGCAGGGCGAGCCGGACGAGCTGGGCCCGAAGCTGCTCGACCTGGGCGTCACGACGTTCACGGTCGGCGTGGGCGGTCCGGACTACGACCTGGGCGCGCTCGAGAAGTGGGTCGCTTGGCGGGAGAAGACCACCAGCTGAATTCTCGAGGTGGTCGAGGTCCGAGCGGCCTCGACCACCTTCAGCCGCAGCTGACGACGGCGTACTCGCCGGAGCCGCTGTTCTCCGAGACGACGTGGCCGTCGCCGCGGGTGATCCGGCAGGTGATCGAGCCGCCGCCGGCGTTCTGAGCGTTCCTGGTGATACCCGTCGTGTCGCCGCCGGTTTCGATGGTTCTCGACCACTTCCGGCCGCGGACGCCCGAGCCGGTCGTCGTGACGCTGTAGGTGATGCGGTCCGCCTTGCGCTGGGTTTCCTCTTCGGCCTTGCGTTGCGCATCGGCCGCCTCCGAGTTCCGGCTTTCCCGGGCTTCCCAGCTCGCCTTCGCGGCGGAACTTTCAGCGGCCGCGGCGACCGGGGTCCGTCGTGCGGACAGTCAGGTCCGAAGTCGCCTCGGCGGTGAGCGCCGGCTTCGGCGAGGTGGCCTTGGAGATCGAGCCGACGATGACGACGGCACCCACCGCCGCGGTGATCCACGGCCACCTGGGGCGCCGCTTCGGGTTGGGTGGCTGGACTGCGGGGAAAGGTCATGCGGGTCTCGCCGGTACTTCCCCCGCGTCGTCGCGCACGTCCGGCAGGTTGTTGCGGTCCGCGGCGAAGACAGGCCGAAAGACCCGGGCATGACCTCAGTGCGTCACCTTCGCGCCCGGTGCGCGGCGACGCGTTCGCGTGTCGCGCACCGGGGCGAACAAAACCGCCGGGGGCTGCCGCCGCCCGTGTGGGCGAACGGCTTGCCGCACGACGGTGAAGCGCACAACCCTCCCGGGACGTCCTGGCGCTCCGCCAGCAGTGAAGCCAGCCCCAGCGCCGACGACGTCACCAGCCACGCGCGCCACGGCCCGTCGTCCGAGGCGTCGACGTGCAGGTGCCAGCCGTAGCCCTCGTCGTGGTCGGTCAACCGCGGCGGGCGCGCGTACGTCGCGAACAACCCGTTGAGCACCGCGGCCGCCGCAGCGACGTCCGGCGCCGCGAAGACCGGAAGCAGCTCGAGAGCCGCCGCGTGCAGTTCCGGAACGTCGACCTCGGAGAGGTCGGTTTCGCCGTGGGCCAGCAAAACGCGCCGCACCGCCGCCGGATCGGGGTGCGGGAGCAGTACCCGGAGCAGGTCGACCGCGCGCTGCACGGAATCCCGGTGCGGAAACGCCATACCCCACTGTAACGTCTCGCTCATGATAAGGCGTTACCTGGTCGGAGCGACGCTCGCGCGGACCGGGGACGAGCTGTCCGGCCCCGCTCTCCTCCTGCTCGGCCTCACCGCCGGGCCGCACGCCGGGTCCGCGCTGCTCGCCGGGCTGACCGCGGCCGCCGCCGTGGGTGGACCCCTGTTCGGGGCCCTTCTCGACCGCAGTGCCGTGCCCGGGCGGCTGCTCGCCGTCGCGCTCGCCGGGTACGCCGGAGGGCTCGCGGTCGTCGCCGCCGTCTTCGGGCACCTGCCGCTCGCCGGGGTGGTCGCCGTGGCGGCCGCGGCCGGGCTGCTCAACCCCGCCATCGCGGGCGGCTGGACTGCTCAGCTGCCCGCCGTCGCCGGGCCCGCACTCCCCCGCGCCAGCCGGCTCGACGCCCTCACCTTCACCGCCGCCGCGCTCGCCGGGCCCGGGCTCGCGGGGCTGCTCGGCGGGCCGGCCGGGCTCGTCGTGGCCGTCGCCATGGTCGGCGTCGCGGTGCCGGTGGCGTGGGCACTGCCGGAGAAACCCGGGAAGGCGACGACCCACCTCAAGGAGGGCTTCACGGTTCTGGTCCGCAACGCCGCGCTGAGGCGGGCGACGGCCGCCTCGACCCTCTCCTGCGCCGGGATCGGCATGGTCACCGTCTGTTACCCGCTCCTCGGCGCGGCGCACCTGCGCGGCCCCGCGGACGGCGCACTGCTGATGACCGTCCTGGCCGTGACGTCGCTGCTGGTCAACGCCGTCTTCGCGAAGAAGCCGCTGCCGTGGGCGCCGGACCGCACGGTGTGGCTGAGCACGCTCCTCCTGGCCGCGAGCGCCGTCCTGGCCGCGCTCGCCGACGGCGTGATCCTGCTGCTGGTCGCCGCGGCCACCGCCGGATTCGCCGAAGGTCCGCAGCTCACGGCCTTGTTCGCGATCCGCCACCGGGAAGCGCCCGAGCACGTCCGCGCGCAGGTGTTCACGACGGCGGCGAGCGTGAAGATCACCGGGCTGGCGGCGGGAGCCGCACTGGCCGGTCCGCTGGCCGCGTGGTCGCTCCCCGCGTGCCTCGGCGTCGCCGCGGCCGTTCAGGCCGTCGCGGCGCTCAGCTGTCTGCGCAGGTCAGAACGCCATCGCCTGCGCGCGCCGCTTGACCTCGGTGCCGTGGCTGGTGCGCAGCGCGTTGACCGGAGTGCTGCCGGGCAGGGTGTCGTCCGCCGTGAACAGCCACCGGAGCATCTCCGTCCGGCTGAACCCGGAGTCGGCGAGCACCGTGATGGTGCCGGCCAGGCCCTTGACCACGCCGTCCTTGACGAAGAAGTCACTGGGCACGCACAGTTCGCCGCCGCGCTTCAGCGCGATCAGCTGCCCGTCGCGCAGCATCTGCCGGACCTTGTTGGTCGAAGTCCCGAGCGCTTTCGCGACCTCGGGCAACGGGAGGACCGCGATGGCGGTGTCGAGGACGTCATCGGCGACAGGAATCCCACTCACAGGTGACACTGTGCCACATTCGGCTCCCGCACCCGCTAGTGCGCACGGGTGACCCGCGAGGTCTCCTCCACGAGGCGTGTGCGGTTCCGTACGATCCATACCCGTGACACGCACCCACCCCAGCCTGGCCGGCACGCTCCTCGAGCGGCGCTACCGGGTGGACCGGCTGCTGGCCCACGGCGGGATGTCTTCCGTCTACCGGGGGACCGACACCCGGCTGGACCGTCCGGTCGCGATCAAGATCATGGACCCGCGGTTCGCGGACGACCGGTCGTTCGTCGACCGCTTCGTGCGCGAGGCCCAGTCCGCGGCGCAGCTGCACCACCCGCACGTCGTGGCGGTGCACGACCAGGGCTTCGACCTGCCGCAGGGCGCCGAGTCCGGGCTGGCGTTCCTGGTCATGGAGCTGGTGGACGGCGGGACGCTGCGCGACCTGCTCGACGAGCGGGGTCCCCTGGACATCGCGCTGGCGCTGAGCGTGGCCGAGCCGGTGCTCTCGGCGCTGGCGTCGGCGCACCGGGCCGGGCTGGTGCACCGGGACGTCAAGCCGGAGAACGTGCTGATCGGCCGGTCCGGCCCGCACACCGGCGGCGCGGTGAAGGTCGCGGACTTCGGCCTGGTGCGGGCGGTGGCGAGCGCGGGCACGACGAGCTCGAGCGTCATCCTCGGCACCGTCGCCTACCTCTCCCCCGAGCAGGTCGAAACCGGCTCGGCGTCGGCACGCGGCGACGTCTACTCGGCCGGGATCCTGCTCTACGAAATGCTGACCGGCCAGGTGCCCTACACCGGCGACACGGCGATCTCGGTGGCCTACCGGCACGTGAACGACGACGTGCCGCGCCCGAGCCTGCTGCGCCCGGACCTGCCGCCGGAGCTCGACGACCTGATCACGCGCGCGACGCGCCGCGACCCCGAGCAGCGCCCGGCCGACGCCGGCGAGTTCCTCACCGAGCTGACCGCGGTGCGCGCCCAGCTGGGGCTGCTGCCGGTGAACGTGCCGATCCCGGTCTCCCACGGCCAGGGCGACCACGCCGACACCGAACGCACCCTGCCGCGCATCCCGCAGGTGCCGGACGGCCAGCGGACGATGCCGGTGCACCGCCCGAACGCGACGCGGGCGCTGAGCCACCCGGGCACCCCGCCGCCGGGGATCACCCAGCAGATCCCGCCCGTCCGCCCCCACCCGCCGCGGCGGCGGAGCGAGCCGGAACCGGAGAAGCCGAAGGACAAGCGCAAGCTCATCGCCATCGTCGCCGGCGCGGCGCTGCTGTTCGGCGGGCTGATCACCGCGTTCGTCTTCATGCTCACCGACACCGGCGGCGACAAGACCGCGACGGTGCCGAAGCTCGTGGGGCTGAACCAGGCCGCGGCCGGCGACGCGCTGCGGTCGGTGAAGCTGACCCCGCAGTTCAGCCAGGAGTACGACAACAGCGTCCCGTCGAACACCGTGCTGCGCGCCGAGCCCGGCGAAGGCACGCCGCTGGCGCCGAACTCGACGGTGTCGGTCGTGCTGTCCAAGGGCCGCCCGGCGGTCCCGGACGTCCGGCCCGGCACCGCGCTGCCCGACGCCGAGCAGGCGATCAAGACGGCCCGGCTGACCCCGGTCCGCGGCACCGACGACTACGACGCCGAGGTCCCGCAGGGCGCGGTCATCCGCACCGAGCCCTCCGCCGGCAGCCAGCTGAACATCGGCGGCCAGGTCACGATCATCGTGTCGAAGGGCCCGATCCCGCTGCCGCCGGTCCCGGACGTCACCGGCCGGAGCAAGGACGAAGCCTTCCAGCTGCTGCAGCAGGCCGGCTTCGAGCCGTTCCAGGCGGGCGAGGAGTTCAAGCAGGACGTCGCGGGCGGCGCCGTCACCCGGACCGACCCGCCGGGCGGCTCGCAGGCGAAGGAAAAGCGGATCGGCGTCTTCGTGAACAACGCCGTCCAGGTGCCGGACGTCCGGTTCCGCTCGTTCGACGACGCGCAGAAGATCCTCGAGCAGGCCGGGCTGAAGGCCGACCGCGACGGCGGCCGCGGCCGCGGGAACGGCGGCGGGTTCGACTTCGTCTTCAACCAGGACCCGCAGCCGGGGTCGTTCGTGCAGAAGGGCTCCAAGGTCAAGCTCAAGGGCTTCGGCCAGTGATCGGCAGCCGCGGCCGCGTCACCGGCACGATCGGCCCCGGCCTCATCGGCGAAGTGCTGCTGAACGTCCGGGGCGGCACGGAGGCGTTCTACGCCTACCCGGCCGACCCGGACGAGACCTACCGCTCCGGCACGCAGGTGCTCGTGGTCGACTTCGAACCCCCGCGAACGGTTTATGTCGAACGGTGGCAACCGCTGAGCCGCTGACGGCGTCGAAGAGGCACCAACACACCCACAACAGAAGAGCGAGGGGGTCGGTGCCATGAGTCTCGTGGAAATCGTGCTGCTTTCCATCGGCGGTCTCATCGTCGCGCTGGTGGTGATCTTCGGCATCCTGCGGCTGCTCTACAAGGTCGCCGAGCCGAACGAAGCCCTGATCATCTCCGGGCTCGGCGTCCGCGTCGACCGCGCGGACACCGCGGACAGCCTGGGCTTCAAGATCATCACCGGGCGCGGGGTGAACGTCCTGCCCGGCTTCCAGACCGCGCGGCGGCTGTCGCTGGACACCCGGGGCGTCAACCTGCAGGTCTCCTGCGTGACCAAGCAGGGCCTGCCGGTGACCGTGCGGGCCGTCGTCATCTACAAGGTCGGGGACGACTTCGCCTCCATCGCCAACGCCGCCCGCCGGTTCCTGGACCAGCAGAAGGGCATGAACGACACGATCCACGAGCTGTTCTCCGGGCACCTGCGCTCGATCGTGGGCGGGCTGACCATCGAGGAGATGATCCACAACCGCGACGCGCTCACCGGCGAGGTGCGCCAGTCCTCGGCCACGGAGATGATCAAGCTCGGGCTGATCGTGGATTCGCTGCAGATCCAGGAGATCGACGACGAATCGGGCTACATCACCAACCTCGGCAAGCCGCACGCCGCCGCGATCGCCGCTTCGGCCCGCATCGCCGAGGCGCGCAGCGACCAGGAGGCCGCCGAGGTCGAGCAGGTCTCCGCGGCGAAGAAGGCGGCCGCGGTCCGCGAAAGCCAGATCCAGCAGGCCGGTTACCAGGCCGAGGTGGACCAGGCCCGGGCGAAGGCGTCGCAGTCGGGCCCGCTGGCCGAGGCGACCGCGCGCCAGGAGGTCGTCGTCCAGGAGACCCGCGCGGCCGAGCTGGAAGCGGCGCTGGCCGAGCAGCGGCTGCAGTCGCAGGTCCGCAAGCCGGCCGACGCGAAGGCGTACGACACGCGGACGACGGCCGACGCCGCCCGTGACGCTTCGATCGCGAAGGCCCAGGCCGAGGCGAAGGAGACCGAGCTGCGGGCCGCGGCGGACGCGACCCGCGTGAAGACGGCGGCCGAAGCCGAGGCGCAGGCCACGAAGGCCCGGGCGGAGGCGGCGGCCGGGGCGACCCGGGCGACCGGTGAAGCGGAGGCGGCCGCGGCCAAGGCCCGCGGTCTGGCCGACGCCGAAGCCGCGAAGGCGAAGGGTCTCGCCGAAGCGGAGTCGGCCCGGGCGAAGGGTCTCGCCGAGGCGGACGCCATCAAGGCGCGCGCGGCGGCGCTGGCGGAGAACCAGGAAGCCGTCGTCGCGCAGCAGCTGGCCGAGCGCTGGCCGGAGATCGTCGAGGCGGGCGCGAGCGCGTTCGGCAACATCGACCACATGGTCGTGCTCAACGGCGCCGACGGCATGTCCGACATGTTCGCCAAGGCGCTTTCGCTCGGCGGAACCGGTCTCGGCCTGGCCCGGCAGCTCATGGACGCCATGGGCAAGCCGGCCGAGAACGAGCTCGACGAAGGCGCGCGCAAGAACGGCGAGCTCAAGCTGAGCGACTGACCGGCCACGGAGCGTACGGCCCCGGTGTCCCGGATCACGGGAAGCCGGGGCCGTACGCCCGATCGGGGGCGGCAATTCCCCGGCCGTTGTCCTACCGTGGGCGCATGGTGCCGGACTGCGTGTCGCGGGCCGTCCGATGAGCTTCTTCACCGGCGGTCCCCGTGAACGTCCCCTGTTCCCCGTCCCGGAGCAGGAGTTGTACGCGTTCAACGGCCGGCACTGGACCGACGCCCCGCGCGAGCACATCGTCCCGGCCGTGCTGAGCTGGGCTCAGCCGCTGGGCCGCGCCGACCGCACGGTGGTCGCGCTGCGGGCCATCGAGGTGTGGCCGGAGGCGCTGACGCTGCGCATCACGGTGTACTCGCGGGACAGCCTGCTCGACGACCCCGCCGAGGGGCTGATCGACCACCGGCGCAAGCCGGACTACAACGGGCTGCTGATCGGCGTGCTCTACGCCGACGGCAGCCGGGCCAGCTCGGAAACGGTGTCGGTGCCCTCGGCCGCCGAGCCCGACGGCCCGGTGCTGCGGGCGCAGGCGGCGGGCGGTACGCGCTTCGCCGTCGAGCACGAGGTGTTCCTGTGGCCGCTGCCCCCGGCCGGCCCGCTCAAGCTCGTCGTGCAGTGGACCGACCGGGAAATCCCGGAGACCCGGACGACCCTCGACGGCGGCGCGATCCGGGCCGCCGCGAAGGACGCCGCGGAGATCTGGCCGGGACTCGGCAAGCGGCAGGCGAACGGCCTGCCGGTCCGCCGGGTCGGCAAGCAAGTGGCACTGACCCCCGATTGGGGGACCCCGGTGGTGCGGGCGGAGCAGCCCGGATCCACCCCGGGCGAGTGACCACCAGCTGATCTGTGACCCCGGGCACCGCGACCCGGGGTATCTCGAATGGATGAACAGGGTGAGTAGTTAGCGTCGTGGAAACACTTCGACCACCCGGCCGTCATGTCGGGCTGGTGCAGTGGATCCCCTCCTCCTGACGCACGTGGCCGTGCACCCGCGAACCAGGAAAGGTCGCCCATGGCAGGCTCGCCGCTCAGCGCTCTCGACGTCGCTTTCCTTTGCCTGGAAAGCGAAACCTCCCCGATGCACATGGGGGCGGTGCTCACGTTCACCCCCCGCCGCCCGGTGGACGCCGGGGCTCTGACGGCGCTCCACGCCGACCGGGCCGCACGGCTGCCGAAGCTGCGCCAGCGGGCGCGCGCGGAGCTGTTCCCGCCCGGCGCCGCCAGCTGGACCGAGGACGCGGGATTCCTTGCCACCGACCACATCCACCACGTCGTGCTCAGCTCGCTCTACGATCCGGACCCCTTGGCGGCGTTCGCGTCGCGGTGGATCGCCGAGCCGCTGGACACCACCCGCCCGCTGTGGGATCTCACCGTCGTGACCGGGCTGCCGGACGGGAAGTTCGCGCTGCTGCTCAAGCTGCACCACGCGCTCACCGACGGCGCCGGGGCGTACGCGGTCGCGGCCGGCCTGCTCGACGGCGTCGAGCTGCCGGAGCGGAGCACCGCGCCGTCCCGGGCGACCCCGGCGCCGCGCTCCACTTTGGACACGGTGAAGGACGCGCTGGGCACGGCGTGGGGGCAGGCGAACGAGACCGCCGGGATCGCCTCGTCCCTCGTGCGGGCCGCGCGGCCGCCGCTCTCGCCGGTGTCGGCGCCGACGTCGGCCGAACGACGCCTCGGGTTCGTGCGGCTGCCGCTGGCGGAGCTGCGCCGGGTGCGCCGGGCCCACGGCGGCACCACGAACGACGTCGTGCTGGCGGTGCTCTCCGGCGCGCTGCGCGAATGGCTGGTCAACCGCGGCCAGCGCGCCGACGGCCGCACGCTGCGCGCGCTGATCCCGGTGAGCGTGCGCGGCCGGGCGGGCGGCGGGCTCGGCGGCAACAAGCTGTCCGGCTACCTGTGCGACCTGCCGGTCGGCGAGGACGACCCGGTCGAGCGGCTGCGCGCGGTCCGCCGCGCGATGACCCGCAACAAGGCGGCGGGCCCCAGCCGGGGCGCCGGCGCGCTGCCGCTGCTGGCCGACCGCGTCCCGCCGCTGCTGCACCGCCTGGGCACGCGCACCGCGGGCTTGGCCGCGCCGATGCTGTTCGACCTGGTCGTCACCACGGTCCCGGTGCCACCGGCCCGCCTGTCGATCGACGGCGCCCGGGTGGCCGAGATCTACCCGTTCGTGCCGCTGGCCCCGCGTCACGCGGTCGGCATCGCGGTGGCCACCTACCGCGACTCGGTCCACGTCGGGCTGCAGGTCAACGGCGCGGCGGTGCCGGACGTCGGCTCGCTGCGCGACGCGGTGCTGAAGTCCGCGGACCGGCTCGTGGACGCGTCCTAAGGTGTCACGCCCGCCGCGCCGACCACTTCCAGGAACGCCAGTGCCTCGGCGCTTCGGGAGCCGGGCGGTGCGGTGTAGAGCACGAGGTGCTGGTCGTCGCCCGGCAGGGTGAGGGAGTCGCAGTCGACGGTCACCTCGCCCACGGCCGGGTGCCGGAAGGTCTTGGTGAGCACCGGCGCCGCGTGAACGTCGTGGCGCTCCCACAGCCGGGCGAAGTCGGCGCTGCCCGCGCGCAGCTCGTCGACCAGCCCGCGCACCGCCGGGTCGGCCGGGTAGCGGGCCAGGGTCGCGCGCAGTTCCATGACGACGTTGAGCCGGAACTCGGCGGTGTCGGAGACCCGGTACAGGGACCCGGCCGGCGCGAGGAACGCCTTGCGGGCGAGGTTGCGCTCCTCGGGCGGGACCGCGGCGAAGTCCGCCATCAGGGCCGCCGCGAGGTCGTTCCACGCCAGCACCTCGAACGTGGCGGAGACGACGAAGGCGGCCGTCTGCGGCAGCCGCTGCAGCAGCGCCAGGATGCTGGGGCGCACGGCACGGCGGTGGTGCCCGCTCCGGATCGGCGCGGTCCCCGCCAGGACGTGCAGGTGCTCGGCCTCGGCACCGGTCAGCCGCAGCGCCTCGGCGATGCCGGCCAGGACCTCGCCCGACGGGCGCGGTGCCCGGCCCTGCTCGAGGCGGACGTAGTACTCGGTGGAGATGTGCGCGAGCACGGCGACCTCCTCGCGGCGCAGTCCCGGCGTTCTCCGGCGCGGCCCCGAGGGCAGGCCGACGTCCGACGGCCGCAGCCGCTCACGACGGCTGCGGAGGAAGGCTCCGAGCTCCTGCTTGTCCACCCCTCCAGTATGCGAAGGGCGCGGCGCCGGATCCTGGTACGACCTGTGCCTGCCTCGCGGCTCCGGGCCGGGGCAGCGTCGAAGGCATGACGAACTCCCGTGACTTCCCCTCGCCCGGCCTGCTCGGCGGCAAGGTCGTGCTCATCACCGGCGCCAGCCGCGGCATCGGCGCGGCCGCGGCCCGCCTCTTCGCCCGCGAAGGCGCCTCCGTCGTGCTGGCCGCACGCACCACCGCGTCCCTCGACGCCCTCGCCGCCGAGATCCGGGCCGAGGGCGGCACCGCCGACGGCGTCGCGCTGGACCTGGCCGATCCCGGGAGCATCCGGGCCGCCGTCGACCAGGTCGAGCGGCGGCACGGCCGGCTGGACGGCGCGTTCAACAACGGCGCGGCCATCCAGTCCCCCGGTCCGCTCGACACCACCGGCGAGGACGACATCGACCGGCAGTTCGCGGTGAACTTCCGCGGGCACTGGACGGCCATGACCGCGGAGGCCGCGCTCATGCGCCGCACCGGCGGCGGGGCGATCGTCAACACCTCGAGCATCGGCAGCCGCCGCGCCAACCCCGCCCTGCCCGCCTACGGCGCCATGAGCGGGCGCTGAACAGCATCACCGAGACCGCGGCCGTGACGTGGGGCCCGCACGGCATCCGCGTCAACGGCCTCACCCCCGGCGGCACCGCCACGGACATGATCGACGAGTGGGAAGCCGCGACCCCCGGGATCGTCGAGCGGATCACCGCCTCGATCCCGCTGGGGCGGATGGCCGAGCCCCGCGAGGTCGCCGAGGCGGCCGCCTGGCTGCTCAGCGACCGCGCGTCGATGGTGACCGGCGCGATCGTGCCGGTCGACGGCGGCGCGGGCGCGTGAGCCGTCAGCCGCGGAGCATCTCCGCGACCAGGAAGGCCAGCTCCAGCGACTGCTGCGTGTTCAGCCGCGGGTCGCAGGCCGTCTCGTAGCGGCCCGACAGGTCGACGTCGGAGATCTCCTGGGCGCCGCCGAGGCACTCGGTGACGTCCTCGCCGGTCAGCTCGACGTGGATGCCGCCCGGGTAGGTGCCCAGCTTGTTGTGCACCTCGAAGAAGCCCTGGACCTCGTCGACGATCCGGTCGAAGTGTCGGGTCTTGTAGCCGGTGGACGACTCGTGCGTGTTGCCGTGCATCGGGTCGCACTGCCAGATGACCTTGTGCCCGGACGCCTCGACCTTCTCGACGATCGCCGGCAGCACCTCGCGGACCTTGCCGTTGCCCATCCGCGCGATGAGCGTCAGCCGGCCGGGCTCGTTGCGCGGGTCGAGCCGCTCGACGTACTCCACGGCCTGGTCGGGCGTGGTCGTCGGGCCGATCTTCAACCCGATCGGGTTGGCCAGCAGCTCGGCGAACGCGATGTGCGCGCCGTCCAGCTGGCGGGTCCGCTCGCCGACCCAGAGGAAGTGCGAGGACAGGTTGTAGAGCTTCGGGTCGGCCGCGTCGGCGTTGTCCAGGCGCAGCATCGAGCGCTCGTAGTCGAGCAGCAGCGCTTCGTGGCTGGCGAAGATCTCCGTCGACTGCAACGACGTGTCGGTGACCCCGCACGCCGACATGAACCGCAGGCCGCGGTCGATTTCGTTGGCCAGCGCCTCGAAGCGCTGGGCCGCCGGCGAGGCCGACACGAAGTCCTTGTTCCAGTCGTGCACCTGGTGCAGGTCGGCCATGCCGGCGCCGGTGAGGGCGCGGACCAGGTTCATCGCGGCGCCCGCGTTCGCGTAGGCGCGGATCATCCGGCCGGGGTCCGGCACGCGCAGCTCGGGCTTGGCGACGAGCGAGTTGATGATGTCGCCGCGGTAGACCGGCAGGCCCAGCGCGTCCGTCGCGGCCGACCGCGGCTTCGCGTACTGGCCGGCGATGCGCCCGACCTTGACCACCGGCAGGCTCGCGCCGTAGGTCAGCACGACGGCCATCTGCAGCAGCGTGCGCAGGTTGGCCCGGATGTGCGGCTCGGTGTTGGACTCGAACGTCTCGGCGCAGTCGCCACCCTGCAGGAGGAACGCCTCGCCGCGGGCGACCATGGCCAGCCGGTCCTTGAGCCGGTCGATCTCGGCCGGGACCGTGATCGGCGGCACGCTCTCGAGCACGCCGCGGACCCGGCGGGTCGCGTCCGGGTCGGGCCACTCCGGCTGCTGCGCGGCCGGCCGGGCCAGCGCGTCGTCCAGCCGCTCCCGCAGACCGGGCGGCAGCGGCGGCAGTTCGGGCAGTGTGTCGACGGGGACGTCCACAGTCCAGTTCACGCAGACCAGGATAAGGTTCGCGCCTCACCGCGTTCCGCCCGGTCAGCCCAGGCCCCCTGAGCTGCGGACCTCACCGGCACGGTCCGTCCGCCGCCGGGAAGACCCCGTCGCGCAGGTAGCCCAGCACCAGTCGGTTGCCGCACGCGTTCTCCCGCGTGAAGACGCCGTGCCCGCCGGCGTCGACGGTCACCAGCCGCGCCCGGGACCCGAACGCCGCTCGCGTTTCGCGCGCGCCGGACAGCGGGGTCGCCGGGTCGCGCAGGTTCTGCACCAGCAGGACGTTCGCCGGGCCGGGGCCGCCCACGCGCACCGCCGGTTCCGCGCGTCCGGCGGGCCAGAACGCGCACGGGTTCACGTTCGCCGCGGCCGGGCCGAACATCGGGTGGCGGCGCCGTTCGCGCTCGACCACGAGCTGGTAGGTGCCGATCCGCCCGGGCCAGTCGGAGTCGTTGCACAGCACCTGCAGCTGGAGGGCGGCGTGGTTGTCCCCGTCGAGGGGACCGCCCGCGGCCCGCGCGGTGCCCGCCCAGTCCGCGGCGAGGACGGGGAACAGCGCGTCGTCGTAGAGCGCGTTCCACGTGCCGGCCCGGAACCCCGGCCCGCGAGCGGCGGCGAGTGCGAAGAACTTCGCCGTCACGGCCGCCTCGGTCCGGCCCAGGTGGTAGCCGTCGTCGCGCCGCGCGGCCCACGCCGCGAAGTCCGGGAAGCGGTCGTCGAACCCCTCCGCGAACCGCAGCTGGGCACGGTAGTCGAGGCCGCCCGGTCCGAGCACGCTGTCCAGCACGATCCGGTACCCGCGCCCGGGGAACATCGAGGCGTAGGCGGCGCCGAGGTAGCTGCCGTACGAGACGCCGTAGTAGGAGATCTTCTCCTCCCCGAGCGCCTCGCGGATCCGGTCGAGGTCGCGCGCGGTGTTCGCGGTCGTCATGTGCGGCAGCAGGTCCTTTGTGGACGCGGTCGCGCATTGCCGCGCGACGGCCCGCGCCTTCGCGGCGGTGGCGGCGACGTCCCGGGGTCCTTCGGCGTAGGGCCCGAGCACCGCGCCGCGCGGCTCCGGCGTCAGATCGCAGGTGACCGGCGTGCTGTAGCCGGTGCCCCGAGGGTCGAAACCGATGACGTCGTAGGCGTCGGGCAGGCCGGACCCGCCCATCCGCCGCGCCAGCTGGGCGGGCATGGCGAGCCCGGGACTGCCGGGCCCGCCGGGGTTCATCAGCAGCACCCCGCGCCGCTTGCCCGGGACACCGGCGCGGCGCGAGAGGGTCAGCTCGATGGTGCGCTCCGGGTGCGCGTAGTCGAGCGGGACGCGCAGGGTCGCGCATTCGAGCCCCGCGGTCGGCGACGGGCTCAGGCCGTAGTCCGGGCAGGGGACAGTCCACTTCGGACTCGGCGCGGCTTCGGCCGGCGGAGCGGCGAGCACGGGAAGGAAGGCGAGCGACAGCAGGATTTTCCGCATGCCCGCAAGCCTGGCCCGGCGCTGCGCGGCGGACGTCAGCCCCGGGGCCGGAACCACGGCTCCACCCCCGGGCTGACGACGGTCACGCGGCTTGCGCGCGGTTGTACAGGTTCTGCGCGTCGGCGCCGAAGTACGGCCCGAACATGTAGCCGGGCAGGAAGGTGTAGCCGAAGCTGTTGACCGAAGCCTGCACGCCGGTCCCGGTGCTCTCGTCGAACGAAAGGAACCACGGCCCGCCGCTGGAGCCGCCGGTCATGGTGCAGTTCATGCCGTGGTCCTTGGTCAGCAGGAAGTCGGTGAAGGTGCTCCCGCTGCAGTAGATGAGCTTCGTCCCGTCGTACGGCGCGGCGGCCGGGTAGCCGAAGGTGTACATGCTCTGGTTCTTCGGCTGGTTGAAGGCGATGCCCTGCGCGCCGACGACATCGGTGAGCCGCTGCCCGTCGAGCGGGTTGACGACGGCCATGCCGACGTCGTAGTTCATGTCCTCACCGGCTTCCCACTGCGGCGTGGTGAGCGTGGTCTTCGCGGCCCACTGGCCGTAGGGCGCGTTGCCGTTGGTGTACCCGGGCACGAAGACCCATTCGGTGTGCCAGGTGCCCTGGTACTTGACGCAGTGCCCGGCGGTGACGACGACACTGCCGTTGGCGCTGGTGACGGCGTCCCCGGAGCAGGACGCTTTCTGCCCGTTGAAGAGGAAGAACACCCGCCCGGCGGTCTGGGTGATCTTGCCACCGCCGGTCCAGGCTCCTCCGGCGTTGGGGATGCTCCGGATGATCGCGCTCTGCCCCTTGGCCACGTCTTTCGGCGTGGAGGCGGGGACCTTGACGAGGTTGTCCATCGGAACGGCCGCCCGCATGGCATCGGGCGTCCAGAAGGGTTTCGCCGCTGCCTGAGCGGGCGTGCTGACGAGGCCGAACACAAGCGAAAGGACGGCGGTGAGGACCGCGGCCCGGAATGTCGTGCGCTTCAAGACACCCACCTTCCGCGAAAGTGAATTGCCGCAAAAGCGGCACAGCTACTCGAAAGTAGTTGTCCCGACACGGAGCGCACACCGCCGTTCGGCGGTCGCCGTGGCCGCCGGTCGACGTAGTCATCCCTCTTCGGGAGCAAGGTCCAGCCGGGCCTCTTGGAGCGCGACGAACTGGTCGACCACCTCGGGCACACCGGGGAACTCGCCCGGCCGAAGGCTGACAAGATCGATGGCCATTCGTTCGACTGCGCCACGCCCGCGAGGACCCGCGATCGCGCGGGCTCCGCCGCGCGACGGGCCATCGCCAGCAGCACCTCACTCGGTTGGTACCCGGTCGACGAGGTACCGGCGAGGTGAAGCGCCCGTTCGACCTTTCGCCGGCTCTCCCAGCGTCGCTGCGGGAACGTCCGGTGTTACGCCGGAGGCCCCCTCACCGGTGGCGAGAGGGCCTCCGAAGAAACGAACCGATCAGACGACCGCGAGCGGCAGCGCCGTCGGGTGCACTGGTGCCGGCAGGTCCGAAGCACCAGTCAGGTACGTGTCCACCGCGTTGGCCACCGAACGGCCCTCCGCGATCGCCCACACCACCAGCGACGCTCCACGGTGCGCGTCACCACAAACGAACACCCCCGGCGTCTCCGTCTGCCAGTCCGCGCCGCAGGAAAGCGTTCCCCGCCGGGTCAGCGAAAGGCCCAGCCCGTCGAGCAACGGCATCTCCTCGACGCCTTCGAAGCCGATCGCCAGCAGGACCAGGTCCGCCGGGACCGTCTCGATCTCCTCCGTCACCGGGATGACCTCGCGGCGGCCCGTCGTCGGGTCCTTGCGGACGCGGACCTGCTGGAGCTCGACCGCGCGCACGTGGCCGGTCTCGTCGCCGACGAAACGCTTGACCGCCACCGCGAACTTACGCTCGCCCGCTTCCTCGTGGGCCGGGTACGTGCGCAGGATGTACGGCCACGTCGGCCACGGCGAGCGCTTGTTGTCCCTTGTGGACGGTGGGGTCGGGTACTGGTCCAGCTGGGTCACCGAAAGCGCGCCCTGGCGGGTGGCCGTGCCGTAGGAGTCCGCGCCCGTGTCGCCGCCGCCGATGATGAGGACGTGCTTGTCGCGGGCGTCGATCGACGGCGGGCCGTCGCCCTCGACGTACTTGTTGGCCGGGACCAGGTGTTCCATCGCCAGGTGGATGCCCGTGAGCTCGCGGCCCGGCGTCGTCGTGTCGTCGCGGCCGCGCAGGGCGCCGACCGCCAGCACGACGGCGTCGTACTGCGCGCGCAGGTCTTCCACCGAGAGGTCGACGCCGACCTCGCAGCCGGTGACGAACCGGGTGCCCTCCTTGCGCAGCTGCGCGAGGCGGCGGTCGAGGACCTTCTTCTCCATCTTGAACTCGGGGATGCCGTAGCGCAGCAGGCCGCCGAGGCGGTCGTCGCGCTCGAACACCGTGACCTCGTGGCCCGCGCGGGTCAGCTGCTGGGCGGCCGCGAGGCCGGCCGGGCCGGAGCCGACCACCGCGACGCGGCGGCCACTGGCCACTTCGGACATCTGCGGCTGGACGTAGCCCGCTTCCCACGACTGGTCGGCGATCGTCTGCTCGACGCGCTTGATCGCCACCGGCCCGCCGGAGTCCGGCGAGATCGACAGCACGCAGCCCGCCTCGCACGGCGCCGGGCACAGCTTCCCGGTGAACTCCGGGAAGTTGTTGGTCGCGTGCAGCCGGTCGCTCGCCGCGGCCCAGTCGCCGCGGCGGACCAGGTCGTTC
This sequence comes from Amycolatopsis sp. FBCC-B4732, assembly GCF_023008405.1. Taxonomy (NCBI): domain Bacteria; kingdom Bacillati; phylum Actinomycetota; class Actinomycetes; order Pseudonocardiales; family Pseudonocardiaceae; genus Amycolatopsis; species Amycolatopsis sp. FBCC-B4732. Next base: position 5,776,396 of record NZ_CP095376.1, read on the forward strand.
CACTCCGGGATCAGGTTGCCCAGCGGGCAACCCGAGCCGCCGGAGTGGCAGAACGGGATGCCGCAGTCCATGCACCGCGACGCCTGCTTGCGCACCTTTTCGTTGCGCTCGGCGGAAGGAACGTCCGCGTAGACCTCACCCCACGAAGAAAGCCGTTCCTCGTAGGACTTCTTCGGCGGCTCTTCGCGGTCGTACTTCAGGAAACCGGTCGGGTCAGCCACGAGCGGCCTCCATGATCGCCTCGTCGACGTCGCGGCCGGCGGCCTTGGCCGCCTTCGCCGCGTCCAGGACCCGCTGGTAGTCGCGCGGCATCACCTTGGTGAACGCCACCGACCGGCGCGGCCAGTCGCCGAGCAGCGAGGCCGCCACCGCGGAGCGGGTGAGATCGTGGTGCTGCTGCACCGTTTTCTTGAGCCAGGCCAGGTCGTCCGCGGTCGGCTTGAGCAGGTCCACCATGTCCTGGTTGACCTTCTTGCGGTCCACGTCGAGCAAGAACGCCATGCCGCCGGACATGCCGGCCGCCAGGTTGCGCCCGGTCGGGCCGAGCACCACCGCGCGGCCGCCGGTCATGTACTCGAAGGCGTGGTCGCCGACGCCCTCGGCCACGACCGTGGCGCCGGAGTTGCGGACGCAGAAGCGTTCGCCGACCTGGCCGCGCAGGAAGATCTCACCGCCGGTCGCGCCGTAGGCGATGGTGTTGCCCGCGATCGTCTGCGCCTCGGCGGCGAACGACGCCACCGGGTCGGGGCGGACCACGATCCGGCCGCCGGACAGACCCTTGCCGACGTAGTCGTTCGCGTCGCCGACCATGTCGAGGGTGATGCCGCGCGGCAGGAACGCGCCGAGCGACTGCCCCGCCGAGCCGGTGAGCGTGACGTTGATCGTGCCCTCGGGCAGGCCGTCCCCGCCGTAGCGGCGGGTGATCTCCGAGCCGAGCAGCGTGCCGACGGTCCGGTTGACGTTGCGCACCGGCAGCTCGATGTTCACGTGGTGCGCGTCTTCCAGCGCCGCCTCGGCGAGCTGGATGAGCGTGCGGTCGAGCGCGTGCTCGAGGCCGTGGTCCTGGCCGCGGGTGCGCCGCTTGGCGCCGCCGTACGGGGTCTCCGACGGCATCTCGAAGATCGGCGCCAGGTCCAGACCGGACGCCTTCCAGTGGTCGACGGCCTCGTCGGTGTCCAGCAGCTCGGCGTGGCCGATGGCCTCGTCGAGTGTGCGGAAGCCCAGCGCCGCAAGGGTTTTGCGGACTTCTTCGGCGATGAACCTGAAGAAGTTCACGACGTGCTCGACCTGGCCGGTGTAGCGCTTGCGCAGTTCGGGGCTCTGCGTAGCGACGCCGACGGGGCAGGTGTCGAGGTGGCAGACGCGCATCATGATGCAGCCCGCGACGACGAGCGGGGCCGTCGCGAAGCCGTACTCCTCGGCACCGAGCAGCGCCGCGATGACGACGTCGCGCCCGGTCTTCATGGCGCCGTCCACCTGCACGGTGATCCGGTCGCGCAATCCGTTGAGCAGCAACGTCTGCTGGGTCTCGGCGAGGCCGATCTCCCACGGTGTGCCCGCGTGCTTGAGCGAGTTCATCGGGGACGCGCCGGTGCCGCCGTCGTGGCCCGAGATGAGCACGACGTCCGCGTGCGCCTTGGACACGCCCGCCGCGACCGTGCCGACACCCAGCGAGGACACCAGCTTCACGTGGATGCGGGCGTGCTCGTTGGCGTTCTTGAGGTCGTGGATCAGCTGGGCCAGGTCCTCGATGGAGTAGATGTCGTGGTGCGGCGGCGGCGAAATGAGGCCCACGCCCGGCGTCGAGTGCCGGGTCCGCGCGATCCACGGGTACACCTTGTTCGGCGGCAGCTGGCCGCCCTCGCCGGGCTTGGCGCCCTGCGCCATCTTGATCTGGATGTCGTCGGCGTTGACCAGGTACTCGCTCGTCACGCCGAAGCGGCCCGAAGCGACCTGCTTGATCGCGCTGCGCCGCTCGGGGTCGTAGAGCCGTTCCGGGTCCTCGCCACCCTCACCGGTGTTGGACCGGCCGCCGATGCGGTTCATCGCGATGGCCAGGGTTTCGTGCGCCTCGGCCGAGATCGAGCCGTACGACATCGCGCCGGTGTTGAAGCGCTTGAAGATCGCTTCGGCGGGCTCGACCTCGTCGAGCGGCACCGGCTCGCGGACGCCGTCGCGGAAGGCGAACAGCCCGCGCAGCGTGCCGCCTTCGCGGTAGAGGCGGTGCACCTCGTCGGTGTACTTGCGGTACACCTCTTCGCGGCCGGTCTTGGACGCGTGCTGCAGCAGGAACACCGTCTCCGGCGTGAACAGGTGCAGCTCGCCCTCGCGGCGGTAGGCGTACTCGCCGCCGGTGTCGAGTCCGCGGTGGACGCGCTCGGTCGGGTTGTCCGGATACGCGCGGCGGTGGCGCACGGCCACCTCTTCGGCGAGCACGGTCAGGCCGACGCCGCCGAGCTTCGACGACGTCCCGGTGAAGTACTCGTCGAGCAGGTCCTGGGCCAGGCCGAGGGATTCGAAGACCTGGGCGGCGGTGTACGCGCCGACCGTCGAGATGCCCATCTTGGACATGATCTTCAGGACGCCCTTCACGAGCGCCTGCACGTAGTTGCGGATCGCCTTGGCGGGTTCGATGCCGGTGACCGCGCCCTGCCCGATCATGTCCTCGATGGTCTCGAAGGCCAGGTACGGGTTGACCGCGGCGGCGCCATAGCCGAGCAGCAGCGCGATGTGGTGCACCTCGCGGGCGTCGCCGGATTCGACGACGAGCGCGACGCGCAGGCGTTCCTTGGTGCGGACCAGGTGGTGGTGCACCGCGGAAACCAGCAGCAGCGACGGGATCGGCGCCATCCGGTGGTCGGAGTCGCGGTCGGACAGCACCAGCGTGCGCGCGCCGGCCGCGATCGCCTCGGACGCCTCACGCCGGACGCGCTCGATCGCACCGGCCAGCGCCTCGGCGCCACCGTCCACTTCGTACAGTCCGGAAAGGACACTGCAGGCGAAGCCGGGGAGGTCGCCGTCGTCGTTGATGTGGATGAGCTTCGCCAGCTCGTCGTTGTCGATGACGGGGTACGGCAGCTTCAGGTGCCGGCACGACGCCGGGCCGGGAGCCAGGAGGTTGCGTTCCGGGCCCATGATCCGCGCCATGCAGGTGACGAGCTCTTCGCGGATCGCGTCCAGCGGCGGGTTGGTGACCTGCGCGAAGTTCTGCTTGAAGTAGTCGTAGAGGAGCCGGGATCGCTGCGACAGCACCGCGGGCGGGGTGTCCGAGCCCATCGAGCCGATCGGCTCGGCACCCTTCTCCGCCATCGGCGCGAGCAGGATCTTGAGTTCTTCTTCGGTGTAGCCGAAGGAAAGCTGGCGGCGCAGCACCGAATCGTGGCTCTGCACGACGTGGTCGCGGTCGGGCAGCTCGGCGATCTCCAGCAGCCCGGCGTGCAGCCAGGCGTCGTAGGGCAGTTCGCCGGCGAGGGCGGACTTGACCTCTTCGTCGTCCACGATCCGGCCGGCCTCGGTGTCGACGAGGAACATCTTGCCGGGCTTGAGCCGTCCCTTGGCCACGACGTCGGCGGCGGGAACGTCCAGGACGCCGGCCTCGCTGGCGAGGACGACGCGGTCGTCGGCCGTGCGCCACCAGCGCGCGGGGCGCAGGCCGTTGCGGTCCAGGACCGCCCCGACCAGGCTGCCGTCGGTGAAGGTGACGCACGCCGGGCCGTCCCACGGCTCCATCAGGCTGGCGTGGAACTGGTAGAACGCGCGGCGCTCGGGCTTCATGGTGGCGTGGTTCTCCCACGCCTCCGGGATCATCATGAGCACCGCGTGCGGCAGCGACCGGCCGCCCAGGTGCAGCAGCTCGAGGACCTCGTCGAAGGAAGCCGAGTCCGACGCGTCCGGCGAGCAGATCGGGAACAGCCGCGACAGGTCGCCGTCGAGGAGCTCGGATTCCAGCAGCGCCTCGCGGGCCCGCATGCGGTTGCGGTTGCCGCGGATGGTGTTGATCTCGCCGTTGTGGGCCACGAACCGGAACGGGTGGGCCAGCGGCCACGACGGGAAGGTGTTGGTGGAGAAGCGGGAGTGCACCAGTGCGATGGCGCTTTCCAGCCGCTCGTCGCGGAGGTCGGCGAAGAACGCCGGCAGCTGCTCCGGCGTCACCATGCCCTTGTAGACGATCGTCCGCGAGGACAGCGACGGGAAGTACGTGCCACAGCCCGAGTTCGCGCTTTCGTGCTCGACGCGCTTGCGCAGGCAGAAGGCCAAGCGGTCGAGCTCCAGGCCCGCTTTTCCGTCGGCGGTGACGAAAAGCATGGCGAAGTGCGGCATGACCGAGCGCGCGGTCGGGCCGATGTCGGCGCGGTCGGCGTCGACCGGCACCTCGCGCCAGCCGAGGACCTCCAGGCCCTCTTCGACGGCGATGCGTTCGGCCAGCTCGACGGCCTTGCGGCGCTGCTCGGCGTCTTCGGGGAGGAACGCGATGCCGGCGGCGTAGGTGTGGTGGCCGCGTTCGTCGGGTTCGGGCAGCGCGAAGCCGGCTTCCGCACGCAGCAGCACATCGGGCAGCTGCAGCAGGATGCCGGCGCCGTCGCCGCTGGTGGGTTCGGCGCCGGCGGCGCCGCGGTGGTCGAGGTTCGTCAGCGCGGCCAGGCCGTCGGTGACGATCCCGTGGGAGCGGCGCCCGCGGATGTCGGCCACCATGGCCACACCGCAGGAGTCCTGTTCGGTCTCCGGGTCGTAGAGACCCTGCTTGCCGGGAATGGCGGAGAAGATCATGAAGAAGGGACCTCCTTCGTCGTCTGTCGTGCGGGGCCGGGCTACCGGCCGGGAGCGCACGGGACGACGATGGCCCGCTTGTTAGCGCGACTTTAACACCTGGGAAACACGTCAGCATCAATTCGGACTGCCCCGAACAGCGCCGGACGGTAACGATCCGGCAGCGCGGAACGACGTAGTTCCTGATGGGTTCCCGGTAGTTCGCGGCGCTAAGTATACGGCCCGGAAACTCCGGTCGAGCCTAACGTGACCAGTCCGACCCGGCACATCCGGCCTGTGTCCGCCGTCACTAGAACGTGTTACATTTCGCCGCATGATCCTCGACCGGTTCAAGCTCACCGACCAGGTCGCGGTGGTCACCGGCGCCGGCCGCGGCATCGGCGCGGCCACGGCCGTGGCCCTCGCCGAAGCGGGCGCCGACGTGGTCATCGCCTCCCGGACCGCCGCCCAGCTCGAAGAAGTGGCCGCCCGGGTGTCGGCGGCCGGCCGCCGCGCCGTCACCGTCCCCGCCGACCTCTCCGCACCGGACGCCGCGGCCGCACTGGCCGAGACGGCGGTGGCCGAGTTCGGGCGCCTCGACCTGGTGGTCAACAACGTCGGCGGCACGTACCCGCGGCCCCTGCTGGAGACCACTCCGGACTTCCTGGAGGAAGCGTTCCGCTTCAACGTCTCGACCGCGCACGCGCTGACGGCGGCGGCCGCCCCCGCCCTGGTGAAAACGGGCGGCTCGGTCGTCAACATCTCGTCGGTGATGGGCCGCGTCTCGGGCCGCGGCTTCGCGGCGTACGGAACGGCGAAGGCGGCCCTGGCCCACTACACCCGCCTGGCCGCGGCCGACCTGGCCCCGAAAGTCCGGGTGAACGCGATCTCGGTGGGCTCGGTGGCGACGTCGGCCCTGGAGATCGTGGTGGGCAACCCGGAGCTGAAGGCCAAGATGGAGTCGGCCACCCCGCTGGGCAAGATCGGCGAGGCGGAGGACATCGCGGCGACGGTGGTGTTCCTGGCCTCGCGGGCCGGCGGGTACATCACCGGCAAGATCCTCGAGGTCGACGGCGGGCTGCAGACACCCAACCTGGAGCTGGGCCTGCCCGACCTGTCCTGAGGGGCACCCTCGTGGCCGTAAAAGCCAGGGGCCCGCTAAGCCGGATCGGCCGCCCCGGGTCCGGCGGTTCCGGATGTCATGAACGAGTCGTTCACCTCGCCGGACGCGATGAAAGAGTCGTTCATGACATCCGGAACCCGAGATCAGGACGAACGCCCCGGTCGGCCCTTCGGCTCATGTCCAGTTGGAAGGGTGTGACGGGCTGGGTCTCGTGCGGCGAGCCCGGGCGTACCCGCACGCCGGCCGCCGAACCTGCCCGCCACCACGACTTTGCCGCCAGCCCTGGCCGTAAAGCCATGGGGGGTGCCCCTCATGGCCACGGTCAGCTCTCGTCGGTCTTCTTGGGCTCTTCGGCCGGGGCTTCGTCGGCGGGCTTCTCCGCGGCCGGGGCCTCGGCCGCCACCTTCGCGTGCTCGGGCTCCCCGTCCGCCGGGGAAGCGTCGTCGACCGGCACCTCGTCCGGCCCGGGCGCGTCCTTGCTCACCAGCGTCTCCGGCAGCTCCCGCGGGCCCCGCTTCCCGGCCAGCACGAAGTACACCACCGCCGCGGCGAACAGCAGGATCGACGTCCACACGTTCACCCGCAGGCCGAGGATGTGGTTCGCGGTGTCGGTCCGCATCATCTCGATCCAGCCGCGGCCGACCGTGTAGCCGGCGACGTACAGCGCGAACGCCCGCCCGTGCCCGAGCTTGAAGCGCCGGTCCGCCCAGACGACCAGCAGCGCGACCAGCAGGTTCCAGATCAGCTCGTACAGGAACGTCGGGTGGACCGGGCTCTCCGGCAGCGGGATGTGGTCGATCGCGACGCCGTTGAGCAGATTGCTCGGGTCGTCGATGTTGATCCGCTGGTAGACCTCCAGGCCCCACGGCAGGTCGGTGTGCGCGCCGTAGAGCTCCTGGTTGAAGTAGTTGCCGATGCGGCCGATGGCCTGCGCGACGACGATGCCCGGGGCGATCGCGTCCGCCATCGCCGGCAGCGGGATGCCCTTGCGGCGGCACGCGATGAGCGCGCCCACCGCGCCGAGGGCGATGGCGCCCCAGATGCCGAGGCCGCCGTCCCAGATCGCGAACGCGTTCCAGGGGTTCTTGCCCTCGGTGAAGTACAGCTCGGGGTCGGTGATCACGTGGTACAACCGGCCGCCGACCAGGCCGAACGGCACCGCGAACACCGCGATGTCGATCACCGTGCCCTTGGTGCCGCCGCGGGCGGCCCAGCGCCGTTCGCCCCACCAGATCGCCACGATGATGCCGGCGATGATGCACAGGGCGTACGCGCGGAGCGGGATCGGTCCCAGGTGCCAGACCCCCCGGTCGGGACTGGGGATCGTCGCGAGGTAGGCGCTCATCACGCGGCCACCGTAGCGCTACCGGCCCGGACCATCCAAGGCGGCCAGGTAGCCCGCCACCAGCGCGTGCGCGACGTGGGTGACGGCTTCGTCGCGCGGGAGGAAGCGTTCGTCGTGCAGGCTGGGCACGCCCGCGGTGTCGCCGAGGCCGACGAAGAGCATCAGCCCGCGGGTCGCGCCGCCGCAGTAGTGGGCGAAATCGTCGGCGCCGAAGGACCGGAACTGGTCGTCGACGGCGAAGCCCGCGTGGCTCAGCCAGCGCTGGGCTCCGGTCGCCAGCGCGGCGTCGTTGTCCAGCACCGGCTCGCACGGGCTGATCTCCAGCTCGGCCGTGCAGCCGTGCGCCCGCGCGGTGCCGTGCACGATGTCGGCGAGCGCCTCCAGCGCGCGGTCTCGGTCCTTCTCGCGCATCAGGCGCAGCGAGCCGAACGCGGTCGCGCTGTTCGGGACGACGTTGGCCGCCGCGCCCGCCTGGATCCGGCCGACCGAGCAGACCGCGCCGAACACCGGGTCGATCCGGCGCGACGCGAGCTGCTGCAGGCTCACGACCAGCTGCGACAGCGCCAGGATCGGATCGCGCAACAGGTGCGGGTAGCCGGCGTGGCCGCCCTGGCCGTGCAGGGTCACCTCGAACTCGTCGGTGGACGCGTTCACCGGGCCGGGCACCGCGGCGACGACGCCGTGCGCGATCCGCGGCTGGACGTGCGCGCCGATCACCGCGTCCACGCCGTGCTCGGCCAGCACCCCGGACTCGACGATGTCGACCGCGCCGGGCGGCGACGTCTCCTCGCGCGGCTGCAGCAGCGCCAGGATCGGCCGCGGCACGCCGGCGCGCACCGCCGCGCGGCCGACGGCGACCAGCGCGGCGAGGTGGACGTCGTGGCCGCACGCGTGCATCAGCTCGTTGCCCGACGCCCACGGCACGCGGGTGCCCTCCAGCACCGGGAGGGCGTCGAGCTCGGCCCGCAGCGCCACCGCCGGGCCGTCGCCGCCGGGCAGCGGGATGGCGCGGCCGGTCTTGGCGACGCGGATCCCGTCCCCGGCGCCGAGCGCCTCGGCGACCAGGCGGGCGGTGTCCTCTTCGTCGCCGGAACCGCGCGGGTCGGCGTGCACCGCGTGCCGCAGCTCGACGGCGGCGGGCAGTTCGTCGGCGATCGCCCGCGTCCACCGGGCCCACAGGTCACTCACACGTGCTCCAAGCGGTAGATCCTCTGCGCGTTCTCGTGCCCCACCAAAGCACACAGCCGCACGGCGTCCACTTCGGACACCGCGTCCGCGTCGAGCGCGGCACGCACGAAGTCGGACAGACCTCGCCGGAACAGGGCCGTGCCCAGGTGGTACAGCTCGGCCAGGCCGAACGCGTCGGTCGAGAAGAGGACCTTCCCGAACGGCGCGACCTCCAGCAGCTCGGCCAGGATCGCCGGCGCCCGGAACCCCGCGTTGTGCGTGATGAGCCCGGCGTCCACGAACACGTGCTCGAAGACCTGCGCCAGATACGCGGCGCCCCGGTGGAAGGGGTAGTTGTGCAGCAGCAGGATCGGCACGCCGAGGTCGCGGGTGGCCCGCAGCAGCCCGGTGAGCAGGAGCGGGTCGCAGCGGTGCAGGTCGACGTCGGAGTCGCCGTAGCCGACGTGGAACTGCACCGGCAGGCCCAGGTCGAGGCCGGTGAACACGAGGTGCCGGTGCAGCACCTCGTCGGCCAGGCGCGGGTTCCCGCCGCGCAGCCAGCGTCCCGCCGCGGCCGCCACCTCCGAGGGCGACGGCCGCTCCCCCGCCAGTTCGAGGCCGACGCGGTAGGCGGCGATCGACTTGAGCCCGACGGCGGTCTTCGCGCGTTTCCCCAGCTCGTCGGCGAAGGCGGCGGCGAACCCTTCGGCGGTGGTCCCGCCGATGACGGCCTCGGCGACCTGTTCCAGCCGGACGACGTCGTGCGCACGGGTGCCCGCGAGCGCGGCGAACTCCGGTGTCGTGGTCACCGGCTCCGGCAGGAATCCGCCGTCCAGGAGGAAGCCGGTGGTGCCGGTGGCGCGCAGGAACCGCCGCGCCACCTCGGCCGCGCCCAGTTCGGCGCGGCGTTCGAGGTAGGCGTCGGCGTCCACGTGCTTCGGCAGGTCGAGGACGGGCGCACAGCGTTCGCGCACGGCCAGCCCGATCAGCGAGTCGAACAGGCTCGTGCCGAGCGGCGAGCGCGCGTCGGCCTCGGTCAGCATCCCTTCGAAGTCCGCGCGGGTCACGTCCCGGGTGACGAGGCCGTGGCAGTGGTGGTCCACCAGCGGCAGGTCCGCGACGAACGGGAGCAGGTCGGTCATGCGCCTCCGTCCACGGTGGTCAGCCTTTCCCCCACCCTACGAGCGTAGGCGGGCGCCGACAGCACCAAGATCACCGCGAGCACCAGCACGGCCGCCGCGGCCACCGGGAACCAGCGCGCCGGTCCCCCGGCCGGGTAAGGCACCACGTTGACGTAGACGGTGTACCCGAGGACGGCGAGCGCGCCGAGCGGGAACACCAGGTGCCACCCCGGCACGCGCATGCGGCGCTTCACGAACAGCAGCAGGATCGCGCCGACCGTCGTGAGCAGGTAGGTCACCAGCAGGATCAGCGTCCCGATCGAGCCCGACCAGGCGAAGGTGTCCGCCGCGGTGGCGCCGAAGGCCAGCGCGCACACCAGGGTGATCAGCGCCGCCGCGCCGGTCACCGCGCCGACGGCGACCACCGGCGTGCCGCGGCTCGACGTCCGGCCGATGCCGCGTCCGCCGACGGCGTCCCGCCCCAAGGCGTACAGGAGCCGCGAACCGCCGACCACGCAGGCGAGGCAGCAGCCGAACGCGCTGATCGCGGCGCCGACGCTGATCACGTCGCCGACCCAGGCACCGGCGTAGCGGCTGCCGAGGTCGCCGAGCAGGGACGGCGAGTCGTGGAACGCGGCCGCGTCGGTGCCGAACGCCATCATCTCGACGGCGGTGACCACGACGAAGTAGCCGCCGCCGAAGATCGCGGTGCCGAGGATCGCGCGCGGGATGTTCCGCTTCGGGTCGTGCGTCTCCTCGCCGAGCGTGGCCGCGGCCTCGAAGCCGGCGAAGGACAGGAAGCCGAACACCGCGCCGAGGAAGACGCCGGACAGGCCGGTTTCCGGCACGAAGACGTCCAGGGTGAACCGGGCGCCGCCGGGGGCGTTCCCGGCCAGCAGGCGCACCAGGATCACCACCGTGACCAGCAGGATCACCGCGATCGTCGCACCTTCCACGGCGAGCAGCGTGCTCGTGCCGCGGCGGGCGGGCAGCACCGCCAGCAGCCAGGCGCCGGCGAGCGCGACGGCCGTGAGCACGAACGGGCCCCAGGACGGCGGATCGGGCCAGATCCCCGTCTGCGTCAGGAAAGCCGTGCCGAGCGTGCCCGCGGCCGAGCTCGTGACGACGGCGTAGAACGTGTACGTGCCGAGCAGGCCGATGCCGGAGACGACGCCGGCGCGCGGGCCGAGGGTGGCGCCGACGAAGGCGTACACCGAACCGGCGTGCTGGTAGTGGCGGCAGAGCTTGACGAAGCCGTACGCGACCAGCAGCACGCCGACCGCGGAAAGCAGGAAGGCGAGGGGGACGGCGCGGCCGGCGGCGGCCGCGGTCTGCTGGGGGTTGATGTTCGCGGCCATGCTGGGCGCCATCAACGCCACGGACAGGCCGACGGCCTGCCAGACGGAGAGGGTGCGGCGCAGCCCTGGACGGGTTTCGACGGTGTCTGACACGATCTCCACCTCGTTTCTCAAGACGAACAGTGAACAACGACGGGAGCGGGATGAGCCAGCTCGATCGGGCAGAACTCGCGCAGCAGGGCGCGATCCGGGCCGACGGCCTGCGCGCGGCCGGCGTGGAGCTGGTCGCGCTGACCTTCGTGGACAACAGCGGCATCGCCCGGGTCAAGGCCGTCCCGGTGGACCGGCTGTGGTCGGCGGCGGCGTGGGGCGTCGGCGCGTCGAACTCGTTCGACTTCTTCCTGGCCACCGACGACATCGTGGGCGGCACGTACTCGCGCGGCCCGGTCGGCGACCTGCGGCTGCACCCGGACCTCGACGCGCTGGTGCCGCTGGCGGCGCAGCCGGGCTGGGCGTGGGCGCCGGTCCGGAAGTACGACACCGAGGGCGAGCCGCACCCGCAGGACGCGCGGGCGCTGGCCGCGGCCGCGACGACCGAGCTGGCCTCGCACGGTTACCGGGCACGGACGGCGTTCGAGCTCGAATGGGTGATCACCGCGGCCGACGCGCCGGACGACCCGCGCTCGGCCACCGCGGGCCCGGCCTACGGCTACGCGCGGCTGTCCTCGCAGGCGGGCTACCTGCGCGCGCTCGTGTCGGCGTTGTCCGCGCAAGGCGTTGCGGTGGAACAGATCCACCCGGAATACGCGGCGGGGCAGTTCGAGCTGTCGGTGGCGGCGGACGACCCCGTGCGCGCGGCCGACGTCGCGGTGCTGACGCGGGAGACGATCCGGGCGGTCAGCGGGCAGCACGGGCTGCGGGCCTCGTTCACACCGAAGTTCGCACCGGGCGGCGTCGGCAACGGCGGCCACGTCCACCTGAGCGTCTGGGACGGCGACCGCAACCTGTGCTCCGGCGGCGACGGTCCCTTCGGGCTGACGCAGACGGCGGAGGCGTTCGGCGCCGGGATCCTCTCCCGGCTGCCGGCGCTGCTGGCGATCGGCGCGCCCTCGGTGGTGAGCTACCTGAGGCTGGAGCCGCACCACTGGGCGGGTGTGTTCAGCGCGTGGGGCCTGGAGAATCGCGAGGCACCGCTGCGGCTGGTGCAGGGCCCGGCCGGCCAGCGCGAGCGGACGGCGAACTTCGAGGTCAAGTGCTTCGACCTGACGGCGAACCCGTACCTGGTGGTGGCGGCGCTGCTGTTCGCGGGACTGGCGGGCGTTTCGGCGTCGGCGTCACTGCCGGAACCGGTGGACGTCGATCCGGGAACGCTCCCGTCGGCGACGCGCCTGCCGACGTCGCTGGCGGACGCGGTGACGGCGTTCGAAGCGGATTCGGTGCTGACGTCGGCGTTCGGCCCGGAGCTGGCGACGACGCTGATGGACGTCCGCCGCGGCGAAATCGACCGGCTCGGTTCGCTGCCGCCGGAGGAGCTGTGCGCGGTGATGCGGTACCTACATTGAGGCTTTCACCTCGTCCCGCAGCTGCGGCAGCTTGGCGTAGAGGCGGTCGCCGGGGCACTCGGTGTTGTAGAAGTCGCGGTGGCCTTTGATTTCGTCCACGGGGATGCCGTACTGGCGGCAGACGTGGGCGCAGAAGACGACGAGCGCCGCCCACTGCGCTTCGGGTGGCTCGACGCTGGTGTAGGTGCCTTCGTTTTCGATGCCGATGGCGTTGGTGTTCTGCCCGGGGCAGTGCGCGCCCTGGATCATGGTGGTGCGGCCGCGCAGGGCGTCGAGACTGCCGTGCCGCCCTTCGAGCCGGTACCCGCCGCGGCTGACGGTGAAGTGCTGGCCGGTGTCGGACCAGCCGTTGTTGTCCATGTGGTCGTGCTGGTCGTCGCGGGCGACCTGGAAGGCGTGGGCGCGGGAGTAGTCGGTGCTGTTGGCGCTCGCGATGTGGTGGATGAGGATGCGGTTCGCGGGATGGTCGAGCGTGGTGAGGGCATCGGCGGGCGGCCGCGCACCCCACTCGGCACAGCTGTAGACCCGCGGTTCGGTCGCTGCTTCCGCTGCACGGGGTATCGCGAGCCCGGCTGCTCCCGCGGCAGCGACACCCGCGACGCCGCGGAGGAACGTGCGTCGCGGGAGGTGTCCTAAGTCGAAGTCCATGGCGCGGACTCTCCCGCGGCGGCGTACAGCTTTCGTACAAAGCCCGTCAGAGGCGGAGGGTGGCCTCGAAGGGGCGGGTGAGGTGGAGTTCGCCGTTCTCGCTCTTGGCGATGAGCTCGTACTCGCCGCCTTGGAGCTCGAAAAGGGTGGCACCGACCGGTTCTTGCGGCTCGACCAGGAGGTAGAACGGGATCAGCGCCTCGGCGTAGATCGCGCGCTTGAGAATCCGGTCCTGCACCTTGGTCGATGGCGAGACGATTTCCGCTGCCAACAGGACATCACTCGCCGCGTAGGCGACGGTGTCAGCCCCGGGACGGTTGAGGATCACCAGGTCCGGGACCATCAGCCGCTGGCCTTCGAGGCGTACGTTCACGCCCGGCAGCAACTCCGTACCGCCCGGCAGCGCGAGCCCCAAGGCGAATTGGAGTTTCCCGAGAAGCCGTTGGTGTTCCAGCCCCGGCCACGGGCTCACGAGGAGTACCCCGTCAACGAGGTCGGTCCGGTGAAGCAGGGTTTGCTCCTCGGGCAGAGCGAGGACGTCGTCGACTGTCCAACCGTCCGGTCGTGGCGGTGTCAAGAACGCGTTGTGGATCATCACACGAGGAGTATGCGGACCACCACCGACAGTTCTGGAACAGGTGAGGGCGTCACGCCGGTGCGGCAGCCAGCTCCTCCGACCCGCTGTACAGCCGGATCTTGAACCGGATGTGGTCCTGGTGCTCCTGCAACCGCGAGATCTGCGCCGCCACCCGCCGTTCGTGCTCGCGCAGGACCTCCACCCGCTCGTCGCGGGTCGCCTCGCCGGAGCGCAGCAGCTCCACGAACCGGAGCATCTCCGCCACCGGCATGCCCGTGTACCGCAGGCAGCGCAGGAGCTGCAGGAACTCCACATCCTGGTCGGTGAACACGCGCCGCCCGCCTGCCGTGCGGCCGACGTGGTGGAGCAGGCCGATGCGCTCGTAGTACCGCAGGGTGTCGATGGTGAAGCCGGTCTTTTCGGTCACCTGAGCCGGGGTGTAGGACGTCACCGACCCAGCGTGACACCTGGAGCGCACTCCAGGTCAAGCGGTGGCGACCGCCCGGCGCACGCCTTCGGCCAGCTCGGCGGACAGCGCACGCACCCCGGAAGGACCTTCCGCCGCCGCCGTGACCAGGGCCGAGCCCACGATCACCGCGTCCGCGAACGACGCCACCTCGGCCGCCTGGTCGCCCGAACGGACGCCCAGGCCCACGCCGATCGGCAACGACGTGTGGGCCCGCGTGCGGCGGACCAGCTCCTCGGCACCCGCGCCGACCTGGTCGCGCGCGCCGGTCACACCCATCACCGCGGTCGCGTAGATGAAGCCCGACGAGGCCGCCGCCGTGCGGGCGAGGCGCTCCTCCGACGACGAAGGCGCCACCAGGAACGTGCGGTCCAGGCCGTGCTCCTCCGACGCCGTCAGCCACGCCGAGGCTTCGTCCGGGATCAGGTCCGGCGTGATCAGGCCGAGGCCGCCCGCCGCCGCGAGGTCGCGGGCGAAGCGGTCGACGCCGTAGCGGTTGACCGGGTTCCAGTAAGTCATCACGACCGCGCGGCCGCCGCGGGAAGCGATCGACTCGACGACCTCGAAGACGTGCTTGAGGCGGAAGCCGTTGTCCAGCGCCGTCACCGAGGCGGCTTGGATGGTCGGGCCGTCCATCACCGGGTCGGAGTACGGGACGCCGACCTCGATCAGGTCCGCGCCGCCGTCCACGCACGCCGCGATCAGGTCCTTCGACCCGGCCACCGTGGGGAAGCCCGCCGGGAGGTAGCCGACCAGCGCGGCCCGGCCCTCCGCGCGCGTTGTCGCGAAGAGGTCGTCCAGCCCGCTCATCCGTTCACCAGCCCGAACCACTTCGCCGCCGTGTCCATGTCCTTGTCGCCGCGACCGGAGAGGTTCACCACGATCAGCCCGTCCGGCCCCAGCTCGCGGCCGAGCACCAGCGCGCCGGCCAGCGCGTGCGCCGACTCGATCGCCGGGATGATGCCCTCGGTGCGCGAGAGCAGCTTGAACGCGTCCATCGCCTCGGCGTCGGTGACCGGGCGGTACTCCGCGCGGCCGGTGTCCTTCAGCCACGCGTGCTCCGGGCCGACGCCCGGGTAGTCCAGCCCGGCCGAGATCGAGTGCGACTCGACCGTCTGGCCGTCCTCGTCCTGCAGCAGGTACGTCATCGCGCCGTGCAGGTTGCCCGGAGTGCCCTTCGTGAGCGTCGCCCCGTGCCGGTTGCCCTCGATGCCCTCGCCGCCCGGCTCCAGGCCGACCAGCCGCACGGACGGGTCGTCGTAGAAGCCGGAGAAGATGCCGATCGCGTTCGACCCGCCGCCGACGCACGCCGCGACGACGTCGGGCAGGCGGCCGGCCTGCTCGAGGATCTGCTCGCGGGCCTCGGTGCCGATGACGTGGTGGAAGTTGCGCACCATCGTCGGGAACGGCGCCGGCCCGGCGGCCGTGCCGAACAGGTAGTGCGTGGTGTCGGCGTTGGTGACCCAGTCGCGCAGCGCCTCGTTGATCGCGTCCTTCAGCGTCCGCGAACCGGTCTTGACCGGGATCACCTCGGCGCCGAGCAGCCGCATGCGGGCCACGTTCAGCGCCTGGCGCTCGGTGTCGACCTCGCCCATGTAGACGACGCAGTCGAGGTCGAGCAGCGCGCACGCGGTCGCCGTGGCGACGCCGTGCTGACCGGCGCCGGTTTCGGCGATGACGCGCTTCTTGCCCATCCGCTTGGTGAGCAGCGCCTGACCCAGCACGTTGTTGATCTTGTGGGAGCCGGTGTGGTTCAGGTCTTCGCGCTTGAGGAAGACCCGCGCGCCGCCGGCGTGCTCGCCGAAGCGCTTGGCCTCGGTGAGCAGCGACGGTCGGCCCGCGTAGTCCTTCAGCAGGCGGTTGAACTCGTTCAGGAACTCCGGGTCGTGCCGGGCCTTCTCGTACTCCGTGGCGACCTCGTCGACGACGCCGATCAGCGCCTCCGGCATGAACCGCCCGCCGTACGGGCCGTAGTAGCCCCGCTCGTCCGGGTCGTGCTTGTCGTGCTGCTCCGTCACCGCGACGGCCTCGGGCAGGCGGGGTGCGATCCGGCGGTGACCAGCTTGACCAGGGAACCCTTCGGGTCACCGGACGCGACGAGACCCTCGCCGACCAGCACCGCGTCGGCGCCGTGACCGGCGTAGGACATCAGGTCGCCCGGACCGCGGACACCCGACTCGGCGACCTTGTAGACGTCCATCGGCAGGCCGGGGGCCAGCCGCGAGAAGACGTCCCGGTCCACCTCGAGGGTGTGCAGGTTGCGCGCGTTGACGCCGATGACCTTGGCGCCCGCTTCGAGGGCCTTGTCGGCCTCCTCGGCGTTGTGGATCTCCACCAGCGCGGTCATGCCGAGCGACTCGACGCGGTCGAGCAGCGCGACGAGCGCGTTCTGCTCCAGCGCGGCGACGATCAGCAGCACCATGTCGGCGCCGTGCAGCCGGGCCTCGTGCACCTGGTACGGGCTGACGATGAAGTCCTTGCGCAGGATGGGGATGTCCACCGCGGCGCGGACCGCGTCGAGGTCGGCCAGCGACCCGCCGAAGCGGCGCTGCTCGGTCAGCACGCTGATCACCCGCGCGCCGCCGTCTTCGTAGTCCTTCGCCAGCGCGGCCGGGTCGGGGATGTCGGCCAGGTCGCCCTTGGAGGGGCTGCGCCGCTTCACCTCGGCGATCACGCCGATGCCGGATTCACGCAGCGCGGACATCACGTCGCGGGGCGCCGGGGCGGCGGCCGCGCGGATCTTCAGTTCGTCGAACGGCAGCGCGGATTCCCGCACGGCGAGGTCTTCCCGCACGCCGGCGACGATGTCTTCGAGCACGCTCACCGGGCGCCCCCGCCCGGGCACGTGCTCACGGATTCACTCGCAAGGTCGCTCACAAAAACCTTCCCCTTCCCGCCGAAACGATGCTAACCCCCGCATCTGGAGCGCTCGGTTCCGGGTGCGTGCGTTACTCCGAATGCCTGCCGCGGACGTCCGTCGGGTCCTCCCCTTCCGACAGCGCTTCCCACAGCTCGGCGTCCGGATCGCGGGTCTTCTTCCGCGTCGCCGGAGCCGCGTACTTGGTACCCAGCCGCGCCGCCTTGCCCGCGCCCTTGACGGCTGCCAACCCGCCGGCGGCGACGAGAATTCCCCCCAGCACGGCCAGCCCGCGCCCGATCAGCATCTGGGACACCGGCAGGCCGTCGGCGTAGCCGCCGAAGCGGACGCCGTCGATCCCGGTCCAGACCGCCGCCAGGCCGGCCAGCGCGAGCACGACGCCGAGCACGCGCCGCGCCCAGCCGCCGGTCGCGATGACCCCGGCCACCCCGGCCAGCGCGAGCAGGGCCAGCGGCACCAGGGCCGTCGCCTGCTGCTCGCCGGTCTCGCGGTACAGCACCGTGCCGCGCACGCCGCCGTCGCGGAATTCGGCGAACCAGGTCAGCCGTGACGCGCCCCACAGCGCGAGCGCGCCGAGCAGCAGCCCGGTCACGATCATCCACAGTGGACGGCGGGACGGCTTGGCCGCGGCGGGCTCAGACACGGGCGGAGTCCGCGGCCGGGTCGAGGGTGCCCGCGGCCACCATCGTCTGCGCGGCGGCCACCGCCGAGAGCACGGTCCTGGCCTTGTTCAGCGATTCGGTGTCCTCGTAGTCCGCCACCGAGTCGGCGACCACCCCGCCGCCGGCCTGCACGTGCGCGATGCCGTCCTTGACCAGCGCGGTGCGGATCGCGATCGCCGTGTCGGCGTCGCCGGCGAAGTCGAGGTAGCCCACGACCCCGCCGTACAGCGCGCGGCGGACCGGCTCCAGCTCCTCGATCAGCTGCATGGCGCGCACCTTGGGGGCACCCGAGAGCGTCCCGGCCGGGAAGCACGCGGTGACGGCGTCGAAGGCCGTCTTGCCCTCGGCCAGCTCGCCGGTGACGGTCGAGACGATGTGCATGACGTGGCTGTAGCGCTCGATCTGGAAGAAGTCGACGACGCGGACGGTGCCCGGCTTGCAGACCTTGCCGAGGTCGTTGCGGCCGAGGTCGACGAGCATCAGGTGCTCGGCGCGCTCCTTCTCGTCGGCCAGCAGGTCCTTGGCCAGCTGCGCGTCCTCTTCCGGATCGGCGCCGCGCCAGCGCGTGCCCGCGATGGGGTGCGTGGTCGCGCGGCCATCCCGCACGGTGACCAGGGATTCGGGGCTGGAGCCGACGATGTCGAAGCCCTCCAGCCGCAGCAGGTACATGTACGGGCTCGGGTTGGACGTCCGCAGCACGCGGTAGATGTCGAGCGCGTCGGCGGCGGTCGGGATCTCGAACCGTTGCGAGGGCACGATCTGGAACGCTTCGCCGGCCTTGATCGCTTCGACGGCCTTCTCGACCGCGGCGTGGAAGTCCGCCTTGGAGCGCTTCCGGGTGAACTCCGGCGCGGGCCGGTCGAACGCGGCGACGGTCGCGGGCGCGGGCACCTGCAGCTGCTCGGTCATCGCGCTCAGCCGGGCGACGGCGTCGTCGTAGGCCGCGTCCACGCGCTCGGGCGAGTCGTCCCAGTTGACGGCGTTCGCGATGAGCGTGACCGTGCCCTCGTGGTGGTCGAACGCCGCGAGGTCGGTGGCCAGGAGCATGGTCAGCTCGGGGATGTCGAGGTCGCGCTCGGCCAGCTCGGGCAGCCGTTCCAGCCAGCGCACGGCGTCGTAGCCGATGTAGCCGACCATGCCGCCGGTCAGCGGCGGCAATCCGGGCAGGGGTTCGGTGTGCAACGCTTCGATCGTTTCGCGCAGCACGGTGAGCGGGTTGCCCTCGCACGGCAGGCCGACCGGCGGGGTGCCGGTCCAGACCGCTTTCCCGGCACGCACGGTCAGCGCGGCCGGGCTGCGGACGCCGATGAACGACCAGCGCGTCCAGGAGGCGCCGTTTTCGGCCGACTCGAACAGGAACGTGCCCGGCCGGTCGGCGGCGAGCTTGCGGTACACCCCGATCGGCGTCTCGCCGTCGGCGAGGACCCGGCGCACGACCGGGATCACGCGGCGGCTCTCGGCGAGGGCGCGGAAGTCCTCGCGGGACGGGCTGACCGAGCCGGGACCGGTCGAACCGGCGGAAGCGCTGACCATGGGGCTCATTGTGCCGCCCCGGGCAGATCCGGCGACGGCGGGGCCATAATTCAATGAATGTTGAATTGCGCCGGGACGTGCGTCATGATGGAGCCGTGAGCACCACCGACAACCCCGACACTACTGCCCGCCGCCGCGGCCGCCGGCCCGCCGGCCAGGACACCCGCACGGCGCTGGTCGAGGCCGCGCGGGCGGTGTTCGCCGAGAACGGCTACGACGGCGCGACGGTGCGCGCGATCGCCACCCGCGCCGGCGTCGACGCGGCGATGGTCAACCACTGGTTCGGCAGCAAGGAGGGCCTGTTCGCGAAGGCCGTGCTCCAGCTGCCGTTCGACCCGGTGGAACTGCAGGGAGAAATCCGCCGCGGCCCGGACGAGGAGATCGGCGAACGGATCGTCCGCACCTTCCTCACCCGCTGGGACGGCGCGGGCGGCGACGTCTTCCAGGCCCTGGTCCGCAGCATCACCGGCCACGAGCAGGCCGGCCAGGTCCTGCGGGCCTTCTTCCAGAACTTCTTCACCGGCCTGATCACGTCGATCGGCTCGGACCGGATCCCGCTGCGCACGGCGCTCTGTGCGTCCCAGCTGGTCGGCATGGGCATGATCCGGTACGTGGCGAAGTTCGAGCCGCTGGTGGCGGCGGAGGTCGAGACGCTGGTGGCGGCGGTGGCGCCGACGGTGCAGCGCTACATCACCGGCGAGATCGACTAGCTCCGCCGCGTGCCCGGCGCGTACGCCGGGATGGCGTACGGCCGCTCCCCGGCCGCCCCGGCCGGGAACAGCACGACCACGTCGCACCCCCAGCCGCCGATCCACGCGAGACGGCCCGGCCGTTCGGCCAGCACGCCGGTGTGGCGGCTCTTCTGGGTCCCGTTCAGCGTGAGCACCGAGCCGTCGCGGTAGCGGACTTCGCAGTCCGGCATGTTCCGGCGGCGCGCTCCGGAGCCCGGGACCACGGTCACCGAGGCCCGGCACCAGCCGGTGCGCCGCACCGCGCGGTCCAGCCGGCGGCAGTGCAACGCCCGCACCACCGTGGTCCGCAGCACGACGTAGCCGACCGCCACCAGCAGGCTCAGCACCGCGACGACGGGGACGCCTTCCGCCCGCTCGGCGGCGAAGCGGACGTCCTGCGGACGGGCGGGTTCGTAAACGACGGACACCACCTGGCCGACCGCGTACGCGTCGCCCGGTTCCGGAGTGAGCTTCGCGGTGCGAGACGCGCCGCCGACGCGGTATTCCACCTCCACCCGCGCGTCCGCGACGGCGACGACGGTGGCGAGTGCTTCGGTGCCGGTTTCCGCTTCCGCACCACCGCTGTTCGCCCCGTAGAGCGCCGCGCAGCCGGCCAGTGCCCAGCACCAGACCGCGGCGGTGAACACCGAACGCCGGATCTGCGCCCGCAGCCCCGCGATGTCGCCCTCGAACTCGGCGCGATCCCCTTCCGGCAGCCAGTTCCCGAGGCCCAGGCGCGCCAGCTCGGCGTCGTCGCGCCGGTCGTCGGCCAGGATCCGGGTACCGACGAGGGCGGCCAGCGTCGCCGCACCGACGAGCGCCGCGACTTCGGCGGGCAGCTCGCCCGGGAACAGGACGGGGCCCGGCGCGAGCGAGATCGACGTGACGAGCACGAACAACAGGAAGACCGCCACGGCCTGCGCGGCCAGCAGGTCGCGCAGGTCTTTGCGCCGCTCCAGCCGCCGGGCGACGGCACCGGCGTCCGATCCCAGGTCCATGCGCGCAGCCTAGAGCGGGAACCCGCAGCTCAGCGGTGTTCCGGCGATACCGCACACCAGGGCAACCCGGCAGCCTCGCCGTGCGTGCAAGGGGAGCAGGGTCAGCGGGCGAGCAGCAGCGCGATCAGCGCCAGCGCGGCCGGCAGCACCTGCACGAACAGGATCCGCTTGCTCGCCGTCGCCGCGCCGTAGAGGCCCGCGACGATGACGCACACCAGGCCGTACAGCTTGAGCTGGAAGCCCGACGGGTCGCTCGCGATGAGCCCCCACACCAGCGCGAGCGCCAGGAAACCGTTGTACAGCCCCTGGTTCGCGGCGAGCGTCTTGCTCTCCTCCGCGAACTCCTTCGTGGTGCCGAAGGCGGCGCGGGCGCGCGGCGTGGTCCAGAGGAACATCTCCAGGACGACGATGTAGACGTGGATCAGGGCGACCAGCCCGACCAGGACGTCGGCGACGATTGTCACGCGTGCTCTTTCTCGTCGGCCAGGAGCAGCCGCTCCTCGGTGTCGAAACAGGTGTGCGTGCCGGTGTGACAGGCGGGGCCGGTCTGGTCGACGCGCAGCAGCACCGTATCGCCGTCGCAGTCGATGCGCACCTCGCGGACGTGCTGGTAGTGCCCGGACGTCTCGCCCTTGACCCACAGCTTGCCGCGGCTGCGCGACCAGTACGTGCCGCGGCGGGTGGCCAGGGTCGCGGCGAGGGCGTCGTCGTTCATCCAGGCCATCATCAGCACGTCCGAAGTGGCGTGCTCGACGACGACCGCGGCGATCAGGCCGTCGGCGGTGCGCTTGAGGCGCGCCGAAACGGCCGCGTCCAGGCTCATGCTTGCGCTCCCAGGATGTGCCGCTTGAGCGGCATCGAGTTCAGCAGGACGAACGCGTAGCCGTAGCCCGCGAAGGACAGACCGGAGAACAGCTTGTTCCACCACAGCGCCGCGCCGAGCAGCAGGAAGGCGTGCAGCAGCGCGAAAACCACGGTGACGACGAGGCCGCCGATGCGCGCGCTGCCCATCTTGTGCACCAGCCCGGTCGTCACGACGCCGCCGAGGATCAGCGCCAGCGCCGGCATCCGGTAGATCTCGAGCCCCGAACCGGCACCGAGCACCGGGATCAGGTCGAGCAGCGCCCACGCGACCGGCAGCCCGATCAGCAGGGCGGCGGTGACCTTCACCTCGACGGGTGCCTGCCACGACCTCATCGGACCTCGACCCCGCCGTCGCGCAGCGCGCCCTTGACGTCGCCGATCTTCAGCTGTCCGAAGTGGAACACGCTGGCCGCGAGCACCGCGTCGGCGCCGGTGCGCACCGCGGGCAGGAAGTGCTCGAGCGCGCCCGCTCCCCCGCTGGCGATCACCGGGACCCGCACGGCCTTGCGGACCAGCTCGATGAGCTCGAGGTCGAAGCCGTTCTTGGTGCCGTCGGCGTCCATGGAGTTCAGCAGGATCTCGCCGACGCCGAGCTCCTCGCCGCGCGCGGCCCACTCGACGGCGTCGATCCCGGTGCCGCGGCGGCCGCCGTGGGTGGTGACCTCGAAGCCGGACGCGGTCGGCTCGCCGCCTTCGGGGACGCGGCGCGCGTCGACCGAAAGCACGATGCACTGGGCGCCGAAGCGGCGTGAGGCCTCGTGGAGGAACTCGGGCCGGGCGATGGCGGCCGTGTTGATGCTCACCTTGTCCGCGCCGGTGCGCAGGAGCCGGTTGACGTCGTCGTTGGTGCGGACGCCGCCGCCGACGGTGAGCGGGATGAAGACCTGCTCGGCGGTGCGGCGGACCACGTCATAGGTGGTTTCGCGGTCGCCGGAAGACGCCGTGACGTCGAGGAACGTCAGCTCGTCGGCCCCCTCGGCGTCGTAACGCCGGGCCAGCTCGACCGGGTCGCCGGCGTCGCGGAGGCCGGCGAAGTTGACACCCTTCACGACCCGGCCCGCGTCGACGTCGAGACAGGGGATCACCCGCACCGCGACAGACATGCGCACCAGCGTAGTCAAGGGGGTTCTAAGCTCGGGCAATGGCACGGGCGGGACGGCGGCCGGGACAGACGGAGACGCGCGAGAAGATCCTCGACGCGGCCCGCCACCGGTTCGCCGAGCTGGGCTACGACGGCGCGACGGTCCGCGGGATCGCCGCCGACGCGGGCGTCAACGCGGCCCTGCTGCACCACTTCTTCGGCAGCAAGCAGGCCCTCTTCGCGGCGGCGATGAACCTGCCGGTCAACCCGGCGTCCCTGGTTCCGGCGATCCTGGCCGGGCCGCGCGAAGGCGTCGGCGAACGGCTGGTGCGGGCCTTCCTGGCGGTGTGGGCGGCGCCGGAGGGGCGCACGCCGTTCGTCGCGATGCTGCGCGCGGCGGCGACGAACGAGCAGGTCGCGGTGATGATGCGCCAGTTCATCGAGCGCACGGTGCTGGCCGAGGTGGCGCGGGCGCTGGACGTCCCGAAGATCCGCGTGACGGGGATCGCGGCGCAGATGATGGGGGTCGCGCTGCTGCGGTACGTCATCAGGCTGCCCCCGCTGGCCGGGGCGGACGACGAGGAGATCGTCGCGCTGCTGGCCCCGGTGGCGCAGTACTACCTCGATTCACGCGACGGTGTCGAAACCCGCCAGGCGCCTTCGTAGTCAGGGTGAGAGTCCCCGACCCGAGGAGCGCACCATGACCGCCACCTACACCTTCGACGTCTTCATGAGCCTCGACGGCTTCGGTTCCCACACCGGCGACTGGGGCGGCTACTGGGGCAAGCAGGGCCCCGAACTGCTCGAACGCCGCCTCGAGCTCTACCGCGAGGACCAGCGGATGGTCTTCGGGGCGGCCACGCACCGGCTGAACGCGCAGCTGCTGCCGGCCGACCCGGCGGCGCTCGACCCGTGGGTGACCCGGATGCGGGAGCTGCCGGCGACGGTGGTGTCGGCCACCCTCGACGGCCCGCTCGGCTGGCCGGACGCGACCGTCGTGGCCGGCGACGCCGTCGAGGTCGTCACCCGGCTGAAGGCGGAGTCGCCGGTGCCGTTGCGCTCGCACGGGAGCCTGTCGCTCAACCGGGCACTGCTGGCGGCGGGCCTGGTGGACCGCGTCCAGGTGACGGTGTTCCCGGTGCTCACCGGGCAGACCGGCGAGCGGCCGATCTTCGAGGGCGTGGCGGACCTCGACCTGGAGCTGCTGGAGAGCCGGACGCTCGACGGCGGCACGCAGGAGCTGATCTACCGCCCGGCGCTGCACGGGTGAACCCGGCATCCGCCGTTCACGCGATCCAGCTGGTTTCCGGACGTGCGCAGACTCCTTCCGGTGGCCGTGGCCGCTGTCTCCCTGCTGTCCGCCGTCCCGGCTTCCGCAGCTCCGCGCGACCCCTCGCCGGTGGCCCAGACGCAGGCCTTCGTCGACGATCCCTCGGCGTCCCCGGCGAACGCCGACGCCGACGACCCGGCCATCTGGGTCCACCCGCACGACCCCTCGCGCAGCGTCGTGCTGGGACGCTCAAGGAGGGCGGGCTCGCCGCGTTCGACCGGACGCGCGCACGCTGCAGCTCGTCCCGGCCGGGCCGGGCGGGCGGATCGACAACGTCGACGTCGTCGGGGACCTCGCCGTCGTCAGCGACCCGGGGCCGGGACCTCGTCCGGATGTACCGGATCGATCCGCGGGGCGCCGCCGCCGGAGCGGGCCTCCTGCGGGACGTCACCGAGCCGAACGCCCCGCGGGTGTTCCCGCGGTCCGCTGTGGACGAACAGCGGACCGCGTACGGCCTCGCGGCGGCGCGCGACCCGCGCACCGGCGTCCGGTGGGTGGCGGTGACCCGGCGGCACGAGACGCGGGTGGCGCTGCTGCGGCTCGTCGACCGGCCGGACGGCACCGTCGGCACGGCCCCGGCGGCGCGACGTGGTCGCCCTGCGAGAAGCCGGGCGAAGGGCCGCAGCTGGAGGGGTCGGTGTTCGACGGCCGGGTGCTCTACACCGCCCAGGAAGACGTCGGGATCTGGCGGATCCCGCTGACGTCCGGCGGCTTCGGGCGGCCCGAGCTGGTCGACCGCGTGCGCTCCTACGGTGTTCCCCAGCGCTGGGACGCCGAGCAGGAGGAGTGCGTCCCGGACGGCGCCGGCCCCGGCTTCGGCGGCCGGCGGCTGGAAGCCGACGCCGAAGGGCCGGCGGTGGCGAACGGGACGCTGTTCGCGTCGAGCCAGGGTGACTCGCGCTTCGTCGTCTACGGGCACCGCACGCGCGACCTCCGGATCGTCGCGGGCCGCGGCACGGATTCGGTCGAGCACTCCGACGGCTCGGCGATCACGACGGCGTCCCTCGGCCGCCGCTTCCCGCACGGCCTCCTGGTCGTCCACGACGGCGAACGCCGCCCGGCGGCCGGCGACCTCGCGACCACGGGCTTCGCTTTCGTCCGCCTCGAAGACGTCCTCCCCCGGTAACGGGCGGCCGAACACCGGATTTCTACCGACTGCCATTGTCCCGGATTTGTCATGTTCTCGTTTCCGGTGATTGTTTTACCGCGGCCGACAATCCGCAACTGTCCACTGATGGCGGTATCTACGGGATCGATTCTGCGTAGGTTCACGGCATGCCGCGCACCCATTCCGCGCTCGTTGTCCTGCTCGTCGCCGCCTCCGTTGTACCGGTTTTCGCGACCACCGCGCCCGCCGCCGCAGCAGCCGGAACAGGTGCCGTTTGTGACCACCAGCCCGCGCTCTACGCCCAGGCACCGCCGGGTGCCGTCACCGTCGACCTGGCCGTGGAGGGCGACCTCAGCGTCAAGACGCAGGCGTCGCCACCGGGGACCACCTTCTGGCTGCCGCCCGGCACCCACCGGCTGGCCTCCGACCAGTTCGGGCAGGTCATCCCGAAGGACGGCGACGTCTACCTCGGCGCGCCCGGCGCCGTGCTCGACGGCCGCGGCGTCAACCGCGCCGCCTTCACCCAGCAGGCCAAGGACGTCGTCATCCGCGGCCTGACCATCCAGAACTTCGTCGCGCCGCAGGACCAGGGCGTGGTCAACCACGACTCCGGCGAGCACTGGGTCATCGAGAACACCACGATCCAGCGCAACACCGGCGCCGCGCTGATGGCCGGCGTCCGGCAGGTGGTGCGGGCCAGCTGCCTGCGCGACAACGGCCAGTACGGGATGAACGCCTACCGCCCCGACAACGCGATCACCGGGCTGCTCGTCGAAGGCAACGAAATCACCGGGAACAACGTCGACGACTGGGAAACGCGCAGCCCCGGCTGCGGGTGCAGCGGCGGAATCAAGTTCTGGGCCGTCAACGGCGCCGACGTCCGCGGCAACTGGATCCACCACAACCACGGCGTCGGCCTGTGGGCAGACACCAACGACAACGATTTCCTGATTGAAGACAACGTCATGGAAGACAATGACTCCGAAGCGATCTTGTACGAGATCAGCTACAACGTCGTGATCCGCCACAACGCCATCCGCCGCAACAACGTGGTGGCCGGCAGCAGGCGCGCGTCCCGCGGCGACAACTTCCCGTCCGCGGCGGTGTACCTGTCCGAATCCGGTGGCGAACCCCGGGTGCCGGCCCGCACCGACATCATCGACATCTACGGCAACTCCTTCGAGGACAACTGGTCCGGCATCACGCTGTGGGAGAACGCCGACCGCTTCTGCAACAGCCCGGCGAACACGTCGACGGCGAGCTGCACCAAGCTCGTCCCGGACCGGACGCGGTGTTCGGCACCGGGCATCGAGTCCACGCCGCTGTTCGACGACTGCCGCTGGAAGACCCAGCGGGTCGAGATCCATTCCAACACCTTCCGCTTCGATCCCGCCCGGCCCGGCTGCGCCGGCCTGTGCGGCCGGATGGCCGTGCTGTCGAACTACGGCACCTACCCGGCGTGGTCCCCGTACCGGGGCACGCTCGTGCAGGAGGCGATCGCGCACGACCAGGACAACTACTGGTACAGCAACGACTACATCGGCCCGTGGGCGTTCGTCGCCGGGGACACCTCCCGCACCCTCACCGCGGACCAGTGGCAGAACGACCCGTGGAACCAGGACGACTGCGCCTCCTTCGACGGCGTGACCCCGTACTGCTGACCGGGTTCCCCGGCCGCCAGACCGGCGGTGTCCCGGCGGCCCCGGGCGGGGTGGGCCGCCGGGATCCCGCTCACCAGAAGAAGATCCGGGGCAGGCTCACCCGGGGCGGTATCCGCGGTACCCGCGCGATCTCCGGGGGTACCGCGAACCGGTCCGGCAGGGTGAACCGGTCCGGCAGGGTGAACCGGTCCGGCGAGGTGTGGCTGAACCTCCCCGGGTCGTACGAGTACGGCAGCCGGTAGTACTCCGGTGGCAGCAGGCGCAGGGGCTGAAGCTCCGGCAGCGTCAGGCGCAGCCGGCCCGACGGGTCGAGCGCCGGAGGTGGCGTCCGGGCCTGGATCACCTCCGTCACCTTCCGCCCCAGCTGGTCCGGGGCCGCCCGCAAGGTCGAAACCGACGCCTGGAACGCCCGCGCCGCTTCCTCGGCGCGGGGTGCCGCGGCCGCCACCGGCCGGCTCACGTCGGTGTGGTCGACCAGCGCCGTCGTCTCGCTCTCGACCGCCGCCGCGAAGTCGCGCGGGCTGCGCAGCGCGATCTCGGCCAGGCGGTCGTAGAGCGGGGACAGCTTGTCCTGCAAGGTCTTGTCGGCCGCCTCGGCGAAGGCCTGCACCAGCGGCTCCAGGATCGGGATCGCCTCGGTGATCGGCTTCGTCACCGCCACGATCCGCTCGGTCGCGACCTTTTCGACCTGCAGGGTCACCTTCTTGCGGCTGTCCGCGACCAGGTCGATCCCCGGTTCGACCGGCCCGGCGCCGACGACCGCCCCGGCCGCCGCCACCTGCTCGGGCGTGATGCCGGGTGGCGCCTCCCGTGACCGCGCGCCGTCGACCCGAGCCTCGGGTGCGAGCGCCTCGACCTGCTTCCCGCGCTGCGTCTCGGCGCCGATCGCCTCGTCCACCGCCGGCAGCTCCACGCCGTACCCCGCCTTGGCGAACTCCGCGCTGCCCCGCGCGGCCTCGACCAGGCCCGGCAGTTCCGTGCGCCGGACGGCGAGCGCGTCCCGGTACACCTTGGGCAAGGACGCTTCGACCTTGCCGTACAGCTTCCCCGCCACCCGCTGGGTCAGGTCCGCCTCGATCTTCCGCGTCACGTCGGCGTAGCCCTGCTGGGCGACCTTGAACTTCACCTGCAGGTCGGTGGCCGGCACGCCGAGCTGCATGCCGAACAGCGACAGCGCCGCCAGCGTGGCGAACCCGGCGGCCGCGGGACCGCTGTACTTCGTGTAGAAGTCCGCGGCCCGGCCGAGCCCGGCCGCGGTGTGCCCCCGCCAGCCGTCCGAGCGCCGCGCCAGCAGCAGGCACGTCATCAGGTAGACGCCGATCAGCGCCGCGAACACCGAGAACTCGCTCAGCTTCAGGTTCTCGGAGAAGAACCGCGACACCGATTCGAAGAACCGTTGCAGGGAAATGAGCCAGCCGGTGCTCGACGTGTCCGCGAACCACTGCAGGTACGCCGACAGCCCCAGGTACGCCGTCGCGGCCACCCCGACCGGCACGAGGTATAGCACCCCGAACGCCGCCAGGTGGTACCGCAACCCCGAACCCTCGTCCGCGAACCGCCGCGTGTACCGGCGAAGACCCGCGACGAGCGCCCAGACCGCGCCCGCGAACACCGCGAACGGGCCGATCGCGAAGGCGGCCACGAGCACCGCCACGGCGGCTCCGCCGGCCGCCACCTTCCCCCTCGTCATCGCCCCTCCTCCAGGGTCGGCTTTCCTCCCGCTTCAAGGAAAGCACGCACCACCGACAGGTTTTGCCGAACGCGGGGACCGCCCCGGATCGGACCAGCGGAACCGGGAACGCACCGGAGCCGCCGGTCGCCCGGACCGGTGAACGCCGGCCCCGCCGCCACCACCCGCCGCCCGAAAGCCGGAGCCAAGTGTGACCGCGACCACATCGCACTGGGCCGAACCGGTGAACTCGGCCGGGAAAATACTTTTCGCCCGCGTGCATCAACCCGGCCCGCTCGCGCGTCCAAGGGAGGAACGGAAGGGACGAGCGTGGACTTCGAAGAGTTCGTGGCGGAGCGGCTGGACGGCCTGCTCCGCTACGCCACCGTCCTGACGAACGACCCGCACCTGGCGCAGGACATCGTGCAAGACGTGCTGCTGCGCGCCCAGCAGCGGTGGGACGGCATCGACGCCCCGCCGTCCTACGTGCGGCGGATGATCACCAACGAGTACCTCTCGTGGCGACGGCGGGCGGTGCGGCGGATGGTGCCGAGCAGCCACGACGTCCTCGACGCGCTCGGCCCGCCCGAAGCCGACCCGGCCACCGCCTACGACGAGCGGGACGCGATGCTCGGCCTGCTCGCCACGCTGCCCCGCAAGCAGCGCGCGGCGATCGTGCTGCGGTACTACGAGAACTACTCCGACGCCGAGATCGCCGCGGTCCTGCGGTGCGGCGCGTCGACCGTGCGCAGCCAGATCTCCCGCGCGCTGGCCACCCTGCGCCAGGCCCCGAACCACCGCGCGGTACTCACCACCGGAGCTGGAGAATGACCCGCAGCGAGCACGACACCGAGACGCTGATCCGGGACAGCCTGGACCACCTCGCCGCCCGCGCCCCGGACGGCCGGGCGGTGCGCGAAGCGCTGGCCCGCGACGGGCGCAAGCGGCAGCCGGCGACGAAACTGGCCCTGGTCGCCGCGGCGGTGGTCGTGCTGGTCGCCGGGGTCTTCGTGGGCACGCGCGCGGTCACCGCCCCGGACGTCGTCCCGGCCGCCGGCGTCCCGGTGCTCGGCTACAGCCCGGAGTGGCTGCCGGACGGCTTCACCGAGCAGTACCGCGAAGGCGGCCCGGGCATCACCCCGCAGGTCCGGCGGTGGTCCGCCGGTCCCGCGGCGATCACGCTGTCGGCGTACTCCACCGCCGACCCCGAGTGGTCGCAGGTCGCGCTGCGGATCGCGTCGGTCCGCGACCAGGTCCTGGTGCACGGCCGGGTCGCCATGGTCACCGGCGACACCGAGACCGCCGCGCTGCTCACCTGGCTCGCCGACGACGACCACGTCCTGACCGCGCGGGTCGACGGGGTCCCGGACGCCCGCGCGGTGGCCCAGCGGATCGCCGACGAGGTCACCGCCCGGCCGGTCGGCGTCCGCGGCGAGCTGCGCTTCGGCGAGCTCCCGGCGGGACTGATCGAGCGGTCCGCCGCGGTCAAGGGCAGCGCCCCGGCCGACGGGAGCACCGAGCTGACCGCCGCCGACCCGGCGCGGCCGTCGGTGGCCGCCGTCCGCGTCACGGCGAGCGCGGGCTCCCCCGGCGTGCACGGCGCCGCACCGGTGACCGTCCGCGGCGGCCAGGGGTTCTTCGTGGCCGGCCGGGAAGCGGTGGTCGCGGTGCGGCTGCCGTCCGGGCGCTGGCTGACGGTGTCGGGCGCGCGGCCGGAGGCGGAGCTGGTCGCCGTGGCGGACGGCGTCCGGCTCGACCCCGCACCCGACTACCGCTGGCTCGGGCGTCCTACCAGCTGATCATCGGGAACCAGATGATCCCGAGCCTGCCGAGCACGCGAACGTCCCAGTACAGCAGCGTGAACGTGCCACCGACGAGCAGCGCGGCCCCGGTCACCGTGGCGATCCGGGCCGGCTTCGCGGCCAGCCAGCGCTGCAGGCGCCCGCCGGTGGCGTAGGTCAGGATCAGGAACAGCACGGCCATGATCACGATGTTGCCGAGCGACTGCAGGGCGAACGCGGCGGCGCCGTAGAAGACGTTGTGCTGCTCGGCGGCGCTGCGGAACATGATCCGGAACAGCGGGTAGGGCCGCCCGATGAGGAACCCGCCGATGAGCGCGCCCATCAGGACGTGCGGGGCCGCCGGGTGCCGCCGGGTGAACGCGGCGAAGGGGTTGCGGAGGATGCCGAGCGCGATCAGGCCCAGCAGCAGGAAGATCAGGCCGACGACGCCGAACGCGATCATGGACTGGATGCTGCGGGGGCTCAGCCCGCTCGTCTGCGCGGTGGAGAACTGCGGCATGCCGGTGCCGACGAGGGCGACGACCACGCCGTAGGCGATCGAGACGGTGAGCATGCCCGCGGCGATCCAGCCGAGCGGCTTGAACGGGCTGCGCCGCTCGCCCGCCTGGCCGCCGACCAGCGGCGCGACCGCCCCGAACGCGGCGATGTTGCAGGCGGTGAACGAGCCGGCGAGACCGGAGACGAACGCGAACAGCGTCCCCGCGAGGGCCCCGCTGATCGGCGTCGCTTTCGCGTCGTAGCCGAGGAGCCCGTTGGCGACGCTGTCCCCGATCACGGAGTCGACGAACGGCGCCGACCAGATGGCCGTCAGCGCGAAGCCGGCCAGGATCGCGACGAGGGCGATCGCGGCGCGGCGCACGGGATACGGTCCCTCGCCGAAGAACCCCGCCTGCGGGTGGACCGGTAGTTCCTGCTTGACGGCCATCGACATTCCCTCCAGTGGGCGCACCCCCGACCGATGAATCGTCGCAAACCAAGCCCTTGAAGCGCTTCTGCCGTCATGCCCCATCACGTTGCGCCGCCTGCACCCTTGACTCCGGAAACTCACCGGGCGCAGAATTAAACACATGACTAATTCTGCGCTCGCGGTCACCGGGCTCCGGGTCCGGCGCGGCGGCAGGCCCGTGGTGCGGGACGTGAGCTTCGAGGTGCCGCGCGGGTCGGTCACCGGGCTGCTAGGCCCGAGCGGCTGCGGCAAGACCACGCTGATGCGCGCGATCGTCGGCGTCCAGATCGTCGAGGGCGGCTCGGTCACCGTGCTCGGCCTGCCCGCCGGCAGCCCGCCGCTGCGGCGGCGGATCGGTTACGCGACGCAGAACCCCGCTATCTACGCCGATCTCACCGTCCGCGAAGCGCTCAAGTACTTCGCCGCGGTGCTGCGCGCGCCGGTGTCCGATGTGGACCGTGTCATCGCCGAAGTCGGGCTGGCCGACCACGCCGGGAAGCTGGTCGGCTCGCTGTCGGGCGGCCAGCACAACCGCGCGAACCTCGCCGTCGCGCTGCTCGGCGCACCGGAGCTGCTGGTGCTCGACGAGCCGACCGTCGGGCTCGACCCGGTGCTGCGCGACGAGCTGTGGACGCTCTTCCGACGGCTCGCCGACGGCGGCGCGACGCTGCTGGTGTCCAGCCACGTCATGGACGAAGCGGCTCGCTGCGACCGCCTCCTGCTCATGCGCGAAGGCGTCCTCCTGGCCGACGACGCGCCCCTCGCGCTGCGGGAACGCACCGGCGCCGCCGACCTCGAAGGCGCGTTCCTGAACCTCGTGCGGGCCGCGTCGTGAACCCCGCGCTGACGCTGGCCACCACCCGGCGCATCCTGACCCAGCTGCGGCACGACCCGCGCACCGTGGTGATGCTGGTCCTGGTGCCGACGCTGCTCATGGTGCTGCTGCGGTACGTGTTCGACTCGACGGCCGTCTTCAGCCGCGTCGCGCCCGCGCTGCTCGGGGTGTTCCCGTTCCTGATCATGTTCCTGATCGCGTCGATCACGACGTTGCGGGAACGGACCTCGGCCACCCTCGAACGCCTGATGACGCTCCCCATCGGCCGGCTCGACCTGCTCTTCGGCTACGCGCTGGCGTTCGGCGCGATCGCCGTCGTGCAGGTCTCGCTCGCGGCCGGGGTTTCGCTGTGGTGGCTCGGCCTCGACCTGGCCGGTTCCGTGGGGATGCTGCTGCTGATCGCGGTCCTCGACGCGCTGCTCGGCATGGCGCTCGGGCTGTTCGTGAGCGCGTTCGCCCGCACGGAGTTCCAGGCGATCCAGTTCATGCCGGTGTTCGTGCTGCCGCAGATCCTGCTGTGCGGCCTGTTCGTCCCGCGCGAAGACATGGGCTGGCTGCTGCGGTGGCTCTCCGAAGTGATGCCGCTGTCGTACGCGGTCGAAGCGCTGACGCGCGTCACGACGGCCGGCACGGTCGACGCGGTGATCCTGCGCAACCTCGTGGTCGTCGCCTGCTGCGCGCTGCTCGCCCTGGTCCTCGGCGCGGCGACGCTGCGGCGCCGGACGCCGTGACTACCGTGGGCGCATGGCCTCCGAAACCGACCGCCTCGCGGCCGAGCGCTATGTCGTCCTCACCACGTTCCGCCGCGACGGGCGAGCGGTGCCGACCCCGATCTGGGTGGCGGGCGACGCCGGCGAGCTCGTGCTGTGGTCGGAACGGAAGGCGGGCAAGGTCAAGCGCATCCGCAACAGCGGCCGGGTCGAGGTCCAGGCCTGCGACCTGCGCGGGCAGAAGACGCACGGCGCCGTCGCCACCGGTCAGGCCCGGCTGCTGGACCTGGACGGGACCGAGCGGGTGCGCAAGGCGATCGCGCGCAAGTACGGCCTCGTCGGGCGCGTCACGATGTTCTTCTCCAAGCTGCGCGGCCCGGCCGACCGGACGGTCGGGATCGCGGTCAAGCTGGACGGCTGAAGCCCCGGAAGCCGCGCCGCAGGTAGTTCGGCAGCGCGTTCGGGTGGTCGAGCGTCGAGGTGTGCAGCCATACCCGGCGCGCACCGGGCACGGTCCAGGCGTCGGCGACGACGAGGGTGAGCGCGTACCCGCCGAGCCCTTTGCCGACGAACTCCGGCAGCAGCCCGAACGTGGTGATCTCGACGTCGTCCCGGCCCTGCGGCTCGAAATCGGCGACGCCGGCGACCTCGCCGCGGTACTCGATCAGCCGGTACCGCCGCCCGGGTTCGGCGAGCCACCGCGCCCAGCCGTCGTCCGAACGGGACGCACTGGGCCACTGGTACGGCGTGCCGACGCGGACGTGCAGCTCGCGGATCAGCGGCCCGGGCCCGGCGGCCCGCAGCGTGACACCGTCGACGGCCGGAGCCGGGTTGAGCTGGTCGGCGGCGGTCATTTCGAGCTGCGTGACGATCTCCTCCACCCGCGGCAACCTACGGGGCCGAGCCGGTGCTGTCAGCCGCTTTTCGGCCCACCACGGCGGCCGGCTGCCCGGCCAGCAAGCGGTCCACCAGGGCCTCGACAAGGTGGTGGCGTTGTTCGCCGGTGAAGAGATCGGGCAGCGTCAGGCGTTCCATGATCAGCCAGTTCAGCGCGAGCCACAGGAGGACGACTGTCGTGCCGTCGCCGGGCAGCCCGGTTTTCGTGTGGTAGCCGACGTTGAAGTCGACGTCTTCCCGGATGCGGCGGGTGAGCACGTCCCGCAGCTCGGGTCGGCGCGTGGCTTCCAGGCGCAGTTCCAGGAGCGCGAGAAAACCGGTGGGGAAGGCGGCAACGCGGTCCACGAGCGCGTGCATCAGCTCGGCGACGCGGGCCCGGTCCTTCGGCCCGGCCAGCCCGTCGGCGATGACGGCTTCGTCGACGAGCCGCTCGTAGACGCGTTCCCCGGCGCGCTTGAGGATCTCGTCACGGCCGGCGAAGTAGTTGGAGGTCGTGCCGACGGGGACGCCGGCTTGCTGGTCCACGGCACGGAAGGTGAGGCCACGCGCGCCTTCGGCGGCCAAGACCTCGATGGCGGCGTCGAGCAGTGCCGCCCGCCGTTCGGGGTTGCGTCGGACCATGGCGTTGACACCACTCCAGTTGCGGTATCGGGGTAGCGAACCACTTCAGGCAAAGTACTACAGCTGAGGTAGTTCCGGTCTGGCGAAGTCGGCGCGCGGATCGCCTGCTCGACCAGATCAGTGTTCGCACGACTGCCAGGGCGGCGTCGTGCAGCACCCCGACCCGCGCCGTCCAGCAGGCGGTTCGTCGTGGCGGCTAGACCTCCGCGACCGCGGCGAGCGCCGCCGGCAGCGTGAACGCGCCCGCGTACAACGCCTTCCCCACGATCGACCCCTCGACCCCGTCCGAAGCCAGCCCGGCCAGCGCGACCAGATCGGCCACACTCGACACCCCACCGGAAGCGATCACCGGCGCATCCGTGCGCGCCACGACGTCCCGCAGCAGCTCGAGGTTCGGGCCGCGCAGCGTGCCGTCCTTACTGACGTCGGTCACCACGTAGCGGGACGCGCCGTCGCGGTCGAGGCGCTCCAGGACCTCCCACAGGTCGCCGCCGTCCGAGGTCCAGCCGCGGGCCGAGAGGCGGTGGCCGGCGTCGGTGATGCGGACGTCGAGGCCGATCGCGACGCGGTCGCCGTACTCGCCGATCACGCGCGCGGTCCACTGCGGGTCCTCGAGCGCGGCGGTGCCGAGGTTGACGCGGCGGGCGCCGGTGGCCAGCGCGGCCTTCAGCGACGCGTCGTCGCGGATGCCGCCGGAGAGCTCCACCTGGACGTCGAGCTTGCCGACGACCTCGGCGAGCAGCTCGCGGTTGCTGCCCTTGCCGAAGGCGGCGTCGAGGTCGACGAGGTGGATCCACTCGGCGCCGTCGCGCTGCCAGGCGAGCGCCGCCTCCAGCGGACTGCCGTAGGAGGTCTCGGTGCCGGCCTCGCCCTGGACGAGTCGCACGGCCTGGCCATCGGCCACATCAACGGCGGGAAGCAGCGTGAAAGTCACGCCGCTAACTCTAGGGCGGAGACCCCGGTCACCCGGTCAGAGGGTCGCGAGCCAGTTCGTCAGCAGCCGCGCGCCCGCGTCGCCGGACTTCTCCGGGTGGAACTGCGTGGCCCACAGCGGCCCGTTCTCGACCGCCGCGACGAAGTCGTCACCGTGGTTCGCCCAGGTGACCTTGGGTTCCTGGCCGGGCAGGCCGTCGAGCTCCCACTTGCGGGCGGCGTAGGAGTGCACGAAGTAGAACCGCTCGTCCGGGTCGAGGCCGGCGAACAGCTGCGAGTCCGCGGGCGCGCGCACCGTGTTCCAGCCCATGTGCGGCAGGACGTCGGCGTTGAGCCGGTCGACGACACCCGGCCACTCCCCCGTGCCCTCGGTCTCCTCGCCGTGCTCGACGCCGCGCGAAAAGAGGATCTGCATGCCGACGCAGATGCCGAGCACGGGACGGCCGCCGGCGAGGCGCTTGCCGATGATCCGCTCGCCCTTGACCTCCAGCAGCCCGGCCATGCACGCCGAGTACGCGCCGACGCCGGGCACGACCAGGCCGTCGGCCTCGATCGCGGCATGCGAGTCGGCGGTGACCTCGACTTCGGCCCCGGCGCGCGCCACAGCGCGTTCGGCGGAGCGGAGGTTGCCGGAACCGTAGTCGAGGATCACCACACGAGACACGCCACCCAGCGTAGCCGGAGGGCTCAGCGGCGCTCGAAGGAATAGACGTCCGTCACGGTGTTGCACGGCGACGGCGGCACGACCTCGACGCGCAGCACGCCGGCGTCGTAGTCCACGCCCTCCGGGGTGAACGTGCCGGTGCAGGTGCTGACCAGCGGAACCTGCCGGATTTCCCGCACCTTCGCCGTGACGTCGTGGCCGTTCAGGGGCCGCGGCAGGTCGATCTGCAGGAGCTGCAGGTTCGTCGGGTACAGGTCGTTGTACGGGTCGCTGGTGGCGCAGATCAGCCGCGTCGGGCTGACGAAGTCGCAGCCCTGGGCGCTGCGGATGTGGTGGTCGAGGTGGATGCGGGCGGCGATCGGGAGGTCGCCGGCGGTTTTCGGGCCACGCGGGTTGAGGAACGGCGTCGGCGAGACGTAGAGGCGGTCGATCTCGCCGAGCGGGCCCGAGACCAGCCACTGACCGTCCGAGGTGGCCGCGACCTGGGCGTTCGCGTTGGCCGCGGGCTCGTCGGGGGCGAGCGGGTGGACGAACTCCGTCGTGCTGCCGTCGGGCTTGGTGACCAGGTACATCTTCTTGGCCGGCGCCGGGGTGACGGTGTCCTGGTAGACGTCGAAGACGTAGCCGCGCAGCGAGTCCGGGTCGCCGACGTGGCCCCAGCCCTCGTCCTTCAGCGGCTGCGGGATGGTGGCGCCGTTGCGGTAGACGACCTCGGGCGC
Source organism: Amycolatopsis sp. FBCC-B4732 (assembly GCF_023008405.1). NCBI lineage: Bacteria > Bacillati > Actinomycetota > Actinomycetes > Pseudonocardiales > Pseudonocardiaceae > Amycolatopsis > Amycolatopsis sp. FBCC-B4732. The sequence continues at coordinate 5,813,091 of NZ_CP095376.1, forward strand.
GTGGCCGGGCAGGCGCAGCGTGGTGAGACCCTCGCCGCTGACGCGGTTCTCGGCGGTCGTGTGCCCCACCTGGCGCCAGCCGGCTTCGTGGGCGGCGGCGACGCCCGTTGCCACGAGCAGGGCCGCGGTGGTGAGGGTGAGCAGACTGGCCGCGCGCATGGGCGCTCCTCGGGAGTAGAGGCCTTGGCGGCGGCGACGCGATTCTGCCATGGCGGGGTGACCGGCCGGAAGAAATCCGGGCGAGGACGTTTCACCGTCCCGCCGACTGGGTATCACCCAACCCGATCGTGTGGCTTCCGCCCCGCACGACCGGACGCCAGGGAGGCGAAGATGGCCGAGGACGACGTGCTGTCGCAGATGCTGAACGCCTGGCGCGACGACATCGACAGCGTGCCATTCCCGCAGTTCAGCGAGCTGCTCATCCCCCGGCAGCAGACCCGCCCGCGCCGCTCGCCGTCCGCGTCTGCTGTCCGCGTGACGAACGCCACGCGGAGGACAGACGCCTGACTGTGGTTTCCTGCGAAGGCCGCATTGACGCGTCCCCCGGGAGCCCTCATGAGCCGCACCCCTGATCCGCACGATTTTCTCGACCTCGACGCCGGGCTCGCCGAAGAGGAACGCGCCATTCGCGACGCCGTGCGCGCGTACGCGAAGGACAACCTGCTCGACCACATCGCCGATTGGTACGAAACGGGCGCGCTCCCGGCGGCCGAACTGGCCAAGGGCTTCGGATCGCTGGGCCTGCTCGGCATGCACCTGGAGGGCTACGGCTGCGCCGGGACCAGCGCGGTCGCGTACGGCATCGCGTGCCGCGAGCTCGAAGCCGTCGACTCCGGGCTGCGCAGCTTCGTGTCGGTGCAGGGCTCGCTGGCGATGTACGCGATCCACAAGTGGGGCAGCGAAGAGCACCGGCAGGAGTGGCTGCCGCGGATGGCCACCGGCGACGCGCTGGGCTGCTTCGGGCTGACCGAGCCGGACGCGGGCAGCGACCCGGGCTCGATGCGGACGCGCGCGGTGCGCGACGGCTCCGACTGGGTGCTGTCGGGTACGAAGATGTGGATCACCAACGGGACCGTCGCCGACGTCGCGGTCGTCTGGGCGCAGACCGACGACGGCGTCCGCGGCTTCGTCGTCCCGACGTCGACGCCGGGCTTCACCGCGAACGAGGTCAAGCACAAGCTGTCGCTGCGGGCGTCGCTGACCGCGGAACTGGTGCTGGACGGCGTGCGGCTGCCCGGCTCGGCGGCGTTCCCCGAGGTCCGCGGGCTGCGCGGGCCGCTGTCCTGCCTGAACGAAGCCCGCTACGGCATCCTCTTCGGCGTCGTCGGCGCGGCGCGGGCGTGCTACGAAGCCGCGCTGGAGTACACGCTTTCGCGCTCGCAGTTCGGCAAGCCGCTGGCCGGGTTCCAGCTGACCCAGCGCAAGCTCGCCGACCTGCTCGTCGAGGTGAACCGCACCGGGCTGGTGGCGCTGCAGATCGGGCGGCTCAAGGACGCCGGGACGCTGCACCACAACCACGTCAGCTTCGGAAAGATGGCGAACGTCCGGTCGGCTCTGGACGCGGCGCGCACGGCCCGCTCGATGCTCGGTGCCAACGGGATTTCGCTGGAGTACCCGGTGATGCGGCACATGGCGAACCTCGAGACGGTGCTGACGTACGAAGGCACCGAGGAGATGCACGCGCTGTCACTCGGTCAGGCGATCACGGGGCTCGCGGCCTTCCGCTGACCGGTTTTTTGTCGGTGGTGGCCGCTAGCTTCGGCGGCATGACCTTCACCGACTTTGAAACCGTCATCGAGCTCCGCCGCTACACCCTGCACCCGGGGCGGCGCGACGAGCTCATCGAGCTGTTCGAGCGCGAGTTCGTCGAGCCCCAGGAGGCGGCGGGCGCGCACCTGTTCGGCATGTTCCGCGAACGCGCGTCGCCGGACAAGTTCGTGTGGCTGCGCGGGTTCCCCTCCATGGCGGCGCGCAAAGCTGCGCTGGAGGAGTTCTACTTCGGCCCGGTGTGGAAGGAGCACCGGGAGGCGGCGAACGCGACGATGATCGACTCCGACGACGTCCTGCTGCTGCGGCCGGTCCGGCGCGGGCTTTCCGCTCCCCCACCGGGTTCCGGCCTGCACGTCGCGATCTCTCCGCCGGCTTCGCCACCGGATTCCGCGTTCGCGGCGTTCGAGACCGAGCCGTCGGAGAACACCTTTCCGCAGTTGCCGGTCCGCGCGGACGGCCCGTTTTCGGTGTGGTTCAGCCGGACGCCGCTCGGTGCCGGCGTGGAGCTGGGGCTGGAGGCGACTTCGCGGTCACTGATCCGCTGAGAGGAGTTCGAGGAGCCCCATCGGGTAGAGGATCTTGCGGCCGTCACGGAAGTCCGCGAGGTCGACCCAGCGCGCGGTGGCGGGGTCGTCGAGGATCTTCATCTCTTCGCGTTCGTAGAAGGCGGGGTCGGTGAACTCGGCGGCGTAGAGGAAGGCGATCTCGTGGCCGGGTCTGCCCTGCCAGGTGAAGATGTTCTCGAGCACGCCGACCCGCTTGCCGACGAGGAGCTCAGCGCCGAGCTCCTCGACGAACTCCCGGCGAAGGGCGTCCTTGCCGCTTTCGCCGAACTCGATTCCGCCCCCGAGCGGCCGGCAGTACGTCTCGCCTTTGACGTCGTCGCGTCCTTCGAACACGAGCAGCGCGTCGCCGCGCCACACCAGCCCGAGCGCGAGCGGCCTGATCCGGAACCCCATGGGGCCACGCTAGCGGCCCCGCTACCCCTGGAGGAAATCTTTGATCGACAACGCCAGTGAGCCCGCGTCGAGGCCGTGGGCCAGGTCGTGGTCCGCGATGCCGCCGTAGGTCCGGACTTCGGTGTCCCGGCGGACACCGAGCGACCGCAACCGGTGCGGCACGTCGGAAAGAGCTTCCGCGACCCAGTGCGCGGACGTCCCGGCCAGGTACGGCTCGACCAGGACCACGTCCGGTGCGGCGGCCAGCGCGGCGGCACGCAGGCCCGCGGCGTCGAACGGGCGGATCGTCGAGGCGTAGAGCACCGTGACGTCGAGGCCCGCCGTCGCGCGCAGGATGCGGTCCAGCACCGGGCCGACGGCCACCACGACGCCGCGTGCGCCCTCGCGCAGGCGCGTGAAGCCGACGCCGAGGTGCGGCGACGCGTTCTCCTGGGCCGAAAGGCGCAGGTAGATCCGGCCGTCACCGGGGATCGACTCGAGCAGCAGCCGGCGTGCCTCGTCCGGGTGGCCCGGTACGTGCACGGTCCAGCCCGGGAGCGAGTCGATGAGCGCGACGTCGCCCGGGGACTGGTGCGTGCGCCCTTCCGCGGCCATGTCGTAGGAGGCGCCGTAGGACACGAGGACGCCACCGGCCTCCTGGTGGGAGAAGTCGAGCTTGATCTGCTCGAACGCGCGCTCCACCAGGAACGACGGGAACGTGTGCACGATCGGCCGCAGCCCGGCGAGCGCCAGCCCGGCGCCCGCGCTGACCAGCAGCTGCTCGCGGATCCCGACGTTGATCACCCGGTCCGGGTGGCGCCGTGCGGCGCCCGCGAGCTGTGCGGCCGAGATGTCGGCGAGCACGACGGCGACGTCCGGGTCCGCGTCGAGGATCTCTTCGGTGGTGCTCAAAAACGCTTCGCGCATCGACGACATGGGTCAGCCCTTCGGTTCGACGACGGCGACCACCGCGAGCGGGCGGCCGGGGTGGGCGGTGGTGAAGGCGTCGTACAGCGCGTCGTGGTCGCGGCCGGACACCTCACGGGTCTCCCAGCCTTCGACGGCGAAGCGCCGGGCGATCCCGTCCGGCCAGCCGCGTGAGGAGGACTGGTTGTCGATCACCACCGTGGTCAGGTTTTCCAGGCCGGCGCGCGCCGCGACGACGATCGCCTCGTGGTTCGAGCCTTCGTCGAGCTCGGCGTCGCCGACGAGCGTCACGACCTTCGACGCCGTCAGGCCGCGGGCCCGCAGGCCGAGCGCGGTGCCGAACGCGATCGGCAGGCCGTGGCCGAGGGATCCGCTGGAGATCTCGACACCGGGCACCCGCCGCCGGTCGGGGTGGTGGCCGAGCCGGGAGACGGGGTCGGACCAGGTCGGAAGCTCCGCCTCGGCGATGAAGCCCTTCGCGGTGAGCACGGCGTAGTACGCCATCGGGCCGTGTCCTTTGGACAGCAGGAAGCGGTCGCGGCCGGGCTCGCGGAAGTTTTCGGGCGTGACGTCGAGGACGCGGTCGTAGAGCACCCACAGTACGTCCACAGTGGACTCCGCGGCGGCGCTGTGCTTGTCGTCCCCGGTCATCAGCGAGATCAGCCGTGACAGGTCGGCGTAACCCGGTTCGGTCGCAGTGGTCATGACCCGACGATGCAACCTCGACTAAACTCGAAGTCAAGGATAGCCTGAGCAGGTGACGAGGCTCGCTGAACATCTCAGCATCGGACAGGTGGCGGAACGCAGCGGGGTGCCGCACACGGCACTGCGGTTCTACGAGGAGAAGGGGCTGATCAGCTCGGAGCGGTCGGCGGGTAACCAGCGCCGCTATCCGCGCTCGGTGCTGCGCCGGATCGCGTTCATCCGCGCCGCGCAACGGGTCGGGCTGTCCCTGGAGGACATCAGCGCGGCACTGGCGTCCCTGCCCGAAGACCACGCGCCGACGAAGGCCGACTGGGCGCGCTTGTCGCGCGACTGGCAGCACGAACTCGACGCGCGGATCGACGCCCTGCAACGCCTCCGCGACCGCCTGACGGGCTGCGTCGGCTGCGGCTGCCTGTCCCTGCGCAGCTGCGCGCTCTACAACAACGACGACGAGCTGTCCCGCCACGGCCCAGGCGCAAGCAAACTCCGCCCAGCGATCGAGGGCGGCATTTAACCGCTTGCCCCCGGCGGGATCCTGGAAAGGAAATGAACGAAAAGCACCGAACCCGCATCTCGAAGCGACTCGCCCGCCACCTCCGCCACGACCCGGCAGCCCTCGGCCTCACCCTCTCCCCGGACGGCTGGGTGAGCGTCGAGACCCTTCTCGACGCCTTGCGCACAAACGGTTTCGCGGTCACCCGTGCCCAACTCGACGAGGTCGTCGAGACGAACAACAAGCGCCGCTTCGCCTTCGACGAAACAGGCACCCGCATCCGCGCGAGCCAGGGCCACAGCATCACGGTGGACCTGGGCCTGCCCAACGCAACCCCGCCACCGGTCCTGTACCACGGAACGGTGTCGAAGTTCCTGGACGCAATCTTCCACGAGGGCCTCCGCCCGATGAACCGCCACGCGGTCCACCTGTCCACAACGACGGACACGGCCCGCACAGTGGCGGCCCGCCACGGAAAGCCGGTAATCCTCCGGGTGGACGCGGCCACCATGGCGAACGCGGGCCACAAGTTCCAGGTAAGCGCCAACGGAGTCTGGCTCACGGCAGCGGTCCCACCGCAACACCTCACCCGCCTCGACTGAGCACGAGCCGACCGACCGCAAGTCGCCCACCCGCGCGCCGGCCGCACGCAAGTCGGCCGCCTGCGGGCAAGCCGCCCGGCCAGACGCAAGCCGCTGCCCCGTGCACCGGCCACATACAAGTCAGCCGCCGCCGCGCGGACCGCCGCCCCACAGATCGGCTGCCGCCGCACGAGCCGCCGCCTCCACCCAAGTGGACCGTCACCGCGCGAGCAGCCGGCCGCACACAAGTCGCCGCCCCGCGTACCGGTCACCGCCCAGACGCAAGTGCCCACCGCACCAGTCACCGGCCACAGGCAAGTCCCCCACCTCGCGTCCGGCCAGCCAGACACAAGTCGCCGCCCTCGCGCCGGCCGTTGCCCCACGCGAGTCGGCCGCCCAGGCGCGCAAACCTTCGCTCAGCTCAAAGAGCCGGCACCGCACCCGCTGTCCGGCGGCGCGGGCGCCCCAGCAACCTCCGGCCCACGTCCAGCAGCTCCGTGCGCAGCTCGTCGTCGCCCATGCGGGCCAGATCCGGGGACCCGCCCGCCATCGCGATGCCCGTCAGCGTCACCATCGCGTTCACCCGCGCCGTCGCGTCCGGGTCCGGGCCCGCCAAAATGCCCAGCAGGGCCTGGCCGAAGCCCTCCATCCCGCCGTGGGCGGACTTCTCGATCGCGCGGATCAGGCCCGGGTCGCTCGAAAACAGCGCCACCAGCGCCCGGTGGCGGATCACCAGGTCGATGAACCCCTCCAGCAGCAAGTCCACCTGCGCGCCCCGGCGTTTCTGGGCCGCCGCTCGCAGCACCAGCTCGTCCAGGTCTCGCACGCCCGGCTCGGCCACCGCCTCGGTGATCTCCGCCTTCGTCTTGAAGTGGTAGTAGACCGCGGCCTTCGTGATCCCCAGCGCGTCGGCGATCATCTGCAGCGACGTGCCCTCGACCCCGTGTTCGCTGAACAAGCGCAGCGCGGTCTGCAGCAGTCGGGTCCGGGTGTCCTCGGCCGGGCCGGCGGTCATTCTTCCTCCTCAGCGAGCCGTCGGAGCCTACGTCACTCCCTGTCGATCGGCAAACTCGCTTACTAGCCGATCGGCTGGGATAAACCTTGCTGTTCGACAAGTCACATACTTGCCGATCGACTTGGAAGCACCCTTGCCGATCGGCTAGCTTGGGGAGAGACCTGATGGAGTGAACCGAGCCCGTCCGGGCGAAACGGAGCTGACTCGTGGCGACCTTTCTGTACCGGCTCGGCCGGTTGTCCTTCCGACGGCGAGCGCTGGTCGCCGCCGTCTGGGCGGCCGTCCTCGTGGCGCTCGGGCTGGGTGCCCTGACGCTTTCGGGCCAGCTTTCGAACTCGGTGACGATCCCCGGCACCGAGTCGCAGCGGGCGATCGACCAGCTGACCGAGAAGTTTCCGCAGGCCAACGCCGGGGGCGCCACCGCGCGCGTCGTGATCGAGGCTCCGGCCGGGGCCACGGTGACCGACGCGAAGGGCAAGGCCGCCGTCGAGTCGCTCGTCACGCAGCTGAAGACGGCCCCGAAGGTCGCCGCCGTCGTGGACCCGTTCCAGGTGCAGTCGATCTCACCCGATCAGCGCGTCGCCTTGGCCCAGGTCAGTTACGGAGCGAAAGCGTACGAGCTGACCGAAGAGGACCGCCAGGCGCTGCAAGCCCCCGCGGACGCCGCCCGTGCCGCCGGGTTCACCGTCGAGTTCGGCGGGGACGCCGTGCAGGGCATCCCCGAGACCGGCGCCACCGAAGGCCTCGGTGTCGCGGTCGCCGCCGTCGTGCTGATCATCACCTTCGGCTCGCTCGTCGCGGCCGGCATCCCGCTGCTCACCGCGCTGATCGGCGTCGGCACCGGGATGGGCGGAATCTTCCTCGCGTCCGGCTTCCTCGAGCTGAACTCGAACACGCCGATCCTCGCGCTGATGATCGGGCTGGCCGTCGGCATCGACTACGCGCTGTTCATCGTCTCGCGCTACCGGCACGAACTGGGTCTCGGGCGAGAACCCGAGGAAGCCGCCGGGCGCGCGGTCGGCACCGCCGGCTCGGCCGTCGTGTTCGCCGGGCTCACCGTCATCATCGCGCTGGCCGGCCTGACCGTCGTCGGGATCCCGTTCCTCGGCCAGATGGGCGTCGCCGCCGCGGTGACCGTCGCGGTCTCCGTGCTCATCGCGCTGACGCTGCTGCCCGCGGTGCTCGGGTTCGCCGGCGCCCGCGTCGCCGGCAACCGCATCCGGCTGCGCCGCAAGGCGGTCGAACCGACGCACGGTGAGCGCTGGGCGCGGTTCGTGGCCCGCCACCGGATCCCGGTGCTGCTCGTCGCGCTGGCCGGGATGGCCGTCGTCGCGCTGCCCGCGCTGAGCATGCAGCTCGGCCTGCCCAACGACAGCACCGCCGCGCCCGAGTCGACGCAGAAGAAGGCGTACGACATCGCGAGCCGCAGCTTCGGCGAGGGCTCCAACGGCCCGCTGCTGGTCGTCGTCGACACCGGGGCGAGCACCAACCGCCAGGCCGCGCTCGGCCAGGCCGCCGCCGACATCCAGAAGCTGCCCGACGTCGCCGCCGTGACGCCGCCGCGCGTCAACCAGACCGGCGACACCGCGCTGCTGACGGTGATCCCGAAGAGCGGCCCGAGCAGCACGCAGACCGAGGATCTGGTCGCCGCCATCCGCGCCGAATCGGGCGTCCTGGAGAACGCGACCGGCGCGAAGCTCGCGGTCACCGGCCAGACCGCGGCGAACATCGACGTCTCGGAGAAGCTGTCGGACGCGATGCTGCCGTACCTCGCGCTGATCGTCGGCCTGGCGTTCGTGCTGCTGATGCTGGTGTTCCGCTCGGTCGTGGTGCCGCTGAAGGCGACGATCGGCTTCCTCGGCTCGGTCGCGGCGACGTTCGGCGCGGTGGTCGCGGTGTTCCAATGGGGCTGGCTGACCGATCTGCTCGGCGTCGCGTCGACCGGCCCGATCATGAGCATGCTGCCGATCCTGCTGATCGGCGTCCTGTTCGGGCTCGCGATGGACTACCAGGTGTTCCTGGTGACGCGGATGCGCGAGGAGCACGTCCACGGCGCGGAACCGCAGGAGGCCATGGTGACCGGCTTCCGCCACGGTGCGCGGGTGGTCGTCGCGGCCGCGCTGATCATGATCAGCGTGTTCGCCGGCTTCATCCTGGCCGAGTCGTCACTGATCCAGTCGATCGGCTTCGCGCTGGCGTTCGGCGTGCTGGTGGACGCGTTCGTGGTCCGCATGACCCTGGTCCCGGCGGTGATGTCCCTGCTCGGCCGCGGCGCGTGGTGGCTGCCGAAGTGGCTCGACCGCATCCTGCCGGACGTCGACGTCGAGGGCGAGAAGCTCACCAAGCACCTGGACGAGCCGGAAGAGCGCGAACTGGTCGGCGCGAGCCGCTGAACCACCGGTTGTCCACAACCCCGCGGGGTTGTGGACAACCGGGCTTCGGCCACGGGGGTTGTCGGCCACCGCCGATAGACTGGACGTGGGACGCCCCCCCCAGGGAGGGCGGGGGCCGGCCACCCGGGCCTGCACATACAACGCCTGGTAGATCGTCTCGTGGGTCACGTGCCACTCCGACCGGTCGGGATGGTCCCGTCGCAGCCGAGCGCCAAGCTGCTGGAGGCTACGCCGCTGATCCAGCCCATCCGGAACGACCGCCCGCAACCCCGGATCTGCGGCCAGCTTGCTCGTCTCCGGTCGCGGTCGGCGGCCACCTCGTGCGCCTGGTAGCTGCCCTCCGGTTGCCCGTCACGCTCCGGCTCCCGGCTGATCGTCGAGGCCGGACGCCCCAGCTCGACCGCGATGGCCCGCACCGACACCCCGGACCGGCGGACCCGATCCGCTCATACAGGCTCAGAGATCGAGACGAGATCGCCAGCGGCGCGGTGGCGTCTTTCGCCGCGGTCCGCCAGAAACTGGCCGAAGCGGCCCGACCAGAGTCGCGTCGGCGGGACTGGTCGGAGGTTCTCCGTGCCCAACGCCGTGGACCAGTCCCGTTCCGGCCTCAAGCGTGCCTGGCCTAGCTGGACAACCAGAAGATCGCGCCGCCCACAGCCAGCAGGGCTGCGATGCCCAGCACCACCGCGATGAACTTCGCCGTCTTCCACGTCGAATACACGCCGCCCACCAGGAAACCACCGAGGGCGAGCAAAAGGACGCCGACGACGCTGCTGTTCACAAAACGCCCTTCGTGGAGGGGATGCCGCCCGCGCGGGGGTCCGGCTCGGTGGCCGTGCGCAGGGCTCGGGCCACCGCCTTGTACTCCGCCTCCGCGATGTGGTGCGGGTCGCGGCCGTGGATCACCCGCACGTGCAACGCGATCTGCGCGTGGAACGCCAGCGAGTCGAACACGTGCCGCGTCAGCACGAACGGGTAGTTGCCGCCGATCGTGAACGTGTTGAACTGCTCCGGCTCACCGACGTGCACGGAGTACGGGCGGCCCGAGACGTCGATCGCCGCGTGGGCCAGGGTTTCGTCCATCGGGATCCACGCGTCGCCGAAGCGGCGGATGCCGCTCTTGTCGCCCAGGGCCTGGCGGATCGCCTGGCCGAGGACGATTGCCGTGTCCTCCACCGTGTGGTGGGCGTCGATGTGGACGTCGCCGGTCGCCTCGACCTTGAGGTCCAGGGAGCCGTGGACGCCGAACGCCGTCAGCATGTGGTCGTAGAACGGCACGCCGGTCGAAATGTCGACCTCGCCCGTGCCGTCGAGGTCCAGCTGCACGAAGATCGAGGACTCCTTGGTGGTCCGCTCGACCTTGCCGATGCGCGTCATCGGGAAACTTCCTTACTCGCCTCGAGGAAGGCGTCGTTCTCTTCCGGGGTGCCGATGCTCACGCGCAGGTGCCCCTCGATGCCGGGGTCGCGGATCAGCACGCCCGCGTCCAGGTAGGCCCGCCACGCGGCGCCCGGGTCGGGAAAGTGTCCGAAGAGGACGAAGTTCGCGTCGCTCGGGACCGGCTCGAAACCCAGGCCCGCCAGCGCTTCCACGACGCGGTCGCGTTCCGCGGACAGCTTGTGCACGCTGCCCAGCGTGGCGTCGGCGTGGCGCAGTGCCGCGCGCGCCGCCGCCTGCGTCAGCCGCGAGAGGTGGTACGGCAGGCGCACCAGCTGCAGCGCGTCGACGACGGCGGGCGCGGCGGCCAGGTAACCCAGGCGGCCGCCGGCGAAGGCGAACGCCTTGCTCATCGTGCGCGACACGATGAGCTGGGCCGGGTAGTCGCCCAGCAGCTCCACCGCGCTCGCCCGCGAGGAGAACTCCGCGTACGCCTCGTCGACGACCACGATGCCGGTCGCCGCCTCGATCACCACGCGCAGCTCGCCCTTCGGGATCGAGCCGCCGGTCGGGTTGTTCGGGCTGGTGACGAACACGATGTCCGGCCGCCGCTCGCGGATGAGCCGCGCGGCCGCCGCCGTGTCCAGCGTGAAGTCGGGGCGGCGCGGGGCCGGGACCCACTCGGTGCGGGTGCCCGAGGCGATGATCGGGTGCATCGAGTACGACGGTTCGAAGCCGAGCGCGGTGCGCCCGGGACCGCCGAAGGCCTGCAGGATCTGCTGCAGCACCTCGTTGGACCCGTTGGCGGCCCAGACGTTCGCCTCCGACAGCACGACCCGCGTCGACACGCTCAGGTAGTCGGCCAGGTCCTGGCGCAGCGCCAGCGCGTCGCGGTCCGGGTAGCGGTGCAGCTCGGCCGCCTCCGCGCGGACCGCCGCCACGACGTCCGCGACCAGCTCGGGCGGCGGCGGGTACGGGTTTTCGTTGGTGTTGAGCCGGACCGGGACGTCCAGCTGCGGCGCGCCGTACGGGGACTTGCCGCGCAGGTCCTCGCGCAGCGGCAGCGCGGCCAGGGTGATCTCGTCGCCGAGCGTCATCGGGCCTCCTCCCCCGCGAACCGGGCGGTGACGGCTTCGCCGTGCGCGGGCAGGTCCTCGGCGTTCGCCAGCGCGACGACGCGGCCGGCGACCTCGCGCAGCGCGTCCTCGGAGTAGTCCACGACGTGGATGCCCTTGAGGAAGCTCTGCACCGACAGGCCCGAGGAGTGGCGGGCGAACCCGCCGGTGGGCAGCACGTGGTTGGACCCGGCGCAGTAGTCGCCGAGCGAAACCGGGGCGTACGCGCCGACGAAGATCGCGCCCGCGTTGCGGACCCGGGCCGCGACCGCGCGCGCGTCCGCCGTCTGGATTTCCAGGTGCTCGGCGGCGTAGGCGTCGACGACCCGCAGGCCGTCGTCCACAGTGGACACGAGGATGACGCCGGACTGCTTGCCGCCCAGCGCTTCGGCGACCCGCTCGCTGTGCTTGGTGGCGGCGACGCGGCTGGCCAGGTCCTTGTCGACGGCGTCGGCCAGCTCGGCCGACGTCGTCACCAGGACGCTCGCCGCGAGGGGGTCGTGCTCGGCCTGGCTGACCAGGTCGGCGGCGACGTGCACCGGGTCGGCCGTCTCGTCGGCGAGGATGGCGATCTCGGTCGGCCCGGCCTCGGCGTCGATGCCGATCAGGCCGCGCAGCAGCCGCTTCGCCGCGGTCAGGTAGATGTTGCCCGGCCCGGTGACGGTGTCGACCGGGGCGAGCTCGGCGCCGTCGGTGTCCGTGCCGCCGTACGCCATCAGCGCCACGGCCTGCGCGCCGCCCGCCGCCCACACCTCGTCGACGCCGAGCAGCTCGGCCGCGGCGAGGATGGTCGGGTGCGGGAGGCCGTCGAACGCGGCCTGCGGCGGCGAGCACACGACCAGGGAGCCGACGCCCGCGATCTGCGCCGGGACGACGTTCATCACCACGGTGGACGGGTACACGGCCAGGCCGCCCGGGGCGTACAGCCCGACGCGCTCGACCGGCACCCACTTCTCGGTGACCGTGCCGCCCTCGACGACGGTGGTCGTGACGTCGGTGCGGCGCTGCTCGGCGTGCACCTTGCGGGCGCGGGTGATCGACTCCTCCAGCGCCGCGCGCACGGCCGGGTCCAGCTCGGCCAGCGCCCGCGTCAAGCGCTCGCGCGGCACCCGCACGGACGCGGGGCGCACGCCGTCGAACCTCTCGGTGTACTCGAGGACGGCTTCGACACCGCGGTCGCGGACCGCCTCGACCACCGGGCGCACGTGGTGCAGCGCCGCGTCCACGTCGTATTCGGCGCGTGGGAGCGTCGCGCGCAGTTCGGCGGCGGTCGGGACCTGCCCGCGCAGGTCGGTGCGGTTCAACATGCCCTCCAGGGTACGAGGTCACACTGGAGCACTCGTCGGCGATACTCCCCGGTGACGGCGGATCCCAGCATGCAGGAGGCAGCGGTGGCGCGAATCGCGTTGTGCCAGGTCAACTCGGGTGACGATCCGGAGGCGAACCTGAAACTCGTTCGCTCCGGGGTGGAAGCCGCGGTGGCGGGCGGCGCGCGGATCGTCGTGTTCCCCGAGGCGACGATGGCGCGCTTCGGCCGTCCGCTGGAACCGGTCGCCGAGCCGCTCGACGGGCCGTGGGCCTCGGCGGTGGCCGCCGTCGCCGCCGAGTACGACGTGGTCGTCGTGGCCGGGATGTTCACTCCGGCGGACGAGGGCCGGGTCCGCAACACGCTGCTGATCACCGGCGGCGGCCACCACCGCGGCTACGACAAGATCCACCTCTACGACGCGTTCGGGTTCGCCGAGTCCGACACGGTCGCCCCCGGTGCCTCGGCGACGACGTTCGAGCTGGACGGCGTGGTCTACGGCGTCGCGACCTGCTACGACGTGCGCTTCCCGGAGCTGTTCCGCGCCCTGGCCGACGACGGCGCCGACGTCGTCCTGCTGCCGGCGTCGTGGGGCGCGGGCGAGGGCAAGCGCGACCAGTGGGAGGTGCTGGTGCGGGCGCGGGCCCTGGATTCGGGCTGCTGGGTGCTGGGCTGCGGCCAGGCCGACCCGGCGGCGACCGGGACCGCGGTGAACCCGAAGGCACCGACCGGGATCGGCTTCTCGACGGTCTCCGACGGTTTCGGCCGCGTGGTCGCCCAGGCGGGCGCGGCGCCGGAGACGCTGCTGGTGGACGTCGACCCGGCCGTGTCGGCCAAGGCCCGCACCGCGACGGGAGCCCTGGCCAACCGCCGCCTCTGAACCGCAAAGCCGCACTTTCACGTGAAAGTGATCCGGAGCGCGCACTCCGGGTCACTTTCACGTGAAAGTGCGGGGTCCTGTCAGCGGAGCAGGCCTTCGCGGATGGCGACCCGCACGAAGCCCGCGCGTCGCCGTTCGCCGGTCTTGTCGCGGATGCGGTCCAGGTAGGACCGGACCGTCCGGACGCTGATGTTGAGGATCTCGGCGACGTCGACGTCCCGCTCCCCGGCCGCCACCAGCCGGAGCACCTGCTTTTCGCGTTCCGACAGCACGATCTTCGGGCCGGCGTGCCGGTCTTCGCTGTCCTGGATGATCATCCCGGCCAGCGTCGGCGACACGTACGCGTTGTCGTCGGCGATGGTGCGGATCGCGCGCAACAGCTCGTCGCCGTCGACGTCCTTGGACAGGAAGCCCTTCGCGCCCGCCTGCATCGCGCCGAGCACCTCCGGCTGTTCCGCGTGCGCGGACACCACCAGCACCTTGTGCCCCATCTGCCCCACTTCCAGGACCGCGGCCGCGTCCTGGACGCCCCTCAGCTTCAGGTCCAGGACGACGACGCTGCCCGCCGGCTGGTCCTGGACCGCGAACCGGGCCACCGAATCGGCGACCGCGCCGAGCTCGATGTCCGCGGCCTCGGTGAGCACGCGGGTCAGCGCGTACCGGTAGAGCGGGTGGTCCTCGATCACGCCCACGTGGATCCGCCGCGGGGGCGGGGCCGGCGTCTCTTCCTCGTCGCTCATTTGCGGCCGCCGCGCCGGGGGCCCGCGCCGCCGATCAGGCCACGCCGGATGGCTTCCTTCACCAGGCCCGGCCGCCGCCGCTCCCCCGTCTTGTCGCGGATGCGGTCGAGGTAGCCCCGCACGGTCCGGACGCCGATGCCGAGGATCAGCGCGATGTCGACGTCCCGCTCCCCCGCCGCCACCAGCCGCAGCACCTGTTCCTCGCGCGGCGACAGCTCGACGTCCGCCGAGACCGCCGGACGGTCCGCGTTGTCCTTCATGATCATCCCGGCGACCACCGCCGAGACGTACGCGCCGCCACCGGCGACCGTCTTGATCGCGATCAGCAGCTCGTCGGCGTCGACGTCCTTGGACAGGAAGCCGCGCGCCCCCGCCGCGATCGCGCCCAGCACGACTTCCGGCTCCGCCTGGGCGGAAACGACGAGCACGTGGTGCCCGAGCTCGCACACCTCCAGCACCGCCGCGGCGCCCGCCACGCCGGGCAGCCCGAGGTCGAGCAGGACGACGCTGCCCGGTGGTTGCCGGTGCACGTGGAACCGCGCCACCGAGTCGACCACCGCGCCGAGCTCGACGAAGTCGGCCTCGGCCAGCACGCGCTCGACGGAGACGCGGTACAGCGGATGGTCCTCGATGACCGCGACGCGGACCCGCCCATGGTCCACGTCGCCGGTCGAACGCTCTTCTGTCATTTGCACGACTTTCACCCCGTTCCACCCGACGGAGCCGGCCGCCCGGCCGTGGCCGGGTCCAGCGCGGGGCCCGTCGGCACCAATGCCAGCAAACTACCTGCGACCGGTGACTTCGCCACTCCTCCGTAACCGAGCGAGGACAGCGCCTGCGCGCTCACCACCGGGTACTTCCGGCCCGTGTCGGTCACCAGGTAGGTGGTGGCCGAGCCGGCTTCGACGACGACGGCTCCCCCCGACGGAGGTACGAACACCTCGTCCGCCACCCTTGCTTCGGTCCGGGTGGCGACCTGGATTGCCTTGGCACCAGGGGAAAGCGGGAATTCGGCCGAAACGAGCAACCGGCTGCCCTGAACGCACAGGGAAACCGAGCCGCCGGTGATCGGCGCCTTGCCGGGGATGCGGTCGGGGTAGGCCGCCGGGTCGGCGCCGCCGGCGCGGGGCGCGGCGACCTTGGCCACCGCGGCGACGTCGGCCGCGCGGACCTCCACCGGCGCCGGCGGTCCGGTGTAGGCGGCGGCGTTGGCCTCCGTCGTCACCAGGAGGCTCGCTTCGGTCTGCCCGACCGGCTCGAGACCGTCGCGGCGGACGAGGTAGTACGAAGTCGCGGCGCCGGGCGCGGCCATCGCGTCGACGACGGCGAGCACCTCACCGACGCGGGTTTCGCGCCCGCCCAGCGCGGGGCCCCGGTCGCCGGCGCCCTCGACCGGGAGCGCGGCGAGGTCGCGCCCGGCCGGGACGGTGTCGATCCACCGCGAGGACACCGCGATCGTCGGGTAGCTGTCGAACTGCAGCGCGGTCGCGGCTTCGTCGCTGAGCTTGTAACGCCGCCCGCCGGCGAGGAGGAAGCGGTCGCCCTGCGGCAGCCGGACGATCACGCCCTGGTCGCGCGGCAGTTCGACGCCGGACGCGGGCGGGGCCAGCAGGACGGCGGTGCGCGGTTCCTCCGACGCCGGCGCGTCCTGGCTGGTGCGGCTGCAGCTCGTCCAGGCGGCGCTCACGAGGGCGCCGGCCGCGGGCAGCGAGTCGGGTGCGCCCGGGATGCCGATCTGGGTGCCGCGGCCCGCCTTGCCGAGGTTCTCCGGCGACACGCTCACGGTCGCCTCACCGGTGCCGCCGGCCAGCAGCCGCGCGGACGCGTAGTTGAGCACCGGGTGCAGCACGCCGTCGGCGCCGAGGACGAACCGCGCACCGGTGCCCTCTTCGACGATCACCTTGCCGCCGGCGAGCCAGTCCTTGCCGCCCGAGGGGTTCAGCAGGCCGATGATCCCGAAGACGGCGGTGACGAGCAGCGCGGCCACGAGCCCCAGCACGGTGGCGAGCACGAGCCGGCGGCTGGGCGAGACGGGGTGGTTGGCGTCGGCGGCGACGAGCGCGGAAACGAGCCTGCGGCGGAGGAACTGGTACGCCTGGATCTGGTCCCGCTGCGTCCACACGCTGTTGTGCCCCCGCTGTGCGTCGTCCCTCCGAGAAGCCGATGCTAAGCACCCTCCCGCGTGGCGGCGAGGGTAATTTTTACGCCCACGCGACATCTGGGGAGGCAGTAGCGTCGGGTTCCGGGGAAAGGGGAGCCCGTGTCCGTCGAAACCGCCGGCGCCGTCCGCCCGGCATCGTCCCGGCCCGCCTCCGCCGCGCTGCCCTGGCTGCTGCCGATCCGGCCGCTGCAGGCCGCGGTGTGGGAGCTCGCGGCCATCGCCGTCCTGCTCGCCTGGCTGGTCGACGGCGTCACGCAGCCGGTGCGGATCGTCGTCAGCGTGGTCGCCGGGCTCGTCGTGCTGCTGACGTCGGTGCGGTTCGCCGGCCGGCACCCGGCCGGCTGGGCCCTGACGTGGACGGCGTTCCGGCTCCGGCGCCACGACACCCGCCGCGACAGCCCGGACCCGCTGCTGTCGGTGGCCGGGCCGGTGAAGGTCCGCCAGCACGTCGACCGCGCGGGCAACCGCTTCGGCGTCGCGGAGATCGACGGCAGCTGGAGCGCGCTGGTGCGGCTGACGCCGGGCACGGGAGCGCCGGGCGCGCTGGCCGACGTCCTGCGCGAGGCCTACCGGCGCACGGACGTCCCGCTGGCTTCGGCGCAGCTGCTGACGTGGGCCATCCCGCGCGGCGAGCAGGTGCTGCGCGTCCGCTGGCTGGCGGTCCGCTACCGCCCGGACCAGGCCCCGATCGCGGCACTGGCCCGCGGCGGCGGCGACCTCGGCGCGCTGCGGAGCACGGCGTCGGCGGCGCTGAGCCTGATGGGCGCGCTGGCCGAGGCGGGGTACCAGAGCACGGTGCTGGAGGCCGGGGAGCTGGCGAAGGAGCTGCGGGTGGCGCTGGGCGTCCAGGGCCCCGCGACCGGCGCACCCGAGAGCTGGAAGGCGTGGACGTGGGGTGGCGGCGCACCGCAGATGTGCTTCGCGCCCCGGTCCGCCCGGATGCAGGACTTCGCGGTCCCGGGCGCGGCGTTCACGGCGACGTCGTACACGCTGACCCGGACCGCGGGTGGGCGCGAGAAGGCGGAAGTGACGATCCGGGTGGGGGCGCGGCCGGGTGCGCCGGTCCCGGTCCCGCCCGCGGCAGTGCCCCTGCACGGCCGGCACGGCGCCGGGGTCCGCCGGACACTGCCGCTCGCACTGGACAGCTGAAGTTCGTGAAGGCCACCTTGAGGAACGTGACGTTCCTCAAGGTGGCCTTCACGAACTCCGCTCAGCCGCGGACGGCCTCGTAAACTCCCGCGATCATGCCCACGAACGGGACCAGCGACAGCAGCACCAGGAACTCGGACACGTCCAGCAGCCGCGACCAGTACGGCGAACGCAGCCCCCGCGCCACCCGCGTCGCGTAGACCAGGCACACCACCGCCGCCAGCACGACCGCGCAGCCCGCCGCGAAAACCACCGTGCGGTTCCCGGAAGCCACCAGCCACACGCCGGCGCACACCAGGCTCACGATCCCGAACCCCACGAGCACCAGCCGCTGGGAACGACCGGCGTACGACCGGGACCGCAGGATCCACGCCACGCCCAGCACCGCCGCCAGGCCGGCTTCCCACGGGCCGTGCGAAGACAGCACGATCGAAGAAGCCAGCACTACCAACCCGAGCGCGATGAGCAAGCCCGTCAACACGGCTTGCGCGCGGGACGTCCGGCCGATCATCTCCGTGCCGAGCGACGGCTGTTCGTCCGCGCGGAACGCCTCCATGTCGTCCGGGACGCGGGGCAGCGGCAGCCTCGCCAGGCGCAGGGACAGCATCGGGGCCACCGCCGCCAGCGCCGTGCACAGCACCGCCGCCACCGAGGCCGCCGAAGCGGGTGAGACGCCGGCCAGCAGGACCACGCCCGTCGTCACCGCGCCGACGCCCGCCGCGCCGGTGATCGCCACGAACCACGGGAGGCGGTCGGCCACCGAGACCGCCGCCAGGACGCCGTACACCGTCACCGCCGCCAAGCCCGCCGCCAGCGGGCCCGCCGACAGCGAGAACAGCGGGTGCGGCGGCAGCACCGACATCCCCGCCAGCAACGCGACCCCGACGCCCGCGACCGCGCCCGCGGCACCGGCCTCGGCGTCGCCGTAAGCGCGGCTGAGCGCGCCGCCGCCGAGCAGCAGGACCAACGCCAGCAGCCCGGTGCCGATGGGCGCCAGGACGCTGCCGGACGCCGCCGACTGCACCAGGAGACCGCCCGCCAGCAGCAGCACCACCGCGGCCACCAGGCCGGACCGGCGGGCCACCGACGGGCTCCAGCCGCCGGAGGTGTCGGCGACGCTCGCGATCGAATCGACGACGTCGTCGAACAGCAGCGGACCCCGCGGGCGTTCCCGCGGGGTCAGGTGGAGCACTTCGCCGTCCCGGATCTGGGCGGCCGCGACGCTCAAGCCGAGGGCCAGTGGTGCCCCGCCGAGCCGGGAGAGCACCCAGCCGGGGTGCTCCGCCGATGCCTGCCCGGCCGCCCCGGCCAGGCGGACCAGCTGGGGCACCAGCTCGGCGAACGTCGACTGCTGCGGCAGCGCGACGTCCACGCGGGCCCTCGGCGTGACCACCGTGACCCGCCGCGTCGTCCCGGTGATCGAAGCGGTCATCAGATCTCTTTCGCGGCCGAAATGACGGGCGCGAACTTGGCGTTCGACGCCTCGGCGAGCTTCTGCAGCCCGGCGTTCACCGCCTCGAGGACGATCTCCGAGAGGTTGCGGGCGTCGTACTCGCGGATCGCGCGGGGGTCGATGTCGATCGAGGTGAACCGGCCGTCGCCGCGGAGGGTGACGGTGACCTCGTTCTGGCGCGAGTGCGCCTTGACCTCCATCGCCTCGACCGTGCGCTGGATCCGCTGGACCTCTTCGGTCTGCTTGCGCACCTGCGCGAGCAGCTCGTCCATGTCCGGCACCGCGTACGGATCGGTCACTGTGCTTTCCCTTCGTGCTGGCGGACGCGGACACTGCCCACGAACCGCTGGAAACCGGGTGAGAGCCGACGCGCGGTCGCGGGCGCGGCCGTGCAGGCGAGCTCGAGCACCAGCCGGTCCGCCGGCACCGCGCCGGGAACCGTCAGGTGCACCTGGGTCTGGATCAGCTCGTCGCCTTCGCCGGTGCGCAGGCGCAGCAGCTGCATGACGCCGGGCGCGGCCGGGTCGCCGACGTCGCGCCGGCTCAGCACTTCGAGCCCGGCCAGCGTGCGGGAAAGCCGTTCGACGGCTTCGGCGGCGATGGCGTCGATCGACGCGTCGTCCGGCCGCTGCTGCACGCTGACCGTGATGTTCGGCGTGAACTCCTCGCCCGGCACCGGGTGCACGGCGACGAAGACCGCACCCGAGTCGCCCGGGTCGACGGCGGTCCAGCCGTCCGGGATGACGAAGTCGAGGGGAAGCGTCATCACAGCCCCACGTACGAAACGGCGTCGTCCCAAGCGGAGCCGACCGCGTTGGCGGCGTCGTTCGCGGCGTGGCCGACCGCGTCGACGGCCGCGCCGCCGTACTCGCCGATGGTGTGGCCGAGTTTGGGCAGGTCGATGTCGATCTTCGCGCCGACCCCGGCGCCGAAGCCGAGGGCCGCGCCCGCCTTGAAGTTCACCTTGATGTGCCCGGCGTCGTAGACGGCTTGGGCGTCGAGCTGGGCGCCGATGCCGTACTGCAGGGTGCCGTTCGCGCCGACACCGATGCCCGCCACGTCCGCGGCCACTTCGCCCTCGACCTTGCCGCCGACGAAGGCGTTCGCGTGCGCGCCCACGCCGTGCGCGCCGATCGTGCCGGACGCGCTCGCCTCGCCACCGGCGAAGACCGTGCCCTTGGCGTGCGCCGAAGCGGGACCCCAGTCCCCCTTGGCTTCGGCTTCCTCTTTCAGCGCGGCCAGTTCGGTGTGCCCGGACGCGCCGGCGTCCCAGCCCTTCGAAGTGATCTTGCCGTCGTACTCCGGGGTGAGCCCGTCCTGCTCGTGCTTGAACTTGTAGTACGTGATCTCGGTGTTGCGGCCGAGCTTGTCCTTGACGGTCTCCGGCTTCGGCTGCCCGAACGGCGTGTCCGCCTTCTTCGGCGCGCGAGTGCCTTCGAGGCCGTCCCAGGTGAGCTTCTTCCAGCCCGAGTTCCCGAACCACGACGGGGCCGTCCGGGGCCGCTTGCGCCCGTCGAGCGGGCTGCCGCTCAGCCAGCCCAGCGGGCCCCAGGTCTTCTTGCCCAGCTTGTATTCGAGGCGCTGGGTGCCCTCGGGCGGGAAGAGCTCTTCGAGCGCCTCGGAGAACTCGTCGACGACCTGGCGGGCGGCCTGCACGCTCTGTTCCCCGAGCTGCCGGGCGGCCTGGATGAACGCGCCGACCGAGCCGGAGTTCACCGCGCGCGCCTGGGCGGTCAGCTGCTGGGCGTACTGGTCGAACTGCGCGAGCACCGAGTCCACGGCGGCTTTCGCCGACTGGACGAGCTGCGACGCGGTGGCAAGCCGTTTCGCCTGGTCGTCCAGTTTCGTGGCGGCGTCGGTGAGTTCTTCGCCGAGTTTTCCCGCCGCCGTCGCGAACGCGGTGTAGGCGTCGCCGTCCCAGTCCGCGTGCAGCGTCTTCGCCGACTCGTCGACTTCGCGGGCCTTGCCCGAGACCGTCGAAGCCTGGGTGGCGACCCGCTGCGACGCGGCGCTCAGCGCCCCCGGATCACCGGTGACGCGCCTCTGGCACTCGACGAGCACGCGCCGGTACCCGGACAGCACGGAGCTGACCACCCCCGACGCGTCGACGACCCCCGAGGACCACATGGGCTAGTTCCCGGCCGCGTCGTAGCCGACGTGCTGGCTGAAGTGCTTGCCGTTGTAGTCCAGGTCGATGTCGAGGTCGAAGTCCTGGCCGCCCGGAGCCTCCACAGTGGACTCCCCGGTGGTGAGGTTGGTGTGGATGACGACCTCGTCGGCGCTGTGCACCGGCGCCGCCGGCTGCGTCACCGGCGCGGGCTGCGTGACCGGCGACGGCTGGACCGGCACGCTCGCACCGTGCTGCGCCGGGTCGACGGCGATCCAGCTGTTCGCCGGGTTCAGCGGGGTGCCGTTGCCGGACACCGCCGCACCGCCACTGGAGCTCGGCGAAGAGCCGGCGAGTGCGGGCGGGGTGTAGTCAGTGAACGAGGGCTGCTGCGGGATCCCTCCGCCGCTCCCGCCCGCCACCGCCTGCTGCCCGGCCGAGCTTGCCACCGGCGGCGGGGACTGGGGCGCCGTCACCGGGGTGTTCCCGATCGACGGCGTCGTCGCGCCCGCACTGCCGGAGTCGTGGTGGAAGAGCTTCTCGATCTCGCCGATGACCTGCGCGAGCGTGGTGATCTGCTGCGCGAGGTCGACCGCGCCGAGCGCCTTGAGCAGCGCGCCGATCGCGGTGATGAACGCCCGCAGCGACGCGCTCGTCGCGGTCGACAAAGCGACCGCCGCGCCGTAGGTCCACGGGTTCGACATCAGCGAGGCGACCGTCGGGTTCACCGCGGCCACGACCGAGCGGTACGCCTGCTGCGCCGTCTTGACCAGCGTGCCGGACACGCCGAGCAGCTCGGCGCCCTTCTGCACGACGTTGATGATCGTCTCGAGCTGCTTCAAGGAGTCGGAGATCTTCTTCAGCGCCGACTCGCTCGCCGCGCCGGACCAGATCTTGCCGAGCTGGTCGGCGGCCTTGGTGAGCTCGGAGTACATGCTCAGGAACTGCTCGGCCTTCTTGACCAGGTCGACCACGTGCTTGGCGATCTGCTCCGGCTGACCGGTGACGATCTGCGGCAGGATGGTGATCGGCCCGCCCGAAGACGCGGTCGCGTCCATCGCGCTGGAGTTCGGGAAAGTCAGCATCGGACCTCACAGAGTCTCGGGGTGCGGAGGGTCAGACGACGGAGGCGGGCCGGTACACGCTGACCCTCGCCAGCCCGCTGATCCGGGCGTCGAGGAGCCCGTGGTTGTACAGGCGGCCGCCGTCGCCGGCGACGCCGATGACCGGCTGGCGGTCGGAGAACAGCAGTGGTTCGACCACCACGACGTCCCCGCTGTGCACGCCGCCGGGAACGTCGGAGAAGGTGCGGGCCGTGCCCGCGTAGACCTCGATCAGCCCGACCCGCGCCTGGTTGTCGGCGTCGCCGGCGAGCCAGTCGTTGAAGTCGGCGACCCCGTGGAACCGGGCGTCGGTGATCGGGTGGTCACCGAGCCCGCCGAGCCGCGCGTCCCCCAGGTAGCGCAGCACGTTCCCGACCGACGACGGCTCGCCGTGGGCACCCGCGCTGTCGTTGATGGCGAGGGTGGCGAGCTCCGACGCGTGCGAGTTGCCCCAGATCGACGAGGACGGCGCCGTGCTCCCGTCGTGCCCGCCGCCGTAGCCGGCCGCGGCGGCCTGGTCGGCCGCCTGGTAGGCGTCCGCGCTGGCCTTGACCAGCCCGTTGATCTGCTGCAGCAGCTGCAGGAGCGTCCGGACGGCGGTGATCTGGCTGGAGTGCAGGGCGGCGTTCGCGGCGGCGACGGCGCTGCCGAAGGTCGCGAACGACATCGGCTGCACGACCAGGCGTTCCAGATCGGCCACGGCGTTGATGCCGTGGGCCAGGATGCCCCCGACATTACCCACGGCGGAGCGCATCGCCTCGGGCTCAGCCCGGTACTCGCCGGCCATGGGTCTCCTTCCGGATGGCTTGTCCGGCTGAGCGTAAGTTCGTCCCCGGAAGCGGGCGGACGGCAAAAGTACCCACCGCGACGGGACGGTAAGTGGCCAAAATACCGGTCAGAGCCACCCCGATCCGCTGGAGCATTGCCCCATGAGCCTGTCCCCCGAGCGTCCTTCCGAGATCGTGCTGCAGTCGCCGCCGATGCTCCCGAAGAGCTCGTCCGGCGGGATGGTGCAGCTCATGATGTTCCTGCCGATGATGCTCGGCATGGGCGCGATGTCGTTCGTCTACATCGGACGTGACGGCGGGGTGATGACCTACATCTTCGGCGCGCTGTTCATCTGCGCCATGGGCGGCATGGTCGTGATGTCGCTCGGGCGCGGCGGGATGGCGAAGAAAGCGCAGATCAACGACGAGCGCCGCGACTACCAGCGCTACCTCTCCGGGCTGCGCGCCCAGGTCCGCGACATCGCCGACGGGCAGCGCGCGGCCATGGTCGCCGTCCAGCCCGACCCGGCCGACCTGTGGGCCTACGTCGAGTCCGGGAAGCTGTGGGACCGGCGGCCCACCGACTCCCAGTTCGCGCAGGTGCGCGCGGGCACCGGGCCGCAGCGGCTGGCGACGCCGTTGAAGGCCCCGCAGACCGTGCCGCTGGAAGACCTGGACCCGGTGTGCTCCACCAGTCTCAAGCACTTCATCCGCACCTACTCGACCGTGGACGGCCTGCCGGTGGCGTTGTCGCTGCGGTCCTTCGCCGCGGTGACCCTCGCCGGGCGGCGCCCGGACGTGCTCGGCCTGACCCGGGCGCTGCTGTGCCAGCTCGTCGCGTTCCACTCCCCCGGTGACCTGCGCGTCGCGATCTGCGTGTCGCCGGACCGCCAGCACGACTGGGAATGGGCGAAGTGGCTGCCGCACGCGACGGCGGCCGGCGCGACCGACGCCGTCGGCTCCCGGCGCCTGGCCGCGGACTCGGCGGCGGGACTGGCGGAGCTGCTCGGCGCGGACCTCGGCGAGCGCCCCGCGTTCAGCCGCCGCGCGGCGAGCCAGCTCGACCTGCCGCACCTCGTCGTGGTCGTCGACGGCGGCAACGCGCACGGCGAACCGCGGCTGATCGGCGAAGACGGCCGGCTCGGCGTCACCGTGCTCGAAGTCGGGCAGGAGCACCCGCGGACGTACTCGACCGAGCGGCTGCTGAGCCTGCACACCACGCCCGACTCGCTCGGCATGGTCGTCGGCGACGCCACCGAGCAGCGGCTCGGCTTCCTCGGCCGCCCGGACATCCTCGACCGCGGCGCCGCCGAAGCGCTGGCCCGCATGCTGACGCCGTTGCACACCCCGGCCGCGGTCGTCGGCGAGAAGCCGATGTCGTCGACGTTCGGGCTGTCGGGCCTGCTCGGCATCGGCGACCCGCGCGACACCGACACGGCGGTGACGTGGGCACCGCGCGCGGCCCGCGACCGGCTGCGGATCCCGCTGGGCGTCAACCCGGACGGCCGCCCGGTGGAGCTGGACCTCAAGGAGTCGGCCGAGGGCGGGATGGGCCCGCACGGCCTGGTCATCGGCGCGACCGGGTCGGGCAAGAGCGAGCTGCTGCGGACGCTGGTGACGGCGCTGGCCGTGATGCACTCGTCGGAGACGCTCAACCTGGCGCTGATCGACTTCAAGGGCGGTGCGACCTTCGCCGGGATGACCGGCCTGCCGCACACCTGCGCCGTCATCACCAACCTTTCCGACGACCTCGCGCTGGTCGACCGCATGGCCGACGCGCTGAACGGCGAACTGCTGCGGCGTCAGGAACTGCTGCACGCGGCCGGGAACTACGCGTCCGTGCGGGACTACGAGAAGGCGCGCGCGGACGGCGTCCCGCTGGACCCGCTGCCGTCGCTGCTGGTCATCATCGACGAGTTCAGCGAATTGCTGTCCGCCCGGCCGGAGTTCATCGACCTGTTCGTCGCGATCGGCCGGCTCGGGCGGTCGCTCGGCATTCACCTGCTGCTGGCTTCGCAGCGGCTGGAGGAGGGCCGGCTGCGCGGGCTCGATTCCCACCTGTCGTACCGGGTCGGGCTGCGGACGTTCTCCGCCGCGGAAAGCCGCGCGGTGCTGGGCGTCGCCGACGCCTACCACCTGCCGCCGGTGCCGGGCTCGGCGTACCTGAAGGCCGACACCGACACGCTGATCCGGCTCAAGGCCGCGTACGTCTCCGGGGAACTGCCGCCGCGCAGCACGGTCGTGCGCGAAGACGGCCAGGAGCTCGGCGTGCTGCCGTTTTCGCTGGCCCCGGTGGAGATCCCGGTGACGACCGAGATCGAGGACGCGCCGAAGGCCGACGGCACCGGCGAGACGATCATCCACGCGATGCTGTCCCGGCTGGAGGGCCGCGGGCCGTCCGCGCACCAGATCTGGCTGCCGCCCCTGAACGAGCCGCCGACGCTGGACCAGCTGCTGCCGCCGCTGGGCGAGGACGCCGCGCGCGGCCTGTGCCCGCTGGGCTGGGGCGGCAACGGGAAGCTGACGATCCCGGTCGCGCTGGTGGACAAGCCGTTCGAGCAGCGCCGCGACATGATGTGGGCCGACTTCTCCGGTGCGGGCGGGCACGCGCTGATCGTCGGCGCCCCGCAGACCGGCAAGTCGACGCTGATGAAGGACATCGCGGGCATGCTCGCGCTGACCCACACCCCCGCCGAGGTCCAGTTCTTCGTCCTCGACATGGGTGGCGGCGCGCTGGCCCCGATCGCCGGGCTGCCGCACACCTCCGGCTACGCCACCCGCCGCGACGCGCAGCGCTGCCGCCGGGTCGTCGCCGAGCTGACGACGTTGCTCGAACAGCGCGAGGAGTTCTTCGCCGCCAACGGGATCGAGTCGATCACGACGTTCCGGCAGCGCCGCGCGGAGTTCACCGAGAGCACCGACGGCCGCGAGTTCGGCGACGTGTTCCTGTTCGTGGACAACTGGACCACGATCCGGCAGGAGTACGAGCAGCTGGAGGAGCAGATCACCGGGCTGGCCGCGCGCGGACTCGGGTTCGGCATCCACGTGATCGTCTCGCTCAACCAGTGGATCGGCGTCCGCGCCCAGCTGCGCGACGCGATCGGCACGCGCTTCGAGCTGCGCCTGGGCGACCCGATGGACTCCTCCATCGACCGCAAGGTGGCGGTCAACGTCCCGGCCGACCGCCCGGGCCGCGGCATCACGGCGGAGAAGCTGCACTTCCTGGCGGCGCTCCCCCGCATCGACTCGGACCAGCGCCCGGAGACGATCGGCTCGGGCGGCGTCGACCTCACGCGCCGGATTTCCGAGGCGTGGAAGGGCCCGCGCGCCCCGCAGGTCCGGCTGCTGCCGCCGGAGGTTCCGCTGGACACGCTGCCGGCGGCCCCGTCCCGCCAGGTCACGCTGGGCATCGCGGAATCGACGTTGCGCCCGGTGTACCTGGACTTCGCGGCGGACCCGCACTTCGTGGCCTTCGGCGACGTGGAGTCGGGCAAGAGCTCGCTGCTGCGCGCGATCGCCCACGGCATCACGTCGGCCTACACCCCGGAGGAAGCGGCGATCATCGTCGCGGACTACCGGCGCGGGTTGCTCGGCGCGGTCCCGGAGCCGCACCTGCTGGGGTACGCGGGCGCGGAGGGCAAGCTGACGGACCTGATCGGCGAATGCGCGACGGCGATGCGCAACCGCCTCCCGGGCCCGTCGGTGACGCCGGAGCAGCTGCGCAACCGCTCGTGGTGGCGCGGACCGGAGCTGTTCGTGCTGGTGGACGACTACGAGCTGGTGGCCACGGTCGGGCGCAACCCGCTGCAGCCGCTGCTGGAGTTCCTGCCGCAGGCCCGCGACATCGGCCTGCACGTGATCATCGTCCGCGGCTCCGGCGGCGCCGGCCGGGCGCTGTTCGAGCCGGTGCTGCAGCGCCTGCGGGAACTGGGTTCGCCGGGCCTGATCATGTCGGGCACCAAGGACGAAGGCGCGCTGCTGGCCGACGTCAAGCCGTCACCGCAACCGCCGGGCCGCGGGACGCTGGTGTCGCGCCGGCACGGGACGGGGCTGGTCCAGGTGGCGTGGACCAAGCCGGCGGAGAGCTGATTCACCGCGCGGGCGCGGTCATCTCCGTGGCGAAGCGGTAGTAGCAGACCGCGAGGTGCTTGCCCTTGTTCCAGCTGTCGGCGGTCGGCGTGACGACCTGGACGCGCACGTCCGGCAGCTGCCGGGCGTCGGCCTCGCAGCGGGCCAGGGAGCGCTGGTAGACGTCGAGGATGTCGGGCATCGGGCCCTCGCCGAGCGGAAGCACCTCGAACGCCTCACCGGTGTGCCCCTCGGTGCACGACCGCCGCAGGACATCGGAGGCCCCGGACGCGGGCGGCGCCCAGAAGCAGTCCCCGGCGGCGAGGTCGAACCCGTGCACGCCACCCTCGGGCAGCCCGCCCTGTGCGGCTCGCTGCTGCCACCAGGCGGTCCCGGTGCTGATCTTGTACCCGAGGAACCCCATCCACCCGGCGAAGGCGACCATCCCGCAGATCACGAGGACGAGCCCGCGCTGCCGCTGCTTTCGGATCCGCACCAGCGCGACGACGGCGAAGACCGGGGCGAGCAGGCCACCCATGAGCCCGGAGACGAGCGTGGCAACGGCGTACCGGCTGATCGGCTGACGGCGGAGTTCGCTCCGCATGAGCTCGTCGAAGAGCTCAGGATCGTGCTGTGGCGCTGCCATGGTTCCCCCTCGTGCCGGAGCACGAAGACTCTAACCACCCGGCCCGCGCCGGCCTCACCGCCCGGTCAGGCGGCCCTCGACGATCGCGTCCCACCGCGCGTTGATCACCGAGGGCTCCGCGTTCGGGGTCCACTCCGCCCCGAAGTAGGCGAGCATTTCCCGCGAGTCGGTGAAGGAGATCCCCGCTTCCTGCTGGAGCATCGCCACCAGCTGAAAGCCGCCGAGGTCCCCTCCCGCCCGTGCCTTCAGGTGGTCGAGGAGCTCCAGGAAGGGAGTCTTCGCCGCCACGAGCACGCGCAGGTCGGATTCCGCACTCGACACAAGAGCTCCCCTCACGGCCTGGAAAACGTAGGTGCTACGTCGGTGTACGCACCGAAACTGCCCACCAGCTTACTTCGGTCCACCGTGACCTTGGTCAACCCGTACTTGGCGCACATGTGGCCGGTGAACGTGTTGGCCGCGGCGTCCTCGAACGACATGCCGTTTCGCAGATTCGCGTTGAACGCGTCCAGGTTGCTCGGCAACTTGGTCACCCACTTCGCGTCGAACTGGCGCACGTTTTCCGCTCCGAAGTGGTTCATGACGTCCGCGAACATCTGACCACCCCGCGGGGAATACGCGTCGCCCTCGATGATCATCGTGAGGACGCCGTCGTTCACCTCCGCGATGATGCCCGATTTCTGTTCGGGACCGTAAACCCGGAAGTACGGCTCGCACCCGGGCTGGCTGGCGTTGTGCACCAGCACGGGTACGTCGCCGGCCAGCACGTAGTACGTGTGCACCGCGTTGACGGTCAGGTTGTACGTCCTGGTGGTGCCCGGATGCCGGTGACCGGCGACGACGGTCGCCCGTTCGCCGCCCGCGGTTTCGAGCGACTGCCCGGGCTCGAGGTTCGCCGCCTCGGTCCACTCGTGCGCTGTGGCGTTCCAGTAGAGGTGTTTCGCGGTCGATTCGATCGACTGCGTGCCATGGCTCGTGCCGACCGTGAGGGTGGTGAAGTCGTCGTCATCGTCAGTGACGTGGACGGCTTCGACGAGATGGCGTTCCGGAGCCGAATCGGGCTCGGCGTTGGCCACGTGGTCGCCGACCGCGATGTGCTCGATCGGTTCGGTGCGCCCGTCGGCCATCAGCACCCGGGTGCCCGCCGCGAAGCTGTTGCCGGTGCACAACGGGAACCGGTTCTCGTACTCCCGTGCGATCCGGGCCAGCTCGGCGCCCTGGAGATCCGCCTGGATCGCCATTTCCGACACCTTGCCGAGCTCCGCCGCGGCTTCCGCGGCCGCGGCGTTGAACAGCCCGTCACCGCGGGCCAGCGCCTCCGCCATCATCGCCGAAAGCTCCCGGGCCCCGGTCAGCCCGAGTTCCGTTTCGGCGTTGCCGAGGAACGAAGCCAGATCGCACTCGGGGCACATCAGCGCGAGCAGCCCCGCGAGCACGAGGCCGGTCACCGACTGCCCGAGCGCCGAATCGCCGTACGGCGCGGGGCCGGGCATGAACTCGGCGTTGAGCAGGTTGCGGGGGTCGAGGCAGTTGCCCAGCTCGACGGTGCCGGGGTCGTTCAGCTGACGGCACAGCTGCTGCAGGTGGCCGAGGATGCGCTGCTGTTCGGCCGGGGTGCCGCTGAACAGCTTGATGCAGTCGTCGGTGTTCAGCGACTGCGCCACCCAGGCGGCCCGGTTGTTGCAGTCCCACGTCCGCTGGTTGATCGCGTTCTGCTTCTCCAGCTTGGCTTTGTCGGCGACGCCCTGCCAAGCCTCCTTCGCCAGTGCGGCGGCCTGTTGCGCGCTTTTGCCCGCGTCGATCGCGGCGCCGTAGGCGATGGTGGCCGAGACCGCCGCGTCCGATGCGTAACCGGCGGCGTCGTACGCCGACTGCTGCGCCCAAGCCGCCGAAGCGCTCGCCTTGTCCGCGGAGACCGCCGCGGCCTTCGCGGCCGCCGCCGCCGTGTTCGCCGACGCCTGGGCCTGCTGCGCCGACTCCGCGGCCCGGTTGGCCGCGTCCCGCGCCTGGTTCGCGTAGGTCGCGGCTTGGGCGGCCGCGGCCGACGCCTGATCGGCGTAGTTCTGCGCGTCCTGCGCCGCGTTGCGCGCGCGGGCGGCCGCGGCCTGGGCGTCGTTCGCGTCGTGCGTCGCGGTCGCGGCGGCCGTTGCGGCCTGGGCGAGCAGGCCGTCGATCGCCGCGTTGTGCGTCGCGGTGTTCTGGTCCCGCCGGGCGGCGGTGAACTGGCCGACCGTCAGGAACTCGTGCCGCAACGTCGGCGGCCCGTCGATCGCCGCCTGCGCCGCCGCCACGACCTCGCGGGCACCCGCCGCCTTCGCCGCCGACATGACCTGGTTGACCTTGAGGTCCTCGTCGGTGCTCAGCGCGGTGTACTGCCCGGCCTCGAGGAACGCGCGCAGGGCCTGATCGGTGTTCTGGTCCAGCGCCCGCTGCGCCTGCTGCACCACGACCGTCCGGCCCGCCGTGCGCGCGGCGGCCATCAGCTGGTTGACCAGCAGCGAATCATCGGTGAAACGGCCCGGGTAGTCGCGGCTGCGCAGGAAGTCCCGGACGGCGGTGTCCGAACCGGCCAGCGCGGTCGCCGCCGCGGCCTTGAACCCGTCGGTGCCCGCCTCGCTCAGGTCGGCGAGGACGACGCGGTCGTCCTGCCCCGCGGCGGCCGCGAGACCGGTGGTGACGAAGTCGACGACCTGATCGTCCGAACCGGCCAGCGCGGCGGTCGACGCGGCCTGCGTCCACGGGCCGCCGGTGACGGCGAGATCGAGCGCGACCTTGCGCGCGTCGGTCAGCACCGTGGCCCGGGCAGTCCCGGCCGCCTGCGCCTCGGCGATCAGCCGGCTCGTCTCCGCGCTCCAGGTGCTCGCCTGGTCCACGTCCCGCCGCGGCGGGAGCGCGCGGTTCGCGTACTCGTCCAGCGCCGCCTTCGCCGCGTCGTCGGCCTGCTGGCCGGCCAGCGTGATGCGGTCGTCGTCCGCTTTGCGCGCGTCCTGGGCGATCCGGGTGGCCTGGTTGGACGCGGTGACGGCCGCGGTCGCCGCGGCGGTCGCGGCGTTCGCGTGCTGGGTCGCCTGCTCCGCCGCGTTCGCGGCGTTGCCCGCGTGTGCGGCGGCGTCCAGCGCCGCCACTTCCGCGTTGTGCGCGTCCGTGGCGGCGGCGTCGGCGGCCGTGGCGGCCTCGCCCGCGGCCTGGGACGCCTGGTGCGCCCACGCCTGGGACGCGTTCGCGGCCGCGGCCGCGCGGTCGGCCTGCACGCGGGCTCGCGCCGCGGCGGCCTTGGCTTGCCGCGCGTCCGCGCCGGCGGCGGCGGAGCTGGTGGCCGCGTCCGTCGCGGCGTCGGCCGCGATCCGGGACTGCGCGGCGGCGTCCTTGGCCAGACCGCCCGCGGTCTCCGCTTGCTGGGAAACGGTTCTCGCGCTCTGCGCCGCATCCCGGGCCGCCGCCGCGCTCAAGGACGCGTCGTGGGCGATTCGGGCGGCCTCGCGGGCGGCCGCGGCCTTGTCCCGGTCACCGATCGCCAACGCCGCCGCGTCGTAGGCCCGGGAAGCCGCCCGGCCCGCTTGGGAGGCCGCCGTAGCGGCCCGCGACGCGGCGACCGCGGCGGTGTGCGCCGCGTTGGACGCCGCGTTCGCCGCGCCCACCGCCTGCCGCGCGGTCGCCGCGGCCTGGTCGGCGGCATAGGCCGCGCGGGAAGCCGCGGCCGCGGCCTGCTCGACGTGCCCCTGCGCCGCCGCGGCGGCGTCCTTCGCGGCCTGAGCCGCCTTCTGCGCCGCGGCCGCCTCGGTCACCGCGAGATCGGACTGCCGCTTCGCCACGTCGGTTTCGCTCGCGGCCTGCACCGACGCGGCCTTCGCCGTCGCGGTCAGCTGCGCGATCGAGTCCGTCTCCGCGTCGCGCGCCTGGGCGACGGGCAGATCGATGGCCAGGAACTGGTTGAGCGCGTCGACGGAGTTGGCGTCCAGCGCCTGCTGCGCGACCTTCTTCACCTCGGGGCCGCCGGCCGCCATGATCTGGTTGACCTTGAGGTCCTGGTCGACCCGGAACGGCGCCTGCCAGCCGCTGTCCAGGAACGCCCGGAGCGCGTCTTCCGCGTTGGCGTCGAGCGCCTTCTGCGCGGCCTTCCTGACCTGCGGTCCTCCCGCGGCCATCACCTGGTTGACGTGCAGGTCGAGATCCGTGCCGTGCGGGGTGATCCAGCCGGTGTCCAGGAAGGTGTCGAGCGCGGCGTCGCTGTTGGCGTCCAGTGCCTGCTGGGCCGCGTTCCGCGTCGCCGGGCCGCCGTTCGCCATCACCTGGTTGACCTTGACGTCCAGGTCGATGGACGTGTCGACGTCCTTCTGCGTGGTGAGGAACCGCGTGATGTCGGCGTCCGTGCCGGCCAGCGCGGCGGCCGCGTCCCGTTTCGTCGCCGGGCCACCGAACTGCCACAGCCGCAGGACTTTCGCGCGATCGCCGCTCGAGGACGCGGCCGCCGTCGCGGCGGCCCGGGGTGCGGCCTGCGCTTGCGGAACAAGCGACGCACCGCCCGCCAGCGAAACCGTCAAAACCGTTATCAGGGCAGCACGAAATCGCCGTCTCGCCGCACGCATTTCAGGTTTCCCCCCTGTTTAACCCGCCCCCACGAACAGAGCCGCCGGCCCCATTCGCCCGCTGGGGACATTAACGGCCCGGGCAGGTGCCATCAACGGCCAAATGGTCGTGATCGACATCACAACGACCGCTCTGACCTTGATGCCTTAGCCTCACCACGCCCCACCTTCCGACGAAATAATGTCGGATTTGGGACGAAAGTCTGCTTGTTTAATCGAAGAGGGGGAATTCATGCGCGCGCTCAACCGGACAATTCTGGTTATCGCCGCCGCCGGTATCGCCGGAACGGCCGGGGTGCTCACCGCACAGGGGTCCGAGATCGCGGCGAGTGACCAGCCGCCGTCGGTGGTCGAGGACTACAGCTACCCCGGTGCGGCGGCGCTCCTCGCCACCGACCACGTCCAGCTGATCAGCGGTGACGGGCACATCGTGTACACGCCCTGCCCCACCGGGCAGGACACCGTCGGCGTCATCCAGGTGAAGACGACCGAAGCCGTCGGCCAGTCGCTCAACGGCCGGGTCTGCTTCAAGGTCCTGGGCACGGGCGGCGAGTTGACCATGAAGATCCCGGCCGTGTACGCCATCCGCTCCGACGGCCTGTCCGCGGGACAGGGGCACAAGCTCAAGGCGTCGCTGACCACCGACGCCGGGGTCCACTCGAGCGTCGACGTCCCGTCCGACGGCATCACCCAGGTCGGCGTGGGCGCGGACCCGAACGGCGACCCGACGACGCTGCTGGAACTGGTCGCCACGGCCCCCTGAGCACCGTCGGCGACTTACCGACTTCGGTAGGTACCCGGGAACCTCCCACGAACTTACGTTTGTGCTCGTCGCCCGGTTTCGGGGCCGACATCCGGATCACCTGGCCGAAGGGCATTTTCATGCGAATGTCGAGGGCTGTTGCCGCGGTGGGTGCTGCCGCCGCGGCGCTGAGCGTGGTCT
Source organism: Amycolatopsis sp. FBCC-B4732 (assembly GCF_023008405.1). Taxonomy (NCBI): domain Bacteria; kingdom Bacillati; phylum Actinomycetota; class Actinomycetes; order Pseudonocardiales; family Pseudonocardiaceae; genus Amycolatopsis; species Amycolatopsis sp. FBCC-B4732. The sequence continues at coordinate 5,846,314 of NZ_CP095376.1, forward strand.
CAGCGGGGGTTGCGGACGCCCAGCAGGACATCATCGGCGGGAGCACCGTCTCCTCCGCGCCGTGGGGCGCCCAGATCTACTGGAACAACGTCACCACCTACGGCGGCTTCGAGTGCTCGGGGACGATCATCGCCCCGCAGTGGGTGCTCACCGCCCAGCACTGCCTCAACTCGCCTGGCATGCACGTCAAGGTCGGCAACGTGACGCTCCAGCAGGGCACGAACGCCAACGTCGACCAGCAGAAGGCGTCGCCGAACGGGGACATCGCGCTGCTGCACCTGACGACCGCGGTGAACACCACGTACATGAAGCTCGGCACCGGTAACCCGCCCACCGGTTCGACCAACCAGATCTACGGCTGGGGTCGCACGCAGGGCAGCAGCCCGCCCTCGAGCACCCTCAAGACCGCCAACGTCCGCGTGACCGGCACGAGCACGGACGCGTTCGGCGGCACCGCCATCGCCAGCCAGGGCGTCAACGGCTCGGCGTGGCACGGCGACTCGGGTGGCCCGCAGCTCTCCGGCGGCCTCCAGGTCGGCGTCTGCTCCACGGGCAGCAACTCCGGTTCGAACCCGCAGGGCACGCAGAACTACGCGAGCATCGCGTCGAGCCGCAGCTGGATCCGCACGACGGCCGGCGTCTGACCCGCCCGGACCGGCCTCTCCGCCCGGGAGGCCGGTCCGAGGCATACTCGCCGTCATGGAGTTCCGCACCGAAGTGCTGCTCGGCGGCAAGACCGCGACCGGCCTGCCGGTCCCCGACGACGTCGTCGAGGCGCTGGGCGCCGGCAAGAAGCCCGCGGTCACGGTGACGCTCGGCGGCCACACCTACCGCACGACGGTCGCCAGCCGCGGCGGGCGGTTCCTGGTCCCGCTCAGCGCGGAGAACCGCGAGAAGGCCGGCGTCGCGGCGGGCGACGAGGTGACGGTCGGGATCGCCCTCGACACCGCCCCGCGCGAACTGGAGATCCCGCCGGACCTGGCGGCCGCGCTGGCGGCGGACGACACCGCCCGGGCCCGGTTCGAAAGCCTTTCCTACAGCGCGAAACAGCGGTTCGTGCTGCCGATCGGCCAGGCGAAGACCGAGGAGACCCGGCAGCGGCGCGTGGCCAAGGTGATCACGGACCTGCGCGCCGGCAAGTGACACGCACCCACCGCTAATCCACAATGGACCGCCGCAGCGCGGACTTGTCCGGTTTCCCCGACGGTGCGACAGGAACCGCGCCCACGAAACTGAACCGCGCCGGCACCGCCGCCTCACCCAGCTCCGCCGCCACGCTTTTGCGCACCTCCGCCAGGTCCGGCTCGCGGCCCGGCACCGGGACCACGAACGCGTGTGCCGCCTCGCCCGTCCGCGGGTCCGGGACCGCCACCACGTACGCCTGGTCGACGTCCGGGTGGGCCGCGATCGCCCGCTCGATCGGGCCGGTGTAGTGGATGATCGCGTTCACGATCACCACGTCCCGCGCCCGGCCGGACAGGTGGAGGTAGCCCGACGAATCCAGGTGCCCGAGGTCCTGCGTGCGCACCCAGCCGTCGCGCAGCACCGACGCCGTCGTATCGGGATCGCGCCAATAGCCCGAAAACGCCGACGGTGTGCGCACCCAGATCTCGTCGCGGACGTCGATTTGCACCGTTTCGCAAGCCTTCCCGACCGAGCCGATCCCCTCGTCGGCGCGGCAGATCGTCAGCATCCCGGTCTCGGTCTGCCCGTACGCGTGGTGCATCGCCGGCCCGATCCGCTCGGCCGCCTCGGCCAGTTTGTGCGGTGGTACCGGGGATCCCGCGACGATCAGCGCCCGCAAATCGCCGAGGTCGACCGGCTCCTCGCGCAGGACGTCGAGGATCTGGTGCAGCCGCGGCACGGTCGTCAGCGCCGCGGTGATCCGCAGGCGCGGGAGCACCGCGGGGAAGTCCGGCAGTCCCTCGGGGATCACCGCCGTACCGCCCGACATCAGCGACACCCCCAGCTGCTCGACCATCACCGCGCTGGCCAGGGAGCCGAACAGCAGGTACCGGCCGAAGCACGCGCCCAGCCGTTCGTGGGCCGTGCCGGGCAGCGGTTTCCGCCAGACGCGGCCCTCGGTCAGGGCGCGGTAGCTGTAGGCCACGCCCTTCGGGACGCCCGTGCTGCCGCTGGTGAACACCACCGTCGCGATGTCCTCGAGCCGCGCGCCCGGCAGCGGCTCCTCGTACGCGCCCAGCAACGCGGACCCGATCCGCAGCACCGGCACCCCGGCGTCGACCGGGTCCGCCGAGTCGTCCACGACCAGCGCCGAGACGTCGGCGAGGACGTGCCGCAGCTGCGCCTCCGGCAGCCCGGGCCGGACCGCGACCGCGCGGCCGCCGAGCACGTGCACCGCGATCAGCGCGGCGAACCCCTCCGCGGTGACGGCGGTGGCGATGCCGACCCCGTCGCCGGCGCCGAGCCCGGCCGCCCGCAGGCCCGCGGTGAACCGGCCGATCAGCTCCCGCAGCTCGCCGCGTGACGTGACGCGGGAGCCGTGTTCGAACGCGGGAACCTCCGGAGCGCGCTCCAGCTCGTCCAGCAGAGCCTGCGGGTGGACCATCTCGACCGCCTTTCGCCCGGGGGTCCCGGTCTACCGGGCGGATCTCAGAATTTCGGCAGAAGATCCGCCGGTCACCGTTGACGAGCGTGCGATCATCGGACGGCGGGCCGAGCGGCGGCACCGCACCCGGCGTCGCGCCGGGCACTGGGTCGCGCCCCCGAATCCCCGCGGAACGACCCCCGCCGGTCCCCTGTGGGTAGAAGTGCCGTCACCGCGACCGGCAGTTGTGCCGTTTGACCACACTGGCCTCTTTTCTAGCGTGACTTTCACACCGCGCGGACCACCGCGCCAGGGGAATTCGCTTCAGGAAGGAGGTGGCCCGTCGATGTCCAGTCCGGGATTCCAGGCAGATTCCGCTGCCATGACGCGCGCCGTCCAGGGTTTCGAGGAAACCGCGACGAACGCCAAGTCCACGATGGCCAGCTTGGAGTCCGAGCTGACCGAGGCCCTGCGCAACTACAAGGGTGACCAGGCTGTCGCGTTCTGGGACCTGCAGCGCCGGCTCCAGGAGAAGATGACCGTGGCCGTGAAGGAGCTCGACACCATGTCGCAGCTCGTCCACACCAGCCACCAGAACTACGGCCGCGGCGACGCCGACGTCCACCAGAGCTTCCAGGGGGTCGGCAACTCCCTCGAGGGCTCGGGCGTGATCCCCCGCCTCAACCCCTGACCCGAGAGGACGCCCACCATGGCCGACGTCGTCGAAATCAACTTCGCCGCGCTGCAGCACAGCTCGGCATCCCTGGCCGCCAAGGCCAAGGCGCTCACCTCGCAGCTGGAGCAGCTGCACCAGAACCTCCAGCCGATCACCGCGACCTGGTACGCCTCCGGCAGCTCCGCCGGTGACGCGGCCCGCCAGTCGGAGACCCGGCTGCGTCAGGCCACCGCGGACATCGTCGCGATCATCGCGCAGTTCGGCGGCAAGGTCGGCGAGGCCCACGACCTCCAGCAGTCGCTGGAGAACCGCAACCAGGGGCTGTTCGCGGGCTGATCCGCGCCCAGACGTCGGTCTGCCGGTGCGGGAAACCCCCCGCTCGCACCGGCCGACCGGCTTTCCCCATGTCCGCAAGTCGCGCCCAGAGAGCCGGGACCGATGCCAGACCAGTCGTACTACGTCCACCTGGAATCGCTGAAGGACTTCGTGCGGGAGCTGGAAACCCAGATCCACGCGATGTCGAAACCGAACGACTTCCTGCTCACCCTCGGCTCGGAGCCGCTGTTGTTCGGCGAGTTCGGGGAAGCCGGGTCGCTGGCCGACGCGCACCACGCGGCCGTCTCGGAGATGCAGGGCCTGCTCGACCAGGTCCGCAGCGCGATCGGCTTCGCGCAGGACGTGACCACCACGGTGGCCGACGGCTACCAGAACGCCGACCAGGCGGTCGCCGGGGACCTGCACCACTCGGGTGCCGTCACCAACCTGCTCGATCCGGTGCTCGGGCTGCTGGGCCTCGGTGACTCGGACGGGAGCCGCAAGGGATGACCAAGAACACCGCGCACACGAACTTCGCCGCGTACAGCCACCAGCAGCTCTACGCGATGCTCCAGGCCGGCGACCCGAACAGCGCGCGCCACGCCGCCGACAAGTGGAAGTCCGCCGCGCTGCACCTGCACGAGCAGTCCCACAACCTCAACTCGGAGCTCGCCGAGTTCAAGGACCAGTGGACCGGTGGCGCGGCCGACCAGTACCAGCACATGATCGTCGACCTCGCGAACGGCATCGCCAAGGTGGCGCAGACCGCCGAGGCGATGAACGTGATGCTCGGCGACGCCGCCGACGCGCTCGTGAAGGCCAAGAAGGAGATGCCGCCGCCGGTTTCGGTGCCGGACGTCTCCCCCGCCGACGTCGCGCTCGCGGTGAACCCGCCGCTGCTGCCGCCGGACGCTTCCCCCGCCGTCGTGCAGGCCGCGGCGCAGCAGCGCCAGCAGGCCATCTCGAACGTCGAGGCCCAGCAGTCCGCGGCCAACGCCGCCGGGTCGGCGCACGGCAAGGCGATCGTCGTCATGACCGAACTGGCCGGCGAGTACTCCGTGGCCGAGGAGTCGATCCCGGCTTCGCCGAACGCCGTGCAGACGCCCACCGCCCCGCCCGCCGGCGGCGGCGGTGCGGGCAGCGCCGGTTCGCCCGGGCTGGTCGGCAACGGCGTCACCGACCCCGGCGTGGTGGTCACCCCCGGCGACGGGCACCCGCTGCCCTCGACCGGCACGCCGCAGCCGGGTACCACCGTGCCGACGTCGAACCCGCTGTTCGGCGACATGTTCACCGCCGGGCTCGCCGCGGCCTCGGCCGCCGCGTTCGGCCGGTTCGGCTCGATCATGCCCAAGGTGCCGTCCTGGGCCACCGGCAAGGACCCGAAGGACAACAAGGACGAGGCGCCCGGCACCAAGCTCGGCGGCGGCGGGGCCGGCGTCGAAGGCGGCGCCGGGGGCGGCATCCCCATCGGCGGGGGCGACGCGCCGTCGATCGGCGGCGGCATCCCCGGCGGGGCCGGGATCGGCGGCGGTGGCGCCGACGCCCCGGCCGCGCACTCCGGCCTGGCCGGCGACGGCGGCACGGGCAACGCGCTCAGCGGCCTCGCGGGCGGCGCGGCCGGTGCCGTGGGCGCGGCGGCGGCCAAGAGCGCGATGCCGATGATGCCCATGATGCCGATGGGCATGGGCGGTGGCGGCGACATGGGCTCCGGCCGCCGGATCCCGGCGTGGCTGGTCGAAACGGAGAACGTCTGGGGCCAGTCCGCCCCGGTCGCGCCCCCGGTGATCGGCGAAGAGCCCGAAGCGTACTGACCCGGTCGTGAGTGTTCAGGGCGGTTCCCACCGCCCTGAACACTCACGGCCTCTGCTGCGGAACGGAGGCGGGCCGTGACGGCTGCCGGCTATCGTGTGGTCCCCGCCCGCCTCGACACCGTGGCCGGCGAGTTCGGCTCACGCGCGGACGCGCTGGGCACCGCGCAGAAGGCGGTGGCGGGGGAAAAGGTTCCCGCCGCCGCGTTCGGCCAGGTCAGCGAGTCCGCGGCCGCGGCCAAGACGTTCGAGAAGTCGATGACGGAGCTGGGCGAGAAGCTCGGCGAGCACGTCGCCCGCGCCAAGAAACTCCAAAGTGGACTGACCGGGTCGGCCGCCGGCTACCGCCGCACCGACGCGCAGATCGCCGCGATGTACCGGGCGCTGCTGCCCGAAGACCCGCTGCCGAAGGCCGGGAACCCCGCCGGGATCGGCGGTTCCGCCGACACCGGCGCGTGGGCGCACGCGATCGAGGAGAACCGCGCCAAGGTCTCCGACGCGCTGACGGCCGAGCGCACCAAGCTCGCCGGGCTGACCGACGCCGACGAGATCAAGCGGTCGCAGGCGCGGATCAAGCTCTACGAAGACATCCTCGCGAACAACCGGCAGATCCTGAAGTTCGACCCGTCGGGCAACGGCCGGATCGCCGAGCTGGTCGGGCACATCGAGCAGGGGACGCGGAACGTCGGGTTGTTCGTCCCCGGCGTCAACACGCAGATGTCCAACTTCGACGCCTACGCCGGTCTCGGGCGCAGCCTGGTGGCCGCGGACCCGACCGGGCGCACCGCGATGGTCGTCTGGGCCGACGGGGTGTTCCCGCAGAACCCGGTCGTGCAGGGCCCGGACGCGAGCTACGCGCAGACGATGGCCCCCGATCTCAAGCACTTCGCCGACGACCTGCGCGGCGAGATCTCGAGCCACGCCGGCTCCGACGTCACGCTGACCGCGATCGGGCACAGCTACGGCGGCGCCACGGTCGGGCTGGCCGAGACGCACGGCCTCGACGTCGACCGCGTCCTGCACGTCGAGTCGGCGGGCATGGGCCACGGCGTGTGGTCGCCGTCGGACCTGCCGGCGAGCCAGGCGGGCGTTCAGCGCTACTCGATGACGGCGCCGCTCGACCCGATCGAGATCGCCCAGGGCAACGCGTGGGGCCTGGAGTGGACCGGCATCGGCCACGGCGCGGACCCGGACACGTTCCCCGGCGTCACCGAGCTGGAGACCGGCCGGGACGCGGAGGGCGGCCAGCTGTGGGGCCTGTCCTCGCACAGTGACGTGCTCAAGCCGGGTTCGGAGTCGTGGACGAACATGTACCGCGTGATCACCAGCGGCCCGGTCACCCCGAACGGCACCTTCGACCCGAATGGCATCCTCGAACACGGCGTCGAGTTCCTGAACGACGGAGGGGTGCTGCGATGAGCCCGGAACTGGAGCGGCTGGCCGTCGAGCTGACCGACGTGATCGACAGCGTCGCGGAGGTCTTCGGCGACAGCGCGGACCGCACGGTGGACGGCGAGCTCGACTGCGACCCCACTCAGCCGGGCCGGCTGCTGTGCTGGCAGTACGGCGTCCGGCTCGAACACCCCGGCGAGCCGGAGCGCCGCCTGGCCGAGGTCGTCTTGCCCACGCTGGCGGAGCGCGGCTGGCAGGCGCACGACCGCAGCACCCCGCGCGAGCTGATCGCGCGGTTCAGCCGGGAGGGCGCGGACTTCACGGTCCACGTGGCCCGGGCGAGCCACGCGGTGGCGATCATCGGCTCGACCCGCCCGGTCCCCGCCTGACGCTGCGGCCCAGGACGTCATGAACGACCCGTTCACCTCGCCAGACGCCGTGAAAGGGTCGTTCATGACGTGCGCGCGCCCTACGGCGTGAAGCGGGACGGCCGCCAGCCGCGACGCCGGGCTCGCCGGACCGCCGCCACCGTGACGCCCGCCGCCGCCGCCAAAGCCACCCCGGCCAAGGCGATCGTGGCCGCCGGCACGTCCGACGGGTGCCGGGCCGGGGCCGCCGCCGGGACCACGTCGGGTTCGGTGGCCGCCGGGGCGGCCGAACCGGGCGGGGCGATGTCCGCGGGCAGCGTCGACGAGACCGCCGCGTACGCGTCCAGCACTCCCCACCCCAGCCGCGGGTCGTGGCCGCCCGAAGCCGGGCGGTGGGCCGTGAGCGTGAGGCGCGTGGCGACCTGGTCGCCGGTCAGGTCCGGGTGGTACGCCCGGACCAGGGCCGCGACCCCCGCGACGTACGCCGCCGCCAGGCCGGGGTCGGTCACCGGCCAGCGGTGCGCGATCGCGCCGCCCGCGCCGGCCGACGTGCTGACCAGCTCCGCGCCCGGTGCCGCGACGCCGACGTAGTCGCCCGCCTCGGTCTGCACCGGCTCGCCCGCTTGGTTCACCGAGCCGACGCCCAGCACCCCGGACGTCGCCGTCGGATAGGTGCGCGCGCCCTGCTGGGTCGCCGACGCCGCCGAGACGACCACCGCGCCCTCGGACCGCGCGCGGGAAACCGCGCCGGACAGCGCCGGGCTGTCGAACGCCGCCGGGACGGCGATCAGGATGACACCCGCGTGCCGGTCGAGCGCCGTGTCGATCGCGCCGGCCAGCGCGCCCGGGTCGCCGCCGTCGCGCGACGAGCTGTCGGTGTAGCGGATCGGGAGCAGGCGCGCGCCCGGCGCGACACCGGCGAACGTCGTCGACGGATCCGGTTGCGCGCCGACGATCCCGGCCGCGATCGTGCCGCGGCCGTCGCAGTCGGCGGACTCGGTGCCCGCGCCGCCTTCGAGCTGGCCGGGCGCGAACTGGCGGTTCTGCCCGTCGACGCCGGTGCCGATCACGGCGACCAGCTGGCCGTCACCCCGCGTCAGCGGCCAGATCCGCGACGGGTCGATCTGGCGCTGGCCCCACGGGACGGCGCCGGAATACGTGCCGGACGGGTTCGCGCACTGTGCTTGCGGGGCCGCGGCCGCCACGGCGGGCGAGCCGACCGCAACCAGGCCCGCGACCGCGAGCGCCGCCGGTATCCGCACCCGAACCCCCGAACCGAAAGACGGTGGCGGAAAAGGACTTCCGCCACCGCCAGTCTACCCGGGAACCCGCGCTCAGCGAAGGTCCATGCCGAGATCCAACGCGGGTGAAGAGTGCGTCAGCCCGCCCACCGACAGGTAGTCCACACCGGACCGGGCATAGGCTCTACCACGGTCGATGGTGAGCTCACCAGAGGATTCCAGCCGCGTCTTCGGGGAAACCTCGTCGCGGCGCGCGACCGCGAGCCGGCACTGCTCCGGCGTGAAGTTGTCCAGCAGCACCTCGTCCGCCGCCGCGGCCAGCGCCTCCTCGAGCTGTTCGAGCGTGTCGACCTCGACCTCGCACGGCAGTTCCGGCGCGTGCGCGCGGGCCGCGGCCAGCGCCGCCGTCACCGAACCCGCGGCGACGACGTGGTTGTCCTTGATCAGCACCGCGTCGCCCAGGCCCAGCCGGTGGTTCACCCCGCCGCCGCAGCGGACGGCGTACTTCTGCAGCAGCCGCAGCCCCGGCAACGTCTTGCGGGAGTCCCGGATCGCGCACCCGGTACCGTCCACTTCGGACACCCAGGCGGCGGTCGCGGTGGCGACGCCGGAGAGGTGGCAGAGCAGGTTCAGCGCCGTGCGCTCGGCGGTGAGCAGCCCGCGCACCGGGCCGGCGACGACCAGCGCGGGCTCCCCCGCGACCAGCCGGTCGCCGTCCTCGCGCCGGGCGAGCACCTCGTAGCCGTCGCCGAGCACCATGTCGAACACGGCCAGCGCCACCGGCAGCCCGGCGACCACGCCGTCGACGCGCGGGGTCAGCTCTGCCACCGCGGTCGCGGACGCGGGCACCGTCGACGCGGTCGTCGCGTCCGGCCCGTACCGCAGGTCTTCGCCCAGCGCGGTGGTGACCACCCGCTTGACGTCTTCGACGTCGAGACCCGAGGCGGCGATCAGGCGCAGGACCGGTTCGGAGATCGGGAACGTCATGCCACGCCCTCCAGGCGGATCGGGTCGGCCAGCACCGGCTGGCCGGACGGGCTGAGCCGGATGAGCTGGCTGCGCCGCCAGTTCTCGTCCGGGTCCGGGAAGTCGGACCGCACGTGGCAGCCGCGCGACTCGGTGCGCCGGACGGCCGCGGCGAGCAACGCCTGCGCCACCACGGTCAGCGCCGCGTCTTCGACCGCCGCGTGCGTCCACAACGGACTGTCCTGGGTGGACAGGTCGAGCACGGACCCCGCGGCCGCGAGCCCGTCGGCGTCGCGGCCGATCGCCGCGTACCGGCTCATCACCCGCTGCAGCGCGTCGCGCTCGGCGGCGGGCGCGGTGGTCCACGACGGCAGCCGCCCGCGCGCCGGATCGGCCAGCAGCCCGGCCGCGAGATCCGCCGCGACGGCCTCCGCGACGCGCTGCCCGACGACCAGGCCTTCGAGCAAGCTGTTGGAGGCCAGCCGGTTCGCGCCGTGCAGGCCGGTCCGCGCCACCTCGCCCGCGGCGTACAGGCCGGGCACCGACGAACGTCCGTCCACTGTGGTCACCACGCCGCCGCACGAGAAGTGCGCCGCCGGGGTCACCGGGATCGGGTCGACGGCGGGGTCCAGCCCGAGCGCCCGGCAGGCCCCGAACACCGTCGGGAACCGGGTCGCGAACCCGGCGATCGAGGTCGCGTCGAGGAAGACGTGGTCGTCGACGCCGCCGGGCGCCGTCGCCATCCGCCGCGTGATCGCCGCCGAGACGACGTCGCGCGGGGCGAGGTCGCCGAGCGGGTGCACGCCGCGCATCACCGGCAGGCCGGCGCCGTCGACCAGGGTCGCGCCCTCGCCGCGGACCGCCTCGGTGACCAGCGGGCAGCGCCCGCGCGCGCCCGGGGTGTAGAGGACGGTCGGGTGGAACTGGACGAACTCGATGTCCGCCACCGCCGCCCCGGCCCGCAGCGCGAGCGCGAGGCCGTCGCCGGTGGCGATCTCCGGGTTCGACGTCGCCTGGTAGAGCTGCCCGATCCCGCCGCTGGCCAGCAGCACGGCCGACGCGCGGACCACCCCCGGCACCCCGTTGCGGTCGAGCACCGTGACCCCGGCGACCCGCCCGCCCGGCGTGCGCAGGGCGTCGACGGCGAGGTGGTGCTCCAGCACCGGCACCCGCGCCTCCCCCGCCCGCGCGACCAGGGCGCGTTCGACTTCGGCGCCGGTCGCGTCGCCGCCGGCGTGGATCACGCGGAACGCGCTGTGCCCGCCCTCGCGGGTCCGCGCGAGCAGGCCGGTGGCGGCGGCGTCGAACTCCGCGCCGTCCGCCCGCAGCCGGGCGATCGCGGCCGGGCCGCCGTCGAGGATCGAGCGGGCCGCGGCCTCGTCGACCAGGCCGGCGCCCGCGGCGAAGGTGTCCTCCGCGTGCTTGGCGACCGAGTCGTCGAGGTCGTGCTCGTTCTCCAGGACCACGGCGACGCCGCCCTGCGCCCAGCGCGTGTTGCCGTCCGTGACCGCCGACTTGGTGACGACCAGGACGTGCAGCCCGAGCGCCTGCGCCCGCAGCGCCGCGGTCAGCCCGGCGACGCCGCTGCCGACCACGACCAGATCCGCGCGGGCCTCCCAAACCGGAGTTTTCGCCTGGGGGTCATTAACCGGCGGCGTCATTCGCCGCCGCCCGGCTGCCCGATCTCGATCATCCGCTGCACCGACGCCTTCGCGCGGGCCGCCGTTTCGAGGTCGACGTGAACCTCGTCGAGGCCCTCACGCAGGCAGCGCAGCAGCGCGGCGGGGGTGATCATCTTCATGTACCGGCAGGACGCGCGGTCGTTCACCGCGCGGAAGTCGATGCCCGGCGCGGCCTTGCGCAGCTGGTGGATCATGCCGATCTCGGTGGCCACCAGCACCGTCTTGGCCTTCGTGTCGCGGGCCTCGTGGACCATGTCGCCGGTGGAGAGGATCTTGACCCGCTCCGGCGCCACGGCACCCTCGCCGGCCAGGTAGAGCGCCGAGGTCGCGCAACCGCACTCGGGGTGGATGAACAGGTCCGCCTCCGGGTCCTCGGCCGCCCGCTCGGCCAGCTCCGCGCCGTTGATGCCGGCGTGGACGTGGCACTCCCCGGCCCAGATGTGCATGTTCTCCCGGCCGGTCACACGCTTGACGTGGGCACCGAGGAACTGGTCCGGCAGGAAGAGGACTTCCTGGTCAGCGGGGATGGACGCGACGACGTCGACCGCGTTCGAGGACGTGCAGCAGATGTCCGTTTCGGCCTTCACCTCGGCCGTGGTGTTGACGTAGGAGACGACCACCGCGCCCGGGTGCTCGGCCTTCCAGGCGCGCAGTTCGGCGCCGGTGATGGAGTCGGCGAGCGAGCAGCCGGCCCGCGCGTCGGGGATCAGGACGGTCTTCTCGGGGGCGAGGATCTTCGCGGTCTCGGCCATGAAGTGCACGCCGCAGAAGACGATGGTGGACGCGTCGCTGCTCGCCGCGATGCGGCTGAGCGCGAGGGAGTCGCCGGTGTGGTCGGCGATGTCCTGGATCTCGGGGACCTGGTAGTTGTGCGCGAGCAGGACCGCATCGCGCTGCTTCGCCAGGCGCCGCACCTCCTCCGCCCAGGCCGCGTTCGCCTCGACCCCGCCGAACGGGGTGAGGCCTTCCGGAACCAACGTGGTGGTCATGTGGCCCTCCTGGACCGATCGCGGGTTTTCGCCTTACAATCGAAAACCGTGCGAAGCCATCTTAACACCCAAGCCCCCCTCGCCCACGAGGTTTTGGGAGCGGTCCTTCAAGTGCGCTCGGACACACTGCGGGTCCTCCTGTGGCGCCGCGCGCTCGACCCGCACCTCGGCCGCTGGTCGCTGCCGGGCGGCCGGCTGCGGCCCGACGAGGACGTCGAGACGTCCGTCCGGCGGCAGCTCAAGGAGAAGGTCGACGTCCGCCAGCTGAAGCACGTCGAGCAGCTCGCGGTGTTCAGCGACCCGCACCGGGTGCCCGGCCCGCGCGTGGTGGCGACGGCGTTCCTCGCGCTGGTCCCCTCCGACGTCGACCCCGAAGTGCCCGAGGACACCGAGTGGCACGACGTCGCGAAGCTGCCGCGCACGGCGTTCGACCACGAGTCGATCGTGCTGCGCGCCCGCGACCGGCTGCGTTCGAAGCTCTCCTACACCAACCTCGGGTTCGCGCTGGCCCCCGACGAGTTCACGATTTCCGCGCTGCGCGGCCTGTATTCGGCGGCGCTCGGCTACCGCGTCTCGGCGACCAACCTGCAGCGGGTGCTGTCGCGGCGCGGGCTGCTGGTTCCCACAGGTCACACGGCCCCGCCCGGGCGCGCGGGCGGGCGTCCGGCGGCGCTCTTCTCGTTCGCCGGCAAGGGCATGCAGATCACGGACCCGTTCGCCGTGTTCAAACCGCCCAACCGGTGACCATCCTGCGGGAGAAGCGTTCTCCCCTTACGGTTGACCCGTGACCGAGCCGGAATCGGAAAGCGACGCGACGACGACCTTGCTGCCGTTGTTCCCCTTGCAGACCGTTCTGCTGCCCGGAACCAAGCTCCCGTTGCACATCTTCGAACCGCGCTACCGGCAGCTGACGGCGGACCTCGTGAGCGGCACGGTCCCGGGCCGGGAGTTCGGCGTCGTCGCACTCCGCTCGTCGCTGACCCGCGAGGTAAGTGGTCTGGACCAGCTGTACGAGGTCGGCTGCAGCACGATCCTGCGCGAGGCGAAACGCCTCCCGGACGGCCGCTTCGACGTCGTCACCCAGGCCCAGCGCCGCTTCCGCCTGACCGACCTCGACTGCACGTCGGCGCCGTACCTGATCGCGTCGGTGGAGTGGCTCGACGACGAGCCGGTGGCCCCGTCCGGCGGCATGGCCGAGCGCCTGGCGACGGTCGCCCGCGCGGCCCACCAGCGCTACTGCGAAACGGCGTGGCGCAGCGACGACTGGACCAGCCCGGAGCCGGACACGACGCTCGAGGAGCTGGCCTACGTGCTGGCCGCGGACTGCCTGCTGCCGCTGGAAGACCGCCAGCGCCTGCTGGAGGAACGCCACCCGCTGCGCCGGCTCCGCATCGCGTGCCGCCTGCTGACGCGGGAGACGGGCTTCCTGAACACACTCGGCGCGGTGCCGCTGCCGCCGGGCGAACTCACGGACCTGAGCCGCCCGGCCAGCCTCAACTGACGCGGCTCAGGAACCGTTGCCGTTGCCGAACTTGTTCCACACCTTGCCCGCCGCGCCCGAGACCGCTTCGCCGGCGTCGCTGAACGCCTTCGTCAGCGGGTCGGCCGAGGAGTTCCACGACTCCTTGTACGACTGGGCGGCCGCCTTGAGGTCGTCCTTCCAGTCCGACGCCGGCTTGTCGTCGTCGCGGCGCGGGTAGTCGCCGGCCAGGATCGCGCGGTACTCCGGCGAAGCCGCCCACCGCTGCAGCTGCGCCGCGCGGACCACCGCGAACGGGTGCGACTCCGTCTCGACGAACTTGAGCTTGAGGAAACTGTCGCGGAGGTCTTCGACCGACTCGTACTCCGCCGCCTGCTGCAGGAACGACGGGATGTCGATGCGCGAGGGGTCGATGCCGCCCGCGATCTGGATCTGGGCGCGCAGCGCCGCCGTCGGGTCCTGCCCGCACAGCAGGCCGGCGCGGTCGCACGACAGCTCGGCCTTGCGGAACCACTCGCGCAGCGCCGCGATGACCGCCCGGATGCCGAGCGCGCTCACCGGCGTCCACGACATCGACAGCTGCAGCGCGACCAGGCGCACCATGATCGTGCGGTACACCGCGTGCCCGGACAGCACGTGCCCCATCTCGTGCCCGAGCACGAACCGCAGCGAATCGGGGCTCATCAGCTCGACGAGCCCGGTGCTGAGCCGGATGAACGGCTCGTCCATGCCGACCGTCTCGGCCCGCGCCCGCGGATCCTGGAAGACGAACACGTTCGGCACCGACGGCAGGTCGAGCGTCTCGGCGCACTCGTGGCGCAGCCGCTCGAGCTCCGGGTACTGCTTCGGCCCGACGCGGATCGACGACGCGAGCGCCATCAGCCGCTCGCCGCGTTCGTTGTAGAACCCCGAGATGGCCTTGACGACCTGAGCGAACCCGGGCACCGCGCGCAGCGTGGCGAGCGCGCCGCGGTCCACCGGGTGCTCGTACGCGCGCGAGCTGATGCCCGGGAACCGGACGGCGTCTCTCCGCGAAACTTCGATGTCTTCGGTCACTGCCGATACCCCCTGTGAGTGAGGGCACCAGAGTAGGGCAAACCGCTCAGCCCAGGCGGCGGCCCAGGTCGTCGCGTCCGTTCCAGGTGGCCAGCAGGCTGTAGGCGATCGACACGCCGAGCGGGCCGGTCAGCAGCACCCACCACGACTCCAGCCGCGGCGCCAGCTCGATCACCGAGCCGAGCGCGGGTGGATCGGTGATGGCGTAGTGGCTGTTCGCCCACGTGACGCCGAGCAGCATGGCGAGCACGCCCGCGAGCGCCACGCCGAGCACGGCGGCCAGGAAGACGACCGGGCCGCGGCGTTCGCGCAGCAGCCAGCTGACGACGCCCACGACGATCCCGAGCCCGAGCGTCATCAGCCCGAACACCGCGAGGTCGTCGAACCGGTGCCAGCTCTCCAGCTCCAGCGCGCCTTGGGAGCCGTCGGCGGCGATGATGCGGACGCGCTCGGGCGGCGCGAGCCGGGACCACGCGAAGGCGAGCGGGAAGCTCAGCAGGCCCACCGTGCTGAACACGCTCACCGCGGGCAGCAGGTCGGCCTTGACGACCACCCGCGGCCGCCGCTCCCGGAACAGCACGGGCACCGACCACGGCCCGGCCACGGCCGACGGCCGGTGCGCGGGCCCCGACGTCTCACTCACCCGGACTCCCTCCCTGCAACTGCACCGACCGGGGCTGCGCCCCGGGCCGGGGGCTCCGCCACCCGGAGCCCCCGAAAAGCGTGCGTGTTGCGACCGAGGGTAACCGGTCAGCGTGCGACCACCGTCAGCCGCTGGCCGTGTCGCCGTGCCTGCTGCACTTCGCCGTCCAGCCGAGCGGGCTCACCTGGACCACCAGCCGCCGCGCGCAGAACGTGCAGTAGCGCGGCGGTTCCAGCACCGTGCGGGGGTTGTGGCACGCCGGGTGGTCCGCCCCGCCCGGCGACTCCTGTCCACAGTGGACGCAAAAGGCCGGGGCGTCAGAGGCTGTCACTGAGCGCCTTGATGGGCATCTTGAGCTCGTCGAGCATCTCGAGGTCCGCCGAAGCCGGCCGTCCGAGGTTGGTCAGGTAGTTGCCGACGATGATCGCGTTGACGCCGCCGAGCATGCCCTGCTCCGCGCCGAGGTCGCCGAGCGTCAGCTCACGGCCGCCGGCGAAGCGCAGCATCGTGCGCGGCATCGCGAGCCGGAACGCCGCCACCGTCCGCAGGGCGTCCTTGCCCTCGACGATCTCGTAGTTCTCGTACGGCGTGCCGGGCTGCGGGATGAGGAAGTTCATCGGCACCTCGTGCGGGTTCAGCTCGGCCAGCTGCACCGCGAACTCCGCGCGCTGCTCGACCGTCTCCCCCATGCCGATGATGCCGCCGCAGCAGACCTCCATGCCCGCCTCGGCCACCATCCGCAGCGTGTCCCAGCGCTCCTCCCACGTGTGCGTGGTGACCACCGCGGGGAAGTGCGAGCGCGCCGTCTCGAGGTTGTGGTTGTAGCGGTGCACGCCCATCTCGACGAGCTCGTCGACCTGCTCCTGGGTGAGCATGCCGAGCGAGCAGGCGATCTGGATGTCGTTGCCGTCCTCGCGGATGGCCTTCACGCCTTCGCGGACCTGCGAAAGCAGCCGCTTGTCCGGCCCGCGGACGGCGGCGACGATGCAGAACTCCGTCGCGCCGGTCTCGGCGGTCTGTCGGGCGGCCTTGACCAGGTTCGGGATGTCGAGCCACGCCGAGCGCACCGGCGTCGGGAAGCGGCCGGACTGCGAGCAGAAGTGGCAGTCCTCCGGGCAGCCGCCGGTCTTCAGGCTGATGATGCCCTCGACCTCCACCTCGGGCCCGCACCAGCGCATCCGCACTTCGTGCGCGAGCGCGAGCAGGTCGGGCAGCCGGTCGTCGGGCAGCCGCAGCACCTCGAGGACCTCGGCTTCCCCCAGGCCGGCGCCGGTTTCGAGGACGAGTTCACGGGCGTGGGCGAGGACGTCGGTGTCCGGAACTGCGGTCAAGGCGTCTCCTTGGTCGTGACGGAAGCGTCCCTCATCGTGCCTGACGGGCCCCTCGGGCGACAGCGACGCAGGTCACTTCCCCGCCGAAGCGCACCCGGCGAACAGCTCGGGGTCGAACTCGCCGCCGAACCACGGCGAGAGCCCGCCCCTGGCCGCAGTGAGGAACTCGTCCCGGGACGCGTCACCGAGCCCCTCGGGCAGCACGCCGAGCAGCGGCGCCCCGGCCGCCACCGGCAGGTCTTCGAGGTTGGACAGCGCCGCGAGGTCCGGCTCGGCCGGCCAGGAGCCGATGATCACACCGGCGACGGTCAGGCCGCGCTTGGTGGCGACTTCGGCGGTGAGCGCGGTCGCGTTGAGCGTGCCCAGCCCGGCTTCGGCCACGACGATGACGAGCGAGCCGAGCGACCAGGCGACGTCGGCGAGGCTGGCCCCGGTGGCGTCGAAGCGCACCAGCAGGCCGCCCGCGCCTTCGATCAGGGTGAGGTCGTGCCCGGTGTCCAGCTCCGACGCCGCCCGCGCGATCTCCCCGGGATCGAGCGTCGGCAGGCCACTGCGGCGCGCGGCGGCCTCGGGCGACAGCGGGTCCGGGTAGCGGCGCAGTTCGAGGGTCGTGACGTCGCCGGCCAGCCGCCGGACGTCGGCGAGGTCACCGGGTTCGTCGGGCCGCACGCCGGTCTGCGCCGGTTTCAGCACCGCGACCCGCTGCCCACCGTCCGCCGCCAGGGCGGCGATCGCCGCCGTGGTGATCGTCTTGCCGACCCCGGTCCCGGTCCCCGTCATCACCAGCATGGTCACGGACCATCAACTTAGTGACCCGGGGTCGGGGTGCGCACACGCGGGCCGTGCTCGGGCGCTCACAGCGCCGGACCGCGACGTCGTGAAAGGGTCGTTCACGTCGTCCGACGCCATGAACGACCCTTTCACCGGACCGGTGCCCGGGCCGGCGCGGGCCGTGCCCGGGTGGGCACGGCCCGCGTGCGGGGGTCAGGCTCCCGGCACCGCCACCGGCGCCCCGGCCGGCCGGAACGTCCGCTCCTTCGCGTCGAACAAGTGGACCTGCGCCGTCCCGACCGCGAAGTACATCCCGGTCAGCTGCAGCTTCCCGGCGCCCTCGGCCGCGGCCACCGACGGGTACTCGCGCAGGTGTTCCAGCTGCTGGAGCACGTTGTGCAGGGCCAGCCGGTCGCCTTCGCGCTCCGGGACCGCGCCGTCCAGAGTGGCCGAGCCGAGGCGGTGGGCGCTCGGCTCCGCGTGGCGGAGCCAGACCGACAGCGGGCCCGGCGGCGGACCGTCCGCCAGCGCCGCCATCGCGCCGCAGCCCGAGTGGCCGCACACGACGATCTCTTCGACGCCCAGCACACCGACCGCGTACTCGATCGACGCGTTCATCGACGGGTCGGCCTGCCCGGCCGGGACGAGGTTGCCGATGTTGCGGATGGTGAACAGGTCGCCCGGGCCGCTGGTGGTGATCAGGTTCGGCACGATCCGGGAGTCGCCGCAGGTGATGAACAGCGTGCGCGGGCGCTGGCCGTCCGCGAGCCCGGACAGCGTGTCCTTGAGCAGCGGCGCGGCCCGGCGGTGGAACTCGGTGGCGCCGTTGCGGGTCTGCTGCGTCGGGATGCCTTCCGTCGCCTGCCATGCCGACCAGGGCGCGAGCCAGCGCGGCACCGCCCGGCTCGCGTGCAGCCGCGACCGCGTCGGGCGGCCCGCCTTGCCCTCGCCGAACCACGGGTGGCCGACCTCGTCGACCTCGACCGTGCCGCCGGCGTTCTCGTGCGCCTGCTGCCAGGTCGTGAGGCTTTCGAACGCGGCGTGGTCGAGGTAGTCGACGACCAGCTCGAGCCGCACCGGCACGCCGGCCGGGATGGTCCCGAGCACCTTCGACAGCCGCGGCACCGACAGGAACGTCAGGACACCTTCGACGACGACGCGCCAGGAGCCGCCTTCCTGTTCGACGTGGATGCCGGACCAGAGCGTCCGGCGCAGCATCAGCACGAGCGACAGCCCGATGCCGGCGAGCACGCCGGTGAGCAGGTCGAACACCACGACGCCGGCCAGCGTCAGCAGGTACACGGGCAGGTCGCCGTGCGCGAGGACGGTCCTGATGTGGCCGGGGTTGACCAGCTTCGCGCCGACGTGCACCAGCAGCCCGGCCAGCGCGGCCAGCGGGATGCTCTGGATCAGCCCGGCGAGCAGGACGACGAACAGCAGCACCCAGACACCGTGCAGCACCGCCGACGCGCGGGTCTTGGCCCCGGCGGTGACGTTGGTGGAGCTGCGGACGATGACGCCGGTGACCGGCAGGCCGCCGAGCGCGCCGGAGAGCATGTTGGCCGCGCCCTGGCCGACCAGCTCGCGGTCGAGGTTGGCGCGCCGCCCGGTGTGCATCTTGTCCACCGCCACGGCCGAAAGCAGGCTTTCGACGCTGGCGATCAGGGCGATCGTGACGACGGCGAGGGCGAACCCGCCCCACCCGCCGTCCGGCAGCTGCGGGACGAGGCGGACGTCCAGCAGGTCGCCGGGGAGCTCGACGCGGGGCAGCGTCATGCCGAGCACGACCGACACGACGGTGGCGGCCGCGATCGCGGCGAGCGGCCCCGGCACCTTGCGGACGGCGGCGGGCAGCTTCGGCCAGACGAGCAGGATGGCGATGGTGAGCAGGCCGATCACGGCGGCGGAGTCGTGGTGGGCGACGATCTGGCCGGGCAGCTCGGCGATGTTCTCCACCGCCGAGCTCTGCGCCTTGCCACCGAGGACGACGTGGAGCTGGCCGAGCACGATCGTGACGCCGATGCCGGCCAGCATGCCGTGCACGATCGCCGGCGAGATGGCCAGCGCGGCGCGCGCGATGCGGCTCAGCCCGAGCAGGATCTGGCACGCGCCGGCGGCGACGGTGATCGCGCAGGTGACGACCCACCCGAACGTCTGGATGGTTTCGGCCATGACGACGGTCAGGCCGGCGGCGGGCCCGCTCACTTGCAGCGCGGAGCCGCCGAGCGCGCCGGCGACGACGCCACCGACGACGGCGGCGACGAGCCCGGCGGCGACCGGCGCGCCCGAAGCGAGGGCGATGCCCAGGGACAGGGGTACTGCGACGAGGAAGACGACCAGTGAGGCCGGCAGGTCGTGGCGGAGCACGGCGAGGGGTCTCATGATCACCATGCAACCGGAAAACGAGTGAAATGTCCGCTATGCACCACTCGATCGGGTGAATAAATGGCGGTATTTAGCTCGAATGTCACATACCGGACAAGTCGTTAACAAGCCGTTCACAAGCACGGGCCTGTCAAGCGACAGTTGAATTCCGTACTACACAAGGGTTTCACGGCCTCGGATGTGACGCCGGCCGGGCCCGGCGCCACACCGAGGGCCGTCCGGCTCAGTGCTCCAGCGCACCCGCCGGGACGAAGCCGCGGGCCGCGTCGTCCAAAAGGGACACTTGCGCCGCGCCGACGTCGAAGTACATGCCGGTGAGCCGGAGCGCGCCGCGCTCGAGGGCGGCCGCCACCACCGGGTAGGCGCGCAGGATCTCCAGCTGCTGCACCACGTTCTGCAGCGCGAGCTGGTCGGCCTCGGCGGCCGGCCGCTCCCCGCCGAGCAGCAACGGCGCTTCGCGGCTTCGGCGTCGCAACGTCGCTTCGCCGTGGCGGAGCCAGCTGCCGAGCTGCTCGAGCCCGGCCGGGGCCTGGCCGAGCAGCGCCTTCATCGCGCCGCAGCCGGAATGGCCGCACACCACGATCTCGGCCACGCCCAGCACGCCGACCGCGTACTCGATCGCCGCGCCGACCGACGAGTCGTCGCCGTCCGGCGGGGGCACCAGGTTGCCGATGTTCCGGACGGTGAACAGGTCGCCCGGCCCGCTGGTGGTGATCAGGTTGGGGACGATCCGCGCGTCGCCGCAGGTGATGAACAGCGTGTGCGGCTGCTGGCCGTGCGCCAGGCCGCTCCACGTGTCGCGCAGCAGCGGCGCGGTGCGGCGCTGGAACTCCGAAGCGCCGCGGCAGAGCAGCGAGCTCGCCGTGCGCTGGGCGGGCAGCACGACGTGCTCGGCCTGCCACTCCGACCACGGCGCGAGCCACCGCGGCACGACCCGCGCGGCGACGCTGCGGCGCACGGTCGGCGCGTCCGAGCTCCCGCGCGCGAACCACGGGTGCCCGATCTCGTCGACCGTCACCGCCCCCGCGTGCGCCTGCTGCCAGCCGCGCAGGCAGTCGAACGCGGCGTGGTCGAGGTAGTCGACGAGCAGCTCGAGCCGGACTTCGGCGTGCGGCGGCACCTCGGCGAGCACCCGGGTCAGCCGCGGCACGGACAGGAACGTCAGCGCGCCTTCGACGACGACGCGGTGGCGCTCGCCGTCCTTCTCGACGTGGATCCCGGAGAAGAGCATCCGCCGCAGCATCATCGCGAGCGCGAGCAGGATCCCCGCCGCGACGCCGGTGAGCAGGTTGACGGCCACCGCGCCGGCGAGCGTGACCACGTACACCGGCAGGTCGCCGTGGCGGCGGACTTCCTTGAGCCCGTTGAGGTTCACGAGCTTCGCCCCGACGTACACCAGCAGCGCGGCGAGCGCGGCCAGCGGGATCAGCCGCAGCACCCCGGTGAGCGCCAGGCAGGCCGCGAGGATCCAGACGCAGTGCAGGATCGCCGACAGCCGGGTGCGCGCGCCCGCCTCGTAGTTGGTCATGCTGCGCACGATGACGCCGGTGACCGGGAACCCGCCGAGCGCGCCGGCGGCGACGTTCGCCGCGCCCTGGCCGATGAGCTCGCGGTCGAGGTCGGTGCGCGGGCCGCCGCGGAGCTTGTCGACCGAGACGGCGGACAGCAGGCTCTCCAGGCCGGCGATGAGCGCGATGGTGAGCGCGGCGAGCGCGAACCCGCCCCAGCCGCCCTCCGGCAGCCGCGGCACGACGTGCAGCGCGGGCAGCCCGGCCGGGAGGTCGACGCGGGGCAGCGACATGCCGGTCAGGACGGACAGCCCGGTGGCGAGCGTGACGGCGGCCAGCGGCGCGGGCACCCGGCGGACGACCGAGGGCAGCCGCGGCCAGGCGACCAGCACGGCGAGGGTGACGACCCCGATCAGCACGGCCTGGTCGTGGTGCGCGGCGATCTGCCGCGGCAGCGCGACGACGTTGGCGAGCGCGGAGCCCTGCGCCGTCCCGCCGAGCACGACGTGCAGCTGCCCGAGCACGAGCGTGACCCCGATGCCCGCGAGCAGCCCGTGCACGATGGCGGGCGAGACGGCGAGCGCGGCCCGGGCGAGCCGGGTCAGCCCGAAGAGGATCTGGAGCAGCCCGGCGGCGACGGTGATCGCGCAGGTGACGGGCCAGCCGTGGGTGGCGATCGTGTCGGCCAGCACCACGGTGAGGGCGGCGGACGGCCCGCTGACCTGCAGCGGCGACCCGCCGAAGAGGCTCGCGACCAGCCCGCCGACGACGGCGGAGACGAGGCCGGAGAGCAGCGGCGCC
Source organism: Amycolatopsis sp. FBCC-B4732 (assembly GCF_023008405.1). Classification (NCBI taxonomy): domain Bacteria; kingdom Bacillati; phylum Actinomycetota; class Actinomycetes; order Pseudonocardiales; family Pseudonocardiaceae; genus Amycolatopsis; species Amycolatopsis sp. FBCC-B4732. The sequence goes on from NZ_CP095376.1 coordinate 5,868,274, forward strand.
CCGGCGGCGAAGGCCACGCCGAGGGACAGGGGGACGGCGACGAGGAAGACGACGATCGACGCGAGGAGGTCGTGCTTGAGGTTCTCCCGGTGGTGGGGGTGCTTCGGGGGGCCGGTGTCGTGTTCGCCACGAACGATCTCGATCATGGGGGCAGGATCGCCGAAACCAGGCGAAATGTCTGCTACGCAAGCATTTCTCGCGTTTGCTCCGGTACGGATCGGTTCGCGCCGGCGGATCTTTCAGGCGAACCGCGTCCCGGCAACCTCCGCCGATCGCGTGGTGTCGATCTTGCTCCGGCACGCAGCGCGACGATGAGGGACGTTCGGGTCTCGCTGTGGGCGTGGTCACACCCGATGTGCTGAAATCACGCCTTTTCGGCGACCGCGAGCATCGCGCGGGTGATCACGGCCAGGTCGTCGTCCGTCGAAACGTACGGCGGCATCGCGTAGACGAGGTCCCGGAACGGCCGCAGCCAAGCGCCGTGCCCGGTGACCACCTCGGTCGCCACCGCCATGTCGACCGGGTGGTCCAGCTGCAGCACGCCGATGCCGCCGAGGACCCGGACGTCGGTGACCGACGGGAGGTCGCGCGCCGGGGCGAGGCCGTCCAGGAGGCCCTTCTCCAAGCGGGTGACGTCGTGGCGCCAGCCGCCGTCGGCGAGCAGGCCGAGCGAGGCGTTCGCGACCGCCGAGGCCAGCGGGTTGCCCATGAACGTCGGGCCGTGCGCGAGCACCGGGAGCGCGCCGCGCGAAATGCCCGCCGCCACCTCCGGGGTGCACAGGGTCGCCGCCATGCTCAGGTAGCCGCCGGTCAGCGCCTTGCCCACGCACAGGACGTCGGGCGTCACGCCCGCGTGCTCCGCGGCGAAGAGCGTGCCGGTGCGGCCGAAGCCGGTCGCGATCTCGTCGAAGATCAGCAGCACGTCGTGCGCTTCGGTCAGTTCCCGCAGCGCGCGCAGGTACGCGGGGTGGTGGAAGCGCATGCCGCCCGCGCCCTGCACGACCGGTTCGACGATCACCGCCGCGAGTTCCCCGGCGTGCGCGGCGATCGCCTCGGCCAGGATGTCCACATAGGACTGATCCGGCGGCGCGTCGAACCCGGACGGCGGCGCGGGCACGAAGACCTGCTCGGGCAGCACCCCGCGCCACAGCGAGTGCATGCCGCCGTCGGGGTCGCACACGCTCATCGGCGTGAACGTGTCGCCGTGGTAGCCGCCGCGCCAGGTGAGCAGCCGGCGCTTCTCCGGCAGCCCGCGCGAACGCTGGTACTGCAGGCACATCTTCGCGGCGACCTCGACCGACACCGACCCGGAGTCGCAGAGGAAGACGTGCTCCAGCCCGTCCGGGGTCAGGTCGACGAGGGTCTTCGCCAGGGTGATCGCGGGTTCGTGCGTCAGGCCGCCGAACATGACGTGGCTCATCCGCCCGGCCTGCGCGGTGAGCGCGGCGTCGAGCACCGGGTGCCGGTAGCCGTGGATGGCCGACCACCACGACGACATCCCGTCGACGAGCTCGCGGCCGTCGGCCAGCTTGAGCCGCACCCCGCTCGCCTCGGTCACCAGCAGCGACGGCACCTTCGCCGGCATCGGCGCGTACGGGTGCCACACGTGCCGGGCGTCCAAGGCGAGCAGGTCGGTGTCCATCAGCCGACCTTACGACGTCACTTCAGCCGGACCGGCAACGCCTCCAGCCCGTGCACCAGCGAACTCGGCCGGTACACCAGCTCGTCCGGCTTCGCGTCCAGCGCCAGCTCCGGGAACCGGGCGATCAGCCCGCCCAGCGCGATCTCCGCTTCCAGCCGGGCCAGTGGCGCGCCCACGCAGTAGTGGATGCCGTGCCCGAAGGCCAGGTGCCCGCCCGCCGCGCGCGTGATGTCCAGGCGGTCCGGCTCCGGGTAGCGCTCGGCGTCCCGGTTCGCGCCCAGCAGCGACACGAGCACGAACTCGCCTTCCGGGATCGTCACGCCGCCCACCTCGACCGGCTCGGCGGTGAACCGCAGCGTCGCCAGGTGGATCGGGCCGTCGAAGCGCAGCAGCTCCTCGACGGCGTTGGGCAGCAGCTCCGGCTCGGCGCGCAGCCGGGCCAGCTGCGCCGGCTCGCGCAGGAGCGCCAGCACGCCGTTGGCGATCAGGTTGACCGTGGTCTCGTGGCCGGCGACCAGCAGCAGGAACGCCATCGAGACGAGCTCGGGCTCGGACAGCGAGTCCCCGTCGTCGGTCGCGTGCACCAGGTCCGACAGCAGGTCCTCGGCCGGCTCGGCGCGCTTCTGCGCGATCAGGTCGGTGAGGTAGCCGAACATGTTCTGCCCGGCGGCCTGCATCTCCTCCGGTTGCGAGGCGCTCAGCAGCGTCTTCGACCACGCGGCGAACTCCGTGCGGTCCTGCGCGCGCACGCCGAGCAGCTCGCAGATCACCGTGATCGGCAGCGGCGCGGCGAAGGCCGGCAGCAGGTCGGCCCGCTCCTGCCCGGCCAGCGCGTCGAGCAGCTCCGAAGTGATCTCCTCCACCCGCGGCCGCAGCCGGGCGATGGTCCGCGCCGTGAAGGCCTTGTTCACCAGCTTGCGCAGCCGCGTGTGGTCCGGCGGGTCGGAGTTGAGCATGTGGAAGCCGAGATCCGCACCCACCCCGGCCTGGGTCGCCTGGCCCGAGGGCAGCTTCGCCTCGAACAGTTCGCGGGCGCGCGCGCTGTTCTTGTGCAGCCGCGGATCCGCCAGCAGCGCCCTCGCCTGCGCGAAGTCCGTCACGATGTAGCAGTCCAGGCCGCGCGGCATCCGGGTCCGGCGCACCGGCCCGCCCGCACGCAGCAGCTCCGCGAACAGGTGCGCGTCCTGCGCGAAGTCCTCGGCCACCTCGAAAGTCGTCATCCCGCTCCCCCGTGCAGTCCGCTTCAGCGCTCGGCGAGTGCCGCCACCACGCGCTCGGTCACGTCCTGCCAGTATGCCCGCTGTTGCTCGCGTTCTTCCGCGTCCGCGAGCCATTCTTGGTGGAACCGCAGCGTGGTCTTGGCGCCCGCGCCGCTCAGCCGCACCTGGACGGTCGAGTCGTGGTCCCAGTCGCCCGGGCGCCACGTGAGCCGCACGCGGTCGTTCTCGGCGTAGCCGCGGATCTCGCCGACCGTGCCGTTCGCCGTTTCGTACTCCGCGCCCGGTTCGCGCGGCAGTTCCACGCCGGGACCGAGCCAGATCGCGACGCCGTCCCGGCTGACCAGGAACTCCCAGACCGTCTCCGCCGTGTACGGCAGCGTCCGCGAAACCCCGATGTTCCACCCGACATCGGCCGTTTTCCCCACTGAGGAAGTCATGTCCGCATCCTCCCACCGGGGTACGACAAAACCCGCCGGTGGCCCGGGTGCAGGATCAGTGCTCGTGCGCTACCGCCCCATCTCCCCGGCCGTGCTGGCCGAAGAACTGACCGAACGCATCGACGCGCTCACCGGGCGTCCCCGGTTCGCGGTCGCCGTCGACGGCGCGGCGGGTGCGACGGAAACCACGGAACTCGCCGACGCCCTGGTCGATCCGCTGCGCCTGCGCGGGCGCGCCGCCCTGCGCGTGTCCGCGAAAGACTTCCTGCGCCCCGCGTCGCTGCGCTACGAGCACGGCCGCACGAATCCCGACGCCCGCTACACCGACTGGCTCGACCTCGGCGCCCTCCGCCGTGAAGTGCTCGACCCGCTGGGCGACGGCGGTTCCGGCGAGGTGCTGCCGTCGCTGTGGGACGCCGGGCGCGACCGCGCGACCCGGGCGGAGCGGGTGCCCGTCCCCGAAGGCGGCGTCGTGCTCCTCGACGGCGAACTGCTGCTCGGCGCCGGCCTGGCCTTCGACCTGGCCGTGCACCTGTGGCTCTCCCCCGCTGCGCTGCACCGCCGCGTCCCGGAGGAGTGGGCGGTCCCGGCTTACGAACGCTACGAAGAAGAAGTGGACCCGAGCTCGCTCGCCGACGTCGTCGTGCGCGTCGACGACCCGCGGCACCCGGCGCTCTACACGCCGTGAAGCTCAGCGGACGACGGCCACCGGATCGCCGTCGAGCAGACCGGACAGCCGCCCGGCCATCGTGTCCCACCGCCAGTTCTCGCTGACCCAGGCCCGGCCCGCCTCGCCCATCCGGCGCGCCCGCACCGGGTCGGCCAGGAGGCTGGCCACGGTTTCGGCGAGCTGACCGGTGTCGCGGCCTTCGACGACGTGCCCGGTGACCTCGTCGAGCACCGTTTCCGGGGCCCCGCCGGAGTTGCCGGCCACGACCGGCAGCCCGGTCGCCGACGCCTCCAGGTAGACGATGCCGAGCCCTTCGACGTCGAGCCCCTTGCCGCGGGTGCGGGCGGGCATCGCGAAGACGTCGCCGGCCGCGTAGTGGGCGGGCAGCTCGGACCACGGCACCGACCCGGTGAGCACGACGTCCCGCTCCAGGCCGAGCCCGGTGACCAGCTGGCCGAGCTTCTTGCGGTACGGCCCGCCGCCGACGATGAGCAGCGCCGCGTCCGGCACGCGTTCGCGAATCAGCGGCAGCGCGCGGATCAGCTGGTCCTGGCCCTTGCGCGGGACCAGCCGCGACACGCAGACGACGGTCGGCCGGTCGGAAAGGCCGTGCCGGACGCGGATTTCCGCGCGGCCGGCGGGATCCGGCCGGTACAGCCCGGTGTCCACACCGGACGGCAGCAGCTCCAGCCCGGCCATCGGGCCGAACGCGGCGGCGAACCGGCCGCGCGTGTACCGGCTGACGTAGGTGACGGCGTCCACGGTGTCGCCGATGCGGCGCAACGCCTGCCGCGACGCCGGGAGCATGGACCAGCCGACTTCGTGGCCGTGCGTCGACGCCACGATCCGCCGCGCACCCGCCTGGCGCAGCGAGTGCCCCAGCAGCGCCAGCGGAGCCGCGGCGCCGAACCAGACGGCTTCGCAGTCCCGCGCCCGCATGATCTGCTTCGCGCGGCGGAGCACGTCCGGCGTCGGCAGCATCAGCGACGTCGGGTGCCGCACGACCTCGAACGGCGCTTCGGCGTCGAACTCCTCGTGCGACCCCGTCCGAGACTCCCACGCAGGCGCGTAGACGACCAGGTCGTCCGACGGCAGCCGGGTGGCGAGGGAGTTCAGGTAGTTCTGGATCCCCCCGGGCCGCGGCGGGAAGTCGTTGGTCACGAGCAGGGTCTTGAGCACGTCCCAGAGGCTAGCCGCCGCCCCGTACACCGGAGGGGCGGCACCGCGTGTGCGGTACCGCCCCTCCTGGAGTGCTGCTCGGAACCTACGCCGTCGGGCGGCGGGCTCCCGCGTACTGGCTCTGCAGCGGCGAAATCTTCACGACGTCGCCGGTGTCGGGCGCGTGCACCATCTTGCCGTCGCCGAGGTACATGCCGACGTGCGAGACGGGCGAGTAGTAGAACACGAGGTCGCCCGGCTGGAGCTGGTCGCGCGGCACCGCGGCGCCGAACGTGGACTGCTCCCGGCTCGACCGGGGCAGCTTGATCCCGGCCTTCCCGTACGCCCACAGCATCAGGCCGGAGCAGTCGAACGAGCTGGGCCCGGTGTCGCCCCAGCCGTACGGGCTGCCGAGCTTGCTCAGCGCCGCGTCGACCGCGGTCTGGGCGGCGGCGGTGGGCGCCTGGACGTTCGGTGCCGAGCCGCCCCGGTCGCCCTGGAGCGACTTGTCGGCCGAGCTCAGGTTCTTGTTGGCGGCCTTGAGCTGCTGGATCTGGTCGTTCAGCGTCTTCTGCTTGGCCTGGATGTCCTGCGTCAGCTTCGCCGCGGCGTCACGGGCGTCCGTCGCGCGCTTCGCCGCGTCGGTCGCCTTGGCGGTGGCGTCGTTGGCCTGCTGGACGGCGCCGGTGAGGTTGCCCATCGCGCCGTTCTTCTCGGTCGCGATCACCTCGAGCGCCGAGGAGCGGTCGAGGAAGTCCTGCGTGGACGTGCCGGCCAGCAGCGCGGACAGCTTGTTGAGCTGGACCCCGCTGGTGAACGACGCGCCGGCGAACTTGTCGACCTCGGTCTGGTACTTCTTCTGGTTCGCGGACGCCTGGGCGGCCTGGTCCTTCGCCGCGTTGACGTCGTTGGAGGCCTTGTCGAGCTCACCCTGCTTGGCCTTCAGGTCGTCCTGGGCCTTGAGCAGGTCTTCGTTGAGCTTTTCGGCCTGTGCCGCGAGGTCGCGGTACTGGGCGAGGGCGTCCGAACCGGTGGGCGGAGCCTGGAGGACGGGGACGGGGGCGGCGATGGCCGTCGGCTGGGCCACGGTGACGAGGGTGATCACCGAAGCCGCGGCGAGGGCACCTGACACCACGCGCCTGACTGGATGCGACTGCACGGTCGCGCGGGTCTCCTTTGGTCTCGGCCGCCGTCGGGGACCGGGGCACGAAGAGGTCGGGGAGTCCTCTTCGCCGCTCGTCCCCACCGCTTCGGGGCTGCTTCATCCGCAACTGGTGAAGCAAGCGGTGGTGGTTCCGGTTCCCAGCTTCCCGACAAAGCTGCGTCCGGCGGCGATCTCGCGTCGCCGCCTACATCGACGGCCGGGGGCCACGAGATCTCGGACAGGTTACGAAAAGTCCGCCACGACGTCCACCACCCGTCGGCCAAAAACTCTCCGTAGCGCCCGGAAACACCATCGGACCAGCTATGGAGAAAACATGTGATGGGCGTTACACGCTGGGGATATTCCCGCAGCCTGTTCGGTCACCGACCGTTCACCTGATCCGATCGACCATTCGGCGCGCCGACACGAAACGGGCGTGTCAGGCGGTGCGCAAAGCCGCTCCCTCCACCAAGCGCAGCCGCGGCACCATCCCCGCTTCGGCGAGTGCGTCGACGGCGCGGCGCTCGTCGGCGTCCCACACGACGGCGGGCGGCGCGCCGAGCAGCACGCTGATCACGCAGTCGTGGCAGGAGATGCCGCGCACGACGCAGCGATCGCAGTCCACCACGAGGTTCTCGATGTCCTCGACGGATATGTGCGAGACGTCCACTTCGGACAGGTCAGGGGTGTCGTTCACGTGGTCCTCCTCACGTCGGTTCCGACTTGGGGAGGACGGTACGGGGCACCCCCGACAGTTTCGGGCGAGCGAGCCCACGCCCCCGGGCCGGCCGCGGCGCGCGAGACGTCATGAACGACCCTTTCACCGCGTCCGACGCGGTGAACGACCCGTCCATGACATGCCGGACCGCGCGATCGGGTGAAGAGGTGGTGGCGGGCAGGTTCGGCGGCCGGCATGCGGGTACGCCCGGGCTCGCACCACCAGGCGCAGGTCGTCACACCGGTCACGCCCTCCGGCTGGACCTGAGCCGAACGGGCCGACCGGCCCGTTCGCCCTGACCCCGGTCCGGGACGTCGTGAACGACCCTTTCACCGCGTCCGACGCGGTGAACGACCCGTTCATGACATCGGGGCTGGCGGCAATGTCGCGGTGGCGGGCGGGTTCGGCGGCCGGCATGCAGATACGCCATGGCTCGCACCACCAGACCCAGCACATCGCACCGGTCACGCCCTCCGGCTGGACCTGAGCCGAAGGACTGACCGGCCCGTTCGCCCTGACCCCGTTCCGAGATCGGGTGGCGGGTCGGGCGGTCAGACCCGGGACAGGCGGCTGACCAGCACCGACGAGGGTGTCGGGTGGGCGCCGCCGCCGCGGACCGAGTCGGCCACCGCGCGGTCGGACGTCGCGACCACCATCGGCCGGCCCGCGGGCTCGGTCGCGACGATGTTGCGGATCACGTCGTCGGCCAGCACGCCGCGGTCGGAGAACAGCACCCGCACCCCGCGCGGCACCGACGCGGGGACCGACAGCACGCCGGCGCCGTCGAACACCACGGTGACCTCGGCGGACGTGCGGGCGGCCAGCGCCTGGAGCTGGTGGATCAGCCGGTCGCGCTGGTCGGCGAGGGCCAGTTCCGGGTAGCCGGTCTTCGTGACGTTGTAGCCGTCGACGATCAGGTGGACGTTGGGCAGCGCGAGGTAGCGGTCCAACGTGGACACGTCGGCGATCTTGCCGCCCTGCCCGGTGCCGGACCGGGTGCCGCGCACCATGTCCGCGGGGCGGGCGCCACGGGCGCCGATGGCGAGTTCGCGCCGCAGGCCGTTGACGGCGCCGTCGATCGTGTCGATGAGCAGCCCCAGCCGCACCTCGTCGGCCTGCCGGGCCTCGCGGGCGGACTGGCGGGCGATCTCGGCGTCGGCGGCCGCGCGTTCGGCGCGGGCGCGTTCCCCGGCGACGCGCTGGCGTTCGCGGTCGAGCTGCGCGGTCAGCGCGGCGATTTCGTCGGCGCGGGCGGCGGAACCGCGGTCGGCCTCGGCGGCCGCCGCTTCGGCCGCGTCACGGGCCTGGCGCAGCTGGACGCCTTGCTCGCGGAGGCGCTTCAGGAGCTTCTCGACTTCGCCTTCGCGCTCGCCCCTCGCGCTTTCGGCGGTCTGCCGAGCCTCGGCAAGCTCCGCGCGGACCTGGACGAGTTCGGCTTCGAGCCGCTGGTTGCGGGCCAGCGCGGCGTCGCGTTCGGCGCGCAGGGCGTTCTCTTCGGCGTTCTTGGCGACCAGCCGCACGCGCCCGGCGGCGCCGGACTCCCCGAGCAGGACGGCGGCGGCCGCCGCGGCGACCGAGTCGGTGGCGTTGGGGTCGAGCGCGTCGGTGCGGTGTTCGCGCAACCACTCGATGACGGCGGTGCGGAACTGCGAGGACTCGCCCAGTGAGGCCAGCAGGGCGGCCCCGCCGAGCTTGGCGCGCTTGGCGGGGGCGAACTTGGCGACCGGCCGCAGCTGGCGCGGCACGTCGGTGCCGGGGAGCTTGGCGACGGCGGCCGCAGCGAGCTCGGCGATGCGGTCCCGGACGGGCTCGGGCAGCGCCGGCCAGGTGGCGGGTTCCGGCCGGTCAGCGGCCTCTTCAGCCGGTTCCGGGCGCGAGGCGACACCCGAGGGACCGGCGGGGTCCCCTGGCGGCTCCGGCACGAGCGGCTGCGGGTGCATTGGTCCAGGGTAGGCCCCGCCCCCGCATCCCGCGCCGCGCGGCACACGGACCGGCCGCGCGCGGAAACTGTCGGTGGTCGGCCCTACAGTCCGACCATGCGTTCGATCCAGGCACAACTCGCGTTCGACGAGCTCGGAACCCCGTTGCGGGAAACGACTTTCGTGGTTTTCGACCTGGAAACCACGGGAGCCGGGCCGGGCGCGTCCGAAATCACCGAAATCGGCGCGGTGAAGGTGCGCGCGGGTGAGGTGCTCGGCGAGTTCGCGACCCTGGTCAACCCGGGCAAGACCATCCCGCCCCAGATCGTCTCGCTGACGGGCATCACCCAGCTGATGGTGTACGACGCCCCGCCGATCGAGGAGGTGCTGCCGGCGTTCCTGGAGTTCATCGGCGGCTCGGTGCTGGTGGCGCACAACTCGGGCTTCGACACCTCGCACATGCGGGCCGCCTGCGAGGCGCACGGGTACGTGTGGCCGAAGCTGACGGTGGTGTGCACCGCGCGGCTGGCCCGCCGGGTCGTGCCGCGCGACGAGGTGGGGCGCTACAACCTGACGGCGCTGGCGTTGCTGTTCGGCGCCCGGACCCGCCCGACGCACCGCGCGCTGGACGACGCCAGGGCCACGGTCGACGTCCTGCACGGCCTGCTGGAGCGCGTCGGCAACCTGGGCGTCCACTCGCTCGAGGAGCTGATGGGCTACCTCCCGGAGGTGACGGTCGCCCAGCGCGCGAAACGGCACCTGGCGGCGGACCTGCCGGCCGCGCCGGGGGTCTACCTGTTCAAGGGCCCGAAGGAGGAGGTCCTGTACGTCGGCACGGCGAAGGACCTGCGGCGGCGGGTGCGGACGTACTTCACGGGTTCGGAGAACCGCAGCCGGATCCGGGAGATGGTCGCGCTGGCCGAGCGCGTCGACCACGTCGTGTGCGCGCACGCGCTGGAGGCGGAGGTGCGCGAGCTGCGGCTGATCGCGGCGCACCGGCCCGCGTACAACCGCCGGTCGAAGAACCGCCACCAGGGCTGGTGGATCGGGCTGACGGACGAGGCCTTCCCCCGCCTGTCGGTGGTCCGCCTGCCGCGCCCGGGCGTGCTGGGCCCGTTCCGCAACCAGGCGGACGCCCGCGCGACGGCGGACACCCTGGCCGGCGCGTCCGGCCTGCGCACGTGCACGCAGCGGATCTCACCCCGCTCCCCGAACGGCACCCCGTGCGTCCTGGCCGAGCTGGGCCGCTGCGGCGCCCCCTGCGCGGGACGGCAGAGCGTCGAGGCGTACGAGCCGTTGGTGGCGTCGGCGTCCGGCCTGATCGCGGGCCTGGACGGCCGCCCCCTGCACACCGCGGCGGAGCACGTGGAGCGGCTGGCGGCCGGTGAGCACTACGAACAGGCGGCCCGCCATCGCGACGAGCTGGCGGCGTTGATCAGGGCGCTGGGGAGGGCGCACCGGCAGGGATCGCTGGCCTCGATCGGCGAGCTGATCGCGGCGGGCCCGGACGGCGCGGGCGGCTGGGAACTGGCGGTGATCCGCTACGGACGCCTGGCGTCGGCGGGAGTCGCCCCGCGAGGGGTGCCGCCGATGCCGGTCGTCGAGGTTCTGGTGGCTTCGGCGGAGACGGTGCTGCCGGAACCGGGCCCCTTGCACGGCGCGCCGCCGGAGGAGGTCGGGGTGTTGCTGCGGTGGCTGGCTCGCCCGGGCGTCCGGTTGGTCCGGACGACGAGGCCGTGGGCGGAGCCGGCGGCGGTCGCGGGGTGGCGGGGGTGGCTCGACCTGGTGACGGAGGCGCATTCACTGGAGCACGTGGGCTGACGGGGCGGTCGCGGGGCAGGCCGCAGCGGCGGGTGCCACTGCTCCCGGGCGCAAGCAGTCGAACGTGCCGTCGCCCCGAGCGGGCACCTCGCCATCGGGCGTCGCTGAAGCCGCAGGGCGGGCGCGCGGTCCGTCTCGGCCCCCCGCACCCTCACCCCACCGATCGGTCCAGCGCATCGAGCAGCCAGGTGTGCGCAACCCCCATCGGCGCGGCCTCCCCCGTGACCTCCCCCGCCAGCTGCCAGTACCGCCGCAGCCGGGGCGACCGGTCCACCGCCGTCCGCCGGTTCAGCGCGCGGCGGAACTCCAGGCTGTCCGCCCTCCGGTGCGCCGTCGCGTGAGCCGCCACGAACCGGTCCAGCGCCGCCCCGGGCGCGGGTGGCCGCCCGGCCACCACCGCACCGGCAGCCAGTCCGCACGCCTCCCCCACCTCGGCGTGCAGCACCCCCAGATCCGCGATCCGCTCGTGCGCCACCAGCGTGCTCGCCCGCAGCCCCACGGCCAGCTCCCGGTCGGCCGCCAGCACGACCAGCTCCGCATACGCGACCACCTGCGCGGTCGTCGGGGAATCCGGCGGCAGCGGCGCACTGATGTCCAGGAACATCCGCGCCGTGTCCGGCGGGATCGGGCCCGCGGTCATCGGCTCCCACAACCGCACCAGCGCGGCCCGCGCCCCCTCGCCGTCCTGGACCGCCGAGAGCAGGTCCAGCCGGGACGGGGCCTCCTCCACAGCTCGCAGCACCGAATGCCGCCAGGACAGGGTCGCCAGCTCGCGGTCCAGCGCCGTCCGCTCGGCCGCCACCGCGTCGTCCAGGGAGCGGTCGCCCGCGAGGACGCCGGTGATCGACCGCAGGCCCAGCCCGAGGCCGCGCAGCCGGCGCACCAGGTTCAGCCGGTCGACGGAACCCGCCTCGAACCGGCGGTGACCGCCCACGCTGCGGGCCGGCTCCAGCAGGCCCTCGTCGCAGTAGAACCGGATCGTGCGGACCGGGACCCCCGTCCGGCGGGCCAGGTCGCCGATGCCCAGTGTGTCCTCGGTCACCTTCGGTCGAACCTCCAGCCGGGTGGAATTCCTACGGTACGGCCATGGACACCACCAGACTCGCCGAAGGCCTCCACGACCACACCGCCGGGTTCGCCGGTGCGGTGACCGGCGCCGACCCCGAAGCCCGGGTCCCCACCTGCCCCGAATGGCCGCTGCGGGTGCTCGTCGGGCACATCGGCCAGGCCCACCGCTGGGCCGCGGGCATCGTCCGCTCCGGGCCCTCCCCCGTTCCCGACCCGTTCGACGCCGACCCCGGCTCGCCCGAAAAGTGGTCCGACTGGCTGCTCCAGGGCGCCGCCGACCTCGAAGACGCCGTCCTGGCCGCCGGCGAGACGCCGGTGTGGACGTTCTTCGGCCCCGGACCCGCCCGGTTCTGGCTGCGGCGGATGGCGCACGACACCACCGTCCACCACGCCGACGCCGCGTTCGCCACCGGCGCCGCCTTCGAGGTCGACCCCGACCTCGCCGCCGACGCCATCAGCGAGTGGCTGGACGTCCTGTCCGACCCCGTGACGCCGACCCTCAACCCCGCCTTCGCCGAGCTCCGCGGCACCGGCCAGACCCTGCGGGTCGCCCCGGACGACGGCCCCGGCTGGCTCGTCACCCGCACTCCGGACGGCGTCCGCTGGGCCCCCGGCGGCGACGTGGCGGACGCGACCCTCGCCGGGCCCGTCCAGGACCTCCTGCTCGTCCTCACCCGCCGGCTCCCCGCGGACCGCGTGCGCCGCACCGGCGACCGCGCACTGGCCGAGCACTGGCTGGCGCACACGGCGGCGTAGCGAGGCGGCTCACTAGGATCACCGGCGACACCCGCAGCCGAGTCTTGGAGGACCCCAGGTGATCACCGCGATCGTGTTGATCCAGGTTGAGGCGGACGCGATCCCGGACGCGGCCCAGGCGATCGCCGACATCGACGGTGTCGGCGAGGTCTACTCGTGCGCCGGGGACGTCGACCTCATCGCCACCGTCCAGGTGTCCGCGCACGAGGAGCTGGCCGACCTCATCCCCGGCCGGATCGGGAAGGTGCCGGGCGTGCTGGACACCGTCACGCACATCGCGTTCCGGTCGTACTCCCGCACCGACACCGAGTCGGCCTTCTCGATCGGCGTCGAAGACTGACCGGCGGGGTCAGGCCGGCTGCCAGAGCTCGACGCGGTTCCCGGCGGGGTCGGTGACCCAGCCGAAGCGGCCGATGCCGTCCATGTCCTGGACCTCTTCGGCGACGTCGGCGCCCTTGGCGCGCAGCTGCGCGAGCATCGCGTCGAGGTCGCGGACCCGGAAGTTGAGCATGACCTGCTGCGACGGCGACCCGAAGTAGTCCGTCCCGGCCTCGAACGGCGCGAAGACCGTCGGCCCCGGCTGCTGCTGCCACGAGCCGTGCTCGTCGGCGTCGAGGCCCAGGAAGTCCCGGTACCAGGCTCCCAGGGCCGCCGGGTCCGCCGCGCGGAAGAAATAACCACCGATGCCGAGCACACGTTCCATGCCGCGCATCGTGCCAGCCCGGAAACACCGATGGCCACCGCCGGCGAACCGGCGGTGGCCATCGGGCTGACTTGCGGTGCTAGTGGTCCGACCGCTTGGCGGCCGAGGCCGCTTCGGCGGAGTCGAACTCACCGTGCTGGCCGTTCTCGTCCGCGGAGTGGCCGTTGCCGTGCCCGTTGCCGTGGGCCCGCTCCAGCGCGGCGGTCTCCTCGGCGGGGTCCGGCGACCAGAGCGTGCCCGGGACGGCGTGCCCGGCCGAGCCCAGCTTGTTCATCTTCTTCGGCACGGACGCGCCCTGGTACTCGAGCGGGATCGCGTGGCCGTGGCTGTCCACGCCGGCGAGCGGCTGGTGGATCTCGATGAACTCACCGTGCGGCAGCCGCTTGATGATGCCCGTCTCGACGCCGTGCTCCAGCACCTCGCGGTCGGCCCGCTGCAGGCCCAGGCAGAGCCGGTAGGTGAGGTAGTAGGCGACAGGCGGCACGAGCAGGACGCCGATGCGGCCCGCCCACGTCGTCGCGTTCAGGGAGATGTCGAACTGGTCGGCGATGATGTCGTTGAAGCCCGACAGCTCGATCACCATGAAGAAGCCCAGCGCCATCGCGCCCAGCGCCGTGCGGACCGGGACGTCCCGGGGCCGCTGGAGCAGGTTGTGGTGCGCGGTGTCCTTGGACAGCCTCCGCTCGATGAACGGGTAGCCCAGGAACAGGCCGAACAGGATCGGCATGCCGATCGCGCCGGGGAAGAACACCGCCGGGATCGTGTAGTTCCCGAGGTAGACCTCCCACGCGGGCCAGATCCGGAGCATGCCGTCCGCCCAGGCCATGTACCAGTCGGGCTGCGAGCCCGCCGACACCTGCGCCGGGTTGTACGGGCCGAAGTTCCACACCGGGTTGATCTGGAACAGCCCCGACATCAGCGCCAGCACCCCGATGACCAAGGTGAAGAAGGCCCCGCCCTTGAGCGCGAAGTACGGCATGATCCGCACCCCGACCACGTTGGTCTCCTTGCGGCGCACCCCCGGGAACTGGGTGTGCTTCTGGTACCAGACCAGCGCCAGGTGCGCCCCGACCAGCGCCAGCATGATCCCCGGCAGCAGCAGGATGTGCAGCGTGTACAACCGCGGGATGATCTGATCGCCCGGGAACTCCCCACCGAAGAGCGCCCAGTGGATCCAGGTCCCCATCACCGGCACCGACAGCACGATCCCCGACAGCGTCGCCCGGATACCGGTACCCGAAAGCAGGTCATCAGGCAGCGAGTAGCCGAAGAAACCCTCGAAGCACCCCAGGATCAGCAGCAGCCCGCCGATCACCCAGTTCGCCTCACGCGGGCGCCGGAACGCACCGGTGAAGAAGATCCGCAGCATGTGCACGGCCATCGACGCCACGAAGATCAGCGCCGCCCAGTGGTGCAGCTGCCGCATGAACAGCCCACCGCGGACGTCGAAGGAGATGTCCAGCGTCGTGCGGAACGCCTGCGACATCTCCAGGCCCTGCATGTTCGTGAAGCTGCCGTGGTAGACGACCTCCTGCATGGAGGGGTCGAAGAACAGCGTCAGGTACACACCGGTGAGCAGCAGGATGATGAAGCTGTAGAGCGCGATCTCGCCGAGCAGGAACGACCAGTGCGTCGGGAACACCTTGTTCAGCTGGTGCCGCAGGCCCTTGGCCGCGTGGTACCGCTGGTCGGCGTTGTTCGCGGCGTCGCCCAGCGCCTTCTCGACCGGGCTCGACCCCTTGGTCGGCGTGGTGAGTGAACTCATGACTTACGCTCCCAAAAGGCCGGACCGATGGCCTCGATGAAGTCGCCTCGCGCGATCAAGTATCCCTCTTCGTCCACCGTGATCGGTAGCTGGGCCAGCGGACGCGTCGCCGGGCCG
This sequence comes from Amycolatopsis sp. FBCC-B4732, assembly GCF_023008405.1. Taxonomy (NCBI): domain Bacteria; kingdom Bacillati; phylum Actinomycetota; class Actinomycetes; order Pseudonocardiales; family Pseudonocardiaceae; genus Amycolatopsis; species Amycolatopsis sp. FBCC-B4732. The sequence continues at coordinate 5,883,412 of NZ_CP095376.1, forward strand.
AAAATCGGCTTGGCGTAGTGCAGCGCGTCGAACTGCGACTGGTGGCAGGGGCACAGGATGCGGTTGGTGCGCTGCTCGTACAGGGAGGTCGGGCAGCCGACGTGGCTGCAGATCTTCGTGTACGCGTACAGGTCGCCGAAGTTGAAGTCCTCCTGGCCGGCGCGCTTGACGACCTTGGCGGCGTCGGTCGGGCGCAGGCGGATGAGCATGACCGGGTTGTCGACGCGGGTCAGCGCCGCGGCCAGCAGCTCCGGCTTGCCCTTCTCGGACTCGCGGTACGGGAAGACCGTCTCCATCGCGCCGGCGTCGAGGTCCTCGGCCTTGACCAGGCTGGCCTCTTCGCCCTCTTCCAGCGGCTTGCCGGTGTTGCGGCGCAGGTAGACCTTCTCGCCGGGGAAGTTCGGCTGCCAGCCGGTGTGCCACAGCGACTCGCGGGTCTCGCTGTCCTTCCACGGGTTCTTGATGAAGGACGCCAGCGGCAGCGCCGCGGCCGCGAGGCCCAGCGTGCCGGCCCCGGCGATCGCCGAGCGCTTGATCAGCGACCGGCGGGCGATGGTGCTGCGGTTCCCGGCGTCGGCCAGGTGCGCGAGGAACGTCTGGCGGTCGACCTCGGCCGACCCCTTGCCCTCGCCGTCACCGCGCTGCTGCACCGCGACCTCGGCGGGCACGAACTTCTTCGTGTACAGGATCACGCCGATGCCGAGGCCGAGGATGGCCAGGCCGAGCGTGATGCCGAGCATCGGCGTGTACAGGCTGTACCAGAAGTGGCCGCTCTCGTTGTCCGGCGACTCGTACTTCCACGGCCACCAGATCAGCGAGACGACGAACCCCAGCCCGGCCAGCGCGGACAGGGCGAACCAGAACGCCACCAGGCGCTCGGCGCGCTTCTCCGCGCGGGTGCCCTCCACGGGCCACGGGGTCGGGTATTCGACGATTTCGACGCCGTCGAGCGCCCCGCCCAGCTTGACCAGCTGGTCCCGGTCCATCTCAGCCAGCTCCGCCTCCGTCGGCGGCTTAGGCCCCTCGGCACTCATGCCTTCGATCCAATCCACAACGTCACGCCGATCAGCGCGGCGATCCCGACGATGAAGGCGATGACGCCCTCGGAAGCGGGGCCGACCCCGCCGAGGCCGTTACCACCCGGGTCATTGTTGCCGTCGGACACCGACTTAACGTAGGCGACGATGTCCTTCTTCTCCTCCGGCGACAGCTGCCGGTCGGAGAACTTCGGCATGTTCTGGGGGCCGGTGAGCATGGCCGTGTAGATCTGCTCTTCGCTGGCCGGATCCAGGTTCGGCGCGTACTTGCCCGCCGACAGCGCGCCGCCGCGGCCGGTGAAGTTGTGGCACGAAGCGCAGTTGAGGCGGAACAGCTCGCCACCGCGGGCCGGGTCGGAGCCGCGCAGGGCCTCGCCCTTCTCGGCCGGGCGCTGGACGCCGCCGCCGTGCGCCTGGATGTAGGCGCCGACCGCGTCGATCTCGGCCTCGGTCAGCTTCGGCGGCTTCCGCTCGACCTGCGCCTCCTGGCGCGCGGCGGGCATGCGGCCCGAAGAAGTCTGGAAGTACACCGCGGCGTCGCCGATGCCGATCAGGCTCGGCCCGCGGTCCTGCACGCCCTCGAGGTTCGCGCCGTGGCACGCGATGCAGGTGTTGTTGTAGACCTGCTCGCCGAGGCGCAGCTGCGCCGGCGTGCCCTGTGCCTGCGCGGTCTGCGGCTCCGGGGCGAACACGGCGTACAGGGCGCCGGCGCCCACCAGCGCGATACCGAGCGCGAGCAGGCCGGCGAACCGCCTCCGCAGCTTCGACCGCGCGCGGTAGCGGCGCTCCGACGATTTGGTGCTGGTGGTCATCTTGCGGCAACCCTTGCTGTCAGTTCAGGCCGATGGTGAAGGTGGTGGCGGCTGGGCGGACCTACGGAAGGAGGTAGATCACACCGAACAGGCCGACCCACACGATGTCGACGAAGTGCCAGTAGTAGGACACGACGATCGCCGACGTGGCCTGGGCGGGCGTGAACTTGCTCAGTTTCGTGCGGATGAGCAGGTACACGAAGGCGATGAGCCCGCCGATGACGTGCAGGCCGTGGAACCCGGTGGCGAGGTAGAAGACCGTGCCGAACGGGCCGGACGGGATCGTCATCCCCTCTTCGACCAGGTTGTGGTACTCGTTGGCCTGGCCGCCGACGAAGATCGCGCCCATGATCAACGTGATGATGTACCAGCGGCGCAGCCCGTAGACGTCGCCGCGCTCGGCGGCGAACACCCCGAACTGGCAGGTCAGCGAGGACAGCACGAGGATCACCGTGAACGGGATCGCGTACGCCACGTTGAGGTGGAACTCCTCGCCGTGCAGGCGCGGCGGCCAGGTCTCCCCGACCGGGTTCTGCGCCTTGACGGTGAAGAACATCGCGAACAGTCCGGCGAAGAACATCAGCTCGCTGGACAGCCACACGATGGTGCCGACACTGACCATGTTCGGCCGGTTCAGCGAGTGGACCCGCTGACTGATGGTGGGAGCTGCCGTTGTCACGCGTCGCATTATGTCCTCTCGCACCACCGCTCCGCCGGGTGGGTCCACGGCGAGCCGTCTGCGTTACCGATCACACGGGATGCCCGGGAAGGTGAGAGCTACTCATGGGTTTGGTGAACCGCCTGCTCAACCTGGTCAAGAGGCGCGAAACGCCTGTTCTCGGGCCCGACGACCCCGGCCTGGAGATCGTCGCGGAGGCCTTCGACCCGGTCGTCGCGGACTCAGCCGTGCTCGCGGGTTCACCCGGTTGGGTCAGCACCGCACCGGCCGTCCTGCGGCACCACCTGCTGCTGCCGCCGGACCGGGTCGCCGAAGCGGCGTCGATCCTCGCCCAGGACGGCTACGACCTGCGGGAACAGGCTCCGGCGGGCGAGCTGGTGCGGGTGCACGCGGTGCGCGTCCAGGTGCTCGACGCGCTCCACTGCGCCCAGGAACGGTCCCGGATGGCGGGTCTCGCGCAACGTCTGGGTGGCGACGCGCTGGGCTGGGACGCGCTCCAGCCGGAGCCGACCGCGTGATGTCGGTCTCGGCCGATACGATCGGCACTGTGCCGGACCGGGGCTCCGCCCCGGGCCGGGGGTTCCGCCACCCGGAACCCCCGAAAAGCAGCATGTGGTCAGCGAGACGGAGGCGTGCCTGATGGGCGAGTCGATGCGGGTCCTGGTGTTCAGCCACAAGGCGGAGGTGCGCGAGGCGATCGTGAACGCGGTCGGGCGCCGTCCGGCGGCGGACCTGGCGCGCGTGGACTACATCGAGGCGGCCGGGATCGCCGACGTGCTGTCCGAGGTGGACGCGGGCCACGTCGACCTGGCCATCCTCGACGGCGAGGCGCAGCCGACCGGCGGCATCGGCCTCTGCCGTCAGCTCAAGGCCGAGATCACCGACTGCCCGCCGATCGTGGTTTCGGTGCGGCGCAAGGACGACCGGTGGCTGGCGACCTGGTCGCAGGCGGACGCCGTGCTGGTGCACCCGCTGGACCCGCTGACCGCCGCGGAGACCGTCGCCGACGTGCTGCGACGGGTCCCCGTCGTGAACGGCTGAGCCCGGTGAGCACCCCGGTCCCCCGCACCTGGCCACCCCTGCTCAAGCAGCTCGTCGCGGGCATCGATCTCTCCGCCGAAGACACGGCGTGGGCGATGGACCAGATCATGAGCGGGGCCGCGAGCCCGGCCCGGATCGCCGGGTTCGCGGTGGCGCTGCGCGCCAAGGGCGAGACGCCCGAGGAGATTGCCGGCATGGCGGCCACGATGCTGGCGCACGCCCGGCGGGTCGAGCTGGACCGCCCGGCGGTCGACATCGTCGGCACCGGCGGCGACGGCTCGAACTCGGTGAACATCTCGACGATGGCGACGATCGTCACGGCGGCCGCCGGCGCACCGGTGGCCAAGCACGGCAACCGCAGCGCGTCGTCGAAGTCCGGCGCGGCCGACGTCCTCGAGGCGCTCGGCGTGCGGATCAGCCTGCCCCCGGAGGACGTGCGGCGCAGCCTCACCGAGGTCGGCATCGGGTTCTTCCTGGCATCGGCGTTCCACCCGGCCCTGCGCCACGCCGGCCCGGTCCGCAGCGAGCTCGGCATCCCGACGACGTTCAACCTCCTGGGCCCCCTGACCAACCCGGCCCAGCCGGGCGCCGCGGTGATCGGCTGCGCGTACCAGGACAAGACGCGGGTGCTGGCCGAGACGTTCGCCCGCCGCGGCACAACGGCCCTGATCGTCCGCGGCGACGACGGCCTCGACGAGATCACCACGACGACGACGTCGACGGTCTGGGTGGTGACGGGCGGCACGGTGACCGAGCGCTCCCTGGACCCGGCCGACCTGGGCATCCCCCGAGCGACGGCGGACGACCTGCGCGGCGGCGACGCGGCGGCGAACGCGGAGGTGGTCCGCGAGCTGGTGGGCGGCAAGCCGGGCCCGGTCCGCGACGCGGTCCTGATCAACGCGGCCGCCGCACTGGCGGCGTTCACGGGCTTCTCGGAGTCCTTGGAGGACGATCTGCGGGCCGGTCTGGCGCGGGCCGCGGAGGCGATCGATTCGGGCGCCGCGGCGACGATGCTGGACCGCTGGATCGCGTTCAGCTGACCCACCGCCCGCTCACCCACGAGCGATGGCCGGGTGCCGGCACCGGGAGACCGCCGAGCCGGGGCTCCGCCGCCTGCCGGGATAGGCGATGCCGCCGGTTGCCGCTGAGCGGGCGGCGCGTCCGGCACCACCCGCCCGCGCTGCCTCCCGGCGCCCGCTCACCCGCGAGCGGTGGGCTCGGGCACCGCTCGCTCCCTCCCTCCGCAGCGGCAGACCGCCACGTTGGGGTGCCGGCACGCCCACCGCACCCGGACGGCTCGAACGGGCAAGGCCGGCTGAGGTGCCGCGCTCCCACGAATCCGATCTCAGATGCGCTGCCGGGCCGCCTCAGCGCCCCCTCGCGGCGGCCGTAGACCCCGGTGCCGGCACCGGGAGACCGCCGAGCCGGAGCTCCGCCGCCCGCCGGGATGGGCGATGCCGCCGGCTGCCGCTGAGCGGGCGGCGCGTCCGGCACCACCCGCCCGCGCTGCCTCCCGGCGCCCGCTCACCCGCGAGCGGTGGGCTCGGGCACCGCTCGCTCCCTCCCTCCGCAGCGGCAGACCGCCACGTTGGGGTGCCGGCACGCCCACCGCACCCGGACGGCTCGAACGGGCAAGGCCGGCTGAGGTGCCGCGCTCCCACGAATCCGATCTCAGATGCGCTGCCGGGCCGCCTCAGCGCCCCCTCGCGGCGGCCGTAGACCCCGGTGCCGGCACCGGGAGACCGCCGAGCCGGAGCTCCGCCGCCCGCCGGGATGGGCGATGCCGCCGGCTGCCGCTGAGCGGGCGGCGCGTCCGGCACCACCCGCCCGCGCTGCCTCCCGGCGCCCGCTCACCCGCGAGCGGTGGGCTCGGGCACCGCCCGCTCCCGCCCCTCCTCCTCCGCAGCGGCAGCAGCGGCAGCAGCGGCAGCAGCAGACCGCCGGCCCTGTTGCGGTGCCAGTGCCGCCGCCAGGACCGCCAGCATGCCCACCGCCTCCGGCCAGCTCGGGCGGTGGCCGTAGAACGCGATGTCCACCAGGACCGCCACCACCGGGTACAGGTAGGACAGCAGCGCCACCGTCGTGGTCGGGAGCTTGCCGATGCTCGCGTACATCAGCACGTACATCAGTGCCGTGTGGACGGTCCCGAGCAGGACCAGCCACAGCAGCCCCGAAGTCGTCGTCGGGAGGGGCGTGATCAGCAGCAGGGGCGCCAGCGCCAGCGCGCCCACCGTCGTCTGCACCGCGGCCAGCAGGTGCGGGCGGATGTGCTTCAGCTGCTTCGCCACGAAAGACGCTCCGGCGTAGAGCACCGCCGCGCCGAGTGCGAGGCCGATTCCCGCCAGCTGCACGGGTTTCCCGTCCTCGCCGTGGGCGGACAGGGAGATCACCGCCACCCCGCCGAACGCGACGGCGGCCCGGGCCAGGTGGCTCTTCGCGACCTTCTCGCCGAGGAACGCGGCCGCCAGGCCGACCAGGATCAGCGGTTGCGTGTGGTAGACGACCGTGCTGACCGAGATCGACGACAGCGCGTACGAGGCGAACAGCAGCACCCAGTTGCCGACCAGGAAGAGCCCGCCCAGCACGGCCAGGCCGAGGTCGCGGCGGGACGGCCGCCACGACTGCAGCCAGCCGCGGGAAAGGCACCACAGCACCAGCAGCGCACCGCCCACGAAGCAGCGGGCGAACGCCACGGCGGGGGCGGCGGCGCCGCTTTCGAGGACGACCGCGCCGATCGTGCCGGACATCGCCATCGCCGCGGACCACTGGAGGAGCGGGCGGGTTTCCGCATTCGTCATACCGATCAGGTTCGTCCTGCCGGCAGCCGCCGACCAGTGTCAGAGATGACAACGACCGCAAACCTTGTGACAGACTGGGCGGCATGGACGTCAACCGGGTCGCGGTGGTGCTCGCCGACCGCGTTTCGCCGTTCGAGCTGGGCGTCGCGTGCGAGGTCTTCGGCACCGACCGCAGCGCCGACGGCATCGAGGGCTGGGCCTTCGGCGTCTGCTCGCCGGGCGGGGACGCGGTCGCCAGCTGGTCCGGGTTCGGCCTCTCCGGCCTGCGTGACCTCGATTACGCGGCGGCGGCGGACCTGCTCATCGTCCCGACGTGCGCGCCCCGGACAGCGCCGCCGCCGGAGCCGGTCCTGGACGTCCTGCGGGACGCCGCCGGGCGCGGGGCGTGGGTCGCCGGGTTCTGCGCGGGCGTCTTCACGCTGGGCTACGCGGGCCTGCTGGACGGGCGCCGCTGCACGGTCCACTGGGTGTACGAGGCGGAGTTCCGCGCGCGCTTCCCGGCCGCCGACGTCGACCCGCAGGCGCTGTACGCCGACGACGGAGGCGTCCTGACCAGCGCGGGCACGGTCGCGGCGGTCGACCTGTGCCTGCACCTGGTCCGCCGGCTGCGCGGGGTCGCGGCGGCCACGACGCTGGCGCGCCGGATGGTCGCGGCCCCGCACCGCGCGGGCGGGCAGGCCCAGTTCGTCCAGGCCCCGGTCCCGGCCTCGGCGGCGGCCGGCGACGCCGTGGTCGCGGAGGCTCTGGAATGGGTCGAGCGGCGCCTGGACCAGCCGTTCACGGTGGCGGAGCTGGCCCGCCGCAGCGGGCTCGGAGAACGGACGTTCCTGCGCCGCTTCTCGGCCGCCACGGGCACGACACCGCACCGGTGGCTGACGGAACGACGCCTGGACCGCGCCCAGGCCCTGCTGGAGGAGGGCGGGCTGTCGGTGGAGGACATCGCGACGGCCTGCGGCTACGCGTCGGCGGCCGCGTTGCGGCACCAGTTCACGCGGCTGCGCGGCACGAGCCCGTCGTCGTACCGGACGGCGTTCCGGGGCTGAAAGCGAAACCGGCCGCCACGCGAGTGCGTGACGGCCGGTTCCGGGAAGAGCTCAGTCGTGCGAAGGGCCCGTGTGGTACTCGAACACCAGCCCGCCGATGGTGATGAGCAGCGCGACGAGCGCGATCACCAGCAGCCAGATGTGGAAGAACGCCAGCGCCAGCGCCGCGAGGGCCGCCGTGGCCGCCATCGCGACCGGCCAGTAGCTGCCCGGGCTGAAGAAGCCCAGCTCGCCGGCACCGTCGCTGATCTCGGCGTCTTCGCGGTCTTCCGGCCGCGGCTCGATGCGGCGGGCGACGAACTGCATGTAGCTGCCCGCGAGGAACGCCAGGCCGCCGGTCAGGAACAGCGAGACGATGCCCACCGGCTCCGGGCCGTGGGTCGCGGCCGCCGCGGTCCACACCCAGTACACCGCCGCCATGAACACGGCGAAGGTCGCCACGATGAAGAAGATGCGGGCTTCGGCCTTCATGGGTCTTCCCTACTCCTGTTGTCGCCGGGCGTCAGTTGGACGCGGTGCGGGCCGTGCGGTCGGTGTTGAACGGCTGGGTCGTGACCGCGTGCGGGGTGCACAGCTCGCCGCAGTTCATCTTCGCCAGCGCCTCGGCCGCGGTGAACGACTGACCGGTCGCCGGGTTCGTCTGCTTGCGCAGCCCGATGTACTGGTCGTACTTGTCCGCCGATAGCGCGCGGACCTCGAAGTTCATCACCGAGTGGTAGGTGCCGCACAGCTCCGCGCACCGGCCGACGAAGGAGCCCTCGCGGTCGATCTTGTTCTGGAAGGAGCTGTCCTGGTTGTTCTTCTCCGGGTTCGGCATGACGTCCCGCTTGAAGTGGAACTCCGGGACCCAGAAGGAGTGGATGACGTCGGTGGAGACCAGGTCGTACTGGATGGTCTTGCCGACCGGCAGCACCAGGAGCGGGATCTCGCCGGACGAACCGACGGTGCTCACCTGCTGGCCGTCCGCCCGCTTCGCGGACTCGTCCTCGTACTTGAACTCCCAGTTCCACTGGAACGCCACGACCTGGACCTTGACGTCCGGGTTCGGGATCTTGTCCAGGACCTTCGACTCCGTCGTCGCGGTGAAGAAGAACAGGACGCAGACCATGATCGTCGGCACGACGACCGTGAACAGCTCGAGCGGGATGTTGTACTGGAACTGCCGGGGCAGCTCCTCCGGCTCGCCGTCGACCGTCTTCTTCTTGCGGTGGAACGTCGCGGTCCAGAAGATCAGGGCCCACACGATGACACCGACGACCAGCGCCGCGACCACGGTCCAGGTCCAGAGGTTCCGCATCTGGTTCGCCTGCTCGGTGACACCGACCGGCCAGCCGAACCGCAGGATCTCGTCGCCGGAGCAGCCCGTCGCGGTCAGCGCGACCAGCACGGCCAGCGCGGCGACGCGCACGGTCCGCTTCCCCAGGGTGCGCTCGGGTTGTCCCACTGCGCCTCGCCCTTTCACCCAGAGCCTCCTACGACAGATCTTCGTGACAGGCGGAGCCTAGCCGAGTTGACCGACTCCGCTGACCAAGGGGTAACCGTCGACGCCCGTGTTACTCGCCACGGCCTGCCCGGCATACTGGGCTCTTCCCCAGCCCGGTGAAGAACTCCGAAGGTGTGTGAGTACCCGTGTGCGGCCTGCTTGGACTGATCTGCGCGACCGAGACCGGCGCGGCCAACGCGCGTGACGCCGTCGGAGCGGCCATGCGCTGCCAGCGCCACCGCGGCCCCGACGAGCAGGACACGTGGGCCGACGCGGAGGTCGTCTACGGCTTCAACCGGCTCGCGTTCATCGACGTCGAGCACGCGCACCAGCCGCTGGTCTGGGGCCCGCCGGAGGCGCCCGGCCGGTACACGATGAACTTCAACGGCGAGATCTACAACTACCGTGAGCTGCGCGAAGAGCTCGCCGCGCAGCACGGCGCGAAGTTCGAGACCGAAGGCGACGGCGAGGCCATCGTCGCCGGCTTCCACTACCTCGGCGCCGACTGGGTCAAGCGCCTGCGCGGCATGTTCGCCTTCATGATCTGGGACTCGCAGGAGAAGCGCGTCTTCGGCGCCCGCGACCCGTTCGGCATCAAGCCGCTGTTCTACTCGGCCGGCCCCGGCGGGGTGGCGTTCTCCAGCGAGAAGAAGAGCCTGCTGGAGCTGTCGGACGTCCTCGGCGTGGCCCAGGAGCTGGACCGGAAGGCCCTGCAGCACTACCTGGTCCTGCAGTACGTGCCCGAGCCCGAGTCGCTGCACACCGCGATCCGCCGCGTCGAGTCCGGCACGTCGTTCGAGGTGGCCCCCGGCGGTGAGGTGAAGTTCACCCGCTATTTCCACCCGCAGTTCAGCGCGAAGCCGGTGAACACGCAGGCCGAGGCCGAGGAGCTGCACCAGCGCATCGCCGATGTGATGCGCGACTCGGTCGGCAAGCACATGATTTCGGACCCCGACGTCACCGTCGGCGCGTTCCTCTCCGGCGGCATCGACTCCACGGCCACCGCCACGCTGGCCAAGGAGCACAACCCGAACCTGATCGCGTTCACCACCGGGTTCGAGCGCGAGGGCTACTCCGAGGTCGACGTCGCCGCCGAGTCGGCCGCCGCGATCGGCGTGAAGCACGTGGTCCGGACGGTCACGGCGGACGAGATGATGGAGGTGCTGCCGCTCATCGTCTGGTACCTCGACGACCCGGTGGCCGACCCCGCGCTGGTCCCGCTCTGGTTCATCGCCCGCGAAGCCCGCAAGCACGTCAAGGCGGTGCTCTCGGGCGAGGGCGCGGACGAGCTGTTCGGCGGCTACACGATCTACAACGAGCCGATCTCGCTGGCGCCGTTCGAGAAGATCCCGGGCGGGATGCGCAAGCTCATCGGCAAGGTGTCGACGAAGATCCCGGAAGGCACCCGCGGCAAGGACCTGCTCCGCCGCGGCGCGCTGCCGCTGGAGGACCGCTACTACGGCAACGCCCGCAACTTCCGCGACGACCAGCTGCGCAACGTCCTTCGCACGTACCAGGAAGGCGTGGGCTTCAAGGACGTCACGGCGCCCTGGTACGACGTCTCGCGCGGCTGGGACCCGGTGGCCCGCATGCAGCACGTCGACCTCTACACGTGGCTGCGCGGCGACATCCTGGTCAAGGCCGACAAGGTGACGATGGCGAACTCGCTGGAGCTGCGGGTGCCGTTCCTCGACGCCGAGGTGTTCAAGGTCGCGGCGTCGATCCCGCTGGACCAGAAGCTCGCCCACGGCACCACGAAGTACGCGCTGCGCCAGGCACTGGCCAAGATCATCCCGGCGCACGTGCTGAACCGCCGCAAGCTCGGCTTCCCGGTCCCGATCCGGCTGTGGCTGCGCAACGAGATGTACGACTGGGCCAAGGGCATCATCAGCGACTCGCGGACCGAGGAGCTGCTGGACAAGAGGGCGATCCTGGCGCTGCTGGAGGAGCACAAGGCGGGCCAGCTCGACCGCAGCCGCCAGCTGTGGGCGCTGATCGTCTTCATGCTGTGGCACGGCATCTTCGTCGAGCACCGCATCAAGCCCGAGGTCCCCGAGCCGGTGTACCCGGTCAAGCTCTGAGCTTTCCGGCGGAGGAGGCCCCGCACCGGGTCGGTGCGGGGCCTCTTCCGTTCCGGGGCCTCAGGCCGCGGGCAGGACCGCGGAGATCTCGTCGGCCGCGTCCGGGCCGAAGGCCTCGCCGATGCGGGCCAGGGCGTCCGCGCGGTCGAACGTCCACTCCTGGGTGCCGATCGTCTCCAGGACCAGGACCGCGATCAGCGAGCCGAGCTGGGCCGCGCGCTCGACGTTCAGCCCGCCGTCGAGGCCGGCCAGGAAGCCCGCGCGGAAGCCGTCGCCGACGCCCGTCGGGTCGGCCTTCGCCCGCTCCGGGACCGCGCCGATCTGCAGGGCGGTGCCGTCCTTGCCGACGATCTCGACGCCCTTCTCACCCAGCGTCGTGATCCGCATGCCGACCTGCGCGAGGACGTCGGCCTCGGTCCAGCCGGTCTTCTGGAGCAGCAGCTCCCACTCGTAGTCGTTGCTGAACAGGTACTTCGCGCCCGCGACGAAGTCTCGGGCCTGCTCGCCGCTCATGCGGGCCAGCTGCTGCGACGGGTCGACGGCGAAGGCGTACCCGCGCTGGCGGCACTCCTCCGCGTGGCGGACCATGCCCTCCGGGTCGTCCGGGCTGATCAGCACCAGGCTGAGCTCCCCGGCGCGCTCGGCGATCGGCTGCAGCTCGATGTTGCGGGACTCGGCCATCGCGCCCGCGTAGAACGTCGCGATCTGGCAGAGGTCCTCGTCGGTGGTGCAGACGAACCGCGCGGTGTGCGCGACCTCCGAGACGTGCACGCCGGTGGTGTCGACACCGTGGCGCTCGAGCCAGGAGCGGTAGTCGGCGAAGTCGGCGCCGACGGCACCCACGAGGACCGGCTGCACGCCGAGCACCCCGAGCCCGAAAGCGATGTTGGCGCCGATACCGCCGCGCCGGACCACGAGGTCGTCGGCGAGGAAGCTCAGGGAAACCCGGTGCAGCTGCTCCGCGACCAGCTGCTCCGCGAACCTGCCCGGGAAGTGCATGAGGTGGTCGGTCGCGATACTGCCGGACACCGCGATCCTGGCCCTGTCTGCCACCGGCTGCTCCTTTGTGTTCGACCTCACGGCAAAAGGCGCGAAGTTACCCCCGGGTCATGACCCATCCGGGTAGTTCGCGCGCGCCCACCCGACACTACCGGCTGGTACTCCTTCTCCAGTCGAATCGCGATCAATACCGTTACGAATCGTGAACGCCGTCACCGAACCCGAGACCCTGTCCGAGCTGATCGCCGACTGCGCCCTCATCCCAGAGACGTTGCAGGCCGAGCGCCTGCCGCTGCCCCGTGCCACGGCCAAGCCGTGGCAGGTCGACGAGGCGTGCCACGCCCAGGTGGCCGAGCTCGACGCCTACGTGTAAGCCCGCAGGAACGAAGAAGGCCCCGCCCTCCCCACGGAGGACGGGGCCTTGCTCGTGCTTCGCTCAGTGGAACGAGTCGCCGCAGGCGCAGGAGCCGGTCGCGTTCGGGTTGTCGATCGTGAAGCCCTGCTTCTCGATCGTGTCCACGAAGTCGATGACGGCTTCCGACACGTACGGGGCGCTCATCCGGTCCACGGCGACCTGGAGGCCGTCGAAGTCGCGGAACAGGTCGCCGTCGAGCTTGCGCTCGTCGAAGAACAGCTGGTAGCGCAGGCCCGCGCAGCCACCGGGCTGGACGGCGATGCGCAGGTGCATGTCGTCGCGGCCCTCCTGCTCGAGCAGGGCCTTCGCCTTGGAAGCCGCGGCGTCGGTCAGCGTGACGCCGTGGGTCTCTTCGGCGGTCTCGGCCTGCGTCGCGCCGGCGTGCTCAGCGGTCGTCATGGCACTCCCTCTAAGTTCGAACTCACTGCGGATACTCCTCGTGCTGACGTCTTCAACACCCGGAGCGTCCGATCTGTTCCCCCACCATGGTCGCACATCGATCGACCTGGTGAACGGCGGCGTGACGCCTGCAATACCCTGGTGAGGTGAGGTTCCTGCGCCGAAGCACCACAGACACCGCCGCCGACGAGCCGGAGTCGGCGGACGCCGTCGACGTCGCGGGCAAGTCGTTCACGCCCGGTAAGGGCAAGGCCACGCCCAAGCGTCGAGACGCGGAGGCGAAGAAGCGCGGCCCGGTGGCGCCACCGCCGACCACCATGCGTGAGGCGATGAAGCGCAACAAGGAACTGCGCAAGTCGAACCCGCAGACGAAGGACGACCGCCGCGCCGCCGCCAAGCTCCGCCGCGACCGCATGATGGCGGGCGACGACAAGTACCTGCTCCCGCGCGACCGCGGGCCGGTCAAGGCGTACGTCCGCGACCTGGTCGACACCAGGCGCAACCTGCTGGGCCTGTTCATGCCGCTGGCGATCGTGGTGTTCCTGGCCCTGCTGGTGCCGCTGCCCCAGGTCCAGTCGTACATCACGCTGCTGTGCACGGCGATGCTGCTGGTGATGGCGATCGAGGGCTTCGTCAACGGCCGCAAGATCGCGAAGCTGGTGCGGGAGAAGTTCCCGAAGGAGACGGTCAACGGCCGTTCGATCGGCTGGTACGCGTTCGTCCGGGCTTCCCAGATCCGGCGCCTGCGGGTGCCCAAGCCGCGGCTGAAGCCGGGGGACGCGATCCCGAACTGAGCAGGCGTCGAGAAGCCGGGTGGAGCGAGCCTCCACCCGGCTTCTTGCTGTACACGACCGCTCCGAGGCTCGCGGGAACCGACGGATCCGCTGCCAAGAAGGCCATGAACGACCTGTTCACCTCGCCAGGCGTCATGAACGACTCGTTCATGACGTCCACGACCCGGCCCGCACGTAGTCGCCAGGGAGCGGACGAGGCTGGAGTCACTCCAGGGTCGTTAGCAAAGCAAACGATTACCGCCTAAGCTCGGCACCATGGAGTTTCGTCGTCTCGGCCGCAGCGGCCTCAACGTCAGTGAGATCTCGTACGGGAACTGGCTCACCCACGGTTCCCAGGTCGAGGAAGACCAGGCCCACGCCTGCATCAAGGCCGCGCTCGACGCCGGCATCACCACCTTCGACACCGCCGACGTCTACGCCAACACCGCCGCCGAATCGGTGCTCGGCCGCGGTCTCAAGGGGCAGCGGCGGGAAAGCCTGGAGATCTTCACCAAGGTCTTCTGGCCCACCGGTCCCAAGGGCCCCAACGACAAGGGCCTGTCCCGCAAGCACATCATGGAGTCGGCGAACGCGTCCCTGCAGCGGCTGGGCACCGACTACGTCGACCTCTACCAGGCGCACCGCTTCGACCGGACCGTCCCGCTCGAAGAGACCATGCTCGCCTTCGCCGACCTCGTCCGCCAGGGCAAGGTGCTCTACGTCGGCGTCTCCGAGTGGACCGCCGAGCAGATCAGCCGCGGTGCCGCCCTCGCGCGCGAGCTGAAGATCCCCTTCGTCTCCAACCAGCCGCAGTACAACATGCTCTGGCGCGTCATCGAAGACCAGGTCATCCCCGCCTCCGAGCGCGAAGGCCTCAGCCAGATCGTCTGGTCACCGATCGCGCAGGGCGTCCTGACCGGCAAGTACAAGCCCGGCGCCGACTACCCCGCCGGCTCGCGGGCCACCGACGAGAAGGGCGGCGCCAACATGGTCGCCCGCTTCCTCGACGAGAACGTCCTCAAGCGCGTGGCCGAGCTCGAGCCGCTCGCGAAGCAGGCCGACCTGTCCCTCGCGCAGCTCGCCGTCGCGTGGGTGCTGCAGAACCCGAACGTCGCCTCGGCGATCATCGGGGCTTCGCGGCCGGAGCAGGTGCACGAGAACGTCAAGGCCGCGGGCAAGAAGCTCGACGCCGACCTGCTGAGCGCCATCGACGACGTCCTCGGCGACGTCGTCGAGCGCGACGCGAGCCTGACGAAGAGCCCCTAGTCCTGGTTGATCCGGCCCTGGATCGGCACCCCGAGGTCGAACGCGTCCTCGGGGGCCATCCGGGGCTCCAGGCCGAACCCGCGCAGGAGGCGGCTGGCGCCCGCCAGCCGGTCGCCGCCTCGCCCGGGCACCCGCGACGGCGCGACGCCGTGCGAGACCAGCAGCGTCTCGACCTCGTCGATCAGCCGGTACGGGTCGAACTCACCCACGAGCCCAGGTCTTCCCGGTGATCCGCTCGTAGACCTCGGTGTAGCGCTGCCGCGTCTGCTCGACGATCTCCGCCGGGATCTCCGGCCCGGGGTCGGTCTGGTCCCAGCCCGTCGTCATCGACCAGTCGCGCACGAACTGCTTGTCGAACGCGTGCTGCGGGCGGCCCGGCTCCCACTCGTCGGCGGGCCAGAACCGCGAGGAGTCCGACGTCAGGACCTCGTCGCCGAGGGTCAGCGTGCCGTCGGCGTCGAAGCCGAACTCCAGCTTCGTGTCGGCGATGATGACGCCGTGGGCGGCGGCGTGCTCCGCGCCCTTCGTGTAGATCTCCAGCGTCAGCTCGCGAAGCCGCTTCGCGGTGTCCTCGCCGATGTCGTTCAAAACCTCGTCGAAGGTCATGAATTCGTCGTGCCCGGTGTCGGACTCCTTGGTCGTCGGCGTGAAGATCGGCTCCGGCAGCTTGTCGCCCTCGACCAGGCCCGGCGGCAGCGCGACGCCCGAGATCTTGCCGTCGCGCCGGTATTCCCGCAGGCCCAGGCCCGCGAGGTAACCGCGGGCGATGCACTCGACCTTGACCATCTTCAGCGGCTTGCAGCGCATCGCGCGTCCGGCGAACTCCGCCGGCACGTCGGTGGTGGACACGACGTGGTTCGGCACGATCGCGGCCATCTTGTCGAACCACCACGCGGAGAGCTGGTTGAGCAGCTTGCCCTTGTCCGGGATCAGCGTCGGCAGCGCCACGTCGTAGACCGAGACCCGGTCGGACGCGACCAGCAGGATGTCCCCGCCGTCGAGCTCGTACAGGTCGCGGACCTTGCCCGCGTGGATCTTCTTCATTCGCCGTCCTCAGTCGTGTACTCGTAGAAAACCCAGTGGTCGGGCAAGGCGGCGGACTCACCGTACTCGACGACCGTCCCGTCGGCCGCCAGGAAGGTGCTCCGGCCGAGCAGCACCGCCGCCCCTTCGGGCAGCCCCAGTTCGCGGGCTTCCTCGCCGCTCGCCTGGCCCGCCGCGTGCCGTTCCTGCGTCGTCACGATCCTGGTGCCCAGCCGCGCGGCCGCGTAGGCGGAGGTGCCCTCGACGATCCGCTCGGCGACCAGCAGCGCCGGCGCCTTGGCCGACAGCGTGCCGTCGAACCACGACGTCGACGTCGACAGCGGCCGCGAATCCGGCCCGTACGTGGTGCGCTGCCGCCGGACCGCCGGGGCGCCCTCTTCCAGGCCCAGCGCGGCGGCGGCGCGCTCGGACGCGGGCTCGAGCCCGGCCGCGCGGATCACCGCGTAGTGGCCGGGCGGGTAGATCCGCCCGGTGCGCCCGGCGGCGGCCGAGCGGTCGCGGGCCGTGCGGTGCAGGCCGCCGCGGTCGACGACCGTGCCGACCCCGCGCACGGGCCGCACCAGGCCCTGCGAACGCAGGGTGGCGAGCACCTTGGTGGCCGTCGCCATGGCGACGGCCCACGTGCGCGCGATTTCGCGGGCGGACGGCACGGCGTCGCCCTCCTGCAGCCGGCCGGACAGGATGTCGTCACGGATCCGGCCCGCGATCTGCAGGTACGGCGGCTCTGGACGGTCGAGGGTGGGCACGGCAGCTCCTCACGGGGACTAACGCACAAGTGTTCTAGCACGCCAGGGTGTCGGAGACAAAGCCCTGATCAGAACCACCCAGGTGTACTAGTACACGCGCTGGACTGCGCTCTAGTACGCAAGTTACCCTCGAAAGTGTGTCCCCGCCCACACCTCACACCGGATCCAGCGGCCAGGGCCTCGAGGAACTCCTCGAGGAGCTCCGGCGCCGCAAATGGGTGCTGCACCTGTTCGGCGGCCGAGAGGCGCCGGAGGTCTACGCGGCCGTGCACCGCTGGCCGACCTGCGCGGACGTCATCATCCTCCGCGACGAACACCGGGCCAGCGCCTACCGGGTGCCGACCTTCCCGGGCACGGACGTGTTCAGCCCGCGGGTCGTCACCTGGCAGTACCACGCCACCCCGGTGTGGACGCTGCGCGCGGTGCTCACCCTGGCGGAGCCCGGCACCCCGGGCGCGCCGCTGCAGGCACTGCGCCCGCAGCCCGACTGCGGCGTCCCGCCGGACCTGCGGCAGGACGTCACCATCCGGCCCACGAGCACCACGGAAGGGGAAGACGGCGGGCCACCCGCCTGCGCTTAGCGGGCGAGCAGCCGCTCCGCGACCACCAGGTCGTGGGGGTACGTGATCTTGAGGTTCTCGGGCGCACCCGGGACCCACCGGATCGGCAGGGAGGAGAACCGCTCCATGCACGAGGAAGTGTCCGTACCCACGAAGCCTTCGCGCGCGGCCTGTTCGTAGGCCTCGAGCAGCGGTCCGGCCCGGAAGCCTTGAGGCGTCTGGACGCGGATCGCGCCGGGCACCTGGGCGACCAGGTGCCCGGCATCCACCCCGACGACGTCGTCCGCGGCCAGGCCCGGCACAGCCCCCCCGTCCTCGCGTGTCCGGGCCAGCACCGCATCGACCAAGTGTGGGTGGACCAGCGGCCGGGCCGCGTCGTGCAGCAGCACGGCGTCGACCCGGCCGCCTGCTATCCGCGGGGCGAGGTGGCGCAGCGCGTTGAGTTCCGACGCCTGGCGCGTGTCCCCGCCGTGCACGACCTCTACTTCGCCGGCGAAGTCAGCGAGGACCTCGTCCGCGAGTTCCCGGTCCTGCGGCCGGATGACCAGCACCAGCACGCCGATGCCCGGCACGCGCGCGAACGCGTCCAGCGACCAGGCCACCACCCGGCGCCCGGCCAGCGGCAGGTAGACCTTGTTCAGCTTCGCGCCGACGCGGGTGCCCGCGCCGCTGGCCAGCACCACCGCGGCCGCCGTCGTCTCCACGAGCCGCGAGACTACCGGTGCCGGTGCACCGGTAGGTTGGCCACAGCGTTGTCACGAGCGCTGCCGTGGATGAGAAAGGGCCTGGTGTGGAGCCGGAAAACATCGAGTTCCCCGAGATCACCCCGCCCGACGACCACGCCCGTTCGGACGCGATCGCCCTGCACGACCGGCTGGTCAAGCCGGCCGGTTCGCTGGGCAGGCTCGAAGAGCTGGGCGTGTGGATCGCCGCGTGCCAGGGGCAGTCGCCGCCGCGGCCGTTCACCCGGCCCCGCGTCGTCGTGTTCGCCGGTGACCACGGCATCGCCGCGAGGGGCGTCTCGGCCTACCCCGCCGAGGTCACCGCGCAGCTGCTCGGCACGATGCTGACCGGCGGCGCCGCGATCAACGTGCTGGCCGCCGCCGCGGGCGCGAGCGTCCGCGTGGTCGACCTGGCCGTGGACACCGAGGCGCCGGCGACCCGGTCGATCGGCGAGTTCAAGGTCCGCCGCGGTTCGGGCTCCATCGACGTCGAGGACGCCCTGACCGCCGACGAGGTCAAGGCCGCCGTCCGCGCCGGGATCGCGATCGCCGACGCCGAGGTCGACGGCGGCGCGGACCTGCTCATCCCGGGCGACCTCGGGATCGGCAACAGCACGCCGGCGTCGGTGCTCGTCGCGGCCCTGACCGGCACCGAGCCGGTCGCGGTGGTCGGGCGCGGCTCCGGCATCGACGACGACGCCTGGATGCGCAAGGCGACCGCGGTCCGCGACGCCCTGCGCCGCGCCCGCGTGGTCCTCGCCAACCCGATCGACCTGCTGCGCACGACGGCGGGCGCGGACATCGCCGCCATGGCGGGCTTCCTGGCCCAGGCCGCGGTCCGCCGGACGCCGGTGGTCCTCGACGGGCTCGTCGCGTGCGCCGCGGCCCTCGTCGCCGAAGACCTCGCGCCCGGCGCGCGCCGCTGGTGGGTGGCCGGGCAGCGGACCGCCGAACCCGCCCACGGGCTCGCGCTGGAGCACCTGGACCTGGGCCCGCTGCTGGAACTGGACGTCCGCCTCGGCGAAGGCACCGGCGCGGTGACGGCGTTGCCGCTGCTGATGATGGCCGCCCGCGTCCTCGCCGAAACCGCGACGCACGAGCAGGCCGGCGTCTCCGGCCCGGTCATCCCCGCCACCGCGACCTGAAACGCCATGAGGGGCACCTTCAGTCCGTGAAGGTGCCCCTCATGGCGCAGTGGCTCAGCCGAGCTGGACCATCCAGTCGTCGGTGTCGGGGCGGGTGCCCTCCTGGATGCCGGTCAGCTCCTCGCGCAGCTTCATGGTGAGGGTGCCGGGCTGCCCGTCGGCGATGGTGAACTCACCGTTGGCGTGCTTCACGTGGCCGACCGGGGTGATCACCGCCGCCGTGCCGCAGGCGAACGTCTCGGTCAGCTCGCCCGAGGCCGCCGCCTTCTCCCACTCTTCGGTGGAGATGCGGCGCTCTTCGATCTTGTAGCCGAGCCGCGAAGCCAGCTGCAGCAACGACTTCCGCGTGACGCCCGGCAGCAGCGAGCCGGTCAGCTCCGGCGTGACCAGCCGGGCGTTCTCACCGGAACCGAAGACGAAGAACAGGTTCATCCCGCCCATCTCCTCGACCCAGCGCCGCTCGACCGCGTCGAGCCAGACCACCTGGTCGCAGCCTTTCTCCACGGCCTGGGCCTGCGCGACGAACGAAGCCGCGTAGTTGCCCGCGCACTTCGCCGCGCCGGTGCCGCCGGGGGCCGCGCGCACGTACTCCGTCGACAGCCAGACGCTCACCGGCTTCACGCCGCCGGAGAAGTACGACCCGGCCGGGGACGCGATGACCGTGTACACGTAGTCGGCGGCCGGGCTGTTGACACCCAGGCCGGTCGACGTCGAGATCATGAACGGCCGCAGGTACAGCGAGTCGCCCTGGCGGGTGGGCACCCACCGGCTGTCGACGGCGATGAGCTCGCGCAGCGAGTCGACGAAGAGGTCTTCGGGCAGCTGCGGCATCGCGAGCCGCTCGGCCGACTGCCGGAACCGCGCGGCGTTGGCGTCCGGGCGGAACGAGGAGATCGAGCCGTCCGGCTGGCGGTAGGCCTTGAGGCCTTCGAAGATCGCCTGGCCGTAGTGCAGCACCGACGTCGCCGGGTCGAGCGTGAAGGGGGCGTACGGGCCGACCTGGGCGTCGTGCCAGCCCTCGGCCTTCGACCACTTCACGGTGACCATGTGGTCGGTGAAATAGGTACCGAAACCAGGAGCGCCGAGTACCTCCGCGACACGGTCCGCGCTCGCAGGACTCGGGTGCGGGACGTGGGCGAACTGCGTCGTGGTCGTCATGGCTAGACGATACCCTTTGGTCGGACGCACGTTAGTCGGATGTCCATGTGTTCCGGGTCCCCCGCACGCTCCGCGGGCTCGCTCTAGTATGGCGTTGTGACCTACCACTCCACGCAGCCGGTGCCCCGGCCCAAGACCGGCGGGGCCGACGTCAAGACGTTCGTCACCGCGGTGCTGCTGACGTTCGGCGTCGGCCTGCTCGGCATGGTCGGCTGGGCGGTGCTCAGCAGCGGCTTCGGCGGGTTCCTCGGCCTCGTCGCGGGCGTCTTCGGCATCGTCTGGTGGCGGAGCATCCACGGCAAGACCGTGTTCCCGAAGGTGGTCCCGACGAAGTCGGTGGTCATCCTCGCGGTCATCAACGCCGTGCTGGCGCTGATCCTTCTCCTGACCGCGGGCTGAGTTCCGCCGGCAGCTCCGGCACCGGCCAGCCGTCTTCCGGGCGGAAATCGGTGTCGGTCCCGTCGAACGGGTAGGCGCCGCGTTCGGCCAGCGCGCCGATCCGCTCGCCCTCGGCGCGCAGCCGGTCGAACTGCTCGAGCGTCAGGCGGCCGACCTCGAGCGCGGCTTCGGCCTCGTCTTCGTCGTCCCAGCGCCAGCTGCCGTCGCGCTCGACGACGACGTCGAGCACGCCGTCGATCCGGTCGACCGCGCCCGCCGTGCGGCCCAGCGGGATCTCCAGGTTGACGTACCAGTTCTTGAACCGGCCTTCGAGGTCGAAGAACCACCAGACCGACGACCACTCGTCCTCGGGGATCCGGCGCAGCGTCGACGCGCCGTGCCAGAAGTCGGCGACCGGCACCCGCGGGACGCGGAACCGCTGGTCCAGCGGGGCGTCCCGCATCAGCCGGCCGTCGGCGAGCCTGCTGCCCACGATCGAGGTGCCCGCCGGGATCCAGCCCCGCAGCACGCGGCCGTCGTCTTCCAGCACGCGCAGCGGGTGGACCTGGCCGATCGAGCCGTCCGGGCGGTGGAACCGTTCGACCACCGTCTGTCCCGGCCGCCAGCGTCGATCAGTCACGCGTTCCACTGTACCGGCGCGCGCACGCCCAGTAGCAGCTCGATCACGGTCACCAGTCCCGCGGCGACGAGCACCGGCAGCACCGGCAGGAAGTACGCGGCCGCCGCGGCGACGGCCAGGCCGGCCAGCCCGGGCAGCCCCGCCTGCGTCCGGACCCCGGTCCCCGCGGCCAGGGCCGGGACGACCGTGGCGACCACGGCGAAGGCGGTGAGCAGCGGCTGCAGCGCGTCCGCGTCGGCGGCGGAGAGCAGGTCGCGCAGCGAGGTGAGCGACAGCCCGAGCCGGACGGCGCCGAGCTGGTAGAGCGCGGCGAAGGCGGCCAGGACGGCGACCCCGCCGAGCAGCAGCACGCGCACGCCCGCGTGCTCACGGCCGCCCGGCCGCAGGAAGGGCAGCGCGAGCACGGCGGCGACGAGGACACCCGCGAAGTCCGGTGGCCGGAGGGCGTCGGACGTCCCCACCGGCGTGACGGCCACGCACACCACGAGGAGCACCAGTCCCGCGGCGAGCAGCAGCCCGCCGGTGATCCGTACGACGATCGTCGGGACCTTCAGCCCGGCGAACCCCGCGCCGGCGACCACGACGACGAAGGCCGCCGCGGCGAGTTCGCGGTGCGCCGGGAAGACGTAGGCCCCGAACGCGATCGCGTAGACGGTCACCTCGGCGAGCCTCGCGACCGCCACGACGACCCGGTCGACCTGGGCATCCCCCGGCTCCGGCACCCGCGCCGACACCCCGGCGGCGACCGCCGCGAGCACCAGCCCGGCGAGCAGCCACCAGCCCGCGCCCGCCGCCCCCGCCGCCAGCAGCACCAGCAGCCCGCCACCCAGCCGCACGCGGTCCTCCCTCTCCCTCTGTTCACCCCGGCTTCCGTCGTCATTAGCATGGCTCACGATCCCGGCCGGGCCGGTGCCCGGTACCACCGAGAACGCGCGAGGAGCCAGAAGTGACCGTGCCTAAGCTCGCCCTGTCCGACAACACCGGGGAGGCACTGGCCAAGACGCGCGCCGACGTGGTCGTCATCGGCACCCTGCAGGGTGAGGACGGCCCGGTGCTCGCCGCCGGTGCCGCCGCCGTCGACGCCGCCTTCGACGGCCGCCTCGCCGACCTGCTGGCCACCCTCGGCGCGAGCGGCAAGGCCGAAGAGGTCGTCAAGGTCCCGACGCTGGGCAAGCTCCCGGCCGCCGTCGTGCTCGCCGTCGGCCTCGGCAAGCCGGGCGACGCCGTCACCCCCGAGCAGGTCCGCCGCGCCGCGGGTGCCGCCGGCCGCGCGCTGGCCGGCACCGACCGCGCGCTCGTCACGCTGTCCGAGCTCGACCTGCAGGCCGCCGTCGAGGGCACGATCCTCGGCTCGTACGTCTTCACCGCGTACCGCAGCGAGAAGGGTGACGCGCCGGTCGCGAAGGTCGACTTCGCGAGCCCGGCCGACGGCACCGCCCGCGAGCACAAGGCGACGCTGAAGGCCGCGACCTCCATCGCCGAGGCCGTCCTCACCGCCCGCGACCTGATCAACACCCCGCCGAACGACCTCTACCCGGCCTCCTTCGCCGACCGCGCGAAGAAGCTGGCCGAGGACAACGGTCTCGAGTTCGAGGTCCTCGACGAGAAGGCCCTCAAGCGCAAGGGCTTCGGCGGCATCCTCGGCGTCGGCGGCGGCTCGTCCCGCCAGCCGCGCCTGGTGCGCATCGGCTACAAGCCGGCCAAGGCCGCCAAGAAGGTCGCGCTGGTCGGCAAGGGCATCACGTTCGACTCCGGCGGCATCTCGCTCAAGCCCGCCGCGAACATGGACCACATGACCTCGGACATGTCCGGCGCCGCCGGCGTGCTCGCGGCCGTGGTGCTGGCCGCGAAGCTGAAGTACCCGCTCGAGGTCGTCGCCCACATCCCGCTGGCGGAAAACCTGCCGTCGGGGACGTCCTACCGCCCGGGCGACGTGCTGACGATGTACGGCGGCAAGACCGTCGAGGTCCTCAACACCGACGCCGAGGGCCGCCTGGTCCTGGTCGACGCGATGGTCCGCGCGGCCGAGGAAAACCCGGACTACCTGATCGAGACCTCGACGCTGACCGGCGCCCAGGTCGTCGCGCTCGGCAACCGCACCGCCGGCGTGATGGGCTCGGAGGACTTCCGCGACCGCGTCGCCGGGATCATGCAGGCCACCGGCGAAAACGGCTGGGCCATGCCGCTGCCGGAGGAACTGCGCGCCGACCTCGACTCGCGCCTGGCCGACCTGGCCAACGTCACCGGCCACCGCTGGGGCGGCATGCTCGCGGCCGGCATCTTCCTGCGCGAGTTCGTCGCCGACGGCCTCGACTGGGTCCACATCGACATCGCGGGCCCGTCGTTCAACACGGGTTCCCCGTGGGGCTACACCGGCAAGGGCGGCACGGGCGTCCCGGTCCGGTCGATCGCCGCGATCCTGGCCGACATCGCCGCCAACGGCTGAGTTCCGCCACCGCCGGTCGTGAGTGTTCAGGCGGGTTGGAACCCGCCTGAACACTCACGACCGTTGTGGCCGGGTGATTTCCGGGCCGGTCGAAGAGGACACCCCCGCCGCGATCGCCGCCGAGCACGACGTCACGCCGCTGCTGCCGAAGCTGAAGGCGGGTCACCCCGGTCGCGGACCGATCCGGTCCCGCTGCACCCGGGCGCGAAGCAGGCCCTCGGCTAGGGTCGGGCCGGTGGATGCCGGTGAGTACCTCGAGGCGGCGGTCCGCGACGTCCTGACCGCGACCGACGCCGGCGTCGACGACCGGATCGGCTACGCGGCTCTGCTGCTCGCGGTCACCGGCGCGCTCGACGAGGCCGACCGGCTGGTGGAGCAGTGGCTGGCCCGCACGGAACGGCCGGTGAGCGCGCTGGCGCCGGACCCGGTGCGCGCCCGCGCGTGGGCGATGCTCTTCGAGGCCCGGGGCGGGCGTCCGGCGTGGGCCGAGGGCCTGCCGCCGCTGGACCTCGACGCCGAAGAGCGCGCGCACGCGGTTTCGCTGCGCCGTGCGGTCTCCGACCTGGAGGGTCTGCTGCCGCCGGGCCCGATCGCGGAGGTGGTCGAGCAGGTGGCGCCGGCCCGCCCGGACCGCGTCCGCACGGCACTGGCCGACGGCGACCTCGCGCGGTGGGCGTCGCTGGCCGGGCCCCGCCCGGACGTGGCGACCCTCGCGGCGACGCGGGCCCTCGCCCCGGCGCTGGTGGCGGGCGCGGACCCGCTCGGGCTGCGCGACTGGGCCCCGGCGTGCGCGGGTGCGCTGGTCGCGGCCCTGCACGAGCGCTACCCGCCCGACGTCGGCAGCTGGCCGGAGCTGATCGCGGAGATCGTGCGCCTGCGCGGGTACGGCGCGGGCTCGCTCCCGCGCGGCGACGCCACGCCGGAACCGCGGCCCGGCCCGCTCCTGCGCGACCGGCCCGCCCTCCCTCCCCCGGCGTCCGAGGCGGCGATCCGCTCGGCGGAGCTGCGCCTCGGCGTCGAACTCCCACCCGACCACCGCGACTTCCTCCGCACCTGCGACGGCCTGCCCGCGGACGTGGTCTTCCCCCGCCTGCTCGGCACCGCGGACCTGCGCACCGAGAACGGCGTCGTGGTCCTGGCCGAACCGGCGGTCCTCCTGCTCTCGGCCGGGCACGTGATCGAGGTCGACCCGGTCCTCGGCACCACCGTCCACGAGTCGTTCCGCGCGGCGCTGGTCCAGCACGCCACTCTGCTCGCCCAGGCCAGCTAGGTTGGGCCCGGTGACCACCCTCACCGCGGAGACGATCACCCCGGCCAACGTCGCCGCCGCGTGCCAGCTGGCCGTCGAGCCGCACCAGCGCGTCTTCGTCGCGCCGGTCGCCGTTTCGCTCGCCGAGGCCTACACCCAGCCCGAGGTCGCCTGGCCGCGGCTGATCCTCGACGACGGCGAACCGGTGGCGTTCGTGATGGGCGGCTTCGACCCGAACGCGGAACTCGACTTCTTCCGCTGCGGGATCTGGCGCCTCAACGTCGGGGCCGGCGTCCAGGGCCGCGGGTACGGCCGGTTCGGCGTCGAAACCGTGCTCGAGGAAGCCCGCCGGCGCGGCAACACCGCCGCCACGGTGCTGTGGATCCCGGCCGAGGGCGGCCCGGAGGACTTCTACCTCAAGCTGGGCTTCCGCCCGACCGGCCAGACCTTCAACGGCGAGGTCGTCGGCCGGATCGAGCTCTAGGAGTGGGGGTCCGCGCGTCCGGCCCGGTCCGCACCCGGGACAGCGCGGCTAGACCTGCCCGCGTTTCTTGCGCTCGGTGTACTCGCGCATCCGCTTCGGGTAGCCGACCCGCGCGACCTCGTAGACCGGGATGGACCGGCGGTGGCCGAACTGCTGGGCGGCCTCCAGGCTGCCGATCCGGCGCCGGGTCCACTCGCCGTCGTGGGCGATCAACACCACAGTGGTCTCCGTGACATTGGTCCGAGGCTCCACGTAGGCCTCCACGCCCTGCCTCGAGGCCACCCAATCCTCGAGGTGCCGGGTGTCTTCCGAGCTGGCTTTCCGCAGCGTGCCGGCCCGTTGCCCACCCTTGGCCCGCCTGCGCAGCGAGTCGAAGAGCCCCACAACGACCACCTCTCCTCCCGAGACTTGCACCACTCATTATCCCGATGTCCGCGTGTGGTCGGCGTCGCACACCCGGCTAGGTCGCAGCCCCGTCCGGCGTAGTGACAAGATGGCGGGTGTCGCGCGCGCGGTTATACCGCGCACGGGCGACGACAGAGCACCACCCCACTGCTTGCCGAGGAGTTATACAAGTGACCGACACCTCCGCCGACCTCGTGATCCTGGGAGGCGGATCGGGCGGCTACGCCGCGGCGTTCCGCGCGGCCGAGCTGGGCCTTTCCGTCACGTTGATCGAGAAGGACAAGCTGGGCGGGACGTGCCTCCACCGGGGCTGCATCCCGACCAAGGCCCTGCTGCACGCCGCCGAGGTCGCCGACGAAACCCGCGAAGCCGAGGCGGTCGGCGTCAAGGCCGTCTTCGAGGGCATCGACATCGCCGGGGTCAACAAGTACAAGGACGGGATCGTCTCCCGGCTGTACAAGGGCCTGCAGGGCCTGGCCAAGGCGCACAAGGTGAACCTCGTCGAGGGCAGCGGCACGTTCGTCGGCGGCACGACCGTCGAGGTGGACGGCACCCGCTACACCGGCAAGAACGTCATCCTCGCCACCGGCTCGTACTCGCGCACGCTGCCCGGCCTGGAGCTCGGCGGCCGCATCATCGCCAGCGAGCAGGCCCTGTCCCTCGACTACGTCCCCAAGAAGGTCGTGGTGCTGGGCGGCGGCGTCATCGGGGTCGAGTTCGCCAGCGTCTGGGCGTCCTTCGGCGTCGACGTCACCATCGTCGAGGCCCTGCCGCGGCTGGTCCCGAACGAGGACGAGTTCGCGTCCAAGCAGCTCGAGCGCGCGTTCCGCCGCCGCAAGATCGCCTTCAAGACGGGCGTGCGGTTCACCGGCGCGAAGCAGGACGACAACGGCGTGGCCGTTTCGCTGGAGTCCGGCGAGACCATCGAGGCCGACCTGCTGCTGGTCGCCGTCGGCCGCGGGCCGAACTCGGCCGGTCACGGCTACGAGGAGGCCGGCGTCAAGATCGAGCGCGGCTTCGTCCTCACCGACGACCGCCTGCGCACCAACCTGCCGAACGTCTACGCCGTCGGCGACATCGTCCCCGGCCTGCAGCTCGCCCACCGCGGCTTCCAGCAGGGCATCTTCGTCGCCGAGGAGATCGCCGGGCAGAACCCGCGCGTGATCGACGAGAGCGGCATCCCGCGGGTCACCTACTCCCACCCGGAGGTCGCGTCGGTCGGGCTGACCGAGTCCCAGGCCAAGGACAAGTACGGCGCCGACGTCACGACGTTCACCTACGACCTCGGCGGCAACGGCAAGAGCCAGATCCTCAAGACCTCCGGCGGGGTCAAGCTCGTCAAGGCCCCGGACGGCCCGGTCGTCGGCGTGCACATGGTGGGCGACCGCGTCGGCGAGCTGATCGGCGAAGCGCAGCTGATCTACAGCTGGGAGGCCTTCCCGGAGGACGTCGCACCCCTCATCCACGCCCACCCGACCCAGACCGAGGCCCTCGGTGAAGCGTTCCTCGCCCTCGCGGGGAAGCCGCTGCACGTGCACAGCTGACGTCCCACCAGCAGAATCCAGACCACGCAGAACTTGGAAGAGGAGTCAGCGAACGATGGCCTACTCCGTCACATTGCCGGAGCTCGGGGAGAGCGTCACCGAAGGCACCGTCACCCGGTGGCTTAAGCAGGAGGGCGACACCGTCGAGGTCGACGAGCCGTTGCTCGAGATCTCGACCGACAAGGTCGACACCGAGGTGCCCTCCCCGGTGGCGGGCACGGTCGTGAAGATCAGCGCCGCCGAAGACGAGACCGTCGAGGTCGGCGCCGAGCTCGCCGTCATCGACGACGGGTCCGGCGGCGTGCCCGAGTCCT
Source organism: Amycolatopsis sp. FBCC-B4732 (assembly GCF_023008405.1). Taxonomy (NCBI): domain Bacteria; kingdom Bacillati; phylum Actinomycetota; class Actinomycetes; order Pseudonocardiales; family Pseudonocardiaceae; genus Amycolatopsis; species Amycolatopsis sp. FBCC-B4732. The sequence goes on from NZ_CP095376.1 coordinate 5,911,073, forward strand.
CCTCCGCCCCGGCGCAGGAGGAGCAGAAGTCCGAGCCCGAACCGGAGCCCGAGCCCGAGCCGCAGGCCCAGGACAGCGCCCCGAGCAAGCCGGACACCGCGCCGGCCGCCGGTGGTGAAGGCACCGAGGTGAAGCTGCCCGAGCTGGGCGAAAGCGTCACCGAGGGCACCGTCACGCGCTGGCTGAAGGCGGTCGGCGACTCGGTCGAGGTCGACGAGCCGCTGCTCGAGATCTCCACCGACAAGGTCGACACCGAGGTCCCGTCCCCGGTGGCCGGCACGGTGCTGGAGATCCGCGCGGGCGAGGACGAGACCGTCGAGGTCGGCGGCGTCCTGGCCGTCATCGGTGACGCGAACGCGGCGCCGAAGGCCGAGGCCAAGCCCGAACCGAAGCCGGAACCCAAGCCGGAGCCGAAGCCCGAGCCGGTCCAGGAGAGCAAGCCCGAGCCCAAGCCGGAACCGAAGCCGGAGCCGCAGGCCGCGCCCGCGGCGAAGGCGGCCGAGGCGGCTCCCGCCGCCGCGGCGAAGGACGGCTCGGCGGACGGCCCGTACGTCACGCCGCTGGTCCGCAAGCTGGCGACCGAGCACGGCATCGACCTCGCGTCGCTGACCGGCAGCGGTGTCGGCGGCCGGATCCGCAAGCAGGACGTCCTGGCCGCGGCCGAGGAGAAGCAGAAGGCGGCCGCTCCGGCGCCCGCCGCTGCCGCCCCGGCGGCCGCTGCCCCGTCGGCGCCGGCCGCGCGTCCCGCGGCCCCGGTGTCGCCGGAGCTCGCCGCGCTGCGCGGCACGGTCCAGAAGGCCAGCCGGATCCGCCAGATCACGGCCACCAAGACCCGCGAGTCGCTGCAGATCGCCGCGCAGCTCACGCAGGTCCAGGAGGTCGACGTCACGAAGATCGCCAAGCTGCGCCAGCGCGCGAAGGCGGCCTTCAAGGAGCGCGAGGGCGTCAACCTGACGTTCCTGCCGTTCTTCGCGAAGGCCACGGTCGAGGCGCTCAAGCAGCACCCGAACGTCAACGCGTCCTACAACGAGGACACGAAGGAGATCACCTACCACGGCGCCGTGCACCTGGGCATCGCGGTGGACACCGAGCGCGGCCTGCTCTCGGTCGTGATCCACGACGCGGGCGAGCTGAGCCTGGCCGGGCTCGCGCACCGGATCGCCGACCTGGCGGGCCGGGCGCGTTCGGGCCAGATCAAGCCGGACGAGCTGTCGGGCGGCACGTTCTCGATCACGAACATCGGCAGCGTCGGCGCGCTGTTCGACACGCCGATCATCGTGCAGCCGCAGTCGGGCATCCTCGGCACGGGCGCGGTCGTCAAGCGTCCGGTCGTGGTCGCCGACGCCGACGGCAACGACACGATCGCCGTCCGCTCGATGGCGTACCTGCCGCTGACCTACGACCACCGCCTGGTGGACGGGGCCGACGCGGGCCGCTTCCTGACGACGATCAAGCAGCGCCTGGAAGAGGGCAACTTCGAGGGCGAACTCGGCCTCTGAGTCACCGCTGACGAAGGCCGCCACGGAATGTCCGTGGCGGCCTTCGCCGTGTCCGGGAGTGCGGTGGCGCAGCGGATGCGCAACGATCGGAGCATGCGAGTACTGATCGCCGGAGCGAGCGGCCTGATCGGGTCGGCGCTGGGCGAGCGCCTGCTGAGCGAAGGCCACGAGGTCCGCCGTCTGGTGCGGCGGGAAGCGCGCGGGGGCGGTGAATTCCGCTGGGACCCGCCGTCCGGCACCATCGCCGGCGGCGCGTTCGAGGGCGTCGACGCCGTCGTCAACCTGGGCGGGAAGCCGCTTTTCCCCGGGCGGTGGAGCGCGATGCGCAAGCAGCAGCTCACCGACAGCCGCGTCGAGCCGACCGAGGTGCTCGCCGAAGCCGTGGCCGAACACGGGGTCGGTGTGTTCGTCAACGCGTCCGCCGTCGGCTACTACGGCAATCCCGGATCGTCCACTGTGGACGAAACCGCACCCCGCGGCGGCGGTTTCCTCGCCGAGCTCTGCGAAGCGTGGGAAGCGGCGACGTCGGGGGCCGGCGACGCGCGGGTGGTGACCATCCGGACCGGGCTGGTGCTGTCGGCGAAGGGCGGGCTGTACGGCACGCTGCGGCCGCTCTTCCAGCTCTGCCTGGGCGGGCGGCTCGGCGACGGCCGCCAGTACATGCCGTGGATCGCCCTCGAAGACGAAGTCGGCGCGATCGTCCACGTCCTGACCCACGACGTCTCGGGCCCGGTGAACCTGACCGGGCCGGCCCCGGTGACCAACGCCGAGTTCACCCGCGCGGTCGGCCGCGCGCTGCACCGCCCGGCACCGTTCCGGGTGCCCGGCTTCGCGCTGAAGGCCGTGCTCGGCCAGGCCGGCGAGGAAATGGCGCTGTTCGGGCAGCGGGCCGTCCCGGCCGTGCTGGAGCGCTCCGGCTACGAGTTCCGGCACCCGACCCTGGACAGGGCGCTCGCCGCGGCATGAGCGTCCCGCTCAAGCGATGGCTCGTCATCGGCTTCGCGCTGGTGGCGGCCTTCGTCGTGCTCGGGCTCTCGGTGGCGCGGCACCCGCTGACCCTCGACGCCCAGGTCGCGAACGCTCTCCACGGCGTCTACACCCAGCCGCTCGGGCGGGTGGCGCAGATCGGCAGCGACGTCCTCGGCCCGGTGCTCCCGTTCGTCCTCGGCACGGCGCTGCTGGCGCTGGCGTTGCGGCAGCGCCAGCACACGGGGTTGTGCGTGCGGCTCGCCGTCGTGCTGGTGCTGTGCCGGCTGACCAGCGTCGTGTTCAAGCCGGTGTTCCTGCGCGAACGCCCGCGCGACTACCCGGACCTGAGCTACCCGAGCGGGCACGTGACGTCGGTGGCGAGCACCGGGTTCGTGCTCGTCCTGCTGTGCGCGTGGCTGTGGCCGCGGCTGGTCCGCCGGGTCCTGGTGGCGGCCGCCGTCGCCACCGTGCTGTGCGCCGCGTGCCGGGTCGTGCTGGGCGTGCACTGGGTGTCGGACACGATCGGCGCAGTGCTGGCGGTGACCGGTGTCGGCCTGCTCTCAGCGTGCGCCTTGCGGCTGCTTCCCCCGGGTGACGGGCGTAGCCTCGACGGGTGAGTTCTTCCCGCACCTCCTGCCGCGCCAGCACCGAACCCGTCGACGTCCGGGAGCTCGGCACGATCGACTACACCGAAGCCTGGGAGCTCCAGCGGAGCCGGCTCGCCGAGCGCGCCGACGGCACCGCGCCGGACACGATGTTCCTGCTGCAGCACCCTTCGGTGTACACCGCGGGCAAGCGCACGGAGCCGGCCGACCGCCCCACCGACGGCACCCCGGTGATCGACGTCGACCGCGGCGGCAAGATCACCTGGCACGGCCCCGGCCAGCTGGTCGGCTACCCGATCGTGAAGCTCGCCGACCCGATCGACGTCGTCCACTACGTGCGGCGGCTGGAAGAGGCCCTGATCCACGTGTGCGACCAGCTCGGCGTGGCCAGCGGCCGCGTGGAAGGCCGCAGCGGCGTCTGGATCCCGGCCGACGAACGCGGGATCGAGCGCAAGATCGCGGCGATCGGCATCCGCGTCCAGCGCGGCGTGACGATGCACGGCTTCGAGCTGAACTGCAACGCCGACCTCGCGGCGTTCGACAGCATCGTCCCCTGCGGCATCCGCGACGCGGGCGTGACATCGCTGTCCTACGAGCTCCAGCGCGACGTCACGGTCGAGGCGGTGCTCCCCCTGGCCCGCGACGCCGTGCTGGCGGCGCTGGAAGGCGAGCTGCCGGTGAGCGAGGACCGCTGGCTCCCCCGCCCCGAGGCCCCGCAGGCCCCCGGCGTCACCTTCGCCCTGCAGAACTGACGAACGCCGTGAGGGGTACCTCGGAGGTGCCCCTCACGGCGTTGCGCGTCAGTCCAGCTGCGGTGCGACCTCGGCCGCGATCAGCTCGATCTGGTCCAGGTCCCGCATGTCCAGCAGCTGCAGGTAGAGCCGGGTGACCCCGGTCTTCTCCCGCCACTGCCCGATCCGGTCGACGACCTCGGCGGGCGAGCCGGCCAGGCCGTTCGCGCGCAGCTCGGAGACGTCCCGCCCGATGGCCGACGCCCGGCGCGCGACCTCCTCCTCGGTCCGGCCGACGCCGATGACCAGCGCCACCGACCGCAGGATCTCCTTGGGGTCGCGGCCGATCTCCCGCGCCGCGTCCTCGACCCGGGCGAACTGCGCGGCCGCGGTTTCGGCGTCGGCGAAGGGCAGGTTGAACTCGTCGGCGAACCGCGCGGCCAGCGCCGGGGTGCGCTTCTTGCCGCCACCGCCGATGATCACCGGCGGGGCGGGCTGCTGCGCCGGCTTCGGGAGCGCGGGCGAGTCCGTCAGCGTGTAGTACTGCCCGGCGAAGGAGTAGGTCGAGCCCACCGGCGTCTTCCACAGGCCGGTGACGATCTCGAGCTGCTCGGCGTACCGGTCGAAGCGCTCCTTCAGCGGCGGCAGCGTCAGGCCGTACGCCTCGTGCTCGGCGTCGTACCAGCCGGAGCCGAGCCCGAACTCGACGCGTCCGCCGGACATCTGGTCGACCTGCGCGACCGCGATGGCGAGCGGCCCGGGGTACCGGAACGTCGCCGCGGTGACGAGCGTGCCGAGCCGGATCCGGTTCGTCTCGCGGGCCAGGCCGGCCAGGGTGATCCAGGCGTCGGTCGGGCCGGGCAGGCCGTCGGCCGAGCCCATCCTCAGGTAGTGGTCGCTGCGGAAGAAAGCGTCGTAGCCGGCCGCTTCGGCGGCCTTCGCGGCCCGCAGCTGGTCGTCGTAGCTGGCCCCTTGCTGGGGCTCGGTGAAGATCCTCAAGTCCACGACGTCAGCCTAACGACGGGGAGACCTCCGCGCCGTCCTGCTCGGTCCGCCGCAGCCGGACCAGCATGCGGACGATCACGTCCTCGATCTCGGCCCCGACCCGCTTCGGGTCCGGCGAGCTGGCGATCTCGGTCGCCGCGCTGGACAGCGCGCCGAAGAGCAGCCGCGCGGTGACCTCCACCGGCACCGGCTCGACCTCGCCCGCGTCGATCAGCGACTGCAGGCCCGAGCGGACCAGCCCGAAACTGCACCGCTCCTCGGCCTCGCGCCAGCGTTCCCAGCCCATCACGACCGGCGCCTCGTGGATGGCGATCCGCTGGTAGGCGGGGTCGAGACAGCTGCGGATGAACGCGTTGAGCCCGCCCAGCGCCCGCTCCCACGGCGAGCCCTCGCCGGTCATGATCTTGTCGAGCCGGTCGTAGACGAGGCTCTCGACCTGGTCGAACGCGGCTTCGAACAGCGCCTGCTTGCCGCTGAAGTGGTGGTACAGGGCTCCCTTGGTGACCCGGGCGCGTTTGGCGATCTCGTCGAGCGAGGTACCCGCGTAGCCGCGTTTGGTGAACAGTTCGACCGCGCTGTCGACCAGCGCCGACCGCGTCGACTCGGAGTAGTCGAGTCGTCTGGACCTCATTGTCGCCACCTTCACAACTTTACGCCCGGAGGATCTCTCCATACTCATGGTATGTTCGCCGGGTCAGGTCCGTACCGGGAGTATGCCGCAGACCCGCGGTATGACCCGGACCACGGAAGGGGAGCCACACCATGAGCTGGACAGACTTCTACCGGCGTCAGGAAATCCTCGAAGCCGCCGTCCGCCTGGCCGCCCGGAACCCGGGCGCGCCGCTGCCACTCGAGGAAGTACCGGGGGCCGAGGAGCACTTCGGCACCGAAGAGAACGTCCTCACCGCCCTGCAGTACCAGTGGACGCGCACGCTCGGCGGCCGGCTGCGCGCCGAAGTCGCCGACCCGGACGAAGCCGACGGCCTCGGCGACCACGTCGACGCCGTCACCCGCGCCTGGCGCACCGCCGTCGACGAGCACGCCGACCTGCGAGCGGTCCTCGACGGCGCGTACGGGCGGTACGCGTCGCTGCGCCGCATGCACGAGGGCGAGCTGCGGATGCTCGCCGTCACGGCCGGGCTGGCCGACCCGCGTGAGCCGGCCGAGGAGATCGTCAAGGTGGGCCACGCCCTCGAGGCGTTGCTGCGCACGAGCCGCGAGGAGCCGGCCCGGCGTCGCCCGGTGATGGGACACCTTCGCCGTCTGCTCGCGCCCAGTGCGTAACGGGTGTAGAGAACACGCATGACATCGCGGTGGAGCGAAACCGACATCGCCGACCAGACCGGCCGGACCGTCGTGGTCACGGGGGCGAACTCCGGTCTCGGTCTGCGCACCGCCGAGGTGCTCGCGGGCAAGGGGGCCCGCGTGTTCCTCGCCTGCCGTTCGCCCGAACGCGGCGCGAAGGCACTCGATCGAGTCCGCGCGGCCGCCGCGGGCGCCGAACCCGAGCTCATCCCACTGGACCTGAGCGAGCTCGCTTCGGTGCGCGCGGCCGCCGCCGCGGTCCGTGAACGAACCGGCGACGCGCTCGACGTCCTGGTCGCCAACGCCGGCGTGATGGCGACCGCCCGCGGCCGCACCGCCGACGGCTTCGAGCTGCAGTTCGGCACGAACCACCTCGGCCACGCGGCGCTGACGTGGCTGCTGCTGCCCGCCCTGCGCGGCGGCACGCACGCCCGCGTCGTGACGCTGTCGAGCCTCGCCGCGACCGGCGCCCGCATCGACCTCGAAGACCCCAACGGCGAGCACCGCCGCTACAACCCGGCGACCGCGTACGGGCAGTCGAAGCTCGCGAACCAGGTGTTCGCCCTGGAGCTCGACCGCCGTCTGCGCAAGTCCGGCGACGACGTCCTCAGCGTCGCCGCCCACCCGGGTTACACGGCGACCGGCCTCGGCAGCGGCATGGCCCGCTCGTACTCCAACGCGGTGGTCCGCGGCGTCATCGCGGGCGGCCACCGCATCGGCGAGGCCCTGTTCGCCCAGAACGTCCGCCAGGGCGCCCTCCCCCAGCTGTACGCGGCCACGGCGGACGGCGTCGAAGGCGGCGACTACATCGCCCCGGGCGGCCTCGGCGGCATGCGCGGGCACCCGGTCAAAGTACGTCCCCTGACCCCGGCGCTGAGCGAGTCGCTGGGGGCCACGTTGTGGGACGTCACGGCGGAGCTGACCGGCGTCACCCCCGACCCCGCTTAGCCCGGACGGGCGTACGGTTGGAGGCGTGAGTGCTGCGCCTGAAGGCCGGAAGCTGCTGCGTCTCGAGGTACGCAACAGTGAGACGCCGATCGAGAAGAAGCCGCCGTGGATCAAGACGCGGGTGCGGATGGGGCCGGAGTTCACCGAACTCAAGGGCCTGGTGCGCCGTGAGGGTCTGCACACGGTGTGTGAAGAGGCTGGTTGTCCCAACATCTACGAGTGCTGGGAAGACCGGGAGGCCACGTTCCTGATCGGTGGGGACCAGTGCACCCGTCGGTGTGACTTCTGTCAGATCGACACGGGTAAGCCCGCCGAGCTGGATCGGACTGAGCCGCGGAAGGTCGCGGAGTCGGTGCAGGCGATGGGTTTGCGGTATTCGACGGTCACCGGCGTCGCCCGTGATGACCTTGAGGATGGCGGCGCGTGGCTGTATGCGGAGACCGTGCGCCAGATTCACGCGTTGAACCCGGGTACGGGTGTCGAGTTGCTGATCCCGGACTTCAACGCGGATCCGGCGCAGCTGGCCGAGGTGTTCGGGTCGCGGCCGGAAGTCTTGGCGCACAACGTGGAGACGGTGCCGCGGATCTTCAAGCGGATCCGTCCGGGCTTCCGCTACGCGCGGTCGCTCGAGGTCATCACGAAGGCGCGTGAGGCGGGTTTGGTGACGAAGTCGAACCTGATCCTGGGCATGGGTGAGACGCCGGATGAGGTGGCTCCGGCGATGCAGGACCTGGTCGACGCGGGGTGCGAGATCCTGACGATCACGCAGTACCTGCGTCCGTCGCCGCGGCACCACCCGGTGGACCGGTGGGTGAAGCCCGAAGAGTTCGTCGAGCACTCGAAGGCTGCCGAAGCGATGGGCTTCGCCGGTGTCATGGCCGGCCCTCTGGTGCGCTCGTCCTACCGCGCGGGACGGCTCTACGCCCAGACGAAGGCGCACCGCGGCGAGGAACTGCCGGAGAACCTGGCCCACCTGGCCGCCGAAGGCCCGGCCGCGCAGGAAGCGGCGTCGCTGCTGGCCCGGTGACGCACGTCACCCCACCATCCTTAAAGGATCGGTAAAGTAGCGGGCATGGCCCTGGTTTCGGACCTCCTCAGCTGGTTGCAAGGACTCCCGGAACCGGGGCTCGTCGCCGCCACCGGCGGTCTGGTGTTCGCCGAGTGCACGATCGGCCTGGGCTTCCTGGCCCCCGGCGAATCCGGCCTGCTGATCGCGGCGACGACGGCGAACACGGTGGCCCGGTTCCTGGCCCTGTGGGCGGTGGTCACGGTCTGCGCGACGGCGGGCGACGCCCTCGGCTTCTTCATCGGCCGCCGCTTCGGGCCCCGCCTGCGTGAGACGAAGCTGATCCGCAAGTACGGTCTCGAAGCCTGGGACAAGGCCACCGGAGTCCTGGAGCGCCGTGGGACGTGGGCGGTCTTCTTCGCCCGCTTCCTGCCGGTGATCAGAACCCTGACCCCGGCGGCGGCGGGCACGTCCGGCCTCCCGTTCCGCAAGTTCCTCCCCGCCGCGGCCGCGGGCGCGTTCTGCTGGTCCCTGGCCCACATCAGCATCGGCGCGGCCCTGGGCGAAGCGGCGAAGCGCATCGAGGGCGCCCTCAACACGGGCGGCCTGATCGCGGTGGGCGTCCTGGCGGCGGTGGCGGTGTTCTTCCTGCTGCGCCTGAAGAAGCGCAAGGCACTGGCAGCACCGACCCCGGACCGCGAGCCCGAGCGCGTGCCCTGACGACCGGCGGCCAGAGGGTGCGGCGCGGGCGAACCGGGCCGCACCCTCCCGGCGTCAGCGGCGGGCGCGTGCCGCCTTGCCGGTGGCCCAGCCGATCAGGCCGAGCGCCAGCAGCGCCCCACCGGCGGCGAACGGCCAGGAACCCGCACCCGGCGCGGGAGCCGGCGACGCGGCGGCGAGGTCGTACCCGCCGAGCTTGCCCTGGTCGCGGTACGCCGACCCGGGCAGCTTGTCGCCGTACAAGCGGTGCACCAGCTGCTGGTACGCCGCCACCGCGACACCCTCACCGACTCGCTGGCGGGCCGGGTCGTTCAGCGGCAGCACCCGGCCGTCGCGCACCCGGTACCACGCGTTGACCTGCGGCTCGGTGAACACCAGGTCCCCGTGCGCCTGCGCCGGGAACGTCAGTTCCTCGGTGCCGGTCGTGAAGTTGGTCGCGGTCCACCCGGCGGCGTCGCGCGTCACCCACACGGTGGCCTGCCGCCCGGTCGACGCCTGCGCCTTCACCGCGTAGTACGCGAACGAGGCCGGCTTCGCCCCGGGCTGACCGGCGACGAACGCCGGATCCAGCGAGTAGACACTCTGCGGTTCACCGCCGACCTGGGGCGCCTGCGCGACGTCGGCGCGCGCGACCCCGGCCCGCCGGTCGAGCTGGCCGAAGAACGCCGACAGCTGCGCGTCCGCCGACTTGACCGCGGCGGCGACCTCGCCGGACGGCGGCGTCGAAGCCGATGCCGTGCCGCCGAAACCCAGTACCAGCGCCGTCCCCGCGAAGAGCGTGACGAGTCCACGGAAGAGGTTCACGCCTCACGCCCCGATCCGGTAGAGGGACTGCGCCCACTGGAACTGCCCGTTGCGGACGTAGCTGGTGTGCGCCATCGCGCTGTAGCGCTGGCTGCTCGGCCACGGGTCGCCGTAGTAGACGAGCCCGCTGGCGTCGTAGCCGTAGATGACCTGGGCGTGCCCGCCGCCCGCGGTCCAGTAGATGCCGGTCTCGATCGGCCGGCGGGCGGTGATTTCGCTCTGCACCGACGCGAAGCTCAGCGCGCCGGTCACCGTGCCGGGCCGCAGCCCGAGCGCCTGGTAGCCGCGCTGCACGTAGGTCAGCTCGCCGGCCTGGTTGGGGCACTGCGAGCCGGCCGGGTAGCCGCGCGAGTAGTCGCAGAAGGTGTTCTGGCTGGTGCTCGTGCCGTAGCCGAGGAACCGTGCGATGGTCAGGCCGCTGGCGGCCCAGCACCACTGGTTCTGCTCCTGGACCAGCTGGCTGATGGACAACGTCGTCGCTTCGGTGGTCGCGCTCGCGGGCGGGGAGAGCAGGCCGGTGAGGGCCACGCACAGCGCGCCGAGCGCCATTGCTCGTCTGAAGTGCATTCGTTGCTCCTTGTCGGCAACAGGTGGGGACTTCGTGAGCTTCTCCCGTTGCCGCGCCGGGCAGTAATCCCAGCGGGGATAACACCGGCGTTATGCCGCCTATCGGGCCGAGACGAGCCGTTCGCCCGGATTCCGGCCGCACCAGCGCGCGAAGTGCGGGTTCCGGTGCAGCGACGCCTGGTGCGCGACCTCCGCGCAGCGGAACACCTCGTCGGTCGACGGCGTCCGGGCGTCGTCCTCGCGCGTCGCGAACAACAGCGTCGTCCACAGCGGGTCGCCCGCCAGCGGCAGCGCGAGCAGCCCGTGCGGGGGTGCCGAAGCCGCTTGCGCGAGGCAGACCGCGCCCTGCGCGATCAGCGTGCCCGCCGTCCCGGCTTCGGACGTGAAGTGCCGCACCCGCGGCGTGAAGCCGGCGGCCGTGCAGGCCTGCGCGAACCGCACGCGCACGCAGTTTTCGTGCGGTGGCGGCAGGATCCAGTCGCAGCCGGCCAGGTCGGCCAGGTCGACGACGCCGTCGCGGATCGCCGGGTGCCCCTGCGCGATCCCGACGAAGATCGGCTCGGTCGCGAGCGTCCGCACGGCCAGCCCGGCGAAGTGGTGCGCCTCGGTGCCGTCGAACTGCTCCAGCAGCGCGACGTCGACGCGGCCGGTCGAGAGCAGCTTCAGGAGGGTCAGCGACGCCGGTTCGGCGTACGTCTGGACGTCGAGGTCCAGCTCCCCCAGCTCCTCGATGAACCGGCCGATGACGAGCAGCGGGACGTAGCCGATCCGCAGGGTTTCGGGCTCGCTCCCGCCGTGGCGCCGCGCGGAGGCGACGAGGGCCTGCATGTCCGAGAGCAGCGCGTCGGCGCGGGCGAGGACGAACCGGCCGAGCTCGGTGGGCCGCACGCCGCTGGGCCCGCGGACGAACAGATCGCCGCCGAGGATCCGTTCGATCCGCTTGAGCTGCGCGGTGAGCGCGGGCTGGCTGACGCCGAGGACGGTGGCGGCGCGGCTCACGCTCCCGCCGTCCGCGACGGCGCGGACGGCTCTGAGATGGCGCAGCTCCAGCTCGGCCACCCCAGCAGGTTAACGCCGCCTTCACGCCCGGCACGACCTGCGAAAGTCGGGCTTACTACATTCGGCGGTATGAGTCTCGCGGATCTTCCCCGGCCGGTCGGCTTCGTCCTCGGCGGTGGCGGCAGCCTCGGCGCCATGCAGGTCGGCATGCTGCGCGCGCTGACCGAAGCCGGGGCCACGCCGGACCTCGTGACGGGCACGTCGGTCGGTTCGCTGAACGCCGCGGTCCTGGCGCGCTCCGGCGGCGACGCGCTGGCCGCGTTGCACGGCATCTGGGCGCACATGACCCGCGCGGAGGCGTTCCCCGGCGGCGTGCTGAGCCGCGTCCGGACGCTGACGCAGAGCAAAACGCACCTGTTCCCCAATTCCGGCCTGGCGGGGATCGTCGCCGACCACCTCGGCGCCGAAACGCGGTTCGAGGACCTGGCGCTGCCGCTCGGCGTCGTCACGACCCAGGTCGACACGGCCGAGCCGCTGCTGATCCGCTCCGGGCGGCTGCTCGAGCCGCTCCTCGCGAGCTGCGCGATCCCGGGGATCTTCCCGCCGGTGGAGCACGAAGGGCGGCTCCTCTACGACGGCGGCCTCGTCGCGAACGTGCCGATGCGGCAGGCGCTGACCATGGGGGCGAAGTCGTTGGTGGTGCTGGATTGCGCGTTCCCGGGCAAAATGCCCGAAGCGCCGCGGACGTTCGCCGAGGTGATCATGTTCACCGCGATGATCAGCATGCGCAACCAGGCCGTGCTGGAAGCGCCGGTGGCGGCGCAGCAGGTGCCCGTGGTCTACGTGCCGGGGCCGGCCCCCGTACGTGTGAACCCGCTCGACTTCGGGCACACGGAAGCACTGGCGGAACAGGCGTACCAGGCGGCGCGCGAGTACCTCGACGGGCTCGCGGTGAACGGCCCGGGACTCTACGGCGCTCCAGGCCTCGTCGTCGAGTGATCCGCGTCACGCCGATGCACCGATCCGCCGGGAAGAACGTCATCGCTATCGCGTAGTTTTGATGACGAATGCCCGCCGATCCCGATTCCAAAAAAGAGACAATATGCTCCCCAAGAAGATTTTACTTTCGGTGGCCGGAATCCTCGCCGGGGCACTGCTGGTTTCCGCCTGTTCGTCCGGTGACGACGGCGGCACCCCCGCCGGCGGAGCACCGGCGTCGGGTTCCGCTTCGGCGTCCGAGACCCCGGTCGCGGTGACGTTCGAGCCCGCCGGCGGTACCGGGGTGAACCCGGCGACCCCGATCGTCGTCAAGGCGGCCAACGGGAAGCTCCTCGACGTCACGGTGACCAACGCCGCCAAGGCGAAGGCGGTCGCCGGCAAGCTCGCCGACGACGGCTCGAGCTGGACGTCCACCGAGCCGCTCGGCTACGGCTCGACGTACAAGATCGTCGCGCACGCCCAGGGCGCCAACGGGAAGCCGATCGAGCAGGACAACCAGATCAGCACGATCGCGCCGAAGAAGCAGGCGAACGCCAACCTGATCCCGGCCCCGGCCGCGGTGGCGAGCACGGGCGTCGGCGTCGGCCAGCCGATCGTGTTCAGCTTCGGCAAGATCGCCGTCAAGAACAAGGCGGCGGTGGAGAAGGCCCTGACGGTCGAGTCCACTCCGAAGCAGGACGGCGGCTGGTACTGGATCGACGACTCGAACGTCCACTACCGCCCCAAGGAGTACTGGAAGGCCGGCACGACCTTGAAGGTCTCGGCGAAGATCTACGGCGTCGATTTCGGCGGCGGCGTGTTCGGCGCGGAAGACCGCACGGAAACGTACAAGGTGCACGATTCCTGGATCGCGAAGGCGGACGGGAACACCGAGCAGATGCAGATCTTCCACAACGGCGCGATGGTCAAGTCGATGCCGATCTCGATGGGCAAGGACGCGACGCCCACCCATTTGGGCGCGCACGTCATTTCGGACAAGCAGGCCAATTACACGATGGACTCCTGCACGTACGGCGTCTGCCCGCCGGACCCGAAGGCGTACCGCTCCAGCGAGAAGTGGTCGGAGCGGATCTCCAACGACGGCGAGTTCGTCCACGAGAACCCGAACAGCGTGGGCCAGCAGGGAAGTTCGAACGTGTCGCACGGCTGCATCAACCTGAACGGCGCGAACGCCCAGTGGTTCTTCCAGAACATGGGCCTGGGCGACGTCGTGGAGGTGACCAACTCGGGCGGCCCGCAGCTCCCGGTGTGGGACCTGTACGGCGACTGGACGAAGTCTTGGGCCGACTGGCAGGCCGGGTCGGCGGTGAAGTAGGGGTTTGAAGTAGCGGTCGATCGGTGGGAAGGGCCGGGGCTCGGTGGAGCTCCGGCCCTTTTTCATGCTTGTTTTCGAGCGCTCGGGCGGGTGGTCCTCGGAGCGGCTGGGCTGGTCCGTGGGGCGGGGCTTGACCGGGTGCGGGCGGCCGGCTCTCGCTGGACTTTCCCGGGACGAGCGGATGCGGCTTGCGGGTGCGGCATGAACGGACCGTTCGCACCCCTCGCCGGGCACGAGTGGGCCGCTCGCAACCTGCGCTGGCACGGCTGGGCCGCTCGCGCTGCTCTCTTGAGCGGCGAACGGTCCATTCACAGCGGTGCCGTCGGATGCAAGTCGGCCGGTCGCCGCGATGTCGGGCGCGAGTGGGCCGCTGGCGGCATTGTCGGGCCAAGTCGGCCCTTCGCCGCGTTACCGGTGCGAGTGGGTCGTTCGCTGCGTTGCCGTCGGACGCAGGGGCCAATTGCCGCGACGGCCGGCGCCAGTGGGCCGTTCGTGGCCTTGCCAGGCGCTCGTCGGCCGGGCGTCGCGTTGCCGGGTACGAACGGTCCGTTCGCTGCGTTGCCGGCCGGTGCGAACGGGCCGCTCGTGGCCTTGTCGGGCGCGAGTGGGCCGTTCGTGCTGTGCTGCTTGCCCACGGGCAAGGGGCGGCCGCGGCAGGAGTCGGGTTGTTTCGGTGGCCGGTTGCGGGGGCGCGAGTCGCTCTTTCGTGCCGGCGGCCGGGCGTGGTGGGTGTTGCGGGCATGAAAAAAGCCCCGGGAGAACCAAAACTGGTCCTCTACCGGGGCTCTTCCCAAGTAAGTTCGGCGGTGTCCTACTCTCCCACAACCCTTCGGTTGCAGTACCATCGGCGCTGTCAAGCTTAGCTTCCGGGTTCGGAATGGGACCGGGCGTTTCCCTGACGCTAAAACCACCGAAACACTCCGAAACAACACACACCGTCACCGGCGTGGTGCTTCAGAACCGTAGAGTGGATGCGCAACATCTTCGTAGACAAGTCCTCGGCCTATTAGTACCAGTCAACTCGACAACACATTACTGTGCTTCCATTTCTGGCCTATCAACCCAATGGTCTCTTGGGAGCCTTAACCCACAAAAAGGGGTGGGATACCTCATCTTGGAACAGGCTTCCCGCTTAGATGCCTTCAGCGGTTATCCCTTCCGAACGTGGCCAACCAGCCATGCCCTTGGCAGAACAACTGGCACACCAGAGGTTCGTCCGTCCCGGTCCTCTCGTACTAGGGACAGCCTTCCTCAAGTATCCTACGCGCGCGGCGGATAGGGACCGAACTGTCTCACGACGTTCTAAACCCAGCTCGCGTGCCGCTTTAATGGGCGAACAGCCCAACCCTTGGGACCTACTCCGGCCCCAGGATGCGACGAGCCGACATCGAGGTGCCAAACCATGCCGTCGATATGGACTCTTGGGCAAGATCAGCCTGTTATCCCCGGGGTACCTTTTATCCGTTGAGCGACACCCCTTCCACCAGGAGGTGCCGGATCACTAGTCCCGACTTTCGTCCCTGCTCGACATGTCTGTCTCACAGTCAAGCTCCCTTGTGCACTTGCACTCAACACCTGATTGCCAACCAGGCTGAGGGAACCTTTGGGCGCCTCCGTTACTCTTTAGGAGGCAACCGCCCCAGTTAAACTACCCATCAGGCACTGTCCCTGAACCAGATCATGGCCCGAGGTTCAGATTCCCAATTCGACCAGAGTGGTATTTCAACAACGACTCCACAGTAACTAGCGTCACCGCTTCACAGTCTCCCACCTATCCTACACAAGCCGAACCGAAAACCAATACCAAACTATAGTAAAGGTCCCGGGGTCTTTCCGTCCTGCCGCGCGTAACGAGCATCTTTACTCGTAGTGCAATTTCGCCGGGCCTGTGGTTGAGACAGCCGGAAAGTCGTTACGCCATTCGTGCAGGTCGGAACTTACCCGACAAGGAATTTCGCTACCTTAGGATGGTTATAGTTACCACCGCCGTTTACTGGCGCTTAAATTCTCAGCTTCGCCATTACTGGCTAACCGGTCCTCTTAACGTTCCAGCACCGGGCAGGCGTCAGTCCATATACATCGTCTTGCGACTTCGCATGGACCTGTGTTTTTAGTAAACAGTCGCTTTCCGCTGGTCTCTGCGGCCACCCACCCCTAGCCTGCAAGAAGCTTCAGGATGTTTGGCCCCCCTTCTCCCGAAGTTACGGGGGCATTTTGCCGAGTTCCTTAACCACAGTTCACCCGATCGCCTTGGTATTCTCTACCTGACCACCTGTGTTGGTTTGGGGTACGGGCCGTGCATGCACTCACTAGAGGCTTTTCTCGGCAGCATAGGATCACTCTACTTCGCCTCAAACGGCTACGCATCACGTCTCAGAGTATATAAAGCACGGATTTGCCTATGCTTTCTCCTACACGCTTACACCAGGACAACCATCGCCTGGCGGAGCTACCTTCCTGCGTCACCCCATCGCTTGACTACTACGAAATCAGGTCCCACGCTCCACACACCACCATCCACCCGAAGGCTTCAAGCAATGGCTTTGGGTGGTTAGTATCAAACGCCTCGTCATGGGCGCACATGCTCGGGTACGGGAATATCAACCCGTTGTCCATCGACTACGCCTGTCGGCCTCGCCTTAGGTCCCGACTTACCCTGGGCGGATTAGCCTGGCCCAGGAACCCTTGGTCATCCGGCGGCAGAGTTTCTCACTCTGCATTCGCTACTCATGCCTGCATTCTCACTCCCACACCCTCCACGACTGGCTTCCGCCGCCGCTTCCCTGGATGCAGGACGCTCCCCTACCCATCCACACCACTAGACAACACCCTCAAGGAGTGAAGCCGATGTATTGCATGAATGACACAGCTTCGGCGGTGTGCTTAAGCCCCGCTACATTGTCGGCGCAGGACCACTTGACCAGTGAGCTATTACGCACTCTTTCAAGGGTGGCTG